>DYJA01000026.1 GCA_020723345.1 Candidatus Aquidulcis sp. | reverse complement strand
ACTGTTGCGCGAGCCGCTGGCTCGCTCTGCGACGGGCGAGCCGCCCGCGCAACATTTTCATCGGAACGCTCTCCTGAAAATGGTCTGTTGCGCGAGCCGCTGGATCGCTCTGCGACGGGCGAGCCGCCCGTGCCACATTTTCATCGGAACGCTGGTGAACGCAAGTTCATGGACAATTACCCAGAAACTTGGCCCGCGGAACCGCACGGAGATAAATCTGCCGTGCTACAAAGGAGTGTCCGATCAATCGGACTTGTCCGATACTGTTCTGCAGAAATATTCCGCGACGATGTTGCGATAGCGCGCGCATACGAGCAGTCGAAGCAGGTTGACCTTTTTGGAGCAGGAAACTGACCTTTTTTCCCTATCGGCGGATAGGCGATTGAGAGTATAGTAGAGTACAAATTCGAGATGGTCTCTCATCCGCTCTTGCGCTCCTCTCCATTTTCACTCACCAATTTCTCGTCTAAGCGATAAAACTTCTTAGCCCTAGTTCAGCAATCAATCCGTTTGCGACTCACGGTCGAAGGAGACTGGTGTGACTGACGAACTGGTAGCTGCGATTGTCGAAATGCGCGATGGCGACGCGCTTGCGCTGACCAAGCAACGACTCGACGACGACGCAAATCCGCTGACGATTCTGGACGAATGCCGCGCCGCGATGGAAATTGTCGGCAAGCGGTTTGAAGTGGGCGAGTACTTCCTCCCTGAATTGATCCTCGCGGGCGAAATGATGAAACAAATCGCCGCGCAGGTCAAGCCACGCCTTCAATCCCCGAGCGCCGCCCAAAAACGCGCCAAGGTCATCATCGGCACCGTCCAGGGCGACATTCATGACATCGGTAAGGACATTGTCGCGCTCATGCTCGACATCAACGGCTTTGAGGTCCATGACCTCGGCGTCGACGTTCCACCCGAAAAATTTGTGGAGCAGATCGCGATCCTCCAACCGCAAGTCGTCGCGCTCAGCGGTTTGCTCACCATCATCTTTGATTCGATGAAAGAAACGATCGCGGCGATTCAAGCCGCGGGCTTGCGCGAGCGGGTCAAGATCATGATCGGCGGCGGAACCGTGGACGAACAAGTGCGTGGCTACGTGGGCGCAGATGCGTACGGCAAGGATGCGATCGCCGCCGTCGCGCTGGCGAAAGCGTGGGAGCATGACCATGTGGCTTGAGAACTGGGACGAGCTTTCGCCCGCCGAAAAATTCAACGCGCGTTTCGACGATTGGACGTCGCCGCCGGGCGCGCAATTCGCCAGCCCGGCGATCGCACGCGCGTACACAGAACGCGTGCGCCTGTTTCGAGACGCCATCCAACTGAACAAGCCCACACGCGTGCCGCTCCATTTTTTCAGCGGTTTTTATGCGATCAGATACGCCGGGTTGACCGTCGAAGAAGCGATGTACGATTACGAAAAACTCGGCGCGGCGATGAAACAATTCAACGCCGATTTTATGCCGGACGCGTTGGCAAGCGCGATGACCGCCGGCCCCGCCAAGGCATTCGAGCTGTTGGATCTGAAACTGTACCGCTGGCCCCGCCACGGCGTTCCCCCCACCGCGCCGTTTCAGTACGTCGAAGCCGAGTACATGCGCGCGGACGAGTACGATCTTTTGCTCGCCGACCCCACGAATTATTTTCTGCGTTACTATCTCCCGCGCATTTTTGGAAACCTCGCGCCCTGGCAAAAACTCGCCGCGCTGACCGATCTGACCGAATGGCCCCTCATGGGCAGCGCGCTAGTCGCGCTGGGCAATCCGGAAGTACAAGCGGCGTTCGAGAAACTCTTGGCAGCCGGATGCGCCGCGCTCGAATGGATGAAGGCGTGCGGCGCGATCAACAGCGCGATCGTCAATGCGCTCGGTCTGGTACCGCTGACGAGCGGTTTTAGCAAAGCGCCGTTCGATACGCTCGGCGACACGCTGCGCGGCACGCGTCCGATCATGGTCGACAAATTCCATCAGCCGCAAAAAATCATCGCGGCGTGCGAACGCCTAACGCCGCTCGCGGTCGAGATGGCGGTGCGCGCGGCGAACGGGGCGCGCAAACCGATCGTACTGATTCCGCTCCACAAAGGCGCGGATGGATTCATGTCGGAAAAAGATTTCAAGACCTTTTATTGGACCTCGCTCAAGCAAACGATTCTCGGCATCGTCGCGGAAGGCGTCGTACCGATGATGTTCGTCGAAGGCGGTTACAATTCGCGGCTAGACATTATCGCCGATCCCGACATTCCGAAAGGCACAACGCTATGGATGTTCGACAAGACGGATCTGAAAGCGGTGAAAAAACGATTTGGCGGTTGGGCGTGTTTCGGCGGCAACGTGCCGGTCTCGCTCCTCGCGACCGGCACGCCGAAACAAGTGGAAGAGTACGTCAGGCGACTGATTGACGAGGTCGCGCCAGACGGCGGATTCATTCTTTCAACCGGCGCGGTCGTGGACGATGCCCGACCCGAAAATCTGCGCGCGATGATCGAGACCGGTCGCGCATACGGCGTGTACCAGTAAGCCATGTGGTGTGGGCGGCTCGCCCGCAGGGAATCAGCGGACGAGCCATCCGCCCCATTTTTGGCAATTTTTAATCGGAGGTCGTGCGTGAGCGCGATTGGCTCAAACGAAGAAAAAATAGTTCACAGTAATTGTCGCGGCTGTCACGGCGGCTGCGGCGTGCTCGTCACCGTCAAGAACGGTGTCATAGATAAAATCGAAGGCGATCCGGATTTCCCGACGAATCGCGGAACGATCTGCAGTAAAGGTCTCGCGTTCAAACAACTCGTCTATCATCCCGATCGGCTCAGGCACCCGCTCAAGCGCGTCGGCAAGCGCAGCGAAGGCAAATGGGAACGCGTTGGCTGGGATGAAGCGTTCGATACCATCGCCAAAAAAATCTACGACTATAAAGCCCAGTTCGGCGCGGAATCCATCGTCCTCGGGCAAGGCACGTCGCGCGAATTCGAATCGTTCTTGTCGCGCTTTGCGAATCTGCTCGGCACGCCCAACGTGATGGGCGCGGGCTACATGTGTTACTTGGCGCGCGTCGCGATCGCGCTCGCCGTCTGCGGCAAACTGCCGATCGTGGATTACGAAGGCGATCCGCAGTGCGTCATCGTCTGGGGCAACAACGTCGTGTGGAACAACGCCGACGAATACACCGGCGAAAATTTGATGCGCGTGTTGAACCAGGGTTCGAAATTGATCGTCGTCGATCCGCGGTTGACCTATCTCGCCGGACGCGCGGACGTGTGGCTGCAACTGCGTCCGGGTACCGACACCGCGCTGATGCTCGGCATGGCGAACGTCATCATCCAGGAAGGATTGTACGACAAAGAGTTCGTCGCCCAGTACGTTCACGGCTGGGATGAATTTTGTCAACGCGCGAGTGAGTATCCGTTGGACAAGGTCGAACAGATCACCTGGGTGCCGCAAGAAAAAATCAGACAAGCCGCGCGACTGTTCGCGCAAACCAAGCCCGCGGCGATTCAGTGGGGCGTCGCGATCGAGCAATCGATCAATTGCATCGACAACGACCGTACGTTGATTTACCTGGTCGCGCTGACCGGCAATCTCGACGCGCAAGGCGGCAATGTATTCTACACGCCGCCGAAAGCGCAGAACATCGGGCAGTTCGCCAAGCACGATGCGCTCACGGCGGAACAGCGCGCCAAGATGCTTGGCGGCGACATTTTCCGACTCGCCGCGCGTATCAATGTGATCACGCCGAAAATGGTGTGGAACGCGATCCTCACCGGCAAACCGTACCAAGTCAAAGCGATGATGATTCACGGATCGAACCCGGTCGTCACGCGCGAGAACGCGCAGGAAGTGTATCGCGCGCTGAACGCGGTCGAGTTCCTCACCGTGTCCGATTTCTTCATGACGCCGACCGCCGAACTCGCCGATTTCGTTTTGCCTGCCGCGACCTGGCTCGAGGCGGACTATCTCGGCGGATTCTTTTTCCGGCACGGCTATATCTTCCCGCGCCAAAAGATCGTGCAGATCGGCGAATGCAAATCGGATTTTGAAATGTTCCACGAACTCGGCAAACGCGTCGGACAGGAAGACTGGGCAGAGAACGTCGAAGAGGATTTGAACGCGATCCTTAAACCCGCGGGGCTAAAGTGGGACGATGTCAAAGAAATGCCGTTCCTGCGCGGTCCCGTCGCGTATCGCAAGCACGAAAAAAAGGGATTCTCGACGCCAACCAAGAAAGTGGAATTCTATTCGACGGTTCTCAAAGAGTTGAATTACGATCCGCTCCCCACGTACAAAGAAATTCCCGAAAGTCCGGTCAGTCGCCCGGAGATGCTCGCGGAATATCCGTACATCCTCGTCACGGGCGCGCGCACGCCGGTTTTTTTCCATTCGGAGCATCGCATGATTCCCTGGCTGCGCGAATTGCATCCCGATCCGATTGTCGAACTGCACCCCGATACCGCCGCGAAACACGCGATCAAGGACGGCGACTGGGTGTACATCCAATCGCCGCGCGGCAAAATCAAGCAGCGCGCGAAACTCACGACGGGAATTGACAAACGCGTCGTTGCCATTCAACACGGGTGGTGGTTCCCCGAAGTGAAAACGCCGGATCACGGCTGGGCAATTTCCAACTCGAATATTCTGACGGACAACGATCCCAAGGGCTTGGATGCGGCGATGGGCGCGAGCAATCTGCGCGTGTTGTTGTGCAACATCTCGCGCGTCGAGGAGAATTCTCCATGAACTTGCGTACACCATCCTTCGGCAAGCCAGGACTCGGATGAAAAAGGATGGGACACTGATTCACACAGATTAACACAGATATGAAATCAGTGTTCATCAGTGTCTATCTGTGTTCTATTTTCGGGAGAGCAAGTAATGGTTAAGGAATATGCGTTGGCGATTGACTGGGCGGCATGCTGCGGCTGTTTGTCCTGTTCGGTTGCGTGCAAGCAAGAACACGATCTGCCGGTGGGTCCGCAGTGGGTCACGGTTTATTGCAATGCCCCACAAATAATTGAAGGCAAGCCGCAACTGCGTTACACGGTCACGCATTGCATGCACTGCCGCGAACCGAAATGTATGGCGGCGTGTCCCGAAAGCGCGATCAGTCGGCGCGCGGATGGCGTCGTGTTGATTGATGCGAGTATGTGCAACGGGTGTCGGATGTGCATGGAAGCGTGTCCGTTCGGCGTGATCCAGTTTGACGAATCAAGAGGCATCGCGCAGAAATGCGATCTCTGCGTCGACCGGCTGGATAAAGGCAGACCCCCGGCGTGCGCCGCCGCGTGCGTCAGTCATTGCATTTACGCGGGCGAAGTTGCAGAGGTCGCAAGGAAAGTGGGAAAGAGCAAGTTATTGCTGTGGTACAAGGCGTAGGCGAAAATGTTTTGAACCGCGAAGACGCAAAGAACGCAGAGAGAAAAAATCATTCCTTCGCGTTCTTCGCGCCTTGGCGGTTCCAGTTGGTTTTTGCTAGTTCGAGTTAAGGGGCAATAGACGTGGAAACCGATCGACGAGTAAGATTACGCATTGACCGCCTGACCCTGAACTTTGGCGGCGTCCGCGCGCTGTCTGACGTCAGTCTCGAGATTCGCGATCACGAAATCCTGGCGATCATCGGACCGAACGGCGCGGGCAAGACCGCGCTGCTCAACTGCATCAATGGCTTTTACAAACCGCAAAGGGGCGAGATCTATTTCGACGGACGAAAAATAACTCGCCTGCGCCCGGATCGTTTGGCGAAACTGGGTATCGCACGAACGTTCCAGAATATCGCGCTCTACGCGGGATTGAGCACTCAGAACAACCTTATGGCGGCGCGCCACATGCTGATGCGCCAGAATTTGCTGACCAGCGCGCTCTTTTTTGGTTGGGCGCGTGCGGAAGAGATCGAGCATCGCCAGACGGTTGAGGAAATCATCGATTTCTTGGAAATCGCGCCTGTGCGAAAAAAGATCGTCGGAGTTTTGCCGTACGGCTTGCGCAAGCGCGTCGAACTCGGCAGGGCGTTAGCGCTGGAGCCAAAGGTCTTGTTGTTGGATGAGCCGATGGCGGGGATGAACCTGGAGGAAAAAGAGGATATCGCGCGCTTTATCCTCGACATATTCGAAGGTCAGGGGGCAACCTATCCGGATACCCCGGTCCTGAGAGACGGCGTCCGCAGTATCGTTCTGGTCGAACATGATATGGGCGTGGTAATGGACCTTGCCGATCGAATTGTCGTCCTCGATTTTGGACAGAAAATCGCCGAGGGCACGCCTGCCGAGATCAAGACCAACCCGCAAGTCATCCGCGCGTATCTGGGCAAGGAGAACTAGACGAAAATGTTGCAAGTCAATCGCATTGACGTTGCGTACATGGGCGTGATTCAGGTGTTGCGCGGTGTGTCTCTGCAAGTCCAAGACGGCGCGATCGCCGCGCTGCTGGGCGCGAATGGCGCGGGCAAAACGACAACCCTCCGGGCAATCTCCGGCATGTTGAAGACCGAAGAGGGCGCGATCACGGACGGCAGCGTCGAGTTTGATGGCAAACGGATCGACGGTCATGGTCCTGAAGAGATCGCCGCGCTGGGGATCAGTCAGGCGATGGAGGGACGGCGAGTCCTCGAGCATTTGAGCGTCGAAGAAAATTTATTCGTCGGCGCGTACTGCCGCAACGATCGCGCGTTGGTGCGGCAAGATCTGGAACTGGTTTACGATTGGTTCCCCAAGCTCCGCGAACGACGCCGACAGACCAGCGGCTTTTTGTCCGGCGGCGAACAGCAAATGCTCGTGATCGCGCGCGCGCTGATGGCGCGTCCCAAACTGATGCTTTTGGACGAACCTTCACTCGGTCTGGCTCCGCTCTTGGCGCAAGAAATTTTTGAGATCATCCAGCGGATCAACATCGAGCGAAAAATGACCATTCTCCTCGTCGAGCAAAATGCGCGGGCAGCCCTGGGCATCGCGCACCATGGTTACGTGATGGAGAATGGTCGAGTCGTGCTGGAAGGACCGGCGGACAAACTCAAAGATAACGCCGACGTTCGGGAATTCTACATGGGGCTATCGGCGGCAGGCGGACAAAAGAGTTATCGCGATGTGAAACATTATCATCGCAGGAAGAAATGGATCGCGTGATGGACGATACGTTTCCCAAGTTGCTCGCGCACAACGCGGCGACGTATGGCGACAAGCGGCGCGCCATGCGGCACAAGCACCACGGCGTCTGGCAAGCGTTTACCTGGCGCGATTATTACGAGAACGTGAAACACCTTGCCCTCGGTTTGAGTTGTCTGGGTTTTTCCGATGGGGACAAGTTGCTCATTATCGGCAACAATGCCCCGCCGTGGTATTTCGCCGAGTTGGCGGCGCACGTGAATCATGGCGCGGCGGTGGGCGTGCATCCCGATCTGACCGCCGCAGAGATCAAATTCATCGCCGCGGATGCTGCGGCGCGCTTTGCGATCGTCGAAGATCAGGAACAGGTTGACAAGATCATCGAAATCAAAGCGGAACTCCCACGGCTTAATCGGGTGATCTATTGGAATTACAAAGGGCTGGCGCATTACCAAGACCCGCTTCTGCTGGGATATCGCCAAGTCGTGCAATTGGGCGAACAGTCCGCCAAGGAACACGCGGGGCGGTTCGAGCAGAAGGTGGCAAGCGGTAACGCCGACGATATTTGCGCGCTCGTCTACCCGACGGACGCCGCCCAGGGACACACCCACACATTCCAGACGCTCCGCGCCGATGCCGAACGCCTGCTCGCCATCACTCCCTGGGATCATCGCGACAATGCCGTCCCTTTGCTGCCTCCGGTCTCGACGACGGACCAATGTTTTGGGTTCGCGTGCCATCTGCTTTCGACTTGCACGCTGAACTTTATCGAAAAGCCGGAGACGCACTCGCGCGATACCCGCGAGATTCAACCCAGCATCGTCATCCGCGGCACGCGCTATTGGGAGAATCAAGCCGCCACCGTGCAGACGCGGCTGCTCGGCGCCGATGTGGTCAAACGTTGGGTGTTCCGCGCGTTCAAGCCGATCGGCGATCAACTTGCCGAGCGGACACGTCGAAACCAAAAGCCGACCCTGTTCAATCGCTTGCTGTATCGTTTTGCGGATGCCATTCTGTTCCGTCCGATCAAAGCGCGCCTGGGTTTATCCAATGCGCGGATTTGTTATTCCGCGGGCGCAGCGCTCAACGCAGACGCCACCCGGTTCTACCATGCGCTCAATCTACCGCTGAAAAATCTCGACGGAACTTTGAAAGGAACCCCTCCATGACTTTTTTTCTGCAATTGGTTCTCACGGGCGCTGCCCTCGGCATGATCTATGCCCTGATTGCGATCGGTTTTGTGATCATCCTCAAATGTTCCCAAGCGTTCAATATCGCGCAGGGACATTTCGTGATGATCGGCGGCTATCTAGGATTCACCTTCCTGGTCATGTTCAATCTGCCGATTTGGGCGAGCATCGTGTTGGCGATTATCGTCGCGATGATCATGGGCTGGGTAATCGAACGACTCACGCTGCGCCCGCTGGTCGGACAACCGGAACTTGCCGTCATCATGATGACGATCGCGCTGGCAAGCATGTTGGAAGGCGCGGCGACGCTGATCTGGGGCGCACAGTACAAGACGTATCACGGCGTATTGCCGAGTTTCACGCTCAAGGTGGGGGAACTGTCCATTCCCCCCGAGTCGTTGATCGGCATGATCGTTTCTCTCATTACGATCGTGATCCTCCTGCTTTTCTTTCGGTACACCAAGTTTGGGCTGGCAATGCGCGCGACGGCGGAAGATCTCAAAGTGGTGCAAAGTCTAGGCATCAAAGCCACCGTGGTTTTTTCGGTTTCATGGATGATTGCGAGCGTCGTCGGCGTCGTCGGCGGGATCCTCTTGGGCGCGGTCTCTGGGGCAATGGTTTCGCTCGCGCAAATCGGCTTGAAAGCGTTTGCCGTGGTGTTGCTGGGTGGCGTCAATTCGATCGGCGGCGCGATTGTCGCCGGAATCATTCTGGGTGTGCTGGAGAATGTCGCGGCGGGATACCTCGATCCATTATTGCCGGGGGGCGGGCTGGCGAATGTTTTTCCTTTCATCGTGATCATCATCGTGTTGATCTTTAGACCATACGGTCTGTTTGGGTTGGCAAGGATAGAGAGGATCTAGAACAAATGACTCTACGACTTGCGCACAATCTGAAAAGCGCATACGCTCTCGACATGGCATTCATTCGCACGCGGCAGCAGTGGGGGTGGCTGCTCGGCTTGCTCGTGGTGCTTGTCGTGTTGCCGCTCTTTGCGAGCGATCAAATCCTGACGGTGCTGACAATCATTGGGATTGCGATCATCAGCGTTCACGGACTAAATATTCTAACGGGATATTGCGGACAGATCTCCATCGGTCACGTTGGCTTTATGGCGGTCGGTGGGTACACTTCGGCGATCTTGACGGCGAAACTGGGATGGTCGTTCTGGGCAGCTCTGCCCGTTGCCGCGCTCGCCGCAGGCGTTGCTGGTTTGATCTTTGGTTTGCCCTCACTGAAGATCAAGGGCTTTTACCTCATCATGGCGACGATCGCCGCGCACTTTATTATCATTTGGCTGGTGCTCCAATTTCGCACGATCACCGGCGGACCGGATGGGATGCCCGTGCCCAAACCCGCCATCGGCAGTTTCGTCTTCAAGACCAAAGCCAGTTACTTTTACCTGGTCATGGCAATCACCTTGCTCGCGACATTTTTTGCGACGAACATCGTAAGGACGCGCGCGGGCAGAGCATTCGTCGCGATCAGAGATAACGATCTCGCCGCCGAGGTGATGGGCATTCGTTTGTGGAGTTACAAATTACAGGCATTCTTTGTCGGATGCGTCTATGCCGGTGTCGCCGGCGCGTTGGTCGTCCACTATTTCGCTTTCGCCAGCGTAGACCAGTTCCCCTTTATGGATTCGGTATGGTATTTGGGCATGCTCATCGTCGGCGGGATGGGCAGTACCGTGGGCGCAATTTTTGGAGCAGTCTCGCTCAAACTCTTGGACGAAGCGGTCACAATCGTTGGCCCCATCTTGTCCGCCGCGGTCGCTCCGCAAGCCGCCGCCGCCTTGGCGCTTTTTATGCGCGGTCTGGTCATCGCCGTCTTTCTCATTTTTGAGCCGCGAGGGCTGGCGCACGGTTGGGAACTGATCAAAGCATATTTTCGGCTATGGCCCTTTTCGTTTGAAGATGCGGATTGAGGGGAGGTGATTGCATTCGAGACACTCGTGTCGTACTCTCCGGTTGGAGACAAAAAGAGGAAGAACATTGTGAATCTTCGACGAACTCGATGGAAGACCTGTCAGGTTTCCGGAAACCTGACAGGTCTGGATGCTCTAGCAAAAAAGGAGGAAGAATGAGCACGAAACGTACCACCCACCGCACGTTCCTGGTCATCGTCGGGCTTGCAATCATCGCACTGATTGCGGTTGCGTGCGCCACACCACCCGCGCCCACACCCCCACCCCAAATCGTCAAAGAGACGGTGGTGGTCGCCGGCACGCCGCAGATTGTCGAAAAAGTTGTGACTGCCACGCCTCCGCCGCCCCCGACTTCCGCGCCGAAGGTAGTCTATATCTCCGGCACCCAATCGCTCACGGGCGCGTACGCGGAAGATTCCGCCGCGATTCTCGCCGCGTTCGAAGACTATGCCAAGTATGTGAATGAGACCAAACTGCTCGCGCCGTGGCGAACCGAAAAGTTCCCCGCCGATGTCAAGGTCGAAGTGCTATGGCGCGATGACGAACTCAAGCCGGAAAAAGCACTGTCCATCTACGATGAACTCAAAGCGAAGAACATGCTGGTCTACCGGATCTCAGGATCGCCGATCGCGTTGGCGCTCATGGACAAGTTGAATGAAGACCGCGTCGGCGCGACGAGCATGGCGACTGGACCCTATCTCTTGTCGCCGCCCAAGACCATCTTCACCTATTATCCCATCTACACCGATGACCTCGCCGCCATCGCCGATTGGTTCAAAGAAAACTGGAAGGAAACGCGCAAGCCGCGAGTCGCCTATCTCACCGCCGATAACGCCATGGGGCATTCCATCGAGATTCCCGAACTCCGCGCGTATCTCGAAAAGATCGGCTACGAGTTCGTGGGCGCGCAGTATGTGCCGCTCGTCCCAACCTCGCCACCCACGACTCAACTTCTGTGGCTAAAAGAGAACAAGGTCGATCTCGCGCTTGGGGTGATGATCAACCCAGGTTCGCAGCCAACCTACAAGGAAATGGTGCGATTGGATATGGGACCGAACCGGGGATACAAGATCACCTTTGGCACAGGTACGCCCAGCCACCTCCAGGTGTTCCTCCCGGCGATGGGCGCGGACTTGGCGGAAGGGTATGTCGTCGGCGGGGGCTTCCTCGGCTTTGACGACCCTGCCCCAGGCATGAAGTTCTTGAACGACCTGCAAACCAAGTATCGCCCCACCAAAAAGGTCACTCACGTCATGTACGTTGGCGGCTTGCTCGAAGCCATGATCCAAACCGAGGCGCTCCGGCTGGCGATGCAAACTACCCCGGCGGACAAGTTGAAACCCGTCGACGTGTTGGAAAATGGTTTTTACAAGATCAAGAATCTCGACACGGGTGGGTTGAGCGCGACGCCGATCACCTATGGGCCCGGCAAGATCGAAGGCGTGAACAAGGTCCGCGTCGATCAGATTCAAAAGGGTAAGATCGTCAACGTGGGTCTCTATCCCGCGCGCGGCTTGTACAAGCACGAATAGACATGAGACCTCACAGGTCGCGGAGACCTGTGAGGTCTTTCCGGGATTTCAATGCCATTCACAACCATTGGTTCCGTTCTCGCGGCAAACCTCGAAACGAACCCAGACCGGGAAGCGTTGGTTTATGGCGACGCGCGCCTGACCTATCGCCAGTTGGGCAAACACGTAGACCGCCTCGCGGAAGCGCTGACCAACCTTGGTATCCGAAAAGGCGATAAGATCGCGTTGGATTTGCCGAACTGGCTCGAATTCGTCTTTGCGTATTTTGCGATCCTGCGCCTCGGCGCAGTCATCGTCCTAGTCAATCCGCGCTATCGCGAGATCGAACTGGCACACATCTTGCGCGATTCAGACGCGGTTGCGATTCTGCTGCCAACGCACTTTGACGATTTCGATTACCTGCCCATGATCCAACGACTGCGCCCCGGACTGCCGGAATTGCGGCATGTCATCGCGGTAGGAGAGCAGAAAGATATTCCCACAGACGCAATCTGCTTCGCGGATCTGATCGCGTCCGCCAGCGGCAAGCCACAGCGCGAAGCGAACATCGATCCCGCGCAAGACCTTGCCTTTCTCATGTACACGTCGGGAACGACGGGCAAGCCCAAAGGCGCGATGATCACACACGCGAACTTTGTCAGCACGACTCTCATCGCCTACGAGCCATTTCAAGTCAGCCGCGACGATGTCTTTCTGGTTTTGGTGCCGGTTACGCATATTATTGGTCTTTTCTGCATGAATAGCGCATTCTTCAATCACGCCAAAGTCATCCTCGTCGATCTCTTCAAGGCGGAACCGGTCTTGCAAATCATCGAGCGCGAAAAAGTGACGGCGCAATACGCGGTGCCAACCGTTTTCGCGCTAGAACTTGCCAACGCCGACAAGTACGACATTTCTTCATTGCGCACCGGGTTGATTGCCGGCGCAACCGTCCCCGCCGAATTGCTGCACCGCCTGATCGCGCTGAACATCCAGGTTCACCCGCAGTACGGCATGACCGAAACGTCCGGCGGATTGACGACGACGCGCGTCGAGGACGGATTGTTCGAGCGGACCCAAACTGTCGGACGCGCCATGTCGGGGGTGCAGATCAAACTGGTGGACGACGAGCGGCGCGTGGTCGCCGAAGGGCAAGTGGGCGAGATCGCCGTCAAGAGTTACGGCTTGATGAAAGGATACTACAAGCAACCCGAAGCGACCGCCGCGGCTTTCGACGCGGAGGGTTGGTTTTATACGGGCGACCTCGGCTGCCGGGACGAGCGCGGCGTGATTCGAATTGTCGGTCGAAAAAAGGATATGATTATTCGCGGCGGCTACAACATCTATCCGCGCGAGATCGAAGATTTGCTTTTCACGTGTCCCGGGGTTCTGGAAGCCGCGATCGTCGGCGTGCCCGATTCGGTGTTGGGCGAAAAAACTTGCGCGTGCATTCGCGCGCAGCCCGACGCTCATATCGGCGCAGCCGAGATCCAAGATTTCTGCCGGGGCAAACTCGCCGATTACAAAGTGCCGGACTGTGTGCAGTTTTTCGACGCGTTTCCGCAGACGCCCACCGGCAAAATTTACAAAGCGCGGCTGAGAGAAGCGGTAGCCAAGACGCTCGCGCCGAATTGACGTTGATGGGCGGAACGCGTTATAATAACCCCGAAGAACTGCCGAACAAATGGGAACGCAAGCGTCTGTGCGAAAACTAGCCGGAGCATCTTCGCCGCGAAATATTTGGATCCGCGATTGGCGTTGGGCGATTCCGTGGTCGATCGCTGTGATCGGATTGGGTTATACCCTGGTCGAGCAAGTTTGGCTTCAGGGTCACCCGCTCTCTTCGCTTGCGCTCCTCCGCGCCCTCCTCGTGTTTGCGATCGGCCTCCCGCTCGTCGCCTGGCTCATCCTCGCGTGGACAACGCGCATCGAGAATACGCGACGCGATCTGGAAAATGCCCGGCTGTTTCAGGAAACCAAACACCGGTATGAAGCCATGATCGCGCTGCACGAAACCTCGCTGGATATTATCGCGCGCCTGGAAACACCCGCCCTGTTGGAAGCGCTCTTACGTCGCGGCGCGGAGTTATTGCGCGCCAAAGCCGGGTTGCTCTATCTGTACGACGCGCGCGAGGGACTGATCCATACCGCCGCCAGTTACAATGCCGTGCGCGATTGGACCGGCGTCACGCTGCATCTGGGCGAAGGCGTGATCGGTCAGGTGATTCAAACCGGCAAGCCAATGATCATCAACGACTATTGGAACTGGCCCGGTCACTCGATGGCATTTCCGGGCGCGACCGAGAACCACATCGTCGGCGTACCGCTCAAATGGGAGAACCAGATCATCGGCGGGATAGACATCTTGAACGATCCGGACGGCAGGACCTTCGACGACGACGACATCTGGCTGCTCAGTCAATTCGGCGATTTGGCTTCGATCGCGATCAAGAACGCCGAACTGCACACCCAGGTGAAACAATTCAGTCAGAACCTCGAGCACAAGGTCGCGGAGCGCACCCAGGAGTTATCGCGCGCGAAAGATGAGATCGCCGTCAAGGCGGAGCAACTGCGCTCGCTGTGGGACAAGACGATTCGGCTGCAAGAGGAAGAACGCGCGCGCATCGCGCGCGACATGCACGACGGCGTCATCCAGTTGATCACCGGCGCGCGCCTGGAACTCAAAGCCACGCGCGTGGTCGCGGGCGAGGGGCTGCCGCCGCGCGCGAGCGAGCGCATGGACGCGCTGCGCGGAATCCTGGACGAAATGGAACGCGAACTGCGCCGCGCGATTTACGACCTGCAGCCGCCGCTCCTGGATGCGGTGGGCTTGACGCCCGCGCTTTCCAAATACATCGTCGCGTTCCAAGAACTCTCCGGCGTGCAGTGCGAAATGCAATTCACGGGCACGCCCCAACGCTTGCCCTCCGCCACCGAAATCGCCATTTTTCGGCTCGTGGAAGAGAGTCTGCACAACGTCATGTTGCACTCCCAGGCAAGCAAATGCGCGGTGACCCTGGATTTCACCTCGACGCAACTCTGGGTGACAGTGCAAGACAACGGACAGGGTTTCGATTCGGCACAGCCAAAGAAAAACGGCGATGGCAAAGGGTTGGGTTTGTTGGGGATGCAGGAGCGCATCAAGGGACTCAAGGGCAAGATGCAGGTGCGCTCCGCGCCCGGGCAAGGCACGCGCCTCGTCTTTTGTTTGCCCCTCGCGGAGGGAGAACTGAGCGATGGCTGAGAACGCGAGCGACGCCAAGATTCGCGTTCTGATCGTGGACGATCATCCGATCGTGCGGCGCGGTTTGACGAGTCTGCTCTGTTCCTATCCCGATATTCAGATCGTCGGCGAAGCGGAAGACGCGACCTCCGCGCTCTCGAAGGTGAGCGCGCTGTCTCCGCACGTCATCCTGCTCGACATTCGAATGTTTGGCGCGGATGGGATCGAGATTGCGTCGCGCCTGCTGCGCGTCGCGCCGCAAGTCAAGATCATCATCCTGACCGCGTACGATAACGACGAATATATCCTCGGAGCGTTTCGCGTGGGCGCGTTCGCGTACCTGCTGAAAAACAGTTTGGATGAAACGGTCGTCGAAACCATTCGGCTCGTCCACGCGGGCAAGCGCCTGCTCTCGCCCTCTCTGATCGACCAGGTGCTGCGACAATTCCACGTGCTCGCGCAAGCGCACGTCCGCCGCGAACACCCCCTATCCCCGGACGAGATTCGCGTGCTCGCGCTCATTGCCGACGGCGCGACGAACGAAGAAATCGCGCAGGAGATTCATTGGAGCGAAAGCACGGTCAAGCGCCGGATCGAAGAGCTCATGGCAGCGCTGGGCGCGCGTAATCGCGCGCAGGCAGTCGCGATTGCGATCAAGGAAGGGCTGATCTAGAGTTTGTTCCACTGCCAAGTGGTTAAGGCGGGTCACTCCAAGGCGTTGATACCGAAAAGTGTAATCAGTTTGCATTCCGTTCTTTTATTTCAGCGTTTCCTCAATCGCGCGCGCAGTCACGCCGCGCACGCGCACAATTTTGCGCCGCGCGGTTTGCCCCACGATGATCTCGATTTGCGCGCGCCGCACGCCGAGCGCGTCCGCGAGAAATTCGATCAGCGCGTCGTTCGCCTTGCCCTCGACCGGCGGCGCGTTCAAACGAATCTTGATCGCGTCCCCTTCGGTTCCCGCGATCTGATTTTTGCTCGCGCGCGGAATCACTTTGACCGCGAACGTCACCGCGCCGTTCGATTCTGTGAACATCAACCCTCGCCTCAACGAATCTCAAACGAATAAACGAATCGCGCGCGACCACATTCGTTTATTCGTTGTTCATTCGTTGACACCGATCCAAATTCCGCTCACCAACCGCACAACACACATCGCCGCAATCACAAGCCCAAACGCGATTTGTCCGGTCAACAGTACACACGCCGACGCGTACACCGACGCAAACGCGACGTAGAAACCGAACGCCGCAACCAGCAATCGACGCGGCATCGAAGGGCTGCGCGCCATTTGCCGCAAGCCAAACACCATCATCGGCACTTCGATCAGCGCAAGAACAAAGAAAAACGCAAATACAATTGCGCCCAGGATCAAGCCGGGCAACAAAATCGGAATGTGCGCGCTGAGCGCGCTCGCGCCCGCGTACATGCCCGCGCCGATGAGCAAACCGAGGATGCCTGAAAATAACAAATCGCGTCTCATTGCAATACCAGAAGGGATGAGAAGGATTAAGAAGGCATCAGAGGGCGAAGACGGCGAAGAGGATAGGAAGGCGCGCCTTCGCTACCGTCTTCGCCTGCTCCGCCTTCTCATGCCATCTACGCCTTCTTCTGCCTTCTGCTCCCCTCTGCCTTTTCAATCACCGCGCGCGTTTTTTCCGGCAGCGGAAACTTGTCCAACTCGCTCAACAGTACCCAACGCGCATCCAGCACATCGCTCGCCGCGCGCAACTCCCCGCTGACGTACGTCGCCGCGAAATCGCCAATCGCGAAATGATACTGCGCGCGTCCCGCGTCGTCATGCACGATGACGTCAATCGCGTCGACGATTTCACCCACCGCGATTTCGATGCCGCACTCTTCGCGCACTTCGCGCCGCGCCGCGTCGCGCCACGTCTCGCCGATTTCGACCGCGCCGCCGGGAATGCCCCACTCACCGCGGCGCGGTGGATTGCCGCGCTGAATCAAAAGAATCGCGTCGTCTTTGCGAACGATGACGCCGACGCCGGGGATGGGACGCGCGGGGTACTCTCTGGAATTTGTCACTTTTTTCCGACTCCCCTGCCCCTCTGCACCTCTGCCCCCCTGCACGAATTATCCGTCCTTCGTCGGCTTGATGTCTTTCACATTCAACTGCAACCGCCTCTCGCCATTCCACGTTCGCGCGTCGAGTTGATACGCGACGTCAATGCGTTGCGGCAAATTGCCAATCCAACTTCCCTGCCGAAACGCGATCGCGTCCCACACGATTTGCCCGTCGCTCAACAACAATTTCAAATGCTCGCTGCCGACGAGTCGCGCCTCGCGCACGCCGACGTTGCGGCTGACGAAAATCGGCTCGCGGTTGCCGTAGCCGAACGGCGCGAGTTGTTCGAGCGATTTTTGCAGCGCCCAGTTCATCTCGCTCAACGACGCCTCCGCGTCCACGGTTAGCGTCGGCGCGAGTTCGGATGGCGCGAGCGCGCGCGCCGCGATTGCGCGCAGACGCGCTTCGAGCGCGGACAAATTTTCGTTGCGAACGGTAAAGCCCGCCGCCATCGCGTGTCCGCCATGCCGCACGAGCAGCTCGCGGCACTCGTCGAGCGCGGCGACGATGTTGAATTCGCTGATGCTGCGCGCCGAGCCGCGGCTTTCGGATTCGCCGCGATGCACCGCAATCGCGGGACGATAAAATTCTTCCGTGAGCCGACTCGCGATCAAGCCGACAATGCCTTCGAGAAATTCGGGATCGACGACGAACAACAGCGATTCGTCATCCGCGCGCGCGGCGACAACATCGCGCGCTTGAAGCGTCAGTTTCGCCGTGAGTTGCTGGCGCTCGCGATTCGTCGCTTCGAGTTTTTGCGCGAGCGCCTCCGCTTCGTCGGGATAAATCGTCGTGAGCAAATCGTACGCCATCAACGCGTGTTCGAGCCGACCGGCCGCGTTGAGCCGCGGCGCGAGCGTGAAACCGATATTGCCGGTGTCGAGCATTTCGGGCTTGATCGCGGCGTGACGGATCAACGACTGAATTCCCGGTCGCTCCGATTGCCGCAAGCGCGCGATGCCGCGTTTGACGAGCGCGCGGTTTTCGTTCGTCAGCGGAACGAGATCGGCGACGGTGCCCAGCGCGACAAGATCGAGGAGCGCGTCTTCGGAAATGGGAGTTTGATTTTTCAGCGGGACGCGGTCGTTGACGCGCAGCAGCGCTTGCGCGAGTTTGAACGCGACGCCCACGCCCGACAATTCTTTCGTCGGATATTGGCACTGCGGCTGTTTCGGATCGATCACCGCGAACGCGTCGGGCAACGCATCGGTTGGCGCGTGATGATCGGTGACGATCATATCCAAGCCAATCCGCGTGCCGAACGCGACCTCGTCGAGCGAACGGACGCCGCAATCCACGGTGATGACGACGCGCGCGCCTTCGTCTTTCAGTTGTTGCAACGCTTCGAGATTCAAGCCGTACCCTTCATCAACACGATGCGGGATGTACGGCTTGGCTTTCGCGCCTAACGATTTCAGAACCTGGACGAGCAGCGCGGTCGCGGTCACGCCGTCCGCGTCGAAATCGCCGTAGACGGCAATCGCTTCACCCGCGCGAATCGCGCGGCGCAGACGATCAATTGCTTCGTTCACGCCGCGCATCTGAAACGGATTGCCGATCAGCGCGTCGGGCGCGAGGAACGTTTCGGCTTGTTCGGGCGCGGTGATGCCGCGATTGTACAAGATTTGAACGACGAGTGGATGCAAATTGGGGAAACGCGCGACGACGAGCGACGAGACGCGCGGCGCAATTTGCCAGCGTTTGGGTTTGGGAGGCACACTGACTCCGATAATTTCAAGGTGCGCCGATTTTACCACGACGCGGGGCAAATACCAAATGCGCGCTTTTGTTTTCCGTCGCTCTGCGGTATAATGAATTTACGAGGCAACTGATGCCACCACTTGAAACAACCACGACTGGAATCCCGACAACGCTCCGCCCATTTTTCCAAGAGTACGATCTGGAGAAACTCGAGCCGGAACGTAACGCATTCACGATCATCGAACGGACGCTCGCGTGGGGCGACCGCGCGGAATTGCGCTGGCTGTTCGCGCGCTATGGCAGTCAACGGCTGGCAGACTGGGTGCGCCGCGCAGGATGGCGTTGTCTGCCGCGCCGTCGTTTTAAATTTTGGATTTGCTACTTTCAACTCACCGATTATCAGCGCGGAGAAAGAATATGGGCGAATTAGAATCGCCGCATTGGGAAGCGGTTTTGCCGCAAACCAGAAAATTGTTAGAGGTCTTGGGCGCGCTCGCAATACTGCATCCGTTCTATCTTGCGGGTGGCACGGCATTGGCGTTGCGTCTGGGACACCGCATTTCGCAAGACCTCGATCTGTTTGCCAATATCGAAACGCTGAACGATGCTCTGCGGCATCAAATCGTTTTGTCGCTGCAAAGCCATACGCTCGCCATCCACCAAGATTCAACCCTGGGCTTGGTTCTCGAAGCGGATGGTGTCGCGGCAAGTTTTTTCAGTTACGGCTATCCGCTCCTCGCGCCAACCGAGTCTGTCGTTGGAGTCGAAATCGCGAGTTTAGCCGACATCGGACTGATGAAATTGGATGCCATCGCTGGACGCGGAATGCGAAAAGATTTTTACGACATCTACGCGATTGCGCAGCACATTCCACTCGACGATTTGTTCGCGCGCATTGAAGCAAAATACCCCAACTCGCGCACGTTCCCGATGCGAACGCTAACCGCCTTGGTTGACTTTGACATTGCCGATCAGCAGGAAGAACCAACGGTGCTTGCGCTAATTCAATGGTCGGAGGTCAAGAAATTTTGTCAAGCCGAAGCGCGGCGGCTTGGGAAGATTTGGTTTGCGGAATAATCCAAGGAGAAAACCATGAACCTCACCATCCGTCGAGCCGAACCGAGCGACTACGAAGCGATCACCAAAATTTTCACCTACCCCAAAGTGATCTGGGGCACGCTCCAAATTCCGTTCCCTTCCGTCGAGCAATGGCGCAAAAAAATCGCGGAACCGCCGGAGGGGTTTTACAGTCTCGTCGCGTGCGTAGACGGACAAGTCGTCGGGCAAATTGGGTTGCAAACGCGCCCCAACGCGCCGCGCCGCCGTCACGTCGGCGAGATCGGCATGATGGTGCGCGACGATTGGCAAGGCAAAGGCATCGGCACCGCGCTGATGCAAGCCGCGATCGATCTCGCCGACAAGTGGCTCAACCTCTTTCGTCTCGAACTTGGCGTGTATCCCGACAACGAACCAGCGGTCAAATTGTACAAGAAATTCGGCTTTCAAGTTGAGGGGACGCAAATCGGCTACGCGTTCCGCGACGGGCAATACGTGGATACGTTGATGATGGCACGGGTGCGGCTGCCGCAGAAATGAAGAGACCCGAAGAGTTTTTGGAAACCCTTCGGGTCTTGTTTACATCACCGCATCCAACCTGATCCCACGCGCCGCCGCGCGTTCCGCGCGCCAGTCCGCTTCCGTGACCGGCGGCGGCAAAACTTGATCCGCGGGACGCCGCGCGAGATGCAGCGCGTCTTGATCGCACGCAAGCACGCAGACGCCGCAGCCCACGCAGCGCGTCTCGTTGACGCGCGCGATTTGGTCGTCCATCGTCAACGCGTCGAACTGGCATCGCTCGATGCACAATTCGCAGCCGATGCACAACGCGTCGTCCACGCGATTGACGAAGGAGGAACGCGCGACCACGTTCGCCATTCCGAGATCAGCCATCCCGCGCAAAATCGCGCACGAACAGGTACAACAATTGCAAATGTACCACAAGCCGCGTTGGTTGTTGCTGACTTGATGAACCAAGCCCGCTTCCGCCGCCTGTCGTAAAGTCGCCAATGCCTCTTCGCGCGTCAGCGCGCGAATCGTTGGAGTGGACGCAAACGTGTCAGGGATTTGGCTCAGCGCCATGCACATTTGAACCGGATGCTGGCACGGCTCGCCGACCAGCGTTTTTTGTTTGCGACAAATGCAATCCAGCACGCCCCATGCTTTCGCGCTATTCACAATTTCCGCGACGCTCTCAAACGGCTGCACCTCGACATCCATTTGCACCGTCTTGTTCACGGGAATAACACGATGCACGGGCGGCGCGGCGTTCATCGCCTTGGCGAACGCCTGCCGATAATAATCGTCAAACAAGCGCGCGAACTCGGCGTCCATCGTGCTGCCCTGCATTTCATAAAAGCCGACGACGAACGGCAGCAGGCAGTATCCCATGCCACCTTCCGCACGTCCCGCGCCGATGAGCCCGCGCCGCGCCATCGCCTTGAGTTGCTTTGCCAGCGCGTCCGCGTCGCCGCCGATGCGCGCGGCGATTTGCTCGGGCGTCTCACGCGTCAAACGCAATTGCGCGGCAAGCGCGGCTTCTTCGGGCGTGAACAATTTCGCGAGCAAGCGCAATTCCGCGCCGTCGTCCGTCGGCGGAAAACCATTTGGCAGCGCGTCCAAACGTTCCGCGAGAACCTTGTATGGATTCAAAGTCATTTCCCCCTCCCGCCGCCATTATACTTGCAGTTGCAGGAAAACGGAAATCGAATTTTGTGCTACAATAGACCTCACAGGTTTCTGGAAACCTGTGAGGTCTCGGAGGACAAATGTCTCACCTCGTCTTCATGGGCACGCCCGAATTCGCGGCACCGGTTCTCGACGCGCTGACGCGCACGTCGCATGAAATCGTCGGCGTGTACACGCGCGCCGATCAACCCGCCGGGCGCGGCAAGCAACTGCAGCCCTCGCCGATCAAACAACTCGCGCTGGCGCGCAGCTTGCCGATCTTTCAACCACCGACATTGCGCGCGCCGGAACACATCGCGCAACTGCGCGCGCGCGCGCCCGATCTCATCATTGTTGCAGCGTACGGTTTGATCTTGCCGCGCGACGTTTTGGCGATTCCGCCACGCGGCTGCGTCAACACGCACGCGTCGCTTTTGCCGCGCCATCGCGGCGCTGCGCCGATTATGGCGGCGATTCTCGCGGGCGATGCGGAGACCGGCATTACGCTGATGCAGATGGACGAAGGACTCGACACGGGACCGATTCTCGCGCAGCGCGCGATCACGATTGCGGACGACGATACGACCGGCGCGCTCACGCCGAAACTCGCGAACCTCGCGGCGGAATTGATGATCGAAACGCTGCCGCGCATCCTCGTCGGAGAAATCGCGCCGCAGCCGCAAGATCACTCGCGCGCGACGATGTTCAAGCAGATCAAAAAAGAGGAAGGGCTGATTGATTGGACGCGCTCCGCCATCGAAATCGCGCGACGCGTGCGCGCGTTCAATCCGTGGCCCTCGGCGTACACGTTTTGGAACGGTGCGCCGTTGAAGATTTTACGCGCGGAAGCATCGCCAAGAAAAACCGACGCCGCGCCAGGACGCGTGATTCAATCGGGAAAAGAAATCGCCGTCACCACCGGCGACGGCGTTCTGGTTTTGCGCGAGATTCAGTTGGCGGGGAAACGCGCGATGAAGATTGAAGAGTTCGTGCGAGGGCAGCGTGAGTTTATTGGCAGCGTCTTAAAAAATACGTAGGGGCGTTCAACACTTGCCCTGGCGGGAACGTGGCTGTGGCGAAGCACGCCACAGTCATGCCAGGGTCGAACATCCCTACTTGATTGATCCAAATTCTTCACGTGATATTCCAAGTTCGCGAATGACCGCGCGGACAGTTCCTGGCGCCAGGTCTTTGCTCCCCCAATCTGGCACACTGGTCAGCATACCATTCGTCGGATTGTACCACTTGCAATGAGATCCTTTGCCGCGCGCCAATTCTTGACATCCTAATTCGCGCAACCGCCTCGCGACATCGCGATATTTCATGCGGCAGTGACCAAGGTCTCGATCGTTTGCGCGTGATCGAGAACGAGCGGTTGTAAAGCCGATGGAATTGGCTTGCCCAACTCTGCCCACGCTTCGAACAATGCCTCCAACGCGTCTTGCACATTCGCCTGTATCTCTGACGCCGTGCTCCCTTCTGTGACTAAACCGGGCACATCGGGGCTCGTCACTGTGAACACGCCGCCTGGATTCGGCTCCAAGACCAAACGAATTCGATAGTTCATCATGCGCTCACCTCGCTCAGATCAAATTATACGTCCTATTTCTCTCCTGTCAAGCGAATTTCGTACACCACCATGTTCTTCTCCCCCGCCGCGCGCGTCGCCGCACAATCCGTTTGATACGCGCGCACAAAACGCGGATCCGCGTCGAACTTGGAATACCAACCGGGGAACACCACCACGAAGGTCGCCTGGCGCGAGAAAAGATATTCGCGCAGGCGATCTTCGTCGCGGATGAACGGAATCACTTCGGGCGACACGAGCCCCGCGAGATCGATGAACGGTCGCGCGTAGAAATAGCCGAGCGCGCCGATGTCGTGCGCGGCGACGACCGCGTCGGCGGGCGCGTTGGCGGCGATCCAGCGCGCGGACTGCACCATCTCGCCGTCGATGATCGCCACATCGACGGCGTACTGCGCCGCGCCGATCAGCCAGAACGCGAGCAGCGTCGCGGCAATCGAAAGCGTCCACGTCGCGCGCGCGACGAAATTCCTCACGCGTGTCAGCAGCGCGCTAGTACCCCAAACGCCGTACAACACGATGAACGGAATGATCGGCATTTCGTAGCGACCGTGTTGGTACGCGACCGGCAGACGCCACGCGTACAGCGCGGGCAAGAGCAAAATCCACGCAAACGGGATCAACGCGCGCCACTGTCGTTCACGCGCGAGCGCGATTATGCCGTAAATCAATCCTGGGATCAACAAAATCTGCGCGCCAATGAACGGCGTGAACAACAATTCGAGCCAGCGCGCGACGAGTGGCGCGCGCGCAAACACTTCCGCGTACTCCGCGCTCTTGGCGTAAAAGGTGTTGGGCAAAAGCGTGCCGCTTGTCGCGAGGTTGAACACAACGTACGGCGCGAGGACCAGACCAAACCCGATACCGAATTGAACCGCGAAGGCGCAAAGGACGCGAAGACGATCCAATTTTCTTTCTTTGCGTTCTTCGCATCTTGGCGGTTCGATCTTTTGTCCCAGCAATCCGACGCCTACCAACGCAGCCAGCGCGACGCCTTCGGGACGCGTGAGCGTGAGCAAGCCCGCGAGCAATCCCAGTATCCCTGCGTTTGCGCGCGCGTACAAGCGTTCGAGCAAAAGCAGCGAAAGAAAAATGAATAATGGAATTTCCATTCCACTTGCCGCGCTCCAGACGAGGTGCCATTCGAAGAGAAAGAACAGGGGAAGCGCAAGGCGTGATACGTCCTGAGCGGAGCGCAGCGCAGTCGAAGGATGCGTGCTGCGTGTTGCGTGAAACGTGAAGCGTGAAATCAAAAGCGCGCTCGCGGCGAGGAAAGCGCTGCCGAGCAAATATGTCCAGGCGCGGAAATCGAGATGGAGCAGATAACCGATGGAAAGCAGGATCGTCCAGAGCGGCGATGTGGAACCCGCGCTCGGTTGTCCCGCGAAGAACGCCAACTCACCGCGCGTCGCGAGGTTACGCGCGTAGACCTGATGAATCCACGCGTCATCGAGCGGAAAGCCGACGACGCCGCGCCACACCGCGAACACAAGGTACACGCCCGCGCTCAACAACGCGGCAAGCAGCAAAATCGTCGCGCGCGGTTTCACCGTTTTTTCTCAAGCGCAGCAATCGCCGACTGCGCGATATAGACCATCGCCAGCGTGATCAGCGCGGAGGCAATCGCTAAACCAATCTGTGAGTACATCGTTTGGCGCACCGGCAACAGAATATCGTCCTCACTTTCAAACGCAATCACCGTCCAGGGATTCGTCGCAATGCGCCGCGTCGCCGCGTGAACGGCGCGCCCTTTCGCGTCGCGATACACCACTTGCGCCGCGCCGCCGCGCTTGACGACCTCCGCCAAGTCGTTCAATTCCGTCGCGCGAATTTGCGCGATCTCCGCGCCGTACCGTTTTTCCGCGAGCGGTTTGGCGGCGATGTCGACCGGCAGCGGCGCGAGCGCGGTAAAAAGTTGCGTGAAGGAACGATCCATGATCCGGACGCCGAACTCGTCCACGAGCATCACGCCGTACGGCGCGTCGAGCGCGTTCCACATTTCCTGCGCGTCGACGCGCAAGACGAGCGCGCCCGCGATCTCCCCCGCGTTGTTGAGAATCGGCGCGCTGTAGAACTGCGCGATCTCATCCGGCTCGCGCGCGGGCGCGGACGCGTACAAATGTCCGCGCAGCGCTTCGCCGACGAAGAAACGCGCGCGCCAATCCGCGTACATCGCATTGTCGGTGGTCATAATGACGATGCCGCGCGCGTCGACAATCGTCGCGGCGTGAATATTCGGATCCGCCGAAGCCAGCGCGGCGAGTTCGGTGCGCGCGACCGCCGTGCGCGCGTCGCGCGTCGTTTCTTCCGACGCGGCAAAACCGCGCAGCGACGGCAGCGCGGCGTAGGTGAACGTTTGCATCATCCGCTGCTGCAACACGCGGTCGAGCGCGTTCGCAAAGAACTGCGCGCGCACAACGAGTTCGCGGTCAGCATCCGCCAGCGCGCGATCGCGCGCGAGCGATCCGACGACGTAGAACATCGCGCCGAAAATGATCAGCGCAATTCCGGTCAGCACAACAAAACGCTTCATCGCGATTTACCTCCTCAGACCTGCCACTCTTTCCACAGTATCGCCGGAATCGCGCGACTGATCGTCTTGAGGCGTCCGAAGAAATGTTCGTACGGATGGCGGACGCTTTTCCAAAAATACTGCGGGCTGAAGTAGAACGCGCGATACGCGCGCTTTGCCATCGCGCGGATCTGCGCGTTGGTGAATTGCGGCATATCCGGTTGACCCGCGTCGTTCAGCCAACCGTTCGCGCGCATCTCGTCGTAAAACGGCGTGCCGGGAAATGGAATCATCAATTGGAATTGCGCGGTGTCCGGGTTCATCCGGCATGCCCACTCGACTGTCTTGCGCGCACGCTCCGGCGTTTCGCCCGGAAAACCGAGCGCGAAATCGCCGTGAATTCGCAAGCCCGCGCGTTTGGCGTCGGCGGTGAATTTCGTCATCCGTTCGACCGACAATCCCTTTTTGATCCGCTTCAACACCTCCGGGTCCGCCGATTCGTAACCGACGTGCAAATTGCGGCAACCTGCGCGCTTGATCAACGCAAGCGCGTCGTAACTCATGTTCGCGCGCGCGTAACACGACCAGGGCAACTTGATCCCCGCCGCGATTTTCGCTTCGCTAAATTCGCGCGCGATTTCTTCGGTGAACGTATCGTCTTGTAGCATCACCGAACGAATCTGCGGCATCTCTTTGACGATGAAACGAAATTCTTCAATCACGTTGGCGATGCTGCGCGTCTGGTACGTCATCCCTTTGACGTACGTGTGCACCCACAGACAGTACGTACACATCCCCCATTGACAGCCACGCCCGACCATCATGTCCATGAACGGGAAATATTCGGAGGGCGTTTTGTAGCGGCGAATGTCAATTTGATTTTTGAAAAAGCGCGAGACGAACGGAATCGCATCAAGTTCGGCGCGCGACAGATACGGACGCGCGGGATTCGCGACAATTTTATTTTCGGACTTGATCAAGAGATTGCGGATCTCGCCGGGCGCGCGTCGCGCCGCCAATTCGCCGACCGGGTGCTCGAATTGTCCGACGACAAGTTTGTCGATCACGCGCGCGCGCGCGAGCGTTTGCTCCGGGTTGATCGACGCGTACGGACCGACGATGACCGCGGCGCAACCCAGTTCTTCGACCAGCGGATCGGCGAACGCGAGATCATTCTCTTCGCTCATATAGCCGGTGTAAAGGACGAGCAAATCGGGACGATAATCGCGCACGATGCGGCGCGTCGCGTCATGATCGAGATAATGCGCGGGCGCGTCGATCAATTTGGCCGCGTGCCCTTGCCCTTCGAGATACGCGCCGCAGTAGCCGAGCAAAATCGGATACCACTGCGTCGCAGACAGCGACACAAAATCGCAGCGCGCGTTTCGCATATATTCGGGCAAGTAGGGCGCCGAAAGCAACAAGATTTTCATTTCCTACACTCCAAATCCTATCATCATCAATCCGCGCTCGATGTCGTTGAAGAAATCGCGCGAAACAAAATGTATTGCTGCGTCTCGTTGTGAATCACAGGGACGTACCCTGAGATCGTCAAGCCATTCTTTTTTGTCAAGAGCGTGTAGTTAGCGGGACCATCGCGCGCGTTGTCCACCAAGATAAACTCCGGCGCGTATTTCTTGACGACGAGTTCGACATCTTCCGCCAACCACGTCGTCCCCACGCTCGGGCGACCGGTAACGCACGTAATCAACTGCGGATAACTGGACGCGATCAGCGCGTTCGGCGGCGTGATCAATTGAATATCGCGCAGGATCGGCGCGTAACTCTGGTTCTCCGCCGCCAGCCGAATCGCAACCAGCCGCGAAAAATCCAACGCGACAATCAAACACATCAAACCTGCCGCGATCCAAATTGTCGGACGACGAACCGGCGTCGCGGAATATTGAACACGCCTTCGCCAATTTTGGACGACCGACCGCAAAGCCAGCGCGACGAGCACCGGCGAGATCATCAAGTAATGCCTGATCCCCGCGCCAAAGTTGAGCAGCGGGAGACACAACAAGAACGCGACGAGTACCGCGACGATCAATCTGTGTGCCGCGTCCATCGAGGCGAGCGCGGCGAGCGCGCCGAGAATCGCCAATGCCAACAGTGGAGAGAGCGCATAATCTTCTGGAAAACTAAGCGCGGGCACAAGCACCGTCGCCGTGTTGCCTAATTCCACAATCAAAAACCCAAGAAAGGCAGCCGGGTGCGCGTACAATTCCAACCCAATCGCGCTATTCTTGATCGCATCAAACGATACTGTGCCAAGATTCACCTGGCTAAGTTTGCGATTCAGTTCCCAGTATGGAACGTACATCTGAACGAATTGTTCACTGCCGGGATCGAATCGCATGAAAAAGATCCCCAGACTCTGGAGCGACGCCGGCACGGCATCCATGATGATCGGAAGATTCGCCCAAAATAAAACCAACGCGATCAAGAACCCGAGCAAGCAAATTACCTGCGCCGCGCGACTGCGCCGCGCTGTCGCGAACCCATTGAGAACACCGCAGCCGACGATCAAGAGAATCGCCAAGAGCGCGGCTTCGGGTCGCACCCACAAAAGGAAAACCGCCGCCGCCACAGAAATCAAGTATCTCAGTCCGCGCGGCGCGCCGCGCGCAATCCAAATTACAGTGAACGTCGCAAACGCCAACGCGCCCGGCGCGGTGACAACCCCCAAGCCAAGCAGGATAAAAAAACTCGGCAAGCACGCGAAACCGAATGTCGAAAAAAAGATTCGCTTGCCGCTAATTGCTTCGTCGCTTGGTCGCCAGCAAACAAACGCCGCTAGCATGTAGATCAGAATCCCGCCCGCCAGCGCGTCGTACACGTACAACGAGTACCCATTCACGCCGAATATCTGAAAGAAAAATGTCGTGACGAGAACGAGGATCGGCTGCGCGGCCACGTACGATAATGCGCCATTCAAATAATCGCCGATGAAATAATTCGGCTGCCAGCCCTTGCCCGCGACCAGATTTGCGGCGACGTGATAATAGTTCGGCGGATCACCCAGTTGCAGCCAACTCTGACTCGGATACGGCGACAACGGCATCGTCAAGAGCCATCCGATCACAATGACTATGATGAGCGCGAACGCGCGACGTTCCCACAACTCGATCGGCGCGCAATAGGACAACCCGATCTTCCAACCGCCAAAGATCGTATACAGCAAAATTGCGACGACGAATAACCAAGTCAGCGCGCGCGCGGCGGCTGAATCGAAAAAATTCAGCGCGGCAAATTCCCAGCCCGCGATCAGAATGGACGACAGCACGAAACTCGCCGCCAGAACGAACGCGCCAGGCAGCGCCGGTATCTGGCGTCGACGCCACGACGACAAGAGCGCGAGACCGGGCATCGTAAAACAAATGATGCCGACGAGTCCCTGGACAATGACCAAAACGTAATTCACAACGTGTCCTTGATCGCGACAACAGACAACAACGGCGACCAACCACGCGCCTGAAAACGCGCGCCCACAAACCGATCAAACGTCGGAATCAAGCCAAACCAATGAAAACGCGCGCGAACTGAGAACCCGGCGCGCTCGAATAGATGAATGAGATTCCGCGCGTCCACACCTTGTTCCTGCCACTCCGTCAGATCGTACAACTCGGGTGTGAGCGCGCCGCACGCGCGCTGATACTTGGCGCGCGCGTTGCGAAATTGGCGGTACACCGACAACGGAAAATGAAATCGCTTGCTAAAGCCACGATCCAGATCGTGATCGGAATAAAATATTCCGCCGGGTTTGAGCACGCGCTTGACTTCGGCGACCAGCCCAGCAAAATCGTACAAGTGATGCAGCACCGCGAAGCACGTCACGACATCGAAATTTGCGTCGCGAAAAGGGAGACGCTCCACATCCGCTGCCGCGCCGGAATCGAAACACGCGCGATGCGCGGCAAGAATTCGCGGCGACAGATCGATGCCGACGCGCCGCGCGAACAATCCCTCCGCGCAGCGCGTCACGAGTCCACTGCCCGCGCCGATGTCGAGCAATGCTCCGCCGGGCGCGCGCGCGCGTAAATCAGAAAGATTGCCGCGCAGCCACGTTTCCAATTCCGGCGAACGCCGCCCATCGATCTCCTCGTACTGATCGGCGACTGCGTCGTAAAATTCTCGATTCGCGGTTCTCACCGCTTGCGCGGAAATTCGATTTCGTTCCATTAGCATCAAACGAGTCGCGCGCGTCGATAAAATTCCCACGCGCGTTCCACGCTTTCGCGAAACGCATAGCGCGGCGACCAACCCAGTTCGCCTTGCGCGCGCGCGCTGGAATAAAACTTGAACGCGAATAAATCGCCGACGATTTGCGGTGTGAGAAAACGACTGCCGGTCAATCGCCCGGCGATACGCGCGGCGAGCGTCATCGGCGCGCGCATCCACGCCGGGAGCGGAATCAGAATCGGACGACGCTGCACGACGCGCGCGACTGTCGCAAAGATTTGCGCGAACAACAAATTCTCGCCGCCCAAAATGTAACGCCGTCCCGATTTGCCGCGCTCGCCTGCTGCGATAATTCCGTCCACCACATCGTCCACGTCCACGACATTACTGCCGCCGGGCGGCAACGGCAACACGAACGCGCGCGCGACCTGTAAAACCAGTGTGCCGGAGTTGAGCGACCAATCGCCGGGACCGTACACCGTCGTCGGGTTGACGATGGCAACGTGACATTCGCGCGACGCGTCCGCCGCCGCGCGTTCGGCGGCGAGTTTGCTTTCCAAGTACGGATTGTTTTCGATCAACTCCGGCGCGAGCGGCGAATCCTCATTCAGAATGTGGTCTTGTTGGTACGCCAATCCCATCGTGCACGCGCTGCTCACGACGACGGTACGCGCCACGTTCCACCGCCGCGCGGCGGACAGCACATTCGCCGTGCCTTGCCCGTTCACGCGCGCGAGTTCGGCGCGGCGGCGCGGATCGAACGTAATCAACGCGGCGAGATGATAGAGCCGATCACCGCCCGCGCCCGCATCGCCGAGCGAATCCGGTTCCAGAATGTCGCCGCGCGCGACGCGCACGCTGCCGGGCAAATCGCGCGGCGCGTTTCGCGCAAGCGCGATCACCTCGACGCCATCGCGCTGCAACTTTTCGATGAGGCGTCGTCCGATGAAACCGGTCGCGCCGGTGACGAACGCTTTCATTCGCGCGCCTCCGCGCCGTTCGGCGGAAAGACCAAGTCCCAGCGCAAGGGCAGCGCGTCGGCTTGAAATGTTTTGCTCAAATATTTCTCAATGAATTCTTCATCCGTCGACGCGAGACATTTTTGATGATAGACCGCAAAGTACCGATTTTGCAGCGCGCGCGCGCGAATCGCCGCGACCGGCTCATCGAAAATGTTACCCAGTCCGATATGCAAAAACGGACACGCCAACACATCGCCGTACGGCGTCAAGTACAAAATTTCTTTGACCGCGCCGCAGCCATAGTTTCCCAGGTTCGCCTGAAAATCGGTGCGGAGATAACGCGATTGCCGCGTCCAATTTTCGACGAACGCGAGATCGTCCGGCGTGAGAAACATTGCGCGATTCTCCGTCCAGCGTCCGGCGGGCACCGGCATAATAAAATACAGCACGACGCGCAATTCTTGCGCGAGACGCGCGAGCGCGCGGATCCCTTCGCTGCGTACCGTTTGATGCGTCACGACGGTGCCGAGCGTCACGCGCAAACCTTGTTTAAGCGCGAGCCGGATCCCCGCCATCGTCTTTTCAAACGCGCCCGCCGCGCCGCGAAAGCGATCGTGTTCTGCCGCGTCCGCGCTGTCGAGACTGATCGTCAGAATGTCGACGCCCCAGCGTTTCAATTCCGCGACGCGTTCTTCCGTCAACAACGTGCCGTTCGTCGTCACGGAAATCACGTTGCGCGATGGCTGGCACGCCGCGATAATCTCGCCCAAGTTGTGAAACAACAGCGGCTCGCCGCCTTGAAAAGAAAAATTGACCGCGCCGAGCGACATACATTCGCGCGCGACGCGCGCGTAATCGTCCACCGTCATGCGCCGCCGCGCCGGTTGCTGCAACGCGGTCGCAAAACAATGTTCGCATTTCAAGTTGCACGCGAATCCAATCGCGAAATCAACGTACCGCAGCGGCGGTCGCTTGAACACGTAACTCTTGATCACCGCGCCTGTCAATCGAAAAAAGAGGCGCGGCTTGTTCGGTCGAAACGCGTATCGCAAATTCAGCGCGAATTCGGAAATTCGGCTCACGATTCCTTGACTCCATCTAGTTGGCGCGCGGTCGTCGCGTGCAGGCGCGCGTACGAACTGCCTTGCTGAAAAAATGGATAACTCACGCCGGTCGTCAGCAGAATCGCCACCGTCAGCGCATAACCGATCAGCACGGTCTTCAGCGAGTACCGCTGACCACGCTCCGGCAGCGGCGTCCAAGCAAAGACGCGATTCGTCAACAACAAGAGCGTGACGAGAAAAGCCGCGCCGAAGATCACCACGTCGAAGCGGAACAGCGTCAACAACACTCCGGCGATCAGAATCCAAAAAATCAGCGCCCACGGCAAGAGCAATTGCTGGACGACGCGCGTGGTCAATAGCATTTTACAGAAAGGCGACATTTCCGGCAAGCGGTACAAAAAGCGCAGCGACTCGCGCAAAAAGGCGTTGCTCTTGCGAAATTTGTGCGGCAGGAATTGCGAAATGTCCTGCGGTGTCCGCGTTTCGACGGCGGTGGCGTGGCGCGAATAGATCGTACGATAACCCAAAGTATTCGCGAGAAACGCGACGTAAATATCGTCCGCCACCACATCGTCCGGAAACGCCGTCAGCAATTCGCGCCGGAACGCGTAACATTGCGCGATCACAATCGAAGCGGTGTGCGCGTCGCTTTCCAACAAACGTCCCTTGTTTTGCGAATCCCAATAGTACTGTTCGATTTCCAACCCGTTCGCCGGGCGACAGTACGCACCGACGACCCAAATCTCCGGCGCGATGTCGAAGGTCGCGGCGATCCATTCGAGCGCGTCCGGCGCGAGACGCGCGTCCACGTCGGTGTTGATAACGATCTCGCCGCGCGCCATCGGCAAGACGTGATTCAGTTGATGCACTTTGCCGCGCCGCGGGCAGCGGATCACCTGGAACGCCTCGTCCGGTTGAATCGCGGCAGTCAATCGCGCGACTGTGTCATCGGTCGAATTACCATCGGCGAAAAAAATTTCAAGCCGGTCGCGCGGGTACGCCAAGCGGCGCAGATCGTCCAACTTGGCGATGATTTGCTCCGCTTCGTTATAGCACGGGACGATGATCGAGAGGCGTGGGAAATTCGATGCGGGGACGCGCAGCATTTTTTTGGCGCGGAACAATCCGGCAAACCAGAGATATAACAAGTAGCCGAACAGCGTCCAGCCGATCAACAGAGTCATCGCGAAAAAAAGAAATTCGAGTAACCACATAACAAACACCCTAAACAATTCACGGATGTTGAAGAAAAGTCCCTGCCACCAACCAGAGCGAATACACGTTCGTCGTGAACAAGAAAAGCGGCGCGCTCGCCAACGCGGGACGACGCAGCCGCGCCGGCAGTTCGGCGAGACCTAAAATGAAAACCAGCGAAATCGCAACGAGCGCGGGAAAAAAGAAACGACCTTGATTCATGTTCGAAATCAGATTGGCGTAAATCAACGCGCCCGCCAGCGGCAGCGGCGCGATCACCAAACTCCGCCGGAGCACATCCCAGCGTTTGTCGAAGAGCGCCGCCGCGCTACCCCATAACGCTGCGAGCCATAACCCGCCATAGAAAAGATAAAATGGTCGCGGCAGAAAAATCCGCATCCACCCGAACACTCCCAGAAAAGATTGGAGCACCAGGTATGGCACATAGATCAGCAAGTAACCCAGGTGATACGGATCGAGCAAGGACTTGGGCGCTACATTATCGGGAACACTCAACGTCGAAAGGCGAACCGCGCCCGGATCGCCGTAGCGCAATTGATTATACAGCAGATACCATCCGGCGACGAGGATCACACCCGCCGCGAATCCGACGCCGCTCTTCAGCATTTGCGCGCGGTTCCGCGATTGGGTCATCACGATCATCAGCCCGCTGCAACCCACCAAGAAAATCGCCGCGTTATATTTGGAGAGAAAGACCAAGCCACATAATCCACCCAGCACGAACATTTGCCAAAGTCGCACGGGCGGACGGAGCGAATATAACAGCCACACCAAACCAATTGCCGAAAAGGCGTTCGCCAGATTATCGTTATTGAGAACGCTGGAAATAAAAGTGAACTGCGGCAAAAACGCCGTCACCGCGCTAGTCAACCATCCGAACGCGCGCGGCGCGCCCAGCGCCAACGCCGCGAGGTACGCGCATACGATCACGACCAGCCCCAGCGCCGTCGAAAAAAATCGCAAAAGATGCACGTAGCCGTACGCGTCGGATACCGGCAAGAAATAATTCGGCGCGCTCTCCATTTGCGTAAACGAAAACGCCGGATTGCGCGTCGGAGCGACAAACGGATGCGGCATCCCACTGCCGCGCACCATCGCGCCCAACAGTGCGTAGTACAGCGGTGGGTGAAATCCTTCGATCCCGACTTGGCGGACTTCGGTGTGCAAATCGGGCAAACGCCCCTGGTCTGCCACGAACAGAATGTACTGAAGATGCGCCGATTCGTCCGGCGCTTCGAAAACGGGTACGGCGAAATTCCACGCCAACGACAACGCGACGAACGCCGCCGCGATCAGATACAACCCGCGATCGCGCGCGGCGATGCCGATGGCGGTGCGCAGAGTGGGCGACGATGGCAGCACGATCATCGAAACAACTCCGGCGGCAGCGCGCGAAAACCGAGCATCTGCCACCACGCGCCCCACACGTTGATCGCGATGCTCGCGACGATCAACCAGCGCGCGCGCGTCATCGTCTTGATGCCGAGCGCGGTCAGCACGAACAGGAACGGGTACAAGTCGAGCGCGTAGCGATAGCCGAACTGGTACCAGCCAACGCCGTAGTACAAGACGAGCGGCAGCAACACCAGGCCGACGGCGAGCCACGCCGCGCGCACGATGCGCTCGCGCCAATTCGCGGCGAAGATGTAGATGAACGCGGGCGTCGTGAGAAAAATGCTCATGCCCCACGGCGACGGGAAAACGTACGGGAATTGGAGAACCGGCGCGGGAAAACTGGGATACGCGAGCGGCGCGGCAAGCAAGAGCGCGTACAAGTTTTTGGCAAGGTGCACCGGACTGAACATGCCCTGCTGCAACGCCGCCGCGAGCGTCAAAGTCGCGAGGTGCGCGTATCGATAGCCCGTCTCGAACGGACTGCCAAAGCGCGCGTAATTATAGTCGAAGAAAAAGAGCGCGGGTAGCGCAAAGCCGAGCGCGAGTTGCGTACCGGTCGAAATCAGCCATCGCCATTCGCGCCACGATTGATCCGCCGGCTTGAGCAGCCAGACGAAAAACGGCGTCGCGAAAATCGTCGGCGCGCGCGACAGAAACGCCAAGCCCAGCCACGCGCCGATCAGCCAGGCGCGGCGTCGCGTCAACGTCTCGTCGATCGCCAGCAGCAAAAACGTCGTCGCGAGAATGTGGGCGAGCCACCAACTGCGTCCCGTACTCCAATCGGCGAGATAAATCGTGCCGCAGAAGAACAAAGCGAGGAGCGTCCAGCGAAATTCGCGCGGGACGCGCAAACGTTTGAGCAAAAGCCATGCGCCCAAAACATTTGCGCCGGTAAAGAGGTACGCCAACCAAAGTTCGTCGAACGCGAAACCGAAGGTCGCGGTCAGCGGCAACAACAAGATCGCCGGCAGCGGCGCGAGCGGAAGATACGTCTGATTTTCCCAGATCACTTTGTCCGCATAATCCGCCGGTAAATGGTTGACCGTGTACGTCCGATGCGCGAACGCGTCGGCGAGGAATGCAAAATGCCGATAGTCTTTGCCGGGGAGAAATAGACTCACGCCGAGCGTGACCAGGACGGCAATCGCCAGAATAAACCGCGCGATCCGCCAGATCGCTGCCGCGCGCGGAAGAGAAATTGGATGAATGGATTCCACAAGCACTCACAATTCCAATGCGACCGTTTGCTGGATTCTACCACTCATCTCATGCCAAGTAAATAGTTCTGTGGGGCATATCAGTCAACTCGCTCGGTGGATAAACGTGTTCTGCGTTTTTGGCGGATCAACGCGAGCAACACGATCACCGTCAGCAACGCCGACGCGCAGTCGTTTAGCGCGGCCGCGCTGACGCCAAACGCGATCCACGACATCACCGTGTAGCCGACGAGGAACACCGGCTGATGCACTAGCGCGAGCAGGGGTAATGTGTTGTACGAAAAGATAAAGGGACTGATCAACAATCCCGCCGCCGCGACCAGATCGAAATCGTTTTTTCGCCACGCCCACACGGTCAAACCGCCCGACGCGAGCACGCCGGCGATCAGCCACCACGGCGATGGCAGAAACGCGAGCAAGCCCCACACCGACGACGAAATCGCCGCGCGCGTCCGCTCGCCGCTGCGCGCGAAGAAACGCGCGAGCCAATCCGGCTGTACGACGAACGATAAAAGCACAATCGCTCCGAGCGTCACGCCGAACAAAATGATCTGCCGCCGCGCGCGTCGCCACCAATGCCACAGCATCCACGGCGCGAGCAACAAAACAAGTTGCGGCTTCAAGACGAGAAACGTCAGCGCGATCCCGGCGGCAACGCGTGAGCGCAATGCGACAAAGAGCGCCATCATCACGATGTCCACTTGCCCCAACAGAAACGTCAGCAAGACCGGCATCGACAGCGCCACCCAGACGACGCGTTGACGCAGAATCGCAATCAAGACACTCGCGGAAAGCGCGCTCCACAGCGCGTAGACCACCGGCGCTGGCAAAGAAGCCAGAGGGATAAATAGAAAATAGAACGGCAAGGGATAGAAAACTTCGAGACCGGCAATCGAGTACGGATCGCTCCCTTGCAGAATCGCCGCCGCCGCGCGCAGAAAGATATCGAGGTCTTTGAACATCGTTATCGCTCAATCTCGAACAACGTCACCGGTCTGCCATTCCCATCGCGAAACGCGGCGACGCGCGTCAAGCCGGGAATCGTCGCGCGCTCGCGGTACAGATCGTTCAGCGGCGCGGGATGATCGAATTGCAGAACGAGATAGCGCGCGTCATATTTTTTCGCCGCGAGGAAAATCGCGTCCACACTGTCGGTCGGGATCACAATCGAACGGCGATGGCTCGCGTTGTAAAACGCGGGCGGGTCCACCGTCAGCACGACATCGTCCGGACGCGCGTTTTGATCGAGCCAGCGCGCGATCTCGCCGTACTCGAGATCGCGCAAATTCCACAGCGGGATTTCAGACGCGCTGCCGATGGGAAACACGCCGAGCGCGTACAAATAGATCGCGAGAAAAATCGCGAGCGCGACAAAACCGGCGCGAAAGACGCGCGCCGCGAGCGCGATGTCCCAGGTTCGCCGCCGCCGCGCGATCCATTCGATGCACGCGTCGATCCCGCGCGGCGCGGCTGCCGCGAGAAACGGCAACAGCGCTGCCGCGGAATGGAGCGTACTCCCGCGCACGCTCGGAAAAGTAAACGCGAGCGTCAGCGCGAGATAGAGCAACAACGTGTAAATGAAAAACGGAAGGAGTTCGACGCGCCGCCGTTGCTGCCACAAGCCGATCAGCGCGAAGGGCGCGAGAAAAATTTGCAGCGCGCCGAATGCAAGGACGAGCAAATTGATTCCGCCCGCGCGTAATTTCGACGCGACGATATTGCCGATGCCCCAGTCGAGATAGCGCTGCAACGTGAGATCGTCTGTGAAGCGAAACAGTTCGTCGTAACCGGTGAGCCAGAGCGTTTTCGTGCCCGCGCTGGGATACGGCGTACCAAGCGCGAAATAGTTGCGCGCGAACCAGGGAAACATGACAAGCAAGTATGCGAGTAGACAGTAGACGGTAGGCAGAAAAACGTGATGCGTGATGCGTGATGCGTCCTGAGCGGAGTACGGCGTAGCCGAAGGATGCGTGTTGCGTGTTGCGTGAATCCAAAGCGCGAGGGGCGCGACCGCGAGGAGAAGTACGCCATCGGCGCGCGCAAGATGACTCAACCCTGCAAAGATGCCCGCAAAAAAGAAATCGCGCGCGCGCGCGCTGGTCAAACCGCGCGCGATGAAGAACAAACACAAACTCGCGGTCAGCGCGAACGGCGTAAAGTTGTCAGGGCTGACCCAGTAGATCGTATAGAATCCGCTGAACGCGGTGAAGAGCGCGGCAGCCCAGGCGTAATCGTCACGCGCGAAGAGTTTTCGCGTGAGATAGAATGTGAACAAGGGCAACAAGGACGACAACACGATAAACGGAATTTGCGCGACGCAAAGTGACGCGCCGAACAACGCAAAGAACGGCGCGATCAAAATCGAAGGGAGCGGCATCCAGTACAAATTACTCGGATGCGGCAAGCCCGCGGGGTTGTCGAGATAATTCCACAAGACCTCTTCGACAAAGCCGCGCCCGCGCGCAAGATTCTCCGCAACGTGCATCGCGTACGACGCGTCCATGTATCCCGCGTACGTCAGCGGCAGCGCGGTTGCGACGCGAAAAATCAGGACAATGACGAAAAGCGCGACATACGGTCGTCGGCGAAAGAGCGTAGCCACTCTACATGCCCTCCCCTACTGTCGACGCGCGCGGCAAGCGCGTCGAGTTACCCGGAGCGCACTGATAAATCCGGATAGCCGCATCTAGCGCGAATAACCCGCCGGACAATATTGCGAACCCGCATCGGTTCGACGCGGCGCGACCGGCGACGGCGATCACCGAAACAAACAACAGCATTTTCACATCGAAATGGATGCGCCGCCATCGAGCGATCGCGTCGCGAACCTGAACAGCTCGGATCGCCTGAAAAGCCAACACGATTCCGAACGCCCAAATCGAACCGAACGTGATGATCGTGCGAGCCACGAGGACTGGTTTAGACGACTTTGGGAATGCCGCCGGTACTCCGCCGCGTGGATATGAAAAACAATCACGTCAAACAAAAATTTTCCGGAGCAAGCAAGAAAAAGAGCCAAGGTACCCACGCAATTCCCGGTAGCCCAAGCGTGCCGGGTTTCCATTTGCCGGAGATGATCCAAAACAGCCAAATCAAGCAAGTCGCCGGAGCAAACGAGAGCCACGTCGCCGCCGCGATACCCGCGCATAAAGCGCTCGCCCATGGATAAATCCAGCCAACGGCGCGCGACCGCAGCATGAAATAGATCGCGAATAAGAGCGCCGTCGTCGCGAGAACGTGCGTTTTGAGAACAACCAAATTGCCAGAATGAAAGCTCCAATGCGCTTGGCGCGCGCTGACGCGAACCGCCGCATACACATCATTCCGCCTCGAACCGACGGACGCGCGCCTGAAGAAATTGAACGGCGCAACCTGCCCCCCACGTAGCAAGCAAGGCAAAAGGCAACCACCAGAAACGCTCATCGCTATTGTCCGTCGTCCAACGAATCATCACCATCGCTCCCCACGCCGCCGCGTACCCGAGCGCGATAAGCGCGCGCGCCGCGTGGCGCCGCACCGCGCTGAACACATAGACTCCGGTTGGAATCAAGAGCACGAAATCCCAACTCCACAAGTACGGCGTCGCCAGCACCGTTAACGCGAGACTCGCGCTCATCGCGATTGGCGGATCGAGTTTCGTCCAAGCCAGCACATTCACTCCAAAGAGAGCGATTGCCCAGCCAAGCCAGATCGCCAAACCCCCATGCCCTAGTTCAATCTGCAACATACGATACAAAGTCGGTTGCAACCAGGTCGGCGTCTGCTGCGCGATAGCAACCATCGTGGCGAGCCACCCTGGATCTGCCAACCATAGTGGAATCGTCAACCAAAGGATCGCCGCGAGACACGCCATCGCAAAACCCATCATGGCTTTGAATCTGCCGAAATGATAAAAACCGATCATCAAGCCGGGCACTGCCAAAATCGATAACTGCGGTTTAGCCAGCGCGACTGCGACCAATATTCCGCTCGGCAAAATTAGATTGCGTTTGACGAGGTACGCCGATAGCAGATACAACAACGTCACCATGACACTCAATTGTCCCATCTTCAAGTGCTCCAACAGTGGCGGAAACAAGAAAACGGCGATCAACGCAAGTGTTAGCACGATCAATGACGCTCGAGCCGCGCGCCAACACAATCCCACAACTAGAATCGCGCATGCCAGGTTGACCAGCATCCATATATTTGCTGCTTCGTAGAGATCGAGCCAACCCAATGGAAACCACAATCCGATGATCATGGGCAGCCAGACAGAAGGCACAACCTGCATCGGCGCGCCCAGACCATACGGATTCATTCCGCGCACGAGCAAGTAACTCGCCGACCATAACCCATGATGAAAATCCCAACTCGTCAGCCAGCGCATTCCGACCCACGCTCCCGCGATCACGCCGATCGACGACCACAACCCCACACCGACCCAAAATCGAATTTGCGCCCAAACTTTCAACATCATCCATCCTCGCGCCGAATCATCCCGTCCAGCGCACGCGCAACAGCGTATAGATCGCTTCGATGCCGTCTACCCACGAAATCTTTTTGCCTTCGTCCGCGCGGCGCGGATTGTACGAAATCGGCACCTCGACGATGCGGTGACCGCGCTTTGCCAATTGTCCCGTGATCTCCGGCTCGAAATCGAAATGGACGCAGCGCAACCGAACACCGCGCAATAACTCGCGCCGAAAAACTTTGTACGCGGTTTCCATATCCGTCAACCGCGTGCCGAACAAGAGATTCGTCAAGGTCGTGAGAAAACGATTCCCCAGTCTTGTGAGGAGCGGAACCCCACGTTTGCGCGCGTTGAGAAAACGCGAACCGTAGACGACGTCGGTTGTGCCCGCGATAATCGGTTGGAGCAAACTGCCGTACTCGTTCGGATCGAGTTCGAGGTCGGCGTCCTGAATCAGGATCACGTCGCCTTGCGCGTGATACAAGCCAAGCCGAATCGCCGCGCCCTTGCCCAAATTGATCGGCATCGAGTACGTGCGGATCAGATCGGCGTGCAACGCGCGATGTTCTTCGATGATCTGCGCGCTTGCGTCGGTCGAGCCGTCGTTCGCGACGATGATCTCCATTTCGATATTGCCAAGATCCACCCGCGCGACGCGTTCGATCAATTCGCCGATCGTCATTTCTTCATTGTAGACTGGAATGAGCACAGATAATTTCATTACCCTCCTCGTTGGACAAATTTGAAATTTTGTCCTACCTGGGTACTCGATAGACGCGCGCTTGGTCGTTCGCGAAAGCGCGTTCAAGAAAAGTCGCGCGGTCTGGGTCGAATGCGCCAAGTTCGCGCTCGGCTTTGCCCCAAAACACGTACGCGATGCTGTACTCGCGCAAGAGCGCGACGCGCCATGCGTCGTCCGTCGCCGCGCTGAAAAATTTTTCCGCCGCCGCGCGCTTGTCCTCAAACCGAATCGTCTCGTACCGCTGACCGACAAAGACGCGGTTGCCCGCGCGCGCCGGAATGAAACTGCCCGTCCAGTACGCCGACAATACCGCATCACTCGGCGACGTGTGCGCGCACAGCCAGTCCATCGCCTGCAATTCCAGCGTCGGGCGAAAGAGCGGGTACGGCTGGACGAAACCAAGCAGCGCGACGCCGCTGAGCCAGACGTAGAAACTCGACAGCCCCGCAAGCGCGATGAGACACACGACGATCAGCCGCTGCAAACCGGCGGCGCTGTAATTCGGTCGCTGGCTCAGCGCGACGAAAACGCGCGTGCGCGCGAGCCAGGGCAACACCGCATCGCACAAGCCGAGCGCGGCGAGAATCGCGAGCGGCGCCTGAACGCCTTCGACGAAACGGCGCTGCTGCGTGATCGGCGCGTAGAGGAGTAACGCGACCGCGCCGATCCAGAGCCACAGAAACGCGAACGCGCGTCGGCGCGCTTCTTCCATGCGCGCGAACGGACGCCACGCGAATGCCGCGAGAATCAGCAAAGGCAAAAACGCCAAGACAAAATGCAGCGGATGCGGCGAAAAAGTCGTCGCCTGCGCGTTCCAAATCTGGAAGACGGGATTCGTCGTCAAAACAAACTGATAGTACAGAAACAGCGGCGCAGGAATCGCGAACGCGACGAAAAGTAAGAGCGCCGTGCGCCAGAGCATCGCGCGTCGACGCCAGATCGAAAATAGATAGTAGACGCCAACCACCGCGATCATCAAGTAGATCAAGAATGGGTAGACCATGCCGATCAAAAGATTCCCGATTCCCGCGCCGATGGCAAGGATGATTTGTGACATTGCGAGCGTTTTGCGCGAGCCAATCCCCAAGCGACTCGGAGATTGCTTCGCTTCGCTCGCAATGACAAACTGGGTTTGCGCGTCGTTCATCATGCGCAGCAACAACGCAAACGTCATCAGCACCAGCGCGATGCCGAGCGCGAAATGCGGATACGTCAGCGCGCTGTAAAAAATGTGCGCTTCGGGCACGCGCAACTCAATCGGGATGGCTTCCCACGCGTTTGCCGCGTCGAAGGAAAAACGCCACAGATCGTACCCCGCGCTCAGAATCGCCAAAAAATACGCGATGCGACGCGACGCGGGCGAATCGAGAAAGCGCGCGATGAAACCGTACAACACGACAAACAAAATCAAAGCGGCGACGACGCGCGCGGCGTGCCACATCATCGTCGCAGAAAGATTCAAGACGCGCGCCGCGTGCCCGAGCGCAAGGTAGAACACTTCGATAAACGCGGGCGCGTGCTCTTCGGTTGTGAATGGCAAATAGTAAAGCCAGGCACCGTGGATGCCCTGCCTGATTGCCGACAGATAACTGCCATCTTCGACGTTGATCAGCAAGCCGGTGTACTCCGTCCCAGGTCGCGCCAGCACGTAGCCGAGCACGTACGGCGCCTGGAGCAACGCCGTGACGCTCAACGCGATCAAAATAGCCACGAACCACTCGCGTCGCGCACTCATCCCACCCACCCCCACAACACGAATTGCGCGCTCAAAAACAATTGCAGCGGAAATGAAAGATAGACAACCGCGCGATTGATCCACGCGTTCTTTCCACGCGCGCCCCACAGCATGAACACCGGGAAAATCGCGAGCGCGTAGCGGTCCATGCTGACGAGCGGCTGCGTCGTCGTCATCCGGAAAAGCGGCGCGAGGTACATCGCCAACGCGTACAAGCCGTATTCGCGCGGCAGCGCACGCCACACCGCAACGATCATCGCGCCAAAACCAAGCGTCGTCAACAAATTCAACGCGTCAATGAAACTCGCGCGTCCGTCTGCCAGCAACGCGATAGACGCGGCGAGATTGTCCCAGGGCAAAACAAAGCGCGCATGCAGTTCGCCGACGTAACTCGACAGCAGCGAGAGGTTGGTGAACGCGAGAAACGCAGCGGTCGCAAGCGGAATCAAAAGTAATGGCGCGATGCGTGATGCGTGATACGTGTTGCGTGTTGCGTGTTGTGTGTTGCGTGGTTTTCCCCCGCTCCCCTGCTCCCCTGCGCCCTTGCTCTGTCGCCACCAAAGATACGCGAGCGGCACGATGAGCAACGCGCCTTGCAACCGCGTCAGCGCGGCAAGCGCTCCAAAAAGCGCGGCGAGCAGCCATTTGTCGCGGCGCGCGAAATCGAACACGGCGAGCGCGAGCAGGAGAAAGAGCGATTCGGTGTACGCTGCGAGCATGAAAAACGCCGTTGGAAAAAGCAGCCAGTACGCAACCGCGCGCCGCGCGCTTGCCGCGCCGAACAGCGCGCCGCTCAGACGATACAGGAACACCAGCGCGCCGACGAGCGACACATTGGAAATCAACAGCGCGGCAAATAGCGAATTTCCAACCAGCGCGCCAACAATGCGAATGAGCAGCGGATACAACGGGAAATAGACCGTACTGCCATCGTCGCCAGAGTAACCGCGCTGCGCGATTTTCAAGTACCAATTCGTGTCAAAGCGCTGCCACGTCGACAAAAACACATTCGTTTCGGCGGTGACGCCGCGATATGGAAAAACGTCTTCGACCGAATAAGGCGATGCGGACAACGCGCGCCCCGCGTACTTGCCCGACACGGCGCGCCCATCGCGCAGCGACCACGCGCTGCCGGTCTGCACGTCGTTCACGAATCCCGAATCGCCCGCGCGAAACGCGAGCGCCGCGCCGTCGACCTCGCGCGAGTACGCGGACCGTTCGCCGGACGCGAGATCGAAAGCCGCCAACGTCGGCGCGCCAAAGAGATCGAGATTATGCAGGACGACTGGAAATAGCAGCGCGACGACGAACGCCCACGCGCTCAACGCGATGCGCGCGACGAGATACACGCCTAAACTCCAGCGCACTGCTTTATCGCTCAAAAAGGTAAACATTCAGATCGTTGAACCGCTCGCGTGAAACGAGACGAAAGCGCTGTTCCATCCACGCCATATTCGCGTGCGTGTGTCCCTGCTCTCTCGCCTCGTCGAGCGCGCGCTGAAAGATCAGAAACCAGACGCGCGATTTGTTCAGGGTCGCCGTTTCGAGATCCGTCGCGTAGAGTTGGAGCGCCTGCTGCGTCGGATGGGCAAGCGTGTCGCTGCCCGCACCCGGTGGATCGGCAATGAACGCTTGCGCGAACGCGCGGTCGTAATAATGCATCGGGAAAAAGGAAAGTTTGTTGTCGTGGACGACCGCGTCAGTCGGCGGCGCGCGTCCGCGCAATTCTTGAACGACTTGCTTGAATGGCGCGCGTGGAAAATCGGCATAGGCATAGTACGTCGGCAGGACTGCTATCGCCAACGCGCCCAGCCCAAGCGCGACAACACTGGCAATTCGACGCGGCATCCCCGCCAGTGTCCAGCCAACCAACAGCGCAAACCAGAGAAACGCCGGCATCAAGCCGCGAATGATGTACACGGAACGCCACTGCGAAATCGCAAAGAGCAAAACAATCGGCGCGAACGCCAGCGTGACGACGAACAGCAACGCCGCGCGCGCTGATCGATTTATCTTGCGCGCACGCCGCGCGAATTCGAACGCGGCGAGAATCGGCAAAAGCAGCGCGCCGAAGAGCAGAAACGGCAACAGGGCGCGCGGCGGCGCGGCATTGTCGAAATCGAACGCGAACACCAAGAGCGTTTGCACGAGCGTCAGCGCCGTCGGCGGAGGCACCCAGTACGCGTGCGCGACTTTGCCAAACTGGCTCGGCACGAAGATCAGCCACGGCAGCCAGAGCGCGAGCATCGCAACTCCGGCGAGCAGGGTTGCGCACAGCAGCCGCGTCGTCCGCGTACGGATGGCATCGTAGATCACCCACGCGCCGAGCGCGGCAAAGATCGCGAACGCCAGATTGTGGCTGTACAGCGCGCCCGCACCGGCAAGAACGAAAACACTCCACCAGCGTCGGCGCGACGTTCGCCAGAATCGCACGAACGCCCACAACGCGAGCGCGCTCCACAATCCCAGTTGCGCGTACATCCTCGCTTCTTGCGAGTACGCGATGTGAAACGGCGCAAGCGCGATCACGAGCGCAGTCGCCAACGCCACGCGTTGCTCGAACAACGCGCGCGCAATGCGATAGACAATCGGAATCGTCGCGACGCCGAAGATCGCCGAGAAAAATCGCGCGGCGAACGCGCTATCGCCGACAACGCCCATCCAGAGATGAAGCGAAAAATAGTAGAACAAGGGATGGACATCCGCCGCCGCGCTGCCGACCGGACTGAGCGTACCGGAGATCATTTCGCCGAACGAGCGCGAGGCATAGAGTACCGCGAACGCTTCGTCGTACCAAATTGGTCGCGCGTCCAATGCGATCAAGCGCAAGCCGAACGCGAGCGCAGTGATTCCGAGCAACACCGGGCAACTTGTCAAAAGTCGCCTCCCGTCATTTCGAACCGAGCGAGAAATCTCGGAACTCGCAAACGAGATTTCTCGTCGGCAAAAGTCGCCTCCTCGAAATGACAATACCCACTTGCGCGACTTTTCATTTCGACTGACCCAGGATTTCGTAGACGGCGTACGGTTCCTCTGACGCGTTCAGCACCGCGGGCTTGCCGTTGCGTATGGTGATTTGCAGCGGCGTCTTGCCGTACACCAAATGCAGGTGTCGCGAGGCAAACTCTTCCAAGGCGCGGATGTCTTCGGGCGAGATCGGATCGTTACCGGTTTGCAGCATAAAATCCAAACCCGCGCGACTCAACAACACGTGCGTGTAGCCGCGCTCGCGCAACACCACCGCGATTGAGTCGGCATCATCGTATTGCCAATGCAAGTGCGCCCACGCATCCAGAATCGCATCGGGCTGCGCCGCGCGATCCGCATAATAACTGCGCGGTTCCCAAAGAAACAACACGCGCGCCTCTTTCGGCAGATTCGCGTTCACGAATTTCAGCGCGGCATAATAGCCGCCGAGGTGCCGCGTCAGATACGCGTCGCGCGATTCAGCGCCCGCGAGATAGCCCAGCGCGCCGTCGGACGCAAAGCCGAGCGCGTAACTCAGCGCGGTCAGCCCACACACGCTGAGCACCACCAACCGCGCAAAGCGCGCCAACGAAAACTGCGGCAGATCGAACGCCGCGAGCCGATCCAATGCGACCGCCGCCAAAAGCGCAAACACGGGGAACGCGGGAAACAACAGGCGCGTCTGAATCAGCAAAGCCGACCCTGCAACGCCGAAAAGCCAAAAAAGATAGAGACACAACGCGAAGAGCAATAGGTCGCGCAAAACATGATGCGTGTTGTGTGTCGCGTGTTGCGTCCTGACAATAATCAAAGAGGGCAACAAGATCAATAATAGCGGACCAATCGTCGCTTCGAACCCTGCCGCGCCTTCGCTGCTATTGATCGTCGCGTTCCACGGCGCGAGGATCAGATGCAGCGGAGAATTCATCAGTCCGGTGCCGAATCGGCTGAACCATTGCGCGCGGAACGCATCCCAATATTTCCCGCCGAAAACAAAAGGGTAAACGGGATTGCCTGAAAAAATCCAGGCGCGAATATAGTATGGCGCGGCAACCGCTCCGCCCGTCGCCGCAAACGCGAGCAGAGGTTTGAGCGCGAAACCGCGCGACACCAAAATCAAAAGGACGAGCGCAACTGGAACGATCGCCGTGGTGTACTTGACGCTGATCGCAAAACCCGCGCACGCGCCCGCCAACGCGAACCAGCGCGAATCGTTCCTCTCCAACGCCAACCTCAACGCGTAGAACGCCGCGAACGCGTAAAAGGTCAGCGCAAGATCGACATACGCCCACGTCGCGACGAGCAACAACGACGGCACGCCTACGAGGAGCGCGCACGCGACCCATGCAACGCGCGCGGAAAAATTGCGCAGCGCGAACGCGAACACCGCGCCCAGCAAGAGCAGCAAGAAACTGAAATGGGTGACCTGGACGGCGCTGTCGCCTTTCAGCAACATGACCGCAAGGTACAGCATATTCGCGAGCGCGGGAAAATTAAAGTACGGAATATCGGGCGGCGCGTCGATCCGTCCCGCCGCGATCTGCAACTCGGCTTGCGCCAAATGATGCACCTGTCCATCCCACGCGACCGGCGGCATGAGTGCGGCGATTCCACCCACGATCAGCGCGAACGCGATGAACACTGCGAGCGCGCGTTCAAAGCGCTCAGGAATCGGCAAAGCGAGCGCGCGCAGATCGCGCCACGCCGCGCGCAAATCGTCGCGCAAGATGAACGCCGCGGCGAACAACAATATCCAAAACAGGAAACGATTGAGAACGATCAGCCCAAGCGCAAAGATCACGAGCGCGAGCACGCCCATGCCGACGCTCGCTTGAAAAATCAGCGCTTCGAGCGGCAAATCGAATTGAAAGTCGCGCAGCATCCGGCGTCCCAGCGCGACACCCAACGCGACGAGCGCGCCCGCCACCGCCAGATCGCCGATTGCGTTCAGAAGCGCCAACGCGTTTTGGACGCTGAATGGTTTGTGGACGACGTAATAGCCCAAGGTGACGGCGAAAATCCACGCGACCACCCCCAGGATGACGCCGAATCGAATCAATGATCGCATCATTTGGTCACTCGATATTGGGTGACGAACACGGCTTGAAATTGTTTCTCGCTTTCGACGACGTACCGCCGATCCAACACGCGCTTGAGCGGATCGGCGTGCGCGTTCTGGCGTTGTTCTTCCCAACGCGCAAAAAAGCCGTGCTTGTTTGCGCCTGCCGTTGGCAAAAGAAACCAGATTTGCGCGGGCGCGGGATTGAGCGCGGCAAACTGTTGGTTGAACTCGTTTGGCGCGTCATTCGTTGGGATCCACATGACGATTCGCCGCGCGATGCCGGGTTCGTAGTACGCGAGGGGCAAAACTTCTCCCGCGTAAATCGTCAAGACGTCGCGCGCAGGGTCTGCTTGCGCGCGGAGGTACGCCACGCTGCCACGCCAGTCCTCGCGCGCGTTGGCGGGATCGAAATAAAGGATTTGCAACGACAGAATCGTCGCCGCTCCAAACACAAGCGCCAACGCCGTCATCAGGCGCGCTTGCCTCAGCCCGAGCGCGCGCACGCCGAGCGCGATCAGCAAGAGCAACCCCGGCAATTCCGCGATGAAAAATCGATCGTGGTACACCGACCGCTTGTTGGGAATCGACAAATCGAGCGAGACGAGAAAAACGAAAACGAGCGGAAGCAGAAACCAGATCGCCAAAAAGTCAACACGCCCGCGCAGCGCCGACAAGTCGGCGCGAGTGACAGCCCATCCTCCAATCGCGAACACAATGTACGCGGCGGGGACGAAGAAGAAGATCGGATTGTCGATCAAACTGGTCGCGCCGAGCGTTTGTGTGAAAAGCGTCAGCGCGAGGTCGGCAAGATTCGCGGGCGGAATCCACGAAATCCCGGCGTGGGTCAGCCCGCCCGTCGCCAAGACCGCGCCGAGCCACGGCGCAAACAACGCGCCCGCGCCGATCAGCGCGACGAACCAACGCGGCAACACCGCGCGATACGTTCGGCGCGCAAGCACCATAAACACCATCTGCGCGAGAACGACCATCGTGTAGAGATAATGTGTGTACAGTCCGCACGTCGTCAGCACGGCGTAGGCGAGCCCGTCGCGCGCTTGCCCGCGTTCGAGCAGACGCAGAAAAAAGTAATTCGCGCCCAGCGCGAGAAATGCGACGAGCGAATACATGCGCGCTTCTTGCGAGTAATAAATATGGAATGGGGAAAGGGTCAGCAACACGGCGGCGATCAACCCCAAGCGTTGGTCGACGATAGTTTTGCCCACGCGATAGATCAGCGGAATCGCGAGGACGCCGAAGATGACCGAAAGATACCGAACGACAAATTCCGCGCGTCCAATTCCGTACCAAAACTGCCCCAGAAAATAATAGCCCGGCGGATGCACGCGATCCTCGAACACGGCGACAAGCCAATCGGGAAAAGCGAGCGTGCCCGCCGCGAGACTGAACAACTCGTCGTAGCCCAGCCCCGACGCGTCCAATCGGAACACGCGCAAGCCGAACGCAACCAGCGTCAACGCTACGATCAATCCAGGATCGCGCCATGTCGCGCCAGTTCGGTTCATCCCGTTACCCCCGGCGCAGAATCACGCGAGAGAAAGTGAAGCGCGACGAGTGGAACGAGCGCATAGCCGCCGCCAAAGCCGCCGAGCGCGCGATCCAACCAGTACGCGCCCAGCGCGGCGAGGACAAGCGCGATCAGTTCGCGCGGTTTGCGGAACAACGGAATCACAGTTACCGCGCTCCCGGCGTACAGCACCGGCATCAACGCCAAGTTGAGCAATTGAACCGCGCCCACACGCACGCGCGCGCGCCGAAACGCGCGCCAGAAAAGTATCGCCAGCGCCAGCGCGAACGCGCCAAAGATCAAGTAACCCAATCCGCCGATGCGCCACCACGCCCACACACTCGCGATCAGCAATTGGATTTGCGCGCCTCCTTCGCCGGCGCGCTCCGGCAACGCGGCGAGCATTTTCAGGATCCAGTCCGGTTGGAGTATGAATGCCGGTAAGCAAAACACGATCAACGCACCACCGAACGCCAGCAGATTTCTTCGATCCCGCGCGACGATCCAACGCGCCAACAGATAAAGCGCGGCGAGCAAAGTGACCTGTGGTTTGACAAACGTCAACACAACGCCTAACCCGGCGAACCCAGGCCGATTCTCCAGCATCCAAACGAGCGGAACGATCAGCCAGAGGTCAATCATTCCATCGCCCACGGCGAACCACAACGGCGGAAAAAGAAATAAGAACAGTGCCGCCGCCCCAAGTCGGCGCAAGATGTACGCGAGCGGAAACAAGACCCAGATCAGACGAAACCAATCCGGCATGAGCGAGAGCGGCACGAACACCCACAACTGCGCGGGCAAGGGGTACCATGTATCAATCGGACGCGCGCCGTACGAATGCGGATCCGCGCGCAACGCGTTGCCCATCGCGACGTATCTGCCATAATCGTACGGGTACCACGCTTGCAGCACGCGCGGCAAAAACAGAATGAGTTCGATCGCGCCGATCACGCCGACGACAATCAACAGCGCGAGCATCCACTTGCGCTGCGTCGGAACGGGTTGCCAGCGAATCATCGCGTCGTCACTCCGCGGCGCTGGAACAAAACCCAGGTTCGGATCCCATCGTCGTACCGGCGCAATTCCTCGTAATCGTTCGACAGCCAAGACCGCGCCACCGGATCGGCTTCGAGTTTTTCCAGTTCCCAAGTTTTCCAAGCGACGTAGTAATCCGGCGTGAACGCTTGCAAGATACCCAGAATGTTGATGTCGCCGGGCGTGGCGCGATTCAGCGCGACCACGCGATTCGACACCAAGCCGCCTTCGTCGATAATGTACCGCTCCGAATACCAACCGACCGCGCCGATGGATTCGAGCGCGACGGTCGCCGCCGCCGGAGTATGGTCGCGCAGCCAAGCGCCAATCGGACGACCGATTTCGCGCTCGAACGCGGACTCGACTTGCGCGTCCACCGACACGCCAAGAAATGAACCGATCACAAGAAGGCACACCAAGATCATCGCCGCAATCTGCCACACGCGCGGAGAAATCGTCTGGAACGCGCGCGCCATCATAGGAATCGCGCATACGCGATTGTAACCCGCGTAAACACCGAGGCAGATGAATAAATAAAAGACCGGCATCAGCGGCGCATAATACCAACCATACGGTCCGCCGCGCGCGAGCGTAAATGCGATCAAATAAAGCGCGAACCAACCGGCGAAGACTAAAAGCCGCGCGCGCGTTTTGTTCGTCAACGTCGCGAGCAATCCAATCAGGAAAAGTGAAATGACGATGACGCCGCCGAGCCAACCGCCGCGAATGAAAAACACTCGGAAAAAATCCAATCCCCAGTCGAGCGCGCCGGAGACTTGATACGAAAGCGCTTTCGCGCTCACCGAGTTTGGAATCGGCGAGCCAAAGTATCCGAGCGCGAAGATCGTCCACGCGGCTTGGCACGCGACGATCACGCTCAACGCTTTGAGCAAATCCGTGCGACTGCCGCCACGAATCATTCCAACAATCGCGACGACTGCTACCGCCAACCAACCATCGGGGCGCGTCAGGACGAGCAGACCTCCCGCGCAACCGAGCGCAAGCCAGCGTCGCCGCGCGAGATCATTTTGCGCGCCGAGAAACAAAGTCAGCAAAACCAGGAACGTGTACAACCCTGTTTCCATTCCCGTCGCGGCATAGAAAATATTGTACGGCGACGTGGCGAACAAAATCGCGACGGCTCCGGCGAGCGCGCGCGATCCTAACCGGCGCACCAACACATAGAGCAGAACTGCCGACGCGGCATCGGCGCTGATGTTGAGGAATTTGCCCGCGATGACAAGATCGAATCCACTCAAGCCAGCGAACGTGATCCACAAAGTGTACAGCGGCGTCGTCGTGCCGAGCACCGGTTCGCCGACATTATAGACAAAGCCCTGACCTGCGACCAGATTGCGCGCGTAGCGAAATGTGATGAACGCGTCGTCAACCGTCGCGTACATAAACGGTAGGCGCATGACGACGCTGAACGCAAACAACATGGCAACATCGAAAATCAGAACGCGCTTGTGCTCTGTCGCTTGGTCAGTCATCGTTGCCGGTTCATCCCATTTGCGGCGGTCGTTCGTACTGCCGCTGAAAACGCGCGAGCGGTTCGCCTGCCAATTCGATCTTGCCTGCGTCAATTGCGCCGATGCCTGCCCATGCCGCAAAATCCAAATAGCCGATTTGCGCGGGATCAAAGCCCATCAAGCGCGCGCACGTCGCGTCCACGGCAAGCAAATCCGTCCCGGCGACGATTATACCACTAGGTACCGCGCTGCCAAAAAGCGGACCGTCGCCCTGCAAGCCGACGATGCCGTCCACGACCGCGCACGCGCGCGTTTGCAACGAATCCGCGAGTTCCGCGAGGAACGCGGGAATGCCCTGAATGTGCAGCGTGTTTTTGGGCCAGCCGTACTTGATCCCCGGCACCACGCCGAAAAGATTTTTCACGCTCGCCGAAATATCCGCCCAGTGATGCGTTTTCATTTTCGGCAGCGAGATCAAAACATCGGCGTCGCGAATCGTTTTCGCGACGAACAGCGTTTTCAATCTTGTGTAACCACCGCGCAGCGGAATCTCGACCAAGTCGTCGTAGTTGAGATCGACGAAGGCGATTTGTTCGTGCGCGAGCATTGCGGCGTAGCCGGTCGCGTCGAGAATGGCTTGCGGATCGCGGCGGAACGTCGTCCCTTCCGCGACGATAATTTCGCGTGCGCCGGATTCGCGCGCGAGTTGGATCATCGCTTGCGCGATGCGCGGATGCGTAAAGCACGGCAAGTCGCCGACGAAATCCACGAGGTTGGGTTTGATGACGACGCGCGCGCCGCGCAAATCCGGCATCGTCGCGTTCTGCCACACCGCGCGCGCTGCCGCCAGCACATCGGCATCGTACGCCGCGCACGCGGCAAGCGCGACGCGCGCGTTCGGCGCGAACAAGCGCGCGCGGTTGCCGCGCGCCATCCAGCGGAACCACCGTTCGAATCCGACGACCTCGGTGGCTTTGTAGATCACGCCCGCGCCTGTCGCGATGCCGGTCAACAACGCCAATCGCAAGAACGCGCGGCGAGAGATTGGAGATTGGAGATTGGAGATTAGAGATTTTTTCTCACGCATCACGCTTCACGCATCACGGTTTGAGCGCCAGCATCGCCGCCGCTGTGATAAATGGGTTTCCATTCCAACTTCCATCCGCGCTTTGCGACGCGTTCAAGCGCGACGGCGCATCGCCGGTGTCCACGCGCCAATCGCGCAGCGCGCAAATTCCCCACGCGAGTTCGGCAGGTGTGCGCGCCTGCGCGACGGCGCGCCGCAGATATTCAATCGCCTTCGTCACTCGCCGCTCGTCACTCGTGACTCCTGCCGCGCGCAAAGCGAGCAACGCGACGGCGGTGTCTTGAATCGTCGCGGGAATTTTTCTGCCGAGCATCCAGGGATTGCCGATGTTCCAGCCGCCGTCGGGACATGCGCGATCATACAAGTACTCCACGCCGTCGCGCACGCGCGCGTGTTCGCGCTGCCCTGCCGCGACGAGCGCGAGGATCGCGAGCGCGGTCGGATGCACCCATGCGGCGTCGCCGGGCTGCCACGCCCAGCCGCGCAATGTCGAATCAATTTTGTCGACTTGAAAGACAAGTTTGCGCGCGTCGGGATCGGTGACGCGGATTCCTTCGGCGGCGACAAGCCACTGCGCGCCGCGCGTGACCGCAGCGCGCGCGTCCGCAAAATCGGCGAGTGCGCGGACAGCCCACGCGGTCATCCAGCCGCTTTCGGAATCGAGCGCGGCGATGCCCCAGCCGCCATCGGCGTTCTGGGACGAGAGGATGAAATCGCGACCGCGCGCGCGCGCGTTCGGATCGGTCAGCGCGAGGAGGACGGCAGCCGTCGGTTCGACGCAAGACATACCGCCAACGCGATACCCCCAACCGCCGTCGGCGTTTTGCGCGTGCAGAAGAAAATCGGTGGCGTTCGGCATTGGCTAGAGAGTACCACGCCAAACCCAGGTTGTCAAGAGGGACAAATAGACCGCAGAGACGCAGAGAACGCAGAGAATTTTCCTCTGGTTCCCTGTGCCCTCTGTGGCAAAAGCAGATTGACTTTTCCACAAATTGCGTTATGCTATGCGCGAAACCAAAGAGGTGGCGCATGGCGACGTACCACATCTACATGGACTGGCACGTAACCGGCTATCAAGCGCGCGTTCATCTTTCGACTTGTCCGTTTTGCAACGATGGCAGTGGAATTCATCCGCGCGCGAGCAATCGGTACGGACGATGGTACGGTCCGTACGCGACGTTTCAAAAAGCGTACGATGCCGCGCAGCAGTTGGGGAGGTACCGGCGGAGGTGCAAGCATTGTAATCCGAAGTGAATCTGATTGACAAGCAAACTGCCCCGAAGGACTTCGTGAGAATCCCTCGGGGCGGTTTTGTTCGGATTGCGATCCAGCTTTGGTAGTCATTGACCTCACTACTCGGATTTCCGTCGATCCCCGCGCGACACGCCGTTCGATGGACTCTAACCGCTGACCGACGCGATGCTTAACGACTTGGACGATGTGCAGATCCGCCCACACCACTAGGCGCGGCCGCCCACGTTGTCCCGTGTGAACCGGACTCCGAAACACTTTCAAGATCGCCGTCACATAGGTTCGCAGTCCATCGACCGCGAAGAGGATCGGCTGATGGAGCTGCGCGGCGACACGCACATGCAGAATAATTTGCTCAATCAACGACTCGTCGCGGTGTGCCGAGATGGCACCCCAGAGGAACACTCGGGAAAAGACCGTCATCGCCGTCGCCATCCACACCTTGGCGCTTTGCATCTTGACATACAATTCATCGGCTTGCACCTGACCCAACTCGACGCGACCTTGACAGACCACTTGTTCCTGAATCTGCTTGGCGTGCTGTCCCACCTTGGTTTGCCACTCGGAGACGGTGCGTTCATCAATGCCAAAAGCGAACACAATCGCCTGGGGTGGACATCCGGCGGCAAGCAAAGCCAGGACGAGGGTCACGATCCAAGCCGGGTATTTGAGACCATAGAACGGTGTCCCGGTTGTTTCAGCGAACGTCTTGTGACAGGCATGGCAGATGTAACGCCGTTGTTCATACGAATGAACACCGGGTGTGCGTCATTTTTTTGGATGACGGAAACTTCGCCTCAACGAATTGACAACGAATAAACGAATAGCTGGCTCGCACGGGGCAAGATTCGTTTATTCGTTCTTGATTCGTTGAGGCGGCTGTCCACCACCCAAAACTTTGACGCACACCTATGAACACCGATGCGGTTGCGACATTCACAAAACGGACATACAATCAGTTCGGGGCGCATGGGCGGTAGTTTCGTGTTCAGCATAACCGAATTCTACCGCATTCTGCGCCCTCACTCCACCCTATCTTGGGGTGCTACCCGATGAGTCCCCTTCAATTCCAAAAACAGATGCGCCTCCAAGAAGCCCGGCGGCTCTTGCTCGGTGAAGGTCTCGACGCAGCAAGCGCTGGCTACCGGGTGGGTTACAACGATACCTCGCACTTTAGCCGGGAGTACAAAAAGCTTTTCGGCGTACCGCCGATTCGCGATCTGGAGCGATTGCGGGAAGCCGCAACTTGAGTTTCGGTCCATCGCCGCATAAGGTAGACATTATCGGAAATAAACCCAATCCAGAATTTGGACACAGATTAACACTGATTAACACTGATCTCTAGGTTTTCAATCTGTGTGCATCTGTGTTTATCAGTGTCCAAAATTATTGCCGATAAAGTCTGGTGTAGAGGTCGTCCTCATAACGCAACGATTTTTTCGGGATTGACAACCGAACACTTGTTCGCTATAATAGAGTCGGGTGAGGCGATGGACATTCCGCAGAAACTCGATTTGCTCGGCTCCGGCGCACAAGCCGATCTCGCGTGCGGTTCGTGCGGCGAAGGACAAAAGCGCGTGCGCGACGACATCGGGCGCTGGATTTATCCCGCCGTCCGCCCCGATGGCAAACTGATCCGCATGTTGAAGGTCTTGCAGACGAACGCGTGCGAGAACGATTGCTTTTACTGCGCGACGCGTCGCGCGCGCGAACAACCGCGCACGACGTTTCAACCCGACGAACTCGCGCGTACCTTCGATCAAATCCACCGCGCGAATCTCGCCGAAGCGATCTTCCTTTCCAGCGGCGTTGCGGGCGGCGGCACGCGCACGATGGAGCGCATGATCGCGACCGCCGATCTCATCCGCCACAAGTACGCGTTTCGCGGCTATCTTCATTTGAAATTGATGCCGGGCGCGGAAACTGCCGCGATTGAACGCGCGCTCCAACTCGCCGACCGCGTCTCGGTCAACCTCGAAGCGCCGTCGTCCGAGCACCTCGCGAAACTTTCGTCCACGAAGCGCTACACGGAAGAATTGCTCGCGCCGCTGTGCATCGCGCGCAAGTTGATCGCGAACGATCCAAAGTTGCGGAACAAGACGATGACGACCCAATTCGTCGTCGGCGCGGCGGACGAGACCGACCGCGAGATCGCCGCGCGCACCGCGCAACTGTACCGCGATCTGCGGCTCGCGCGCATTTACTATTCGGCGTTCCAGCCCATCGAAAACACGCCGCTCGACGGACGCGCGCCGACGCCGCTCATCCGCGAGAATCGGCTGTACCAAACCGATTTTCTTTTTCGCCAGTACGGCTTCACGTTCGACGAATTGATCTTCGACGGGCGCGGCAATCTGCCGACCGAAGCGGATCCCAAAACGATCTGGGCGATCCACCACCCCGAATTTTTCCCCATCGAATTGAATCGCGCGAGCCGGGAAGAATTGCTCCGCGTCCCCGGGCTCGGTCCCATTTCGGTGCGCCGCATCGTGCAGATGCGCCGCACGACAAAGTTCCGCGCGATCGAACAACTCGCGCGCGTCGGCGCGGACGAAAAGCGCGCCGCGCCGTTCGTCTTGCTCGATGGTCGCGTGCCGACACGGCAACTTGTTTTATTCTGATCAGATCGGTCGACCAGTCAATTGGGCGATTGGGCAAATAGTCAATCAGGGAACCAAGCGCCTGATCGCCTGATTGACTGATTGCCTAATTGACTGTCAGCACCGCACTTTGACCCTGTTTGGACTCGATTTAGACTTGCCGTATTTACAATATCGAATACAATGACCGCAAGATCGTTCGGTCACGTTTTGGCGCGCTTTTGATCGAACGAACGAGGGGGGAAACCAGCGATGCGGCTTGGTCAGGTAATCGAGATTCTCAACGGTCGTGTTTTGAACGAGTTCAACCACGCGCGTGAAGTCGAGTACGGTTTTGAAACGGCGCTCCTCAGTGATGTGCTCGCTCACGCCCAACCCCACACCACTCTGATCCTCACGGAGATAACGAATCATCAAGTTGTCCGCACCGCCGAGATGGTGGACGCGGCGGGCGTGCTGTTCGTCAAGAACAAGATGCCGGACGAAAGCGCGATCCGTCTGGCGACCCAAGTGGGTATCCCGCTGATCGTGACGCGGCTCGGTATGTTCGAAGCGTGCGGCAAGTTGTACGCCGCCGGGGTGCAACCGGCACGCAAAGTGGAATGACCCCGTGCCGGATCAAGAAATCACCCGCGTCCAGAAATTGGATTTTCGCGTCGGGCAGGTGATGTCGCGCAACGTCATCACCGTGACGCCCGGCGCCCCGCTCACCGAACTGAAAGAGATCATGCGCGTGAATCGGATCAGCGGCGTGCCGGTCGTGAACGAAGACGGCGATCTCGTCGGCTTGATCAGCATCGAAGATCTATTTCGCGCGTACGAAGACGGCGCGTTTCACGAGTTCGTCGGCGGACGGATGAGCACGAGTCTGATCACCGTGCAAGAAGCGGATTCGGTGGATGCGGCAATGCAGAAATTCCAGCAGACCGGCGTGGGACGTTTGCCGGTGCTGAACGCGTGGGGCGACCTTGTCGGTATGTTGACGAAGGGCGACATCACGCGCGGCTTGCTGCGCGAAATCCAGATGGATACCCAGGACGAAGAGATTTGCCGCTATCGCGCCAGCCACATCTTTCGCGATGTCGAATCCGACGACACGAGTTTGATCTTGCGCTATAAAATTCCGCCGCTCGATTTCACGCACGGGGGCGAAGCATCGTCCAAAGTGAAACATGCCTTGACCCGCCTGGGCGCCGATATGCAAATCGTCCGCCGCGCGGCGATTGCGTCGTACGAAGCGGAAATGAATCTGATCATCCACGCCGATCACGGCGGACTGATCACGGCGAAAGTGGACGCATCCCAGGTTACGCTCACCATCGAGGACGATGGACCCGGCATCGCGGATGTCAAGCGCGCGCTCGAAGAACCCGGTTACACGACGACCCCGCCTGAGATCCGCGCGATGGGTTTTGGCGGCGGAATGGGCTTGAAAAACATTCGCAAGTGCGCGGACACGATGAAATTGGAATCCGAAGTCGGGCGCGGGACGAAACTGGAAATCTCGCTGCGCTTGCACTCGCGCGAAGCGCCGGGACAAAAGAGGTAGCCGATGACCGTCAACGAGATTGTGCGCGCGCTGAATCTACAAGTCATCGCCGGGGCGGGAACGCTGAATCGCGAAATCACGGGCGGCTACAGCGCCGATTTGCTTTCGTGCGTGATGGCGCGCGCCAAAGCCGGTAATGTCTGGGTCACTTTGCAGGCGCATCCCAATGTCCTTGCCGTCGCGGTGTTGCTCGAACTCGCGGCGGTGATCGTCAGCGAAGGCGCGCCGATTCCTGACGAAGTGAAAGCCAAAGCGGACGCGGAAAACCTCGCGCTGCTCGCGACGCCGCACACGACGTTCTGGGTGGTCAGCGAATTGGCGCGGCTGGGTGTGCAGGCACAAGAGTAAACAGTGAACAGTGAACAGGAAACAGTGAGCAGTGGAAAATGAATACTGAACACCGAACACTGAACACCGAACACTGTTAACTGTTAACTGTTGACTGTTGACTGTTCCTATGCTGATCCGCGCCGACCTGCACCTCCACACGGTTCTCTCGCCCTGCGCCGAAGTGGAAATGATTCCGCCGCTGATCGTCGAGCGCGCGCTGGAACAGCATCTCGATCTGATCGCGATTACGGATCACAACGCGAGCGCGAACGCGCAGGCGGTCTTGGACGCGGCGCGCAACACCGGCTTGAAGGTGTGGGCGGGGATAGAATTGCAGACGCGCGAAGAAGTCCACGTGCTCTGTTTGTTCGACACGGTACGCCAACTGCGCGCGCTGCAAGCCGAACTGGAACTCGCGCTGCCCAATCTGCCGAACGCGCCGGACAAACTCGGCGAGCAATTCATCGTGGACGCTGCCGGTGATTTTGTGGCGCGCGAAGAACGCCTATTGCTGATTTCGGCGGCGATCACGCTGGAAGCGGCGGTGCGCGAAGTCAACGCGCTGCACGGCATCGCGATTCCCGCACACATTGACCGCATCGAGAACGGCTTGATTCCGTTGCTCGGCTTTGTACCGCCGGGACTCGCCGTGCCCGCGCTGGAAATTTCGGCGAACATTTCGTCGCGCGACGCGCGCGCCAAGTTTCGTTTGCCGGAACATCTGGCGGTGATGCGCGGCTCGGACGCGCACTGGCTGGACGCGATTGGCAGCGCGGTGACGGAATTCGATTTTGAGGGAACGCGCAGCGTCGCGAATGTCGCGCGCGCGCTGCGAGACAAGCGGTACACGATTCGAAATTGAAACGTGATGCGTGAAGCGCAATTCGTAATTCGCAATTTGCAATTCTGATTTTGAGGAGATAGTGATGCGAGCAAAAGATTTACGCGCGGTGCCGCTGGCAGAAGCATTGCAACCCGCCGAAGATGATCCGATTATCGTACAAGCGCAGCGCGCGCAGATCGACGCGATCATCGCCGAGCATAGCAAAAAGCCCGGCGCGACGATGGTGATTCTCAACGAAACCCAGTCGCAAATCGGTTACATTTCCAAGCCGATGCAAAACTACATCGCGGAAAAATTGCGCGTGCCGCTCAAAGATATTTTCGGCGTCGTCACTTTCTATTCATTCTTCACGATGAAGCCGCGCGGCAAGCATCGCGTCGCGTTCTGCTTGGGGACCGCGTGCTACGTCAGCGGCGCGGAAAAAGTGATCGACAAGGCGCAGCAACTCCTCGGCGTGAAACTGGGCGAGACGACGCCGGATCGCAAATTCACGATCGAGCCGTGCCGGTGCATTGGCGCGTGTTCGCAAGCGCCCGCGGTGTTGATCGACGACAACGTGCATGGACGCAACACGGCGGACAAAATTGCCGGTGTGTTGCGCCGATACGAATAGGTGTGAGAAGGTGGGAGAAGGGATAAGAAGGCGAAGAAGGCAAGAGAGGATAGAGAAGGCGAGGAAGGCGCGCCCTCTCGCCCTTGATGCCATCTGCGCCGTCTTTGCCATCTGTGCCTTCTGATGCCTTCTTATGCCTTCTGCTCCCTCTGAATTTTAGCCATGCTCCGTGAATTGGCATTGCACATTCTCGATATTGCCGAGAACAGTCTGAACGCGGACGCGACGCTTATCAAGATCGAAGTGATCGAGGATACGACGGCGGACCAGTTGGTGATTTGCGTGACCGATAACGGGCGCGGCATGGACGCCAAAGCCGTCGAGCGCGCGACGGATCCATTCTTTACCACGCGCACGACGCGCCGCGTCGGATTGGGTCTGCCGTTCTTGAAGCAAGCCACCGAATTGTGCAAAGGCGATCTGGAGATTGACTCGCGTCCGGGCGATGGCACGACGATCACCGCGACGTTCCAACACAGTCACATCAATCGGATGCCGCTCGGCGATTTGCCGAATACGATTCTCACGCTCGTCGTCGGCAACCCGCAAGCCGATTTTGTGTATCGGCATGTTTTCAACGAACGCATTTTTGAATTCGACACGCGTCCGATCAAAGCCGAGTTAGGCGACGTGCCGCTCAGCGAGCCGGGCGTGATCGAGTACTTGCGGCGAGAGATTGCGGATTCGCTGGCGCAGATTTACGGAATTTGAGAGTGAGTTGTTCGTATGTGCGCGCAAGAGCACACCGTGAGCGGGAGAACACTATGTCTGTCAAATCACTTGAAGACTTGAAGAAAATCAAAGAGGAAGCGTTGCGAAAACGCGAGATTCGCAACGCGACGGCGCGCGCGCACGTTACAGTCGCGATGGGCACCTGCGGCATCGCGGCGGGCGCGCGCGATACGATGAAGGCCGTCCTCGACGCGATTGAGAAAGATCACATTGACGGAGTGCTCGTCACGCAGACCGGCTGCATCGGCTTGTGCGAGTTCGAGCCGATTGTGGACGTGCAAGTCGGCGACGCGCCGAAAGCGACGTACGGCAAGGTCTCGCCGGAACGCGCGCGCGCGATTGTCGCGGAGCATGTTGTTGGCGGGAAACCGATCAAAGAGTGGATGATTACGAGGTAAGGATGCCCAACGAATTTTATCGTTCCCATATTTTAATTTGCACCGATCCCGAATGTGTGGGGAAAGGCGCGCACAATATCGAAAACGCGCTCGTGCGCGAATTGGACGCGCACGGTTTGCGCGACGAAGTGAGCATCCTGGAAACGTCGCGGCTGGGACACTGCCACAGCGGTCCCGAAATTGTCGTGTATCCCGAAGGCGTGACGTACGTGAATCTCACGCCTGATGCAATCACCGAAATCGTCCAAGAGCATTTGCTCAAGGGACGCATCGCGCAAAAATATCAATTCACCGGCGAAGTGCGCAAGGATGAAGAACTACGCGCGCCGACCGCGCGCGAAATGCGGATCATCATGGCGCGCTGCGGCGTGATTGATCCGGAGAACATCGAAGATTACATCGCGGACGACGGCTATCTCGCGCTCGGCAAGGTGATGTCGGAAATGACGCCGCGCCAGGTTATTGACGAGGTGCTGAAATCCGGTCTGCGCGGGCGCGGCGGCGCGGGTTTTCCGGCTGGCAAAAAATGGGAATTCGCGGCGGATCAAAAATCGGACGCCAAGTACATGATTTGCAACGCGGACGAAGGCGACCCCGGCGCGTTTATGAATCGCCGCTTGCTCGAAGGCGATCCGCACGCGGTCCTCGAAGGCATGATTATCGCCGGGTACGCTATCGGCGCGCACCAGGGTTACATTTATTGCCGCGCGGAATATCCGGTTGCGGTGCGAACGATCCGGATCGCGATTCGGCAGGCGCGCGAACTCGGTTTCCTCGGCAAAGATATTATGGGCAGCGGTTTCGATTTCGACATCGAATTGCGAATGGGCGCGGGCGCATTCGTCTGCGGCGAAGAGACCGCGCTGATGGCGTCCATCGAAGGGAAACGCGGCGAACCGCGTCCGCGTCCGCCGTTCCCGGCGGTGTCGGGTTTGTGGGGCAAGCCGACGATTATCAACAACGTCGAGACGCTCGCGAACATTCCAAACATCATTCGGCGCGGCGCGGAATGGCTCCGCACGATCGGCACGGAAAAAAGCAAGGGGACGAAAACGTTCACGCTCGCGGGCGATGTCGAGCGCACCGGCTTGATCGAAGTACCGCTCGGCATTTCGCTGCGCGACGTCGTGTTCGACGTCGCGGGCGGCATCAAAGGCGGACGCAAATTCAAAGCGCTGCAAACCGGCGGACCGATGGGCGGTTGCATTCCCGAACAACATCTTGACACGCCGCTCGATTACGAACCGCTCGGCGCGCTCGGTTCGATTATGGGCTCGGGCGGCTTGGTCGTGATGGATGAACGGACGTGCATGGTGGACATCGCGCGATTTTTCATGGAGTTTACGCAAGACGAATCGTGCGGCAAGTGCGTTCCGTGTCGCATCGGCACGCGGCGCATTCTCGAAATTTTGGAACGCATCTGCGCGGGTGCGGGTGAGCCGGAGGACATCGAACGACTCGAAAATCTTTCCAAGTTCATCATCGCCGGAAGTTTGTGCGGGCTGGGTCAGGGCGCGCCGAATCCGGTGTTGACGACGCTAAAATATTTCCGCGCCGAGTACGAAGCGCACATTTACGAAAAGCGCTGTCCCGCCGGTAAATGTCAAAAACTGACGCGCGCGACTTGCACGAACGCGTGTCCGGCGGGCGTGGATGTGCCCGCGTATCTCGCGCTCGTCGCGCAAGGACAATACGCGGAAGCGTTGAGCGCGCATCGCGACGCGAATCCGTTCGCGCTGATCTGCGGTCGCGTCTGCCCGGCGTTTTGCGAAAAAAGTTGCCGACGCGGTTTGGTGGACGAGCCGATTGCGATTCGGCAGATCAAACGTTTTATGGCGGACAAACAGTACACGAAACCCTGGACGCCGAAAACCGCGCCTGGGAAAAATATCAAGGTCGCGATTGTCGGCGCGGGGCCAGCCGGTTTGACCGCGGCGTTGCGTTTGGCGGAACGCGGATACCAGATCACGCTCTTTGAGAAAATGCCAAAGCCCGGCGGAATGATGACGTACGGCATCCCGGCGTATCGCTTGCCGCGCGAACCGCTCTTCGCGGAAATTGATAACATTCGCCGCGCGGGCGTCGACATTCGCTGCAATCAGGAACTCGGCAAGGATTTTTCGATTCACAGTTTGCAAGACGACGGATACCAAGCGATCGTGCTGACGATTGGCGCGCACAAAAGCCGCGAACTCGGCGCGCCGGGCGAAGACAAACCCGGCGTGATGCACGCGATCCAAATGTTGCGCGATATCGCGCTTGGCAAACCGCCGGAGTTGAAAGGCAAGCGCGTCATCGTCGTCGGCGGCGGCGACACCGCGATTGACGCGGCGCGCTCGTCGCTGCGTTTGGGCGCGCGCGAAGCGCAGATCGTCTATCGCCGCGCGAAAACCGATATGCCCGCGCTGCCGGAGGAAATCGAAGCCGCGCTCGAAGAAGGAATCAAACTGCACGTCTTGGCGAATCCAGTGCAAGTGCTTGGCGATGCGCGCGTCACCGGCGTTCGATTGCAGAAGCAACGCCTCGGCGATTTTGATCGCAGTGGGCGGCGGCGTCCGGTCGCGATCCCAGGTTCCGAATTCGATTTGGAATGTGACGTGCTGGTGCCAGCCATCGGTCAGGTCACGGTCGTCGCCGACGCGCTGCTGGACATGACCGGCAAGTCGACGCTCGAAGTGGGCAGCGCGTTCGAGATGAAATTGCCCGGCGTGTTCGCAGCGGGCGACGCGGTGTTGGGTCCGGCAACGGTCGTCGAAGCGGTCGCGCAGGGAAACAAGGTCGCGCTTGCGGTGGATAACTGGCTGACGACCGGCAAATTGGAACGCGTCGTTTATCAACCCGAGCGGCACGATATCGCGCAACTCTTCAACCTCACCGATTACGCGAACGCGCGGCGCGTCGGCGTGACGTGCGTTCCGTTGCAGCAACGGCTCGCCGGTTTCAACGAAGTCGAAGTCGGCTTGGACGAGGCGCAAGCGCAAAACGAAGCGCGCCGCTGTTATCGTTGCGATCTGGAATGGCTGGAGCGCGTGGGGGAACCGATCCCGGTGAACAGTGAACAGTGAACAGTGGGACAGTGGGACAGTATTCAGTGTTCAGTATTCAGTTGGACTGGACACTGAATACTGCATACTGAACACTGGATACTGAATTCCGATGTCCGACGACAAAGTGACGACGCGATACTACCGCGTGACGAAATCGAGCGCGGAAATGGTGCAGGGTGCCGTTATCGGCGAAAGCCGGTGGGTGTTGTACGTGAATGATGTCGAAGTCGTCACGTTCATGGCGACGCCGCGCAACCTGCATCATCTCGCGTTCGGCTTTCTCGTGTCGGAAAATTTGATTGCGGGCTTGGACGAAGTCGCGTCGTTGCGCGTGAACGAGGCAGACAATCGCGCGTATTGGTACATTCCCGCGCTCGGCGTGAACGAAACGCGCGCGATGGCGGTTTGCGAAGAAGGCGTCGGCTCGATCGAGGTGCGGCTGACGCGCGACGATTTTCGCGTGCCCGCGCATCGCGTTTTGACGAGCGGTTGCGGCGGCGGCGTCACCTTTGACGATTTGTCGTCGCAGCAAACGCCGCTTGATTCCAAGCGCACCGTGCGCGCGGCGCAACTCTTCGCGATGATGAACGAGTTGTACGCGCAGGGGACTTTGTATCGCACGACGCGCGGCGTCCACACCTCCGCGCTGACTGACGGCGAAAACATTCTCGCGTTGGCGGAAGACGTGGGCAGGCACAACACGCTCGACAAAATTCGCGGCGATTGTTTGCTGCGCGGAGTCGAGACGCGCGATTGTATCTTGCTCTCGACCGGACGCATTTCGTCGGAAATGATGACCAAGGCGGCGAAGATGCGCGTGCCCATCGTCGCGTCGCGCACGTCGCCGACGTCGCTCGCGTTGGAACTGGCGCGCGCGTGGAACATCACGCTGATCGGCTACTTGCGCGCGGAGGAAATGAGAGTGTATTGCGGTGTTAGTCGCGTAGTCGTTTAGTCGCATAGTCGGATAGTCAAGACCACCGCGTGACTATTTGACTAGGTGACTACGCGACTACCGGACTAGGTGACCAATGGACGACATCGTTGCGCGACTGACGGAAATCAACAAACGCTTGGGCTATATTCCGCGCGCCGAAGTGGAAAACCTCGCGCGCGAACTGCGATTGCCAGCGGCAAAGGTTTTCGGCGCGGCGACGTTTTATTCGCTGTTCAGCGTCGCGCCGCGCGGCAAGCACGTCGTCCGTTTCTGCGAGGACGCGCCGTGTCACGTCGCCGGAGGGCGCGCGGTGTACGACGCGATTCGCGCGACGCTGCAATTGGAGCCGGGGCAAACGTCGCCGGATGGCAAGTGGACGTTCGAGATGACGAGTTGCCTCGGCGTGTGCGGGGTCGGTCCGGTAATGATGGTCGACGACGACGTGTACGGAAATGTGACGGCAGAAAAGGCGATAGAAATTCTAGAGAACGTGCAGAACTGAACTCACGCGTATAGGTGAACTCAACGTGACTAACGCTGAAGTTGATCAGAGCATTAAGATAAACGATCTCGCGCGTGATACCGTGCTGGCGATTGCCAATGGAATTTCATTTGCGATTGTTATTCCTTCCAATGTCAAACGTGCTGTCATGCGGCATCTTCGAGAAAAAGGCAAATCGCAGACGGCAGCAACGATCTACGCTTTTTCGGTGGGACTGTACCTGCTGTTGAGGAATGTCGTCCGCGCGATTGATCAAGCGTACATTGACGTAGAGTACACGGGATGGGAAAGCGCGATTAAGAACATTGTGGTTGCACTTCTACGAAGGGATGATCCGAGTTTTGATCCGTCGCCGATCATATTTCGGCACATCGGGAAGAAATCATCGGCACACCATCTTGCAATCGAGATTGCGCGGCATCGGCGGCTACCGAACAAGCGAATTGGTGAGGCGGAATTTCTGGGGATGCTCTCCCAAAGAAAATGATCGGGGGAGCGCAGGCGCTCATACGCCCGCTTAGTCCTCGGTGGTGTGCCGGGGAGGCTGCGGGTCACCCGATCGTGGTCACAGCATAGCAGAAATCGAAGCGATTGTCAATAAGCCCTACAAAAAATTCGTGCTGAATTCGATCCAAAGGAGGAGACATGCCATTAACCAAGCACACAGTTTATCCGGGTCGCGGATTGGGGATGTGGGCGTTCTGGCTGCACCGGCTCACCGGGCTTGCCATCGCCGCGTACTTGCTGATGCACATCCTTGTCATTTCGACCGTCGTCGGCGGCGCGGGCAGTTTTGACGCGGCGATGAAATTTCTCAAAGCGCCGATCTTCATTCTGCTCGAACTGGGCTTGCTCGCGACGATTTTGATTCACGGGCTGAACGGCGCGCGTATCGTGCTGTTCGATCTCGGGCGCGGCGTGAAAAGGCAAAAAGAAATTTTCATCGCGTTGATGGTGATCGCGATTATCCCGTTCGTGATCGCGTTCGTCATCGCGTTGCCGCACATTCTGACGTGATGCGTGCGGCGTGATGCGTGACCCTTCGACTCCACTTCGTTCCGCTTAGGGCGCTCACGCATCACGCATTACGCATTACGTCTCACGGGAGACACCTATGACACAAGTTACACCCAAACCCCAAGGCGTGTGGGCGTGGATTTGGCAGCGCATCACCGCCGTTCTGCTGGTTTTTTTCCTGGGCGCGCACCTGTTCGTGCTGCATTACGTGCCCGAAAATTTGAACATCAATTTTCTCGGCGCCGCGGCGCGGTTCAAAAGTCTGCTGTATCTAATCATCGACGGCGGCTTGCTCGCGGTCGGGTTATTCCACGGACTCAACGGCGTTCGCAACGTGTTGTTCGATTTCGTCGTAGCCGACGGCAAACGCCGCGCGTTCAACATTTTGTTCTGGCTCGTCGGTCTCGCGTTCCTGCTCTGGGGCGCGTACGCGCTGACGTTCTTCGTCAAGTGAGGAGGATAAAAACTATGCTGAAACATCAAGTCATTATCGTCGGCGGCGGATTGGCGGGCTTGCGCGCCGCGGTCGAGTGCGCGATGCTGGGTGTGGATACCGCGGTGCTCTCGCTGCTCTATCCGGTGCGTTCGCACTCCGGCGCGGCGCAAGGCGGCATCAACGCCGCGCTCGCGAATATGCCGGAATGTAAAGACGATTCTCCGGCAAAGCACGCGTACGATACGGTCAAAGGCGCGGACTTTCTCGCCGATCAAGATTGCTCGGAAACGATGACGACCGACGCGCCGACGCGTATTTACGAACTCGAGCACTGGGGCGTGCCGTTCAGCCGAACCTTCGATGGAAAGATCGCGCAGCGACCGTTCGGCGGCGCGGGTTATCCGCGCACGTGTTACGCCGCCGACAAGACCGGGCTCTACATTTTGCACACGCTCAACGAGCAAGCGGTCAAGCAGCGCGTCAAGGTGTACAACGAGTGGGCGGCGCTCTCGCTCGCGAGTGACGGCGCGCAAAATCACGGACTCGTCGCGCTGAATTTGCAAACCGGCGAAATCGGCGCGTTCGCGGCGGACGCGGTCATCTTTGCGACCGGCGGCGCGGGGCGCATCTACAAGCGCACGTCGAACGCGATGCAGTCGACCGGCTTTTGTCTCGCGGTCGCGTATCGCGCCGGCATTCCGCTCAAGGATATGGAATTCGTGCAATTCCATCCGACGACGATCATCGGCACGAATATTTTGATGACCGAAGGCGCGCGCGGCGAAGGCGGCTACATCATCAACAAAGACGGCGAACGATTTATGCAGCGTTACGCCGCCAAAGCGATGGAACTCGCGCCGCGCGATATCGTCTCGCGCTCGATTCAAACCGAAATCAACGAAGGGCGCGGCTTGCCCGACGGCGGCGGCAGCGTCTATCTCGATCTGCGCCACCTGGGTCGCGAAAAAATTCTGGAACGCCTGCCCGGCATTCGCGACATCTGCATCAGTTTCCTAGGTCTCGATCCAATTGAAAAACCGATTCCGATTCAACCCGGCATGCATTTCATCATGGGCGGCATCGACACCGACAAAGACGGCGCGACGATTTTGCCCGGCGTGTTCGCGGCGGGCGAGTGCGCGTGCGTCAGCGTCCACGGCGCGAATCGTCTCGGCGGCAACAGCTTGCTCGAATGTGTCGTGATGGGGCAGCGCGCCGGCGCGGCGGCAGGCAAGTTCGTCAAAGGCAAAGCGTCCGCGCTCAAAGAAGCGGTGCTGAACGACGCGCTGAAGAAAACATCGGCAGAAGTCGACGCGCTGCTGAAATCGTCCGGCAAAGAACGCCTCGTCACGCTGCGCGATCCGATGCAAGACGCGATGACGGACCAGATCGGCATTTATCGTGACGAAAAACCGATGACGGAAGCGGTCGCGTTATTGCGCGAATTGCGAAAGCGCTATCGCAACATCGGCGTCGACGCGAAGAATCTCAAGTTCAATCTCGATTTGCTGCGCACCATCGAACTGGGTGGTATGTTGGACGTGGCGGAAGCGACGGCGACGGGCGCACTCGCGCGCAAGGAATCGCGCGGCGGGCACTCGCGTCTCGATTTCAAAACGCGCGACGATGCGAACTGGATGAAGCACACGCTCGCGTACTTTACGCCCGACGGCGCGCGTCTCGATTACAAGCCGGTGACGATTACCAAGTGGCAGCCGGAGGAACGGAAATACTAGTGTGCAGTGTTCAGTATGCAGTATTCAGTTTGACTGAATACTGCACACTGAGTACTGACTGACTGGAGCAACGCAATGAGCCAAACAGTAACCCTTCGCATCTACCGCCGCGACCCAGAACTCGACTCGGCGGCGAAATATCAGAACTATCAGATCGAATTGACGCCGGGGTTGACGGTGCTGATGGCGCTGTACCACGTTCTCGAAAATGTGGACAAGTCGCTCGCGTTCCGCGCGTCGTGCCGCAGCGCGGTGTGCGGCAGTTGCGGGATGCACATCAACGGCAAGAACATGCTCGCGTGCGAAACGCAACTCGCGACGCTCGGCAATGAAGTGCTGATCGAACCGCTGCCGCATTTGCCGGTGCTCAAAGACCTCGTCGTCGATATGACGACGTTCTGGGACAAGTACGAGCGCGTGCGCCCGTATCTCATCGCGCTGAAAGAACCGCCCCCTTCGGGGAAAGAGCGCATCCAGAACGTCGAAGATCGCAAAAGGATTGACGAGTTCATCGATTGCATTCTGTGCGCGTGCTGTCACACGTCTTGCTCGACCGCGTGGTGGGACAAGGAATATCTGGGACCCGCCGCGCTCGCCAAGATGTATCGGTTCGTCGCGGACTCGCGCGATGAAGGCGGCGCGGAGCGGTTGAAGATCGTCGCGAGCGAAGAAGGCGTCTTCCGCTGCCACACGATTTTCAACTGCACGGAAGAGTGTCCCAAGAAAATTCCAATCACGTTCGGGATTCAGGAGATGAAGAAGAAAGTGATGTGGGGGAAACTCACGGGGAAGATTTAGGTAATCGGGCGATCAGGCAATCAGTGGGACAGTCGCCGCGCGATGCGCGGAGCGTGAGGCGTGATGCGTGTCGCGCGGCGACGAGAGAATCAAGCAGGGAGAGGCAAAACAACGTGACCAACGCAGAGGTTGATCAAAGCATCAAGATGGACGACCTTGTACGCGATACTGTGTTGGCAGTTGCCGATGGAATTTCGTATGCGATTGTCATTCCCGCCAACGTCAAGCGCGTGGTGATGCAACGCTTGCGCGCGAAAGGCAAGTCACACACTGCTGTCGCGATCTATACCTTTGCGATTGGGCTTTACTTCCTGCTGAGGAATGTTATTCATCAGGTAGATCAAATTGGCATTGACGTTGAATATACCGGGAGAGAGATAGAGATCAAGAATACGTTGATCGCTTATCTGCGCCGAGATGCTCCACACTTTGATCCGACGCGTATTTTGTTTCGACATGTTGGCAAACGATCTCCAGCACATCATCTCGCGGTCGAGATTGTGCGGCACCGGCAGACAGCGAACAGGCGAATTACCGAGGCAGAATTCTTGAGAGCGATTTCCAAAAGAAAATGATCGGGGGAGCGTAATCGCTCATACGCCCGCTTAGTCCCTAGTGGTGTGCTAGGGAGGCGGCGGGTCACCCGATCGTAACTATAGCATACCAGAAACCGAGTGGATTGTCAAGCAAATTGCCAACTCGATCTATCGAGTTTGCACTTGGGTCGCGTCGGATTGCATCCGCCGGTAATGACGGATCAATTTCTTGAGGAGATTTATGAAAAACACAATCATTCTGATGCTCATTCTCGGGATCGTGGCGGCGTGCTCACCTGCACCTACAGCAACGCCAACAGTGACTCCTTCACCGTTGCCGACTAATACCCTGACACCAACGCAGACACCGACAACAACGGCAACGGCGACTGCAACCGCAACGTCAACAGTAGTGCCAACAGTGACGCCGACGGCAACGCCGACATTACCAGTACTTGGCTTTGACCTGATGGGCGTACCTGCTTCGTACAGTCCAAAGCCAAGCCACTGGACTATCAATGACCTGCAGCTTTGGCACGACCGGCTGTATGTGGCTCATGGCGATTTGTATAACAATACTGGACCTGTGCGAGCCATATACTTCGACTTGGCGTCTGAACGCTTTGTTCATGACGACAATTTCATCTTTGACGATGAGGCAATTGATAAATTCCGCGTCCAGGGCGATACCCTTTTCGCGGCCGGCGCCGATGCTAAAGAGAGCTGGGATTTTGGAAATATGTACTCCAAGCGATGGGACGCCAAGTGGATCAAGTTGCGTACCATCCCGAGAGGTGTACATGTTTGGGATGTAGGTTTGTTTGGTCAATCACTGATCGCAACGGGGGCAACCGACCAGCAGCCATCAGGAGCCATGGTTGCCTGGTTGTCTACGGACAATGGTCGAACCTGGAAAGACTCACTCGTCTTACCAGGGCAATTACGCGGCAGTTTCTTTGTCCTCGGGGAGCGACTCTTCGTGACCACGGGGCGGGCGGGGTGTTTTGTGCTTGAGGGCAATACGTTTGTCAAAGCAAACTGTCTGCCTGCTCGCTATGACGATGTCTACAAGAACGTCATTTTCAATGACAACGCGGTTTTGGTGCCGTACACGTATGGCGTGATCGCCTATAGGTCCAATCAATACAACAGCCCGCGACTCTATTTCTTCGATGGACAGACTCCTTGGTTGGTTCAATTCGACTGGCCCGTCCGCGACGTAGTTTCCGCGAAGGATGGACTTTATGTGCTTCTAGGCAGAACTTCTGGAGATGGATTTGTTATGCGCGCTCGAACCTTGGCGTGTCGGTGCATACAGGATTTTACACCGGTCTTCAGATTTGATTTTCAGGAAGGACAAGACTCGACGCATCCTAATGGGCATACGGTGCTTTCTCTAGAGTATGTAGATAATCGCTTTTATATTGGGCTTGCTGATGGGCGACTGTTTCGGTCAAAGCCCTACAAGCCGTAGGTGGCATTCTTGCTGTCAATGGGAAAAACCAGATACCTAACGACCAATTGACCAATTGACCAACCAACTTGGAGGCGCCATGCCTCATCGTTCACACATTCTCATTTCCGGCGATCCAATTTCACTCGCGCGTAACGCGGAAGCAATCAAATCCGCGTTCGACGCGGAACTTGCGTTTTACGCGCTGACCGATGAAGTCGCGGTTGCGTTCACGGGCGATTTGCGCGTGCCGCCCGCGCAACTCCCGGCGGCAATCGTCTATCCCGAAGGCGTCGTCTACGGACCGCTCACCGCGAACGACGCGCCGCTGATCGTGTCGGAGCATCTTTACAAGGGACGCGTTGTGGACGCGCTGCGCGTCATCACGAAACCGTTGACCGGCGCAATCGTGCGCGTGCCATCGCGCGAAGGCGCGCTCTTCGCGCAGCAGCGCGTCGTGCTCGCGCGCGCCGGCATCATCAATCCCGAATCCATCGAGGATTACATCGCGCACGACGGCTACGCCGCGCTTGGCAAAGCGTTGACGGAGATGACGCCTGCCCAAGTCGTTCAGGAAATTATTGACGCGGGCGCGCAGGGTCGCGGCGGCGCGGGGTTTCCGATTGGAATGAAATTGAAAATTGTCGCAGAAACGCGCGGCGAGAGAAAATTCGTGTTGTGCAACGCGGACGAATCCGAACCTGGGACGTTCAAAGACCGCTTGATCATCGAAGGCGATCCGCACGCGGTCATCGAAGGGATGCTGATTTCGGGGTACGCGATTGGCGCGCGCGCGGGCTACATTTATTTGCGCGGCGAGTATGTTCAAGCGCGCGAACGATTGGAGAAGGCGATCGTGCAAGCGCACGCGTTTGGTCTGCTTGGCGAGAAAATTTTTGGCGGCGATTTTTCGTTCGAGATTCACATTCATTCCGGCGCGGGCGCGTACATTTGCGGCGAAGAGACCGCGCTGATCGAATCGCTCGAAGGCAAACGCGGCGAGCCGCGCATCCGCCCGCCGTACCCGACGACGTTCGGCATTTGGGGCAACCCGACTGCCGTCAACAACGTCGAGTCGCTCGCGAACCTGCCGCCGATTATTCGCAAAGGCGCGGCGTGGTACCGCACGCTTGGCACCGCGAAATGTCCGGGCACCAAAGTGTACACGATGCTCGGCGACGTGAACGTGACCGGCTTGATCGAAGTGCCGATGGGGACGACGCTGCGAACGGTGA
>DYJA01000108.1 GCA_020723345.1 Candidatus Aquidulcis sp. | reverse complement strand
CGGAATTTCAGCCTAGTAAACGATTCGGCGTCTGGTTGCACAAAACCTACGCTAGAATCCTCTGGGAACTGGCGATTTGGACTTGCGGATACGCGGGGTGTGCTTCGAATCATTTCGGGGAGTAAACTGACGAACGCCGATCTTTCACCAACCGGATCGAATCACCTGCGCGCCGTTGTCAACGACACGCTTGCCTATTTCTTTGTGAATGGCGAATTCATCAGCACGCTCGATGTGTCCGAAAGAAACACAGGTGGGGACGTATTGGCGGGTTGCGGGTTTTCGACGCGCACGCGATTCCCCGGCATCGCGCCACGCTACACGGATTTCACGGTCGCGGGACTGCCGTGACGCCGGCGAAACGTCGAACCTGTTTGATTTCGGCTTGTCCGAGTTAGGAGGAGACAATGAAAACCTTATCTCGCGTGTTGGCTGGCTTGGTTGTGTGCGTGTTCCTGCTGTGTGCGAGTTTCTTGGCGCAGCCCAGCGCGTCCGCGCACGCGCCGCAGGCGGTACCTTTGGCTTGCCCACCACTTCAAGTTACGCACATTCGCTCGATGCAAGCGTGGTACGGTTCCGTCTTTAACGGCGCGACGACGATCACCAGCACACTTCAACTATCCGACCACGTTACGTCGCTCTTGGCGGCGAAAATGGGAACGTATTCCGATTCGCGCGTAACGAGCAACGTTGGAGTGTGGGTGATCTCTGGGCAAACCAATGTCGAGTGGATATTTGCGTCGCCCGAAAATCTCCCCGCCGAAACGAACCTTCGTAACGCGCTTGCAACGGTGGGACCAGTGTGTTTCGATTCCCCGATCAATCGCGGCACCATTGACTATACGCTCGCGCAGTGGCAAACCTTTGAATCGGCTGAGTGTGGCATGCAGGTGGTTGACCGCACAGGGATCGCGCGCGTGAGTTATTACGAGTTAAACGCGCAGAATCATTTCTGTTTGTTCTTGCCGCTGGTGAGGCGTGATTAGCCAAGACCTGTCAGGTCGCTTGCGCGAAAACCTGACAGGTCTGGGAAACCTTGAGAAATGGAGGAACAAGAAGAATGGACAACAAAATCCTGTTTCAACTGGGCGATGGTGCGTTCTGGCTTTCAGTTGCTATCGGTGGCTTGGGTCTGCTCGTGATTGCCGGTGTGCTCTGGTTTGCTAGGTGGCTCAAGTCGCAAGACGCAGAATGGTTGCCCAAACCTGTCGAAACCGAAGGACAGACCGCGCTGCAACCTTCAAACAAGTTCGACGCGCAATTCATCGCGCACTATCTGGAGAATCGTCTCGAGTTTGGCGCGGGCTATGGGCAAACCGTGCTGGCGATTCTGCTGGTGACGGTGTTGGGGATTCTGCTCGTCACCAAAACGATCAGTTCGGAGGCGGGCTTGTCGCTCTTGTCCGCGATTGCGGGTTTTGTGTTTGCCAAGGGCACTGCCGCGCATGTGTCGAAGAGCGAATTGGAAACTGACAAGAAAAATGGGTGACTATCCAAGCCGGATGACAATCCCAATTTGCCCGAACGTTTGGCACATGCTCTGAGTGGTAAGACACTCAGCGGTCAAGTCGGCGTAACCAAAAAACATGCCATTCTCCCAGGAGTTGCAGTCAGGAAGAGGAAATAGTATGGAAGCCTCTGCTCAAACTTATCGCCTAGCGCGCCGCCAAAACGAAATCCTCACGTTGATCGCGCAAGGGCTGGACAACAAAACGATCGCGCGGCAACTCGGCATCAGCCAGAAAACCGTGAAGAATCATTTGACGATTGTGTTTCGCAAATTGAACGTGCAATCGCGCACGCAAGCCGCGCTTTGGGCAGTCCGGCAAAGCGGCGCGTAGGACAAATTTGCAAATTTGTCCTACCAAATCAGGAGGAAAAATGCAACTGCACCACGCACGTCTTTATATCGTTCTGTCTTTCATCGCGATTGTAACAATCGCATGTGCGGCGCAGCCAACCGCGACGCCAACCCCCGCGCCAACCGCGCTTCCCACCGCGACCACAGCCGCGACGCCAACACCTGATGCGACGGCTACAGTTATCGCGCAGGCAACGGCAACCGCGCAAGCCGAAGCAACTGTCAACGCGCGATGGGAAGCGACGATTGCTGCGCGCAGTCAGCAAAACGCAACGGCGACGGCGGTGGCGCGCACAACTGCAACCGCGTATGCGCAGGCGACCGCGCAAGCGCGGGAGATGTACTTTGCAAATTTGTTGGCGAGCGCGAAGAAGATGAACATACAAACCGAAGGGGAACTCATCGGCAGGAACTGGCCCACGATGGGAGTATTTCCGACGACCTATCAACTCAAGAACCTGGTCATTGAGGCGCGGTTCTTCAACCCGGCGGACCCCAACATCAATCCCTGGGACTATGGATTCTTCTTCCGTTATGGATTGGGCAATCCCAGTGTCAGTCAATATCGACTGTGTGTCACTTCGTCTGGCGAGTGGCGGCTAATGATGCCGACGCAAACTGTCGCCGGTGGAGCGGTCCAATCCAATCATCTCGCGCGCGGTCAACTGTCGAATCTAGATCGATCTCCGACAGGATCGAATCACCTCCGCGTGATCGCGCAGGAGACCGTGGGGCATTTCATTCTCAACGGTCAGTATATCGCGACGCTCGACTTGCCGGAGATTCACGCGGCGGAAGTCAAATTGGGAACGGCTTTTTTCACCGCCAACAGTTTTCCCGGTCTGCGCGTCAAGTTCACAGATTTGAATCTGTACGCGCTGCCCTAAGAAAATAGCCGCGCTGGGCTCCCTCGCCCAGCATTTCGACGGCGCGGGAGCCGTCGCCGCTTCATTGGGTTAGGCGCTCTATAGGATTTTGGCGGCGACGGCTATCACGCCGCCGAACCACTTGCCGCCCGCAAATGCGGGCGTGCTGAACGGACAACGCGATAGCCAACGCCGAGTGGCTGATCGCGTCGCCCGAAAACCCTCCCGCCGAAACGATTCTTCGCAATTGAAATCGCGGCAACGAACCCCAAGTCTGCCTTCGCGGGCTTGTGGGTTCGTTGCTGCGACTTTTAGTCGCCCGAACGCGCGCCCGTCTGTCGAATTGCGCTTTGTGTTTTTTGTGCTATAATCCCCGCTCGTGACTGTAAGTAATCGCACCCTCGCGCAATTGTTGATTGCGCTGGGCATAGGATCGGTCGTTGGTTGCTGCATTGGCGCGCTCATCATTGTGGGAATGGTCGCACAACCGGTGATCGTCGGCGCGCTCGTCAAAACGGAGACGCCTTCGCCGACGCCAGTGACGCGCGTTTTTGCGACGATCACGCTCGCGCCGCCGTTCACGCGCACGCCGACTTTCGCGCCCATTCCGTCGGCGACGCCGATTCCGCCCGATCAGTTGGCGACTGCCGTGCCGATCACCGTAACGCGCACGCCGATCGTTTTGCGAGTGACGCCCAAGCCGGTCGTCCAGCATTTCATGCTCGCGCGCCCGGTCGCGCTGAACGCGCAGTCGGTCACTCCCGCGCTGACGTATCTGTACGGCACCACGTCGCGCGGCGATTTCGACGTGCATCACGGCGAGGAATTTGTGAACCCGACCGGCACGCCGCTCTTGGCGGTTGGCGATGGCGTGATCGTCACCGCAGGGAACGATACGACGCAGCGCTTGTGCGGCGACGATGGCAAGAAAACGTGCGGACGCGACATTAACTTTTACGGCAACGTCGTCGTGCTGCAACTCGACCGCGCGTACAACGGGCAGCGCGTCTTTGCGCTTTACGGTCACTTGAACAAAATCGGCGTGAACGTCGGCGACCGCGTCAAGCAAGGCGATCCGATCGGCGAGATCGGCATGAGCGGCATCGCGCTGGGACCGCACGTCCATTTCGAAGTGCGCGTCGGCGTGAACGATTACGCGCACACGCGCAATCCGATTTTGTGGATGACGCCGCTTACCGGACGCGGCGCGCTCGTCGGACGATTGACCGACGGTAAAGGGAATTTGCAGCGCGGCGCGATCGTCAATCTGTACCGCACCGATCCGGAGAGTTTTTGGTACGGCAGCGAAACGTACAGCCGCGACGATGCCCCGCCGATCAATTCCGACGACGACCTCGGCGAGAATTTTGCGTTCCCCGATCTCCCGGCAGGCGATTACATCGTGCGCGTGCAGAATCAGCAGTACGCGACGCGTATCACCGTCGAAGCGGGCAAGATCACGTTTATCGAGTTAGGACAATAATCCAAAATTCTAAATTCGTAATTCAAGATTCAAGATCACCCGGACGAATTTTGAATTTAGAATTTTGAATTACGAATTCAGTCAACTATTGACGAGAAACTATGTCAGAAACTCGCGTTCGTTTTGCGCCCAGCCCGACCGGCGCGCCGCACGTCGGCAACATTCGCACCGCGCTGTTCGATTATCTGTGGGCGCGGCACACCGGCGGCAAATTTATTCTGCGCGTCGAGGACACCGATCAGGCGCGTGAAGTCGAGAACGGTTTGGAGTTGATTCTCGAATCGCTGCGCTATCTCGGCATTACGTGGGACGAGGGACCCGATGTTGGCGGCGCGTACGGACCGTACGAACAATCCAAGCGTCTGCCGATCTACAAGCGGCACGCCGATCAATTGATCGCGCAAGGCGTGGCGTACCATTGCTATTGCACCGAAGAGCGGCTCGAACAAATGCGAAAGGTGCAGCGCGCGCGCGGCGAGCAGACGCGCTACGATTATCGCTGCCGCTATCTGTCGCCGGAAGAGCGCGCGGCGAACGAACGCGCCGGTCTGCCGAAAGTCGTCCGGCTCGCGGTGCCGCCAGAAGGCAAAACGACGCTCCACGATTTCATTCGCGGCGATCTGACCATCGAAAACAAGAACGTGGACGATCAGGTGCTGCTCAAGTCGGACGGTTTTCCGACGTACCATCTCGCCGTCGTCGTGGACGATCACCTGATGAAGATTTCGCACGTGATGCGCGGCGACGATTGGATTCCGTCATTTCCGAAACACGTTTTGCTGTACCAGGCATTCGGCTGGGAAATTCCGCCGCACGGTCACGTGCCGATGGTGACCGGCGCGGACAAAAAGAAACTGGGCAAGCGGCACGGTTCGACGAGCGTTCTGCAATTTCGGAACGACGGCTATTTGCCGGAAGCGCTGTTGAACTTTCTCGCGCGGCTCGGCTGGTCGCTCGACGACAAGACCGAAATCTTTGCGCGCCAACAATTGATCGACGCGTTCACGCTCGACAAGATCGAACGCGCGCCTGCGATTTTCGATTACGGCAAACTCGATTGGCTGAACGGCTATTACATCCGCGAACTGCCGGACGATGAACTTGCCGCGCGCGCGCTGCCTTTCATCCCGCAAGCCGATCCGGCGATGCTGCGCGCGCTCGTGCCGTTGTTTAAACCGCGCATCAAGAAACTGAACGAGATCGCCGCGCTGGTCGATTTCTTTTTCGAGCAAGACTTGGAGTACGATCCGCAGTTGCTGATCGGCAAGGACGCGGATGCCGCGACGGCGCGCGCGGCGCTGCGCGCCGCGCACGCCACGCTCGAAAAATACCCGGAGGGGGCGTTCGACGACGAAGAAAAGATCGAAGCGGAACTGCGCGCGGATGCGGAACGTCTCGGCATGAAGAATCTGCCATTCTTCGGCGCGCTGCGCGTCGCGGTGACCGGCAAAACGGTTTCGCCGCCGCTGATGAGCAGTATGCGCTTGTTGGGGCGCGAGAAAACGCTGCGCCGCATCGCGCGCGCGATTGTCATGTTAGAGAAACCTTAAACGATTCTCATACAAAACTAATCTGATTTTTACTCGCGACTGTTAGTTTCAATTGTCGGAAATCTGCAATCAGAAATCAAAAATCTGAAATTATCGAAGGGAGTTGGTTATGCCAGATGTAACCACCAATGGCGCGCCGACGATCCAAGTCCAGAACCTCGCCAAGTGGTATGGCGATTTTACGGCGCTGGACGACGTATCGTTCGACGTGCAAAAAGGAGAAATCGTCGGATTTCTCGGACCGAACGGCGCGGGCAAGACGACGACGATGCGGATCCTGACCGGCTATATGCCGCCATCGTCCGGCACCGCGCGCGTCGCGGGCTACGATGTGTTCAACGATTCCATCGAGGTTCGCAAGCGCATCGGTTATTTGCCAGAGACCGTGCCGCTCTACACCGAAATGACGGTGTGGGATTACTTGGATTTTTGCGCGCGCTTGCGCAGCGTGCCGGATCGCGACGCCGCCGTCGAACGCGTGATGGAGATGACGAGCATCGGCGAGCGCGCCGACACGCTGATCGGCAAATTGTCGAAAGGGTTTCGCCAACGCGTCGGCATCGCGCAAGCGTTGGTACACAGCCCCGAAGTGCTGATCATGGACGAGCCGACCATCGGACTCGATCCGAAGCAAATCATCGACATTCGCAATTTGATCAGGTCGCTGGCGGGCGAGCACACCGTGATTCTCAGCACGCACATTCTGCCGGAAGTGAGCCAGACCTGCTCGCGCGTGCTCATTATCAACGACGGCAAGATCGTCGCCGAGGATACGCCGGAGCGCTTAGGCGCGCGCGTGCGCGGCGCGGAACACATCCGGTTGCAGGTCGCGCAAGCCGCGCCCGATATTCCCGCCGAACTCGAAAAGATTCAAGGCGTGCTCAGCGCGCAAGCGCAAGCCGACGGCGTGTACGAGATCGAAACGAATCTCGGTTCGGATCGGCGCGCCGACATCGCCGCGATGGCCGTCCAGCGCGGCTGGGGCTTGCTGGAACTGCGAACCGTCAGTCTGTCGCTGGAAGAAGTGTTCTTGAAACTGACGACAGAGGAGGCAGCGCAATGAAAAACCTTTGGACGATTACTCAGCGCGAAGTGAAAGCGTATTTCGTCTCGCCGATCGCGTACGTCGTCAGCGCGGCGGTCTTGGTGATGATGAGCGTGCTGTTCGTCGCGATCTTGCTCCAAACGCGCGATTCGTCGCTGCGCCCGCTGTTCAGCAACATGTTCTTCTTGTTCGTGATCTTTGCGCCCGCGTTGACGATGAAACAGTTAGCGGAAGAACAACGCATGGGGACGATTGAACTGCTGCTCACCTCGCCCGTTCACGATTGGCAAGTTGTGCTCGGCAAATTCCTGGGTAGTTTCATCTTGTTCGTCGTGATGTGGCTCGTGCCGACGCTATTCTACGTGCTGATTCTCCAAGTCTTTGGCTCGCCGGACTATGGTTCGATCCTCTCGGCGTATCTCGGCTTTTTGCTGATCGGCGCGGCGTGTTTGGCGCTTGGGATGTTCGCGTCCTCGTTGACCCAGAATCAAGCGATTGCGTTCATCGTCGGCGCGGTCGGCTTGCTGTTGATGTGGATCGCCGATGTGGCGGTGGCTATCGTGGGACCCGGCGCGGTGAGCGACGCGTTGACGTATCTCGCGTTGCCGCGCCACTTTAACGATTTCTTTCAAGGGATGATTGATACGACCAATCTCGTCTACGCGCTCAGCGTAGTGGTGATCTTTTTATTCCTCGCAACCCAGGTGTTGCAGTCCAGGAGGTGGCGCTAATGCGCGAGAAACTTTACGAATGGGCAGATTACTTTGCCGCCGTCGCGTTTGCGCTGTGGGTCGCGGCAGGTATCTTGTTCCTGTTACAAAGTCAACCGATCGAACGGCTGATCGCGCTCGCGGCGGCTGGCGTGGTGTTCTTTCTGCTGTTTCTGTACTTTAAATTCGGTTTGGTGCGCCAAGTCGTCACCAGTCGCACCGCGCGGTACGGCTCGAACGCGTTCATCCTGAGTATCGCCGTGATCACGATCGTCGGCGTGGTGAACTTTATGGGGCAGCGCTATCACACGCGGTACGACGCGACCGCGAACAAGTCGTTCACGCTCTCCGACAAAACGATTCAGGTCTTGCAAAATCTAAAAGAGCCGATCCAAGCCATCGGCTTTTACACGACGGATAATATCCAGACCAAACAAGATGTCGACGACCGGTTGCGCGAATATACCCGCATCACCGATAAACTCACGTATCGATTCGTCGATCCGTATGCCGAACCGCAAGTGGCGAACGAGTACAAAGTGCAAATTGACGGGACGATTGTCTTTGAACGCGGCAAGCGACGCGAGAATGTGTTCGCCGCGGACGAGCAGAGTTTCACGAACGCGATTTTCAAAGTCTCGCAAGACAAACAACCGGCGATCTACTTTACGACCGGACACGGCGAACACAATCCAACCGATTCGGGTAATGACGGTCTCAGTTTGATGAAGACCGCGCTGGAAGCGGAGAACTATAAAGCCGACGTGCTCGATCTCAAAACGCTGACCGATACACTGCCGTCGGACATTACCGCGCTGATCATCGCGGGACCGAAACAGCCCTTTGATCCCGGCGAAGTGAAATACGTCAAGGATTATCTCGACAATCACGGACGCGTTCTCATCATGGTCGATCCGCAAGTCGAAAGCGGGTTGGAGGGATTGCTCAAGGATTGGGGCTTGGCGTTCCGCAACGATGCCGTGATCGATCCGCGTTTTGGTTTCTTTGGTCAAGCCCAGGTTCCGGTCATCAACACCTACAAGTCGCATCCGGTCACCCAGGACTTGGCGGGACAGAGTTCGTTCTTCCAGGGCGCGCGTTCGCTCCAAGCCCTGACGAGCGCGCAGTCGTCGCGCAGTCCGACCGCGCTCTTTTCGACGAGCGATCAATCGTGGGGCGAAACGGATTTCGCAACGATCAAAGCGAACTCCGCCAAGCAAGATGACAAGGACACCAAGGGGCCGCTCGATCTCGCTTACGCGGTCGAGGACAAGGGCGAGAATCCGGCGCGCTTGGTCGTTTTCGGCAACTCGAACTTTGTCACGAACGGTATCCTCAACGCGCGGATCAGTGTCGGCGGTCAGCAGCAGCGCATCCAATCCGGCAATGGGTTGTTGTTCGGCAACGCGATCCATTGGCTCGCGGGTCAGGAATCGCTGATCGCGATCGAGACCAAGCCCAGCGACAATCGCCCGGTGATTTTGACGGCGGAACAAACCACGCTCATCGTCGTGTCGAGCGTTTTGCTGGTACCGGCGGTGATCCTGCTCATCGGCGCGCTCGTGTGGTGGAGGAGACGATAAAGTGAAACCGCGCAACACGTTGATTGTCGTTGCGGTCTTGGCGGCGCTGTTGGCGTACCTCTACTGGGTCGAACTGCCGCAAACGCCGGAGCAGTTGAGCGCGCGGCAGGGCACGCCGACCGTCACGCCCGCGCCGTACATGTTTCAACTCAGCGCCGCCGACGTTCAAACGATCATCATCACCGATTTGCGTTTCGCGCGCGCGGTGACGCTGACGCGCGTCGACAACGGTTGGCGCGTCACTCGCCCGGAGGACAAGCCCGCCAATCTGAACAAAGTGGACGCGACCGCGAACGCGTTGACCAATCTGCAATTCACGCGCGCGTTGACGGTGACGGATCTCGCGCCCTACGGGCTTGCGCCCGCCGCGCTCGAAGCGCGAATCGTGATGAAAGATGGCGCGGCGTACGGGCTGTTGCTCGGTAAAACAACGCCCGATGGCTCGCTCTACTATGCCGCCTACACCGGCGACAAATCCAAAGTGTACTTGGTCGAAACATCGCTCGGCTTGTCGCTCCACAATCTGCTCGACGCGCCGCCGTTTGAACCGACCGCGACGCCGACGCCGACCGCGACACCGCCTGTCACGCCGACAGTTGAGGCAACCTCAGTGCCGCCGGGACTCGTGCCTACGTTGTTGCCGACACCCGTCACGACGCCTAAACCGTAAATACTTTGTGGGGACGTTCGAGTGAACGTCCCCACAATTTTTGATTTTACGATCATCGTGATATACTTGGCGCGTCGGAGGTAAGACAGGTATGGCTCTATCAAACATCAAACGCATCGCGATCAGCACCGGCGGCGGCGATGCGCCCGGACTGAACGCGGTCATTCGCGCGGCGGTCCTCGCCGCGTTGAATCGCGGCTGGGAGTGCTACGGCATTCGCGACGGTTACACCGGGCTATTGCTGCCCGAGCAGTACGTCGAAGGCGGCATGATGCGCCTGACGCGCGACCGCGTGCGCGGGATCACGCACCTGGGCGGCACGATCATCGGTACGACGAATCGCAATAACCCGACGCAGTATCCGATCACGGACAAGGACGGCAATATTTCGTACATCGATCGCACCGACGAATTGGTGCGGAGTTTCATGCTGCACCACATCGACGCGCTCGTCACGGTCGGCGGCGACGGCTCGCTCGCGATTGCGAACGTGCTCGCGCAAAAAGGTCTGCGCGTCGTCGGCGTGCCAAAAACGATTGACAACGATCTCGACCGGACCGTCGTGACCTTCGGTTTCGATACCGCCGTGGCGTTTGCGACCGAATGTCTGGATCGGCTGCACAGTACGGCGGCATCGCACGGACGCGTCATGGTCGTCGAAGTGATGGGACGGTACGCCGGGTGGATTGCGGTGAATGCCGGGGTCGCGGGCTCGGCGGACGTGATCTTGATTCCAGAAATTCCATACAATTTGCAAAACGTCATCGCCAAGATCAAGGAACGCGAAGAACACGGCTATAATTTTACGATTGTGATCGTCGCCGAGGGCGCGAAACCGCAGGGCGGCGACGTGACCGTCAAAGCCAAAAGCGTCGGTCAGGCGGAGCGCTTGGGCGGCGTCGGCGAAAAAGTCGCCGCCGATTTGCAGGAACTGACCGGCAAAGAGACGCGCGTCGTCGTGCTGGGGCATTTGTTGCGCGGCGGCTCGCCGACTTCGCAGGATCGTTTGATCGCGCTGCGCTTTGGCGCGGCGGCGGTGCGCGCGCTGGAGGAAGGACAATCCGGCATCATGATCGCGCTCGATCCGCCGAATGTGAATTACGTGCCGCTGGAAGAAGTGGCGGGACGGATGCGCGCGGTGCCGCTCGATTGCGACACGATGATGACCGCGCGCGATCTGGGAATTTGTTTTGGAGACTGAAGAAGAAAGTCAGGGGTCAGAAGTATGAAGTATGAAGGTGTCTCATACTTCATACTTGTTTGACAATTCTTACACCCAGGAATAAAATGTAAAACGCATTTGAAGACAACTGAATACGGGGCGATGGCGAAATGGCAGCCGCGAGAGACTTAAAATCTTTTGCTGGTCAACCCAGCGTGTGGGTTCGACTCCCTCTCGCCCCACATCAGACTACAAGGCGGAATGCGTGCGCAAGTCTTGGGTTTAGATTGCGCCGCATTTCGCCAAGGATTTGGGATGCCTCAACGCAAACATGTTCGACTGGTCTCCCCACCGATCATCAAGGGACCGATGAATTGAGCAAAGACTTGACCAAGTACGTGACGACGCGTGAAGCGGCGGAAATGTTGGGAGTGAACGACAGTCGAATTCGCGGTTTGCTTTTGAGCGACAAAATCAAAGGGCGCAAATTGGGACACGACTGGCTTGTGTTCACGCCGTCGCTTGAAAAGTATTTCGCAAACAAATCGAAACGCGGGCGTCCGTCGTCGGGGTCGCCGACAATCCAAGTGGAAGACAAATCGAACGGGCAAGGATGATCGAATCCCTTGCCCGTTGTTTTGTGTTGGCATCAAGGCGCGGATACTCTCTGCGCTTTTTCTTTTTCCCGCTGCTCCCCTCTCCAAAGAAACGTCACTATCGTCACAAACGTCATTAACGTCACTTGGCAGTCCCCGAAAAACTCTACCCCTCCCTCTCCCAAAAGTGGGGAAACTGGGGACGCTAATTTGACCTCGTAAAAACAGGGCTATTCTTGACCTCTTCTATTTGCTTGTCCCCATTATCCCCAGTTGGAAAGCAATAAATCGCGACGTAGTGTGTCATTGGTGAGCGCGGTCCATTCAATTGCTCTCGCTTTTTTGTTCCCGCATCTGTGCGAGAGGTGGTTGCTCTAGCGTAGGTTTTGTGCAACGGAGCGTGTGATCGTTTAAAACGCTCCAAAAACGACACTGTAGCACGGCTACCGACGTAGAAGTGCCAAAATAAGAGTTTTGAGGTAAACTGGCGGACATGAAAAAAAGTTCTTCCAGCACCTCAACCAAAATGGGGGTAGCACCCCACTTAATCGTGGAGGAGTATTAACAACTTGAAAAAACGTGAATC
>DYJA01000025.1:16483-76393 GCA_020723345.1 Candidatus Aquidulcis sp. | reverse complement strand
ATCACACCGGAGAATTCGTGTCCCATAATGATCGGCGGCTTGCGACGACCGGTCGTGCCTTTGAAACCATGCACATCGGACCCGCACACACCCACCATTTCGACTTTGACATTAACTTCGTTCGCGCCAGGTTCTAGCATCGGTACATCGCGCAGCGGCATTTGCCACGCGCCTTCATAGACGAGTGCTTTCATTTCTTCCTCTGGATAGTCAATCAGTCAACCGGTAATCGGTCAACCGGTTGCCTGATTGCCTGATTGACCAATCGCCTGATCGCCCAATCACTTTGCGCGTTTTGCGCCAATCGTCGTGTTCTTGACGCGCCACACCAGATCGCGCAAGATGCCTTCGAGATTCGGATCGGCGGGCTTGAACTCGGTGCCGCTGATGACGAGCGGCGCGCCAAAGACGACGATCTGCGCGCCGAGTTCAACCGTTTGAATCGCCTGATCAACCGACAACCCGCCGACTGCTTGAACCGGAATCGTCACCGCGTTCAGCACCGGCGCGAGATCGTCGAGCGGCGAAAGACCTTTGATCATGTTACGTTCGTCAAAGCCGGTATGGACGATGATGTAATCCACGCCCATCTCTTCGGCTTGGCGCGCGCGCGCGGGTTTGTCAGGACAAAGCATCACGTCACACATCACCTTGCCGCTGTACCGCTGTGCCATTTTCACTTGCTCAAGGATGCTCGCGTCGTGCGCCTGCCCCATCACAACGACCATATTCGCGCCTGCCTGAAACATCATCTCGGCTTCCAAGCCCGCGCCGTCCATCGTCTTCAAATCCGCGACAATCGGCGTATCGGGAAATTCTTTGCGAAGCGCGCGCACGCCGTGCATGCCTTCCGCAAGAATAAACGGCGTCCCGGCTTCGAGCCAATCTACGCCCGCGCGCATCGCCGCGCCTGCCACGCTCAACGCTTCGTCAATCGTCGTGAGATCGAGTGAGATTTGTACGAGTGGTTCCATTGTAACTCCGTGTTCAGTATTCAGTGTTCAGTATTCAGCAATCAGACTGAACACTGAACACTGATTACTGAATACTGATCACTGATTTGATATTGTCCCCGACTTGCATCCGCGCAAACGCCTCGCGCCATTCTGTCAGCGGATACACACCGCCGATGACCGGCTTGAGATCGATCTGTCCGGTCGAAAGCAAACCCAGGACGCGTTCCCAGGTTGTGTACGTGTGACTGAACGCGCCTTGCACCGTCACCGCTTTCGCGACAATCGGATCGAGCGACGCGTCAAGCGGCTGCGGTCCCCAGCCGATTTTTGTGATCGTCCCGTTCGGTCGCGCCATTGCCATCGATTGCTTGAACGCCGCGCTCACGCCCGTACAATCCACGACGACATCCGCGCCGAAACCATCGCCGAGCGATTTGACGAACGCGAGCGCGTCGTCGCGCTGCACGTTGAGCATGTGCGTCGCGCCCAGTTGCCGCGCGATGACAAGACGATGCGCGTCGATGTCCGTGCCCAGCACGGCGATTGTGCCCGCGCCGCGCAATTTCGCGATTTGCAGCGACATGATCCCAATCGCGCCCGCGCCCTGAATCACGACGACATCGCCCGACTTGATCAGTGTCTTTTCGACGAGCGCGTTGTACGCGACGCAGACCGGCTCGGTCAGCGCGGCGTACTCGAACGAGACGTTCGCCGGGATGCGGTGCAGAATCTGCGGACGCACCGCGATGAAACGCGCCATCGCGCCGTCAATCAGCGCTCCGAATCCTTTGCGCTTGGGGCATAAGTTGTAATTACCGCTGCGACAGTACGCGCACTCGCCGCAAACCTCGGCGGCAGTTTCGCACGCGACGCGCTCGCCCTCCGTGAAACCGCTGACGCGTTCGCCTGCCCGCGCGACGACTCCGCAAAATTCGTGCCCGAGCACAATCGGCAATTTGATCTGCCACGACTGATGTTCGCGCCACATGTGAATATCGCTCCCGCACACACCGACCGCTTTAACCTCGATCAAAACCTGGTCGGGCGTGAGTTGCGGTTCGGGAATCTCGCGTACTTCTACTGCGCCATCTTTGCGATCATATTTAACGATAGCTTGCATGTTTAACTCCAGAAGGGAAAGAGGGCATCAGGAGGCGCAGAAGGCGTAGAGGGCATAGATGGCAAAGAGGGCAAAGAAGGACGCGCGCCTTCTCCCACCTTCTTCGCCTTCTCCTGCCTTCTTTTGCCTTCTTATCCCCTCTCCACCCCTCTACTCAAAATATTTCGCGCGCATCCTCTTCAAAAACTCAATAGACTCTTTCATCTCCTCCATGCCATTCATCCCATCTTCGATGCTGACCCAGCCATTGTAATTCACGCTTTTCAGGATGCCGAAAATTTTGTCGAAATCGTTCGTGCCTTTGCCCGTGACGCCGTGCGTCAAGCCCTTGGGATAACCGAATGTGCCGTCGGCTTGACGCATGTCTTCGATCTTGAACCCAGGTTCGAGATAGCGATCGCTCGCGTGCATCGTCTTGACGCGATGTTTGACCGCTTGCAGCACGTCAATCGGATCGTCGCCCGCGACGAGCGCGTTCGACGGATCGTACTGCACGCCGAAATATTTCTGCTCGTCAATCGCGTCCACGATTTGCAGAAACACCTCTTTCTTCTGCGCGAATTCGCGGTACTGCCAATAGCCATCCTTGAAATGATTCTCCATCGCGAGCACGATGTCGTACTCGCGCGCGACTGGCAGCACGGCGCGAATGCACTCGACGACCCACGCGACGCCCTGCGCGATGTTCACATCGGGGTACGCCTGCCCGCTGAGCACGCGGCACGCCGCGCCGCGCCCGCCCAATCGCCGCGTCACGCGGATCATTTCGGCTTGCTTTTCGATTTCGCGCTTGCGCGTGTCGGGATCGGGATTCGTGAAATTCGGCGAGTAGCACAGCATCGGCATCGCATAGCCCGCGTTGCGAATCGCGTCGCCGACGCGGTCGATGTACGCGTCGTCGAGCGATTCAAAAAAGCCGCTGTACATTTCCAGTCCTTGCGCGCCGAGCGGCTTGCTCTTTTCGATCCAGTCGAAAACGGTCATCGTTTTGTGAACACAAATATCGTCGAGATAACATTTGGGGAAAGCGGCAATACGCATTGAAAACATCCTGCGGTGTGATTCGTGATGCGTGATGCGTGAAACGCGACGCGTGCTCCTTGTCACGTTTCACACATCACCCATCATATTTTCCGGCAACTCGCGCGGGAGATTAGTTCGGCTTGGAGCAAAATATCGGGTAAGGGTTGCGACTCGACATGACTAGATTTTTTTGATTGTGCCTGATTTTCCATCGCGGCGCGGAGTGTTTTGACGGTCGCGTCACACAATGCTTGAATCGGCAGGCGGACGGCGGTCAACGGCGGAGTGACCAACGTGAGCCAGGGATTGTCGTCGAACGCGACGAGCGAAATGTCGTCCGGGTATTTCAAGTACTGTTCCTGCATCGCTTCGAGCAGACCCAGGGTCATGGCGTGATTCGTCGCGATGATCGCGGTGAGCCATGGGCTGTTCGACAATAAACGGTGCGCGGTTTCGTGCGCGGCTTCTACCGCATAATCGCTGACGTAAATCAACGATTCGTCCACCGATAAATGGTGATCGCGCAGCGCTTGCCGGTACCCGTCGAGTCGTCCGACGACGGTTGAAAGCATCGGGCTGCGGACAAGAATCGCGATGCGGCGATGTCCGAGCCGCAAGAGATGATCGGTTGCCGCGTACGTCCCCGCGCGCGTATCAATTGCGATGACGGGACCACACGGCTCCGGCGGCTTGCGGTCGATGAAGACGAGCGGAATGTTGTGCGCGACAAATTCACGCAACAGCGGCTGCGGTTCGCCCGTCGGCGCGATGATCATACCGTCGACGCGACGCGCGAGCAAAAGTTCGAGATCGCGCGCCTCGCGGCTGGCTTGCTCATCGGTGTTGCAAACGATCAGGTTGTAGCCGTGCGTCTCCAGTCGATCTTCGATCCCGCGCACAATCGCGGCGAAAAAGGGATTCGTAATATCGGCAACCATCACGCCAATGGAACGCGTCACGCTCGTGGTGAGCGAGCGCGCGATCGCGCTGGGGCGATAGTTCAGACGTTCAATCGCCGCGAGGACGCGTTGGCGCGTGTCGGGGCGCACGACGTGCGAATTGTTGATGACATGAGAAACGGTCGCGGTGCTAACGCCCGCGAGTTTCGCCACATCGCGAATGGTGGGCATCGTTGGACACCTGGAAGAAGTGGAGTCAGATCGCCGCTTCTTCGAATGCTTAAACCGATTAAATTATATAGAGGAAAGAAAGGTGTGTCAAAAAACGTGAAATTGACGCTCGCGCGACGTTGATGTAGTATGTCGCCATGCCATTCACTTTGCCACCGCTCCTTCTCAATTCCGAACCCGGCTCGTACGCGCAGAAAACATTTCAGACACGCATCCCGCGCATCGTCGACAACATCATCGCGACGAATGATTATCCGGCGGAAATTGTACAAGCGTTGCGCGCGCTGCGCGAAGAAATCGTCAGCGGAACGATTCAACTCTTGCGCGAAGCGACGGACGATCAAGAATTCTGGAACGCGCAAGCGCGCGAGCATCTTGGCAAAACCTGGCTCGACTTGCCATGGTACTGGGCGGAGGCGTTTTTCTATCGCCGCGTTTTGGAAGCGACGCGCTATTTCCAACCCGGCGATTTTTCTCGGCGCGATCCATTCGCGCCGGTCAAGCGCGCCGAACTACAACCCGACCGCGCGCCGCGCGCAGTAAACGCCGTGCTGGAAGAACTGCCGCGCGATCCAGCCGCCGCTTTCGACGCACTCTGGCATGCGAGTTTATGGGGCAATCGCACCGATTTGAGTCATCTTGCAATCCAAGGCACCGCACATTCTGATGCCGCTCGCCCTGAGCAAAGTCGAAGGGACGAACACGCGCATTTACTCGTGGACGACAGCGCGCGGGTGTGGGATTTTTTGCGCGACGCGCGCGGTCGCGTCGATTTCATTTGCGACAACGCGGGCACCGAACTCTGCTTCGATCTTGCGTTGGTCGATTTTCTCCTGCGCGCGAACCTCGCCGCCGAAATCACACTGCACCTCAAGCCGCAGCCGATGTTCGTCTCCGACGCGATGATTCAAGACGTACTAGCGTCGCTCGACGCGTTCGACCAATCGACGATGATCGAACTGCGGCGACTCGCGCAGCGACTGGCGCGCGCGCGGAGCGATGGTCGGCTTGTGTTGCGCGATCACCCTTTCTGGGTCACCGGATTTTTCTTTCACGCTTTGCCAAACGATTTGCGCGCGGCACTCGCGCAAGCATCGCTCGTCATCGTCAAGGGGGACGCGAATTATCGGCGCTTGATCGGCGATTGCCATTGGGAACCGACGACGCAGTTTGAGGACACCGTCGCGCATTTTCCCGCGCCCATCGTCGCGTTGCGAACGCTGAAAGCGGAATTGATTGTCGGCTTGCGCGCGGGTCAACCCGAACGGCTGCGCGCCGAAGATGCCGAGTGGCTAGTCAATGGCAAGCGCGGGGTGATCCAATTTGCGCTACCCACCCTTGCGAACCGGTGATTACCCATAACTCACCGCAGAGACGCAGAGTTTGGTCTTCTTCTCTGCGCGCGGAGCATCTGCAGTTGCAATTCGCATTGTGGGGAATCGCCAAAGGGCGCGCCCTCACATGCCATCCGTCTGCTTGAGGAAGTACGGCAGGCAGGTGAAATCGATCATCTCTCTAGTCATTTGAGGCGTCTTGCCGCGAAAGCGCGCGAGATGCACCAATCCGTCGAGCAGATCGCGCGGATGAACGCCGCGTGGTTGACGACGCGGTTTGGTGTAATATTCCGCGATCAGATATTGACACCCTTCTTCGGAATACGCGATATTTCGTTCCGCCGCTTCGCGCTTGACAATCTCGCGAAACTCTTCCCAGGTTGGATCGGGGACGTTGATCTTGTAGCGAATGCGGCGCAAGAACGCTTCATCCACCAAATCTTTTGGCTCCAAGTTCGTCGCAAAAATAATCCGCACGTCGAACGGCACATCCATTTTTTGTCCTGCGGCGAGCGTCAAATAATCGACGCGTTTTTCCAACGGGACGATCCATCGATTCAAGATCGTGCGCGGCTGCATGCGTTGCCGCCCCAAATCGTCGATAAGGAACACGCCGCCATTTGCTTTCATTTGGTACGGCGCTTCGTACACCTTTGTCCCCGGATCGAAAATCAAATTGAGATTCTTGAGCGTCAACTCACCGCCTGCGACGATCAACGGACGGCGAACCAACGCCCAGCGTTGATCGAAGCGTTCGACCTTGGTCGACAGATAACGCAACGCGCCCGAACGCTGCTCTGCTTCACTTTTTTCCGGGGGCGGGTGATGGTGTCTGGCGTCAAAAACGCGAACGACCTGATCGTCCACGCCAATAGCGTACGGCACCCAGATCGTGCCGGGCAATGCGGAACCGATCGCTTCGGCAATCGTCGTCTTGCCGTTCCCCGTATTGCCAAATAAAAATACCGCTTTGCCGGAATTGATCGCCGGACCCAGTTGGTCGAGCAGCGCATCGCCGAGCACGAGACACGCGAGCGCGCGGCGGAGCGCGTCATCGGGAATCGTCAAACCCGCCAGGGATTGCGCGTCCACCATTTTGGTATATGCTTCCAGCGTGACCGGCGCTGAACCCACGTACTGGCTGCGCTTGAGCAACTCGCGCGCCCGCGTGTGCCCTTTGTCCAAAATCGAATAACGGTACGATGATTTGCCGACGCTGCTGGAGCCCCTAACTTCGACCAAGCGCTCCCGTCGCAAATACTCGAGTGTTTCATCGACCACCGGCACAAAGGGCAGTCGCATCACGTCGGTGATCTCGTGTCCAAAAATCGATCCGCGCAGATAGATGATTTTGAGCGCAAGATCAGCAAGACAAGCGAGAGTCAAACCGGTTTCCTCAACCGAACGCGGTTGAGACGGAACATCGGGAATAGACGCTGTATCCACATACCCTCCCAACAAGTCGCCCAAGTCCGAACGATTCTTGCTCGGCAAACCATCACCGGGTTTCTACCGACTGCATTTTATCACAGATCGACCGCCTTGACTATTCAGGTTTACGCAGGTTTACGCCACCGCGCGCGATCAATCAGCGATCCCAGTACCGTCTATTCTCTTGACACTGCCGCGCCGGCTCATAAAATAGAACCGATGAAAGATCGCTTGCCCGTTCAACTCGTTGCCATCGTCTTCGCGCTGGTGGCTTTGGCGATGCTGCCCTCTGCGCTTCTCGCGACGCCCGCGCCGCGCGCGCCATCGTCAAGTTCGATCATCTACCTGCCCTTCATTCTTCGCGCCGCGCAGCCAACCGGACCAACGCTCGCGGGTTGTCCCCTTTTCCCCGCCGACAATATTTGGAACGCGCGGATCGATTCGCTCCCCGTCCATCCGCAATCGAACACGTACATCAATTTCATCGGCGCGAGCACCGGCTTGCACCCCGATTTCGGCAGCGGCACCTGGGACGGCGGACCGATCGGCATTCCGTACAACATCGTGCCGAGCACGCAACCGAATGTGCCAATCACGTTTTACTATCCCGACGAAAGCGATCCGGGTCCATATCCGATTCCGCCCGGCGCGTTGCGCGAGTGGGGCAGCGATCATCACATTTTGATTTTGCAGCAAGGGACGTGCCTGCTTTACGAAGTGTACGACGCTTGGACGACCAATGGCGGCGCGTCGTGGAACGCGGGCTCGGGCGCAAAGTGGAATTTGAATTCGAACGCGCTGCGCCCGGCGGGCTGGACTTCGGCGGACGCGGCGGGCTTGTCGATGCTGAATGGCTTGGTGCGCTACGACGAAGTCGCGGCGGGTGAGATCAAACACGCGCTGCGCTTCACCGTCCGCGCGACGAACGGCACGTATGTATGGCACGCGCGGCATCTCACGTCGTCGCCGTACAATATCAACGCGCCGCCGATGGGACAACGCTTTCGCCTGAAATCGTCGTTCAATATTTCGACGTTCTCGCCGGAGGTACAAGTCATCCTGACCGCGTTCAAACGCTACGGCATCATCGTCGCGGACAACGGCGCGGATTGGTACATCGGCGGCGCGCCGGATGCGCGCTGGAACGACGACACGCTCGTCAGCGAATTCCTGCGCATGCACGGATCGGATTTCGAAGCAGTTGACGTTTCGAGTTTGATGGTGGATCCCAATTCGGGACAAGCGCGATAGGGCGGGGTCATCCCGCCCTTTGCATTTTTGACGTACCCATCAACTCGGTTATACTGCGCCTACGATGTTGCAAATCGATCTCAACTGCGATCTCGGCGAAAGTTTCGGCGCGTACACACTCGGCAACGACGCAGCGATCATGCCGCGCATCACCTCGGCGAATATCGCGTGCGGTTTCCACGCGGGTGATCCGCAAGTGATCGCGCGCACCATCCGTCTTGCGATTCAGCACGGCGTCGCGCTGGGCGCGCATCCCGGCTTTCCCGATCGCGTCGGCTTTGGTCGCCGCGCGCTCGACGCGACACCGGACGAAATCGAAAACGACGTGCTGTACCAAATCGGCGCGCTTGGCGCGTTCGCGCGCGTGGAAGGGACGACGCTCGCGCACGTCAAGCCGCACGGCGCGCTCTATAACCTCGCCGCGACGCGCCCGCCGATTGCCAACGCGATTGCGCGCGCCATCGCGCGTTTCGACGCGAATCTGGTTCTCGTTGGGCAACCCGGCTCGGCGATGGAAAACGCGGCGCGCGAACATCACATTCGTTTTGCGCGCGAGGGCTTTGCCGACCGCGCGTACAATCGCGATGGCACGCTCCGTTCGCGCCGCGAACCGGGCGCGCTGATCGACGATCCGCGTCGCGCGGCAGAACAGGCACTGCAAATGGTACGCGCGCAAACTGTGACGACACCCGAAGGTGAAACGATCGCGATGCCGGTGGACACACTCTGCGTTCACGGCGATTCGCCCGGCGCGGCGGAGGTTCTGCGCGCGGTGCGCGATGTGTTAGAACGAAATGGCATCCACGTTGCCGCGCTGGGCAATCGGGCAACCAGTCAATCGGTAAGCCAGTTGACCGATTACTGATTGCCCGACCGACCGATTGACCATGATCCATCCGCAACCCCGCCTCCTCCCCGCCGGTGACGCCGCGCTCCTCGTCGAATTCGCCGATGAAATCGACGACGCGATCAACGACCGCGTCCACGCGCTTGCCCACGCGCTGCGCGCGCAAGCACGTCCCGAAATTCGCGATCTCGTTCCCGCGTACTCGTCGCTCCTGGTTTGTTATGATCCGCGCCGCGCGTCCTTCACCGAAATACGCGCGGTGTTGCAGAACGCGCTAGAATCACTCCAAACGTACACGTCACCCGAACCACGCCGCGTCGAAATTCCAACGCGCTACGGCGGCGAGTTCGGTCCCGATCTCGCGTTCGTCGCGCAACACAACGACATTACCGAAGACGATGTGATTCGATTGCACACGACCGTGATCTACCGCGTTTACTTTGTCGGCTTTGCGCCGGGCTTTGCGTACCTGGGATCGGTACCGGAGCAGATCGCCGCGCCGCGCCTGGAAACGCCGCGCACACACGTCCCGGCGGGATCCGTCGGCATCGCCGGTCGCCAAACTGGCATCTATCCGATGGAGTCACCGGGCGGCTGGCGCATCATCGGGCGCACCGATTTATCGTTGTTCGATCCGAATTGCGATCCGCCCGCGTTACTGCGCCCGGGAGATCGCGTGCGATTTGTATCAATCGGGCAATCGGGCAATCCGTAAGCGGGCGATCAGTAATCAGGCAATCGGTCAATTGGTTCCTGATTGCCCAGTTGCCTGATCGCCTAATTGACTGATTGACTGATTGACCGATTCCTTGCGATACCATGCTCACAGTACTCGACCCAGGAATTCTCACTACGATCCAAGACGCCGGACGCTGGGGCTATCAGCAATACGGCGTGCCGGTCTCCGGCGCGATGGATTTGCCCGCGCTGCGCGTCGCGAATCAACTCGTTCGCAACTCGCCGGACGAAGCCGCGCTCGAAATTCATTCGCCGGTCGCGCTGGAAACGAATGCGCCGCATCTCATCGGGCTGACCGGCGCGTACGCGCGTTTCGCGATCAATGGACGCGCGATGCCGATGTGGATGAGCGTTTTTGCGCGCGCGGGTTCGACGATTGAGATCGCGCCGAAACGCACTGGCGGATGGCTTTATCTCGCGATTCACGGGGGAATTGACGCGCCGCGCGTGTTGGGAAGCAAGTCCACTTTTTTGCGCGGCAAGTTTGGAGGAATGGAAGGACGCGCGCATGCGGCAGGCGATCAGATCGTAATCGGCGCGTCAACGATTGGCGATTTGGTTGCGGCGGCGGGACGCGGCGCGGACGTTCGTAGTATGCGCTTGAGCGCAATCGACGGCGATGAATCGCCTACTACGAACATTCGCGTCATTCTGGGTCCACACGACGATTGGTTTGCGCCGGAGGCAATCGCCGCGTTGACGCGCGAGGATTTCATCGTTTCAGAAACGGCGGATCGCATGGGGTATCGGTTGCGCGGCGCGATGTTAGCGCGTCAGCGCGCGCAGGAACTGATCTCTTGCGGCGTTCCGCTCGGCGCGATTCAGGTGCCGCCGGACGGGCAGCCCATCGTCTTGATGGCGGATCATCAAACGACCGGCGGCTATCCGATCATCGCGACGGTCATCGGCGAAGACATCGCGCGCGTCGCGCAAAGCGTGCCGGGCGATCGATTGAATTTCCAAATCATCGCGCTAAACGAAACTCCACACGTGACATGAAATAGTGAAGGCGGAAGAACATCCTTCCGCCTTCATCCTTCATCCTTCACCGGATAATAGCACACTCCCGCCGTCCCAGGCCCGGTATGCACACCAAGCGCGGGAGACAATTCCGCAATCAACGATTCCACACACGTCAGACGTCGTTCGACCAAACCCTTGATCTTCTCCGCTTCCTCTTGCGCCGCCGCGTGCACATACGCGATCTTGATCTTGCCCATTTTGCCAACCGTGGTTTCGATCATTTGCGTCATCGCTTCGTATGCTTTGTCGCGACTGCGCGCTTGCCCCAGCGGGACGATCACGCCATCGTCCATTCCAATCAGCGGCTTGATGTTCAAGAACGATCCGACCAGGTGTTTGGCTCTGCCAATGCGCCCGCCCATGTATAAATACTTGAGCGTGTCCGCCGTCTGAATCATCCGCGTAATCGGCATCATCGACCTGACCTGATTGACAATGTCGGCGAACGATTTACCGGCGAGCGCGCTGCGCGCGGCTTCGATCACCATCCAGCCCTGGCACATCGAAACGTTCAACGTGTCGATCACCTCGACGCGCAGGTGCGGCATTTTTTCGGCGAGCATTTCTTTGGCGACGCGCGCGGCTTGGTACGCGCCGCTGCCCTTCGACGTCATGTGGATGCTGACGATTTCGCGGACGCCTTCTTGCTGCGCCAGCCCTTCGTACATCTGCACGTAATCGCCGGGGCCGGGGCTGGCGGTCTTGGGTAACTCGCGCGCGGTCGGCAACCATTTGTAAAACGCGTCGCGCTGAATCGTCACGAGATCGCGCAACACTTCTTCGCCGCGATGAATGTAGTACGGCACCCAATGAATGTTCAATCGCTCGACGATGGCTTCGGGAATACTCGCGGCGCTGTCAGTCACAATCGCAACGTTGGACATTGTAACCTCCAAGAATAAAGGTCACTGTCACTTTACCACGATTACGCCAAACTTGCAAAAATGCGATATAATCATCATCAGGAGGTACGCATGGTCATCGTCGATCCGATTCGATGTTGTTATTGCGGCGGTTGCGTCAGCGTTTGTCCCGCCGACGCGCTCACGCTTGCCGAGACGCGTTTGCTCGTCAACGAAAATTGTACCGATTGCGAGAACTGCGTGTTCGCGTGTCCGGTCGGCGCGCTGCATCTCGAAGGCAGACCCGCGGACGCGCGCGGCGAAACGATCAAGCGCCGGTACGATATCGTGATCGTCGGCGCGGGACCGGGTGGCTCGACTGCCGCGCAGGTCGCCGCGCAAGCCGGGCTGTCGGTGTTGCTCTTGGAAAAGCGACAAGAGATCGGATCGCCGGTGCGCTGCGCGGAAGGCGTGGGACACGAGCAACTCGCGCAATTCATCGAGCCGGATCAAAAATGGATCGCGGCAGAGATCAACCAACTCGAAATCACGACGCGCGCGAACGGCGCGGCGCAAACGCTGCGCGCGGGCGGCGGGCGCGGCTACATTCTCGAACGCCGCGTTTTTGATCGCGTGTTGGCGGAACGTGCGACAACCGCGGGCGCAGAGGTGCGCGTCAAAACGTCGGCGACCGGCATCGTGATGGAAAATGGACGCGTGCGCGGCGTGAAAATTCGCGATGGCGCAGGCGAAATCGAAATCGAAACGCAAATCGCCATCGCGGCGGACGGCGTCGAAGCGCAGGTTGGGCGATGGGCGGGGCTGGACACGCAATTGCCGCTGAGCGATACGATGGCGTGCGCGCAATATTTTCTCGCAGGGATCGATCTCGATCCGACTTGCACGTACTACACGATCAGCGACGAGTTCGCGCCCGGCGGCTATGTCTGGATTTTTCCGAAAGGCGAAGGGAAAGCGAATGTCGGCTTGGGCGTGCAAGCCGATCTGCCGCGCCGCGCGAACGCGATCGAATTGCTCACGCGTTTCGTCGAATCGCAGCCGAATTTGGCGCGCGGCTATCCGGTGACGCTCGTCGCGGGAAATGTGCCGGTCGCGCTGCCGCCCGCGCGCATCGTCGGGGACGGTATCATGCTGATCGGCGACACGGCGCGGCAAGTGGATCCGTTGACCGGCGGCGGCATCATCAACGCGATGATCGCCGGGCGCATCGCGGCGCAAGTCGCGCGTGACGCGATTGCCGCGCGCGATGTGTCGGCAACTTTTCTCAGCCGTTACGCCGACGAGTGGCGCAAAACGCGCGGCGGCAAGATGGAACGCAACTATCGTCTGCGCGAAAAGTTTCCGCCGCACAAACGCGCCGATGAAAGATTCGTCCGCGCGTTTATGCTCGCGGCGAAGTAGGGGCGAAGCATTTTTCTGTCCTTCGACTTCGCTACGCTCCGCTCAGGACGCGAAAAATGCTTCGCCCCTACACAGGAGAATTCGACGCTTTTTTGGACAAGTGGGAAGAATGGCAATCGTTTCCCTGGGGGCATCTGCATTACAGCACGTCACAGCTGAATCTGCGGCGTCATTTAATCTCTAATCGCTGGTTTTCCAAGCGCAAACATCGCAAATCCCGCCAACCGCAACACACCACTGACGATCAGCGCGCCGCCGAGTCCGATCTGATCGGCGAGCATCGTCCCCACAATTGGCGCAGCCACGGTCGAAAAGTGCTGCAAACTTTGCGCGATCGAAACGAAGGTCGCGCTGTACTTCGCCGGGAACGTTTTCATCAACTCGTCGAAGAAAACCAGATCGAGTCCCGCCTGAAAAATTCCCGCGAGTCCCGCGTACAACACAATCCATTCGACCTGGAGCGTGGACGCGACAAAGATCGGATAAAGCGACATACCCAGCGTTGTCGCCAGCAAAACAAAACGCGAGCCGCGATCCTTCGATTGGCGCGTCCAAAAGTAATAACCCAGCAGCACGACCCCGGTCTGCACAGTGGCGATGATGCCGATCCACGCGTCGCTCGTTTGAACTTGGCGCACAAAGTACAAGGGGAAAATCGGCGTGGCGAGCGATGTTCCGGACATGTAGACGAGCCGCCGGATCATGAACGAGACGAACGCGCGTTCGCCGCGCACGAGCGCGGCATACGATTTGATCTGCTGCGGCAACGATTGTCCCGCCAGTTGCGCGGGCGGCTCCGCGTCCGGTAATTCGATGTGACTCGAAAAATAAAAACTGATCAAGCCGCCCATCGACAGTCCGAGGAAAACAGTTTGATAGTTGATCGGAAAACCAATGCGATCAAGAACCTGTCCCACGATGGCAACCGTGATCGCCGTCGTCAAACCGAGCGTCGACCAACGGCGGCTCATCAATTCGTACCGATGCTTCGGTCCTGCGACCGCGCTCATCACAACCGAGAAGCCGACGTTGACGATTGTTTGCGGCAAAGTCGCCATTGCCCAGATCAGCAAAATCGCGATCACTTGGTAATCAAAGGGAACGACAAACGGCACCAGCCCGGTGAGCGCGTAGCACGAGACGACCATCAAGCGTCCCGTGCTGTACCACGGCACGACCTGGCGGCGGGTTTGGAGAAATCGTCCGGCGAGGATCGCCAGGAACAAACCGGTGAATCCTGGCATCGCCGCCAACAAACCGACTTGGAGATTCGTCGCGCCCAGGCGCGCTAAAAAGACCGGCAAGAAGGGCGCAGCGCCGCTTGCCAGACCAATCGCGATTCCATCAATCTGCACGCGTAAAAAATTTTGCTTTTGCGTCGGCGTCAACTCTTTTGGCAAACCCGACGTACCAAACGGATTCACAAATTCAACCTCAGTACTTGCATATCGCGTATGGCAAACGGCATTAGGACACTGACGAACGCTGGTGAACACTGATCAAAACAAATTTGCGTTTATCTGTGCGCGTCTGTGTCCAATAGTTTTCGTCCGAACGTTGATAAACGCAGGTTCATGGAGAACTCTTCAAAATCAAGTTGTTCCCGCTTTGATTGCGCGCGGATCGCGTACGAGCGCGCGCAAGACCAGCCACGCTAGAACTCCACCAATCGCCGACGCGATGAATGCGCTCGCGTAACCGGTCGCATCGGCGAGCCAGCCGCCCACCAACGGCGCGAGAATCGCGAATGGCGCGACGAGCGTGTTCGCCAAGCCGACGTACGCCGGACGTTCCGCCGGATCGCGCGCAAAATCAATCGTCATCGTCATCGTGATCGTCCACGCGGCGACGTTGGAAATACCCGCGAGCGTGAAAACGATGTAGAACCATTCCGCGCTCTGCGCCCAGACCGCCAGCGCGGCACTCCCAACTGCCGCGAGCGCGCCGAATTGCAGCACGACGCGATGTCCCCAATGATCGCCGATCCAGCCCATCACCGGACTCGCGACGATCTGACTGCCCATGTACACGCTCGTCAGAATGCCCGCGATGACGACGCTGACAGCGTGATAGCGCACCGCGTAAATCGTGTAAAACGCGAACGCCATCGTCGCGAGATGAAACAGCGCGCGCACGACGAGAAACCAGCGAAAGTTGACGTCGCGTCGCAAGATCGCGACGAGCCCGCCGCGAAAATCGCGCCGCGTCCGTTCCGTCGGCAGAGGCGGCGCGGGCGATTCGCGCGTCCACGCGAGAAAGCCAAACGAAACGATCATTATGGCAGACGCGAGCGCGAACACGAGCGCGAAATTGATCGGCAGATCAAATTCTGCGAGGATAATTCCCGCGATGACCGCGCTCACGCTCGCGAGCAAGTTCGCCGCCGCGGCTTGCGTGCCGAAGAACGTACCGCGCTGTTCGGGTGGAATGACTTTGGCGATCATGCTTTGCCACGGCGTCGCCGTCAAGCCCGAACCCAATCCCTGGATGATCAGCAAGCCGAATGTCAACGCGAGCGCGACCTCGCGCGTGATCATCATCGCACCCAACGCGATCAACGCAAAGCCAACAAACGGAACGCGTTCGAGCAAGGTCAACCACAAGACCATCGGTCTGTAGCGTTCTGCGCGCGCGACGCGATCGGCGAGCAGCAGTTGCGGCAATTGCCAGCCCGCCGCGTGAATCGCCGGAATCAGTCCGATCAAAAGCGCGGAATCGGTGAAATGGCTGACAAAAAGCGGAATCACGGTGACGAACGACGCGAACCCAATCGCGAATCCCCAGAATCCGCCGTCGCAAACGTTGACGATGAAATTGTGGCGCAGGTGAGTTTGGAGGTAGCGATCCATCTACAAAAATTCTTTCACCTGCGCAAGATCATTCACGCGCGCGTCCGCCAACGCCAGGTCTTGGTGTCTTGTGTAACGATTCGGCACGACGATGACGCGCAGTCCCGCCGCCTTTGCCGCCGCCGCGCCTGCCGCGCTGTCTTCGAGTGCGAGGCAGCGCGCCGCGTCGACCCGCAATTCGGCGCACGCGCGCCAGTACGCGTCCGGCGCGGGTTTCAAATTCGCCACATCCGATCCGGTCACAATCGCGCGGAACAGCGCGGTGATGCTCAGTCCGCGCAGAATCGCCTCCACCTGACCGCGCGGCGAGCCGGACGCGATTGCCATGGGCGCGCCGCGTCGCTGCAATTCGTCGAACAGGATCGACGCGCCGGGCATCAGCATCAGATTTTTCGGATCGGCGATGATGCGCTCGTACTCGGCGCGATGCTCGCGCGACAATTCATCCGCCGACGCGCGGATACCGAAACGCGCGATGAGGTATTCCGAATTCTCGCACTGCGAAATACCAACAAACTCGCGTCCAAATTCCTCGTCTTGAATTTCGTACGCGACGCCGTGCCGCGCAAGCGTCGCGTTGAACACGCGCCGATGCAACGGCTCGGTGTCGACCAACAATCCGTCGAGATCAAAGATGACTGCCTGTGTCTGCACCCCACTGCTCCAGAAAAGATTTATCGCGCGACGCCCAGACCAATTGCAATAAATTGATGAGGTAGTGCGCGAGCGTCGGCGCGACCAAACTCTGCGTCGCGAGAAACAGCCCCGACAAAAGCAAGCCGAGCGCGGCGGCGATGACGATGCCGAGCGCGCCTTGCGGCAAGTGCATCGCGCCGAACACGATTGACCAAACGAGCGCGAGCAAAATCGGCGGCGCGAACGAACCAAAGCCGCCGAGCAATAACGAACGAAACAGTAACTCTTCGAGGAAAACTGCCGGGGCGAGCGCGAGCGGAACGAGCAAACATTCGCGGCAATTGCGCGGCAAAATGCTTTTGACGACGATCGGCGAATAAATCACCGCGCCGAAACGCGCAATCGCCCAATGCGTCAGCGGCGGCATGCCCAAGGCAACGGCAACGCCGACGAAAAATCCCGCGAGCAGATCACGCGACAGATCGAGCGATTGCCAACCAAATTGTGCGAACGATTGTCCGCTGAGCCATGCCAGAAAAAAACAAAAGACGAGGATACCCAACCGCGCCAAGTTCTCGACCGGGAGCAAAAGCAAATTAAAATCGGGCGTGACGCGGCGCAAGACTTGCGCGGTGCGCCACGTCCCCCACGCGAGAAACGCGAGCAGCGACAACGTGCCGAGAACGAAGAAAAGCATTTCTCCCCCAAGTTCCTGGGTCGCGGAGGAACTTTATTTCGGCGCGACGCCGATTTGAAATTCTGTTGGCTCGGTCGTCGTGGGCGCGTGCGCGGTAACGACGAGCGTCGCTTTGGAAACGTTTTTGCCGAAACCGGTGATCGTATGATTGCCGCGATTTTGCGCGTCGAGCGGAACGCGGACAATGCGCGTCGTCCCGCCGCTTTCAATCACTTGAACGATGTACTTTTGCGGCAGGATGTTGTCGGTGCGAATAAAGCCCGCGGCTTGCCAACCACTATCGCCGCTCTCAACATCGTCGCGATAACCGATCTCAGGAATCGCGATGTCGTCAATCGCCCAACTTGGCGCGTTGTACGCGTCGTCGGTGATGTACTCAAAGCGCAATAGAATCGTTTTACCCGCGTACGGCGACAAATCCATTTGCTCCTGAATCCAGCGCGCCGGGTCTTTGGATCTTTCGTCCGGCGCGCCGGAGCGACCGGTAAACGCGTGACCGTAACTCGCGCCGTTCGGATTGCTCGTCGTCGTAGACTTGCCTGTCAAAATGTCCCAAGTCTTGCCGCCGTCCGTCGACGCCTCGACGTACGCATAATCGTAATTCGCTTCGATGTCGTGCCACGTCCAGAATTGCAGCGTCGCTTTGCTCGCGCGCGTCAAATCGAATTGACGCGTCAACGTCGTATTCGCCATGTCCGCGCGGTTCGAATACCACATCCATTTGCCGCCGTGCGCGTCCGCCGCGATCAGTTTCGTCGTCGTCGTGCCGGTGAAATAGATCGTCACGTCGTTCTGGTTGGGCGTCAGCGCGAAATAACTGGCAGAGTACTCGCGCAGTTGCGCGGTGCGCGTGATCGGATACTGGGCAACATTTTCCACGCGCGTCACGCGGAATCTACCTTCGTTCGCGTACGCATACCGCCCATTTTCGATAGAGGGATCATTCAGGATATTTGTGACCGCCCAATCCGCGAACAAATCGTCGAAGCGCAAACCGATCGCGCGCTGATCGAGGATAGTTTGCACGCCAAGAATGCCTTCGCGCGGCGCGTGGATGATCTCGCGAACCATATCCGCGCCGAAACGCTGCGCCACGTAGTTGAAGAAGAGATACGACGCCGCGTAATGCGCCGCCGATTCGTTCGGCGAACTCGCCCAGGTATTCAATTGCGTATCGGGACGACGCGCAAAAACGTCGTTGACCCCCAGCACCGGGAAACCGTTGAGCTTGATCGCAAGATCCGCCATCCCCTCGTCAATCCAACCGGTCGCGTACGACGCGCGATGGTTATGAATCAAGTGTTGAAACTCATGAGCAAGATCGCCGTTGTACTCGTCGTCGTTCAAGACAAGCGCGTCAATGTTCATGTAGATGATGTGACGCTGATTGCTGTACGGCGCGAACGCGCGCGGATGCGTATCGACGCTGCTGAAATATCCGGCGGCGTCTTCAAAGCGCGTGTTCAAGATGTGAATCCGCACATCGCCATCCAAGCCGACACCGGGATCGCCAAAATATTTCACGTTGGTCGGATACACCTTGTTTTCAAAAGAATCCGCCGATTTTCTCAGCGCGGCGGCATCGAATTTCATTCCGTCTTCGACCCAAAAGAGCGCGTGCGGCGTGAGCGCCTGCAACGTCGCACTTGCCGTGCGATATTCGCCGGTTCCGGCATTCTGGATCACGAAAAATTTGTCGCGGTCGCCCATTTTCCACGCGCGCGGCGCGGGCGTCGGTACGGGCGTGAGTAACGCGAGATTTTTGCGGAGGCGCGGCACGATTTGGTACAGATCGCGCGCGGGAATTTGCGTGCGGAACAACGCATCCAGCGTCGCGTTGGCTGGGTATGGAGTTCCAAGGTTGCTCGGCGTCGGCGACGATGTCGCGCGCGGCGAAACGGCGGAATGAAGCGCGTCCGTGCCAAACAAAACTACTCCGCCGGTACCGACGAGCACGCAACACAAACAGATCGTCAGCGCGGCGACAATTGCCAAAAGTATTTTTCGATTCATTCTGTTCCTTTAACGGAATCGCTTGCCGATGATCGGCACGCGTTTGAGCGCGGCGCGCAAAACCATTTTCGCCGCGCGTCCGGCATAGACACGCTCGTGGACCGTTTCGCGCACGACCCATTGCGCGGAACCGTCGGCGCGAAAACCGTGTTCGGTTCCGGCAGGGACGTACAACATCGTGCCGGGCGCGCCGCGCATTTCGCGCCCGTCGATCAAGATCGTCCCCTCGCCTTCCAGCACGTCGAATACTTCGTCCGTGTGTTCGTGGCGATGATACGGCACGACCTGACCGCGCGAAAAGCAAACCAAACGACCAAAGAACGCTTCGCCGTCGAACAAATTCAAATTCGACAACTGCGCGTCGGAAAATTTTTTGATCGCATTTACGTTGGCAGTGACGAAACGCATTCCATTCCTTTTGGGTCGCGAAAGAATTCGCGAAAATTCGCCGATAAAATTATTTCAAACTCCACAGCGCGAGCGCGCCGAAAACCAGAATGACGATCCCCGAAATCCAATTGACCCCGCGCAGCGCGCGCACGTTAAAGCGCGAACGAAACAAACTGACTCCGCCGCTGAGCAACAACCACCACAACGCCGAGCCGGTAAACACTCCCAAAACCAAAAACGCGGCAGAAAGAAAATCGCTGCCGCCGCTGACAAAACCCAAACCGGCAAAAACCGCGACGAACGACAGAATCGTCAACGGATTCGTCAGGGTCAGAAAAAATGTGGACGCGTACGATCCGACGAGTCCGTTGCCTTGAACCGACGCGGCGTTCTCCGCCGGACGCGCCAACAAGGTCTTGATGCCAAGATAACACAGAAACGCGCCGCCGACAAGCCGGAGCGCGGTTTCCTGACTCGTGAGAAAACCGGAGACGACCGTCAAACCAAACGCGGCGACGCTCCCGTAAAACGCGTCCGCCGTCGCCGCGCCCAGCCCGGAAACGAGTCCTGCCGCGCGTCCATCCGCGAGCGTCCGCCGAATACACAACACGCCGATCGGACCGACCGGCGCGGCGATGGAGAAACCAAGGATGAGACCTTTGAAGAAAAACTCCATGACACTTTCCCGTGGGACAATTTTGCAAAATTGTCCTACTCGCCCGCCATATCGCGTTTGCGGATTTCTTCGTCGATTGGATTTTCGTACCACTGATGCTCGCCGGGTTTGCCGCGCAAGAGTTCGAGCGCGTGCGGCAGCGCAGGCAAAATCACCGCGAGATTTTCGCACGCGGCTTTGGGGCTGCCGGGCAAGTTGACGATGAGCGTCCGTCCGCGAATGCCCGCCGCCATCCGCGAAAGCATGGCGTGCGGCGTCTTTTGCAGCGACGCCGCGACCATCGCTTGCACCAAGCCGGGCGCGTCGCGTTCGATCACCGCGCGCGTCGCTTCGGGCGTGACATCGCGCGGCGCAAAGCCGGTGCCGCCGGTCGTCAAGATCAAGTCGAGATGCGCGTCATCGGACCATTTCATCAACGCGCGTTTGATCTCGCTGAAATCGTCCGGCACGATGTACGTCAGATCGACGTCTTCGCTAAACTGTTTTTCGATCATCTCGCGCAGCGCGGGTCCCGATTGATCTTCGTAGACGCCTTGCGACGCGCGGTCGCTGATCGTGAGAATTCCGATTCGCATGGTTCGCCCCAATCGTATTGCGTGTTGCGTGAAACGGAATACGCAACACGCAACACGTACTACGGCAAGTGGACTTCCTTCCGCCCGTACTTGTTCATCAACGCAACCGTCTCTTCAATCGGCAAGCCGGGGACGACGCGATCATCGCGCCCGATCATCGTGTCCGCTTTGAAGAGCGAGTTGAGCACCGCTTCTTCCGTCGCTTCGACGACCGCCCAGAAAAGATGATTGATGAGATCGCCTTGCTCGATGATCTGCTCAGCGGGATACGTCAGCGCGTCGGCGAAATGTTTTTTGCGGCGCGTCGTCGAAAACGCGATGACGAAATCGCCGCTCGTGTTGCCGGTGTGCGATCCGGTGCGCGCGAGTCCGTTCTGCGCGCGCCGCGCGAGCCGCGTCAAGATGCGCGTCGAGCACGGCGCGTCGGTCGCGAGCACGACGATGACCGAGCCGCCGTCGAGGACGGTTTCGCCTTTGGGTGCCGGCGCGAGTTTCCCTTTCACTTCATCTAACACCGCGCCGACGGATTTGGCGGGCGGGTTGATCACTTTGCGGCGCACCGGTTTGTAATGCTCCAGTTCGCGCCCAACCGGCACGCCATCGATGATCAATTGCGGTCGCCAGCCGAAATTCGTTTGCGCGAGAATGCCAACGGTATAACCACCCAGTTTGTCCGGTAATTTGCGCGACGCGGTGCCGATGCCGCCTTTGAAATCGTAGCAGATCATCCCGGTGCCACCGCCGACCGCGCCTTCTTCGACGGGACCGCCTTTCGCGGAATCAATCGCGAGGAAAACGTGATCGCGCTGGACGTGGCGTCCGCGAATATCGTTGAGGTACATATCGTTCGTCTCGGCGACAACTGGACTGATGCCCCAGGTTTCGGTGCCCATCGCCTTGTTGCGATCGAGCGACCAATCAATCACCGCGTCCGCGACGCGCGCGACGTTAAGCGAATTCGTGAGCATGATCGGTCCTTCGATGCAGCCCATCTCGTGAATTTGCTCCGAGTTCGTCACCTCGCCGAATCCGTTGATGCTCAGCACCGCGCCGGTCACTTTTTCCAGAAAGAGATCGTTGCCGTGCGGCAGAATCGCGGTCACGCCAGTACGAATAGGTCCAGTGCCGGGCACAAGTTTGCCCGCGCCTTCGATAAGCGTGACGTGGCCGACGCGGACACCCGCGACATCGGTAATCGCGTTGTAGCGTCCAGTCTTGATGCGTCCGATTTTGATTCCAAGATCGCGTGCGCGTGGTCGTTTGGTCATAATACTTTGCCCATAATCGTAATCTCCATCGCCTCCCAACCGCGATGACGATAGAATTCCACAACATCTTCGTTGCCGCGCTTGACGAGCAAGTACGCTTTGAGACAACCCTTCGCGATCATCCGCCGCTCGACTTCATCCATCAGCACTTTGCCGATGCCGCGCGCGCGGTACGCGTGATCCACCGCGAGATGGTAGATCATCCCACGCCGTCCATCGTACCCGCCGATGACTGTGCCGATGATCCTTCGACTGCGCTCAGGATGCCCTTCGACTGCGCTCCTTGCGTCGCTCCGCTCAGGGCGCTCATCATCTTCCGCGACGAGAAACAAATCGGGATCGCGCTGCACCTTTTTGGCGATCTCGTCGCGCGTGTCGGAACGCCCGATGCCCAAGCCATCGCCCGCGTTTTGCCAGAGCGCGAGGACGGTGTCGTAGTCGTTGAGAGTGAATTCGCGGAGTCGAATCATCCGATTTTTCACGCGCGTTCAGCTTGCGCTTGGCTGCTTGATAGGATGGGACGGAGCAGGTAATCCAAAACCTCTGCCTGCATCCGCTCTATCTCCAAGCGATAACCACTGGAAAGCGCGGCAAATTCTTCTGGTCGCGCGGTGCGACGAAGACTTGCGAGCCAACCTTGAAAGCGCTCAATCCGCTCCTGGGTCACTTGAAGTTCCTGATCACTTGCGATCATTGTTTAACCTCCACAATCCCTCGTTTCGAACCATCTCGCTTGATTTGCCAGTAGGAGACAAAATTCTCAAGACCTTCACCAAGCAACAATGCCGGTCGTATCCAAAAAAATGCTCGCACCGTGGCGCGCCTGAGCTAAAGCATGATCAAACAATTGATACACACCTGGTGGCAAATCACCTGCCGCGTTGAATTCTGGCAATGGCATTTTTCTCGTGCTCCCTCACTGTAGAACTACGAGCCCCATATTATCAAAATACGCGGAGACGCGCCGAAAAGTCTCCCACGACGCAAACCGCACCGTCGCGTCGTACGGATCGTGGTACGCGATGCCGCGCTCGTTCGCGCCGACGATGACGCTCGCGTGTTCGTACGGCACAAGTTTGACGGTCGCACCATCGGACATTTTCACCGCGACCGGATTCTGGTACGAGTCCTGCCACGTATGCCACCAGATCACCGCGCGCCCGGCGCGCAAGTGCCCCAGCACATCGTCTCTGAACTCGTCGTAACTCTGCCCGTACAACACCTGCGATTTGACGCCGAGCGCGCTCAAACCTTTTTGCAAACCTTGCGCGTACACGCCGTAATCGGTCAAGCCACCATAGTACGCCGCGTTCGTCCGCCCGCGAATCCCCCCGAACGGATTGTCGCTGCGCGGCATCGCCGCGACAAGTTGCGCTTCGGTGATCGCGCCGCGCGTCGCCATCGCCGCCGATGCTTCTTCGCACGTCAGCGTCTGCTTTTGCTGATACAACGGGATATTCGTCAAGCGAATGTTCGTCGTCGCAGACGCAGGCGCGCCCTGCGCGGCAGTCGAAGGGGCGGGCGCGCCGGGAATGTTCAAGCGTTGTCCCGGGTACGTCATCCAGGTATTCGGCAGGTTGTTGGCGTACGCGATGGCTTGCGCGGTCGTGTCGTAGCGCAACGCGATGCGCGCGAGAAATTCGCCCGGCTGGACGATGTGCGTTTGGCGACTGGGTGGCTGCGCGCTTCCGTTGTTAGTTTTGGCGCGCGACGGTATCTTGAGCGACCAACCGACATAGAGTACGCCGTTCGACGGCAAATTATTCGCGGCGGAAATCGCGTCGGTCGTCGTGCCGAAGCGCGCGGCAATCGCAAACAGTGTGTCGCCCGCGCGCACGGTGTAGTAACCGCTCGGCGTCGTCGGCGCGACATCGTCGTCGCGCTTGTTCGTCGGGATCGTCAGGCGCGTCCCCGCGTACACCCAACTGTTGACGCTGATGCCGTTCGCGCTCGCAATCGCCTGCGGCGTCACACCATACGCGCGCGCGATGCTGTACAACGTCTCGCCCCACGCGACGGTGTGGATCGTGGGAGAATCAGCGGAGAGAACTAGCGGCATTCCAATCAACAAAACCAACACGAGCAATGTTGCGCGTGCGCTCATTCTCTCCATTTCAATCGGCGTAATTCATTGTCGCCAACTTGCCAATACTGAATATCTGCCTGGCTCACACGCGCCACTTTGCCCATCCTGGCTGACTTGGTGTGAAAATCAGGCAATCTGACAAGCCGGCGCAACAACAACGGCAGGATGTCCTGTTCCTCATTTCGCAACGGAAAGCATACAATATTTCGGATGAACAAAGGCCCTATTCCAAAATCCCATGTCAATGGTTATGAACGTTGGTTGATTCAATTCACGCAACAATCCTGGAACGCGATCGTCTTTAATGACTTCATTCGGCCGCAACTCGCGCAGACGTTGAACCGTAATCCAACGCGCAAGCGGTATGAGAACTTCCTGATCGAAGAGTTGGTCGTCCAGGATGATTTGACCCACGCGGCAACCTCAAGTGGTTGGCGATAGCGTGTTTGCAGGGCATCGGTTGCCAATTTCAGCGCTTCCTCAATGGCAGTCCGGCTTAATTCAGGATAACTCTTGAGCAACTGATCCGTCGAGTAACCTTTTGCCAAAAGTGCCAAGACTGTATCCACCGGCACGCGCGTCCCCTGGAAAGTCAATTGCCCGTGACAAACAGCCGGGTCAATCACAAGGTGTTTGCCGATTTCAGTGTATTTCATTCTTCCCTCTTTTCTTGAGCGTCCGTGCCTTTCCCCTCCCGCGCCCGCCGCGCCTCCTCCATCGCGCGTTCCAACTGCTCGCGCCATTCTTGCGCGCGCGTCTTTGGAACAAGCAGCGCGGGCGGCGCCGGTACGATGGCGGTCGGCGACGCGGGGATCGCTTCTGTCGGCGGAATTTCCTCCGCTTCGGCAGGAACTTTGGATGCAGGCGATTCCTCCGCGCTTGGCGGAATCGTTTCGTCTTGCGACATCTCGGCTTCTTCTTCCGCGATTGCCGTTTCCTCCTCGGCTTCGCCAACTTCCTCAAACCACGTCATCGCTTTTCCATCGCGCGCTTCCGGCTCGATTTGCGACGGCATCTCTTCCTCGATAATCAACGGCTGCGCTTCGGCTTCGGGCGTCTCGACCATTTCTGGCGGCGCTTCGCCGACAAGCCCCGCCGTCTCATCGTACTCGGGCGCGATTTCCGCGTGCGGCTCCGGCTCCGCGACTTCGGGGATTTCTTCTTCTGCGATGGGTTCGCCCTCGATCAAGTTACGCCAGGGACCGTGAACACCGTCGTCGGTCACGCCGTAGTAGACGAACGTTTGATCGCCCGCGCGCTGCGCGAGATCGTACCGCACTTTGCCGGCGCGCTTGTACGTCTTGGCGATGGCGATGCCGCCAACCCAGGTGAGTTTGCCCGGATCGAGTGGACTCTTTTCGCGTTCCGCAATCGCGTACTGCCACAATCGCCGCGCGCTCTTGAGCGTCACGTTTTGGACGACGCGCATATTTCGCAAGTCGCGCACCGCGTAATACCACACGCCCTTGCGCTGTTCCGCCGCGACGATTTCGACGCCCGTGCGCGGCGGCGACATGGTCAACGCAGGCGCAGGCGTTTCGATTTTCGATTCGGCGGGCGCGGTCGGCGCGGCTTCGGCACGCACGACTTTGGGCGCGGTGGGCGCGCCGGTCGCGGCAAATTCGATTGCCAGCGCGTCGCGCACGAGTTGCAAGATTTCGTCGCGCACCGCCAACCCCGTTTCATTTTCAGAACGAATGTAGATGTAACTTTCTTCGAGGACGTACGGCACGTCACTCCCGCGCGGCACGATCACCTGCAAAACATTTTTGCCTTGACTCTTTTGCGTTTCGATCTGCACTTCGAGTGGGGGCAAAATTCCCTTCGCGATTGCCGCGCGCAACTCGGTGATAGCTTGCTCAGGGCGATCCACGCCGACGACCGGCTTGCGCGCTTCCGCGCTCGCACCGATGTACACCGTGCCGCCGTTCGTGTTCGCCAGCGCGACGATGTCCTGCAAAACTTGCCGCGCGACGCCGCGCTTTTCGCCGAGACGTTCGTGGAACGCTTGAATCAGCGTGTCGCCGTGCTCGCGCGCTTCGCGCAGCGGATCGAACGGCTCTTCCGCCGCGGAGCGATACGGGCGCGTGCGCGAAAAATCGTTCGCGACGAAAACGGCTTTGATCGCGTCGAACGACAATTCGTCGATCAAAATTTCGGTCGCGCGGTCGCCGACGCCCATTTCGTTTTTGAACTTGGGTTCGAAATCGAGTTTGTGCGCGTCGCTGCCTTGAATGCAGTGCATCCGGCGCGGATATTCGGGCTTGGTGCCGCTGAAGAAAAGCGCGGTGCGTCGCCGCGACCGCGAATCCAGATCGGTCACTTCGAGCGCGTGCAAATTGGGGTCTTGCGTGTACGCGATGCGCGTCTGTCCGCCGAAATCGAAACCCGGCATCGCGACGCCGTGCGACGAGTTCGCGTGCGCGGCAATCGCGAGTCCGCCCGCCTCGTTGATCATGCGGTACGCGGTCAGCACGTCGCTCGTCGCGCCCACTTCGCCGCTGCCAAGATCGAGTTTGTCGGGCGGCACGCGCAGCGAGAGCAACAAGTGATCGAGTTCGCGCACCGTCGTTTCGGGCGGAAAGATCGCGAGGACGTGAAAGCCGAGCGTCGCGGTCAATTCAAAGCCGGGGAGAATCAGAATTTTCTCGCGCAGGCGGCGGTACTCGTCGAGTTGTTTACGCTCGTCGTCGCGCAGTCGTTTGAGCCGCTCGAGCATTTCGAGCGATTCGACTTCTTCGAGCAAGCGCGCGTAACCCGCCGCCGTGTTGTGATCGGTGAACGCGATCACGTCGAGATTTCTTTCCTCGGCGCGTTTGAGCAAGTCGAGCCAAGTCACGCCAGGTTGTTTGAAATCGGACGACGCTGGGGTGTGCAAATGCAAATCCATGCGGTACCACTGGCGCTGGATAGATTTTTTTCGATGAACCATGGGGTTCCTTCCGTGTGATTGCAAATAGCGTATGGCTAATGGCGTATAGCAAATGGCTTATGGCATTAGCCATACGCTATTCGCGATCCGCTATTCGCGGGAAGGATCAGCGCGGGGGAAATTCGCGGTCAAATGAGCGAGCAATCGCAATGTCATTTCGAGGAGTGATTCTTGCGACGAGAAATCTCGCGTTGCATAGCGGAGATTTCTCGCTTCGCTCGAAATGACAGACGCTCGCGGGGTCACACGCGGAATTGGCTCGACAATATTTGCGTCATAAAATCTACGACTGCGGCGCGCGCGCCGACGAATCGTCAATCAGTCGTTCCAAATACGACGCAGGCGAATGGTCAAGCCACAAGTTCGTAGTGATCGCTTTAGCGATTGAAATACGCTTAAGCGCAAACTACAAACGGTGCGTGCGAATGAGCCAGCCGAATTTCAGCCGCCGTCAATGATCCTTGCCCGAATGGGGACAAATCCAGAATGCGCGACCGTTCAATAATATCCGCGCGACAAAGCTATTTGTCCCTGGGTTGATAAAAAACGATTCAGTTGTTAATCGAACACGCAACACGCAATACGCATCACGCATCACGTTCCGCGCTTCTTCGCCGCGCGCGGCAGTTTGTCTTTCTGCGGCAGTTCCGCATTTCCAAGTTCGTGTCCGTTGCCGCCAGTGGGTTTGATCGGTGCGGGACACAACGCGGCGTTAAACACATCCGTCACGTTATCCGCGAACACGAACGCCAAACTCTTGCGAACATCGTCGGGCAAATCGTCCAAATCTTTTTCGTTGCGGCGCGGCAAAATGATCGTCTTTAGACCCGCGCGGTGCGCGGCGATCACTTTTTCTTTGATCCCGCCGACCGGCAGCACGCGTCCGCGCAACGTGATCTCGCCGGTCATCGCCACATCGTTCCGCACCAAACGATTCGTCATCAGCGACGCCAACGCGGTTGCCATCGTCACGCCTGCGCTTGGACCGTCTTTCGGCGTCGCGCCTTCAGGAACGTGCAAGTGAATATCGCTCTGCTCGAACGATTTGCTTTCGATCCCCAAGTCTTTGGCTTTCGAGCGAACGTACGACAGCGCGGCTTGCGCGGATTCACGCATCACATCGCCCAACTGCCCGGTGACGATGAATCCTTTCGAGCCGGGCATCCGCGTCGCCTCGATGAAGACGATGTCGCCGCCGACCGGCGTCCACACCAAGCCGGTCGAAACGCCGGGGATCGACGTGCGTTCCGCGACTTCGCCGTAGAACCTGGGTTTGCCGAGCAGTTCGCTCACCTTCGCCGAATTGATCACGACCGGCAGTTCTTTCCCTTCCGCGATGTGCGTCGCGACTTTGCGGCAGACGCGTCCGATCTCGCGTTCGAGGTTGCGGACGCCCGCCTCGCGCGTGTAATCGCGCGCGATCTGACGAATTGCATCATCCTCGAATTTGATTTCTTCCGGCTGGAGCCCGTTTTCCTTGACCTGGCGCGGCGCGAGATAGCCCTTGGCGATATTCAGTTTTTCTTCTTCGGTGTATCCGGAGAGCGTGAGAATCTCCATCCGGTCGCGCAGCGCGGGCTGAATCGGCTCGAGTTGATTCGCGGTGCAAATGAAAATCACTTGCGACAGATCGAAATCCACGTCGAGATAGTGATCGCGGAACGTCTTGTTCTGCGCGGGATCGAGCACTTCCAACAGCGCGGACGACGGATCACCGCGAAAGTCCGCGCCGATCTTGTCCACCTCGTCGAGCATCATCACCGGATTGCGCGATTCCGCGCGCTTGAGCGATTGGAGAATCCGCCCCGGCAGCGCGCCGATGTACGTGCGGCGATGCCCGCGGATTTCCGCCTCGTCGTGCATCCCGCCGAGCGACATCCGGATAAATTTGCGTCCGAGCGCGCGCGCGATCGATTGTCCCAGCGACGTTTTGCCAACGCCGGGCGGTCCCGCAAAGCACAGAATCGAGCCCTTGTACGTTTTCGCTTCTTCGTCGCCGCCGCGCTCCAAGCGCAATTTACGCACCGCGAGATATTCGAGAATGCGTTCCTTGACATCCTTCAAATCATAGTGATCTTCATCGAGAATTTGCCGCGCGCGGGCGATGTCGAGAATGTCCTCCGTCACCTTGCTCCACGGCAACTCGATCAACCAATCGAGATATGTCTTGATCACGTGATATTCGGCGGCGGCGGGCGGCATCTGGCGCATCCGCGCCAGTTCGCGCTTGGCTTCCTTCTCAGCCTCCGGCGACATTTGCGCTTCGGCGATCTTTTTGTCGTACTCTTTCGTCTCGACGGCTTGCTCGTCTTCCTCGCCCAGTTCCTTCTTGATCTGCTTCATCTGCTCGCGCAAGATGTACTCGCGCTGCGTCTTTTCCAACTCACCTTGCGCTTGCGATTGAATCTTTTTGCCCAGTTCGAGGACTTCGAGTTCCTTGTTGATGAGCGCGTCGAGTTTGGTCAGTTTGTCCGCGACTTTGTCGAACTCCAGCAACTCTTGCGCGTCCTGCAACTCCATCCGAATGCTCGTCGCGATCATGTACGCGAGTTGGCGCGGTTCTTCGACATTGATTGCCGCCATCAACAATTCTTCGGGCAAGTGCGGCGCAAGCGAAACGAGACGGCGGAACAGATCAATCGTGTTCCGCATCAACGCTTCTTCCTGCACATTCTTTTCGATGACATCGGGCAAGACTTCGATCCGCGCTTTGAGGAACGGCTCGAGCGCGGTAAATTCCTTGATCCGAATGCGCTCGATGCCTTGCACAATCAAACGCACCGTGTTGTCGGGCGCGCGCAAGAGTCGATGAATGATCGCGACCGTGCCGATCATGTACACATCGTCTGGTCCCGCCTCCTCGACTTTTTCGTCCTTCATCGTGACGAGCGCGATCAGACGCGACGCGCTGGTTGCGGCTTCATCCACCAGACGAATCGAGCGCGGCTGTCCGACGCTGAGCGGAATCACCGTCAGCGGATAAACGACGGTGCCGCGCAGCGGCAACACGGGCAACTCACTCGGAATATTCGGATTATTTTCTTGGTCTTTCTTTTCCTCTTCGGGTTCGGCTTCTTTTTTACCGGTAAAAATTTGCATGGTCAACTCCAGAAACCCGTGAACAGTCAACAGGGGTCAGTCTGCTTTGGCTTGCACGCGCACGGGAACACGATGCTCCTGCTTGGACTTGGGCAACGTGATGTACAAGAATCCCTTTTCGTACTCTGCCTTGATTTCGTCGGCGATGTACGTTCCGCTCAAAAATACTTCGGCGCGAAATTCGCCGTACGGAATTTCGAGACAATGATAACTCAATTTCGAATCCACATCGTGCCGGACTCCCGTCACCGTCAACGTGCGCTCCGCGAACGAAATCCGAAAATCTTCGGGCTGCATCCCCGCGATTTCGATCTTGACGATGATCGCGTCGTCCGTTTCGTACACATCGGTCGGCGGACGCCACAAGCGCGGTCGCGCGCGACGTTCGTGCGGAAAGAACGCGTGCAGCATCCGATCCATCTGGCGTTCGAATTGCTCGACATCGTCCGATTCGATCATATCTTGTGACATCACCATAATTCCTCCACCCGACGAGGGTATTCCCAATCGTCTACGCGCACGCCGGCGCACCCACGCGCAATATTGTAGCACATTTGGTCAATTCTCTCAAGTTAAAAATTCATCATAAACCCACCTTGATTTCTGAGCGGCTTTGCGGTATAGTATGAGTAGGGCAAATTTGTAAATTTGCCCAACGAATCCATGCTCAACGCGGAGGTGTCCCATGCTCGTTCGAGAAAGAATGTCTGCGAATCCCATCGTCACGCATCCCGACGCGTCCTTCGGCGATGCGATGGAATTGCTGCGCGAAAAGAAAGTGCGCCGCCTGCCCGTCGTGGACGACAAAGGCGCGTTGGTCGGCATCGTCGTCGAAAAGGATTTGCTCAAAGCCGCGCCTTCTCCCGCAACGACTTTGAGCGTCTACGAAATTCCGTACCTCTTGTCCAAACTGAAAATCAAGGACATTATGACCAAACGCGTGATCACCGTCGAAGAGGACTGGCCCATCGAGGAAGCGGCGTGTGTCATGGTCGAACACAAGATCGGCTGTCTCCCAATCGTGCGCGGCAATCAACTCGTCGGAATCATCACCGAAACCGACATTTTTCGCGCGATGGCGCTCGCGCTGGGCGGCGAGCCGCAATGCCTGCGCGTGATGGTGCGCGTGCCGGATATGAAAGGCGAACTCGCCAAACTATCGACCCAGGTCGCGCAGTTGGGCGGGGACATTCGCAGTCTGGTGACCATCGTCGGCAAAGAATCCAAGCAAGGCGAGATCACGATGAAAGTGCTAGGCGTCAAGCGCGATGACTTGGTCAAGGCGCTCGAAAAAGTCGGCGTCCAAGTTGTGGACGTGCGCGAAGTTGGCGCCAAGTACGAACCGCGGTTGATTCCGTCGTAACAGGGCGAGACCTTCGAGGTTTTCGCACGCGCGCCTCGCAGGACTTACCGACAACAATGAGTCTGAAACGTGATGCAAGCGGGCGGCTCCACATCGAATCGCGCTTGATGGGTGAGTCGCTCATGGACAAGACGTTGCTTGCCAGCACGGACGGTCAACCGATCTATCGGCTGATGCCGGATCTCAATGTCGTCAAAATCGGCGGGCAAAGCATTATCGATCGAGGGCGCGCCGCGGTCTTACCGATCCTTGACGAATTGGTGGAGGCGCGTCGATCGCGCAAGATTTTGATCACGACCGGAGGCGGCACGCGCGCGCGCCACGCGTACGCGATCGCGACCGACCTGGGAATGCCGACGGGCGTCCTGGCGAAACTGGGCTCGAGCATCAGCGAACAAAACGCGCTCATGCTCGCGATCTTGTTGAGTCAGCACGGCGGCGTCAAGATCGGACACGACGACTTGCACAAACTGCCGAACTATTTTGCGATGGGTGGACTGCCCGTGACGCACGCGATGCCGCCGTACGGTTTGTTCGAAACTCCGCCCGCGTTGGGACGCATTCCGCCGCACCGTACGGATGTGGGCGCGTTTTTGCTCGCCGAGGTGATGGGCGCGCAACGCTGCGTTCTCATCAAGGATGAGCAGGGACTCTATTCGGCCGACCCGAAAAAAGAACCCGCAGCAAAATTCATCGCGGAGATCGAGGTCAACGAATTGCTCGCGCGCGATTTGAATGACCTGGCGGTCGAGCGCAGTATGTTGGAGGTCTTGCGCGACGCGCGCTCGCTGCGCGAAGTGTTCATCGTGAACGGACTCGAGCGCGGCAACATCACGCGCGCGCTGCAAGGCGAGCACATCGGCACACGAATTTTCAAAGCGGGGTGACGAGATTAGGTTAGCCGCAGAACCACACAGCAATTGCTTCGGTGCAATTCTGTGTGGTTCTGTGCGTTTCTGGGCAATTTACCGAAGATCGGACACTGTGGCATGACAACCATGAATCGTTCCAATTTGACCGCAGAGAACGCAGAGACGCAGAGAAAAAATCAGTACTCTCTGCGTCTCTGCGGTTGGTGAATCGGCGCAAATGCTACCGTCTCGAAGATCGTGTAATTTGTAGAGACGTTCAATTGAACGTCCCGACGCAAGCGAAGATTACTTGCGGCGGAGGGCGGTTCTCTTTCGACTCTGCTTGCGTTTGCCGCCGCCACCGGACTCGCCCCGATGCTCGCCTTTGCCGCGCGGCAGTTCGACCAATTCCGCGCCGGTGCTTTGCGCGATCGCATCCAATTCGCCTTTACGCAAATGCTGCTGGAAAAACGTGAGGTCGGTCCCCTGCACGCCGACGACCGCAAAGCGCGGTTGTTGATCGCCCGCGCCAATCTTGTTGCGCTCTCGATAAAAAATCTTCGCCATGAGTGCGTCTCCTTTCGTTTGCTCGTTCCATCGTCGTGCGCTGATTATTGGCGCATGCGCGCATGGCGTCAATGGGTGGTTCTTCAGTACACCATTTCGCCGCGCACGAACGCGGTCGTGCGCGGATCTTGCGCCGCGTCGAAAAATTGCTGCGCGTCGCCGATCTCGACCACACGCCCACTCAACATCAAGCCGACACGCTGCGCGAGCCGCTTCGCCTGAAAAACATTGTGCGTGACCAGCACGATGGTCGTGCCGCGCGCGCGATTTTGCTCGCGCACGATCTCTTCGATCAAGCCGACGTTGTACGGATCAAGGTTCGCGGTCGGTTCGTCGAGCAACAGTACGCGCGGTTCGATCACGAGCGCGCGCGCCAGCGCGACGCGCTGCATCTCGCCGCCCGAAAGTTTTTGCGCGGGCGCATCCGCCAGCGCCGCCAACCCAACGCGCGTCAGCATTTCCTCCACGCGACCGTCCGCGCGTTGTCCGCGCAAGCCCAAGCCGTACGCGACGTTATCGCGCACGCTTGCGCGCAACAACACCGGACGCTGAAACACTGTCGTCACCTGACGACGCGTCTCAATCGACAAATTGCCGTTGACGCTCTGACCTTGATAAATGATTTCGCCCTGGGTCGGCGTTTCCAAAAAGTTGAGGAGACGCAACAGCGTGGACTTGCCTGCGCCGCTGGGTCCCACCAGCGCGAACATCTCCCCGGCGCCAATCGCTAGCCGTTCAACATCCACCACGATCCGTCCCGCGTATTCTTTTTTCAGGTTCTCAGTTTCGTAAATCGGTTTCAGATCACGCATCCCGCTTCACTCTTTACCTTGTAATCGCAACATCGCCACATTCGCGACGAACGCGAGCCCAAGCAAAATGACGCCGAGCGCAATCGCCAGCGAAAACTCGCCGGTGCGCGTGTTCAGCACAATCGCCGTCGTCAGCACGCGCGTCTTGCCTTCGATGTTGCCGCCGACGAGCATGACCGCGCCCACTTCGGAAATGATGCCGCCAAACGCGGCGACAATCGCGGCGACGACGCCGAGGCGGGCTTCGCGCAGCACCGCCCACACCTCTTGCGCGCGCGTCGCGCCGAGCGAACGCACCTGCACGCGCAGCGCCGGGTCGACGCCCTGCACCGCCGCCATCGTCAAACCGGAGACGAGCGGAAACGCGATAATGATCTGTGCGGTGACCATCGCGCTCGGCGTGAACAACCAGCCCAGCGCGCCAAACGGTCCCGAGCGCGATAGCATCAGGTACACGAACAAGCCGACGACGACCGGCGGCAAGCCCATGCCGGTGTACAGCAGCACGGTGATAAAGCCGCGCGCACGCACGCGCGACAAGCCGAGCGTCGCGCCGACCGGCACGCCAATCAGCGTGCTGAACAACAACGCCAGACCGGTCACGCGCAGCGAAAGAAAAATGATTTCGTACAGCGCCGGATCAGCGGAAAAGATCAATTCAAGTGCTTGGAAAAACCCGCGAGAAAGTTCGTCCATCCCGCCCCTACTGCTTCGCGTGGGGGTAAAACAAAATTTGCCCGGTCTTGTCTTTGTAACTGCCGATCATTTTTTGCGTTTCGACCGACAGCATCCATTTGACGAACTCGTTCGCCTTTTCGGCGTTGATGCCCTTGAACTTATCCGGGTTGACCGCCATCAAGCCGTACGGATTGAATAACGCTTTGTCTTTGTTCTGAGAAATGTCGTTACCGCCGACGAGGACCACCAGGTTCGGCAATTTGCCTGTCATCGAAAGCCAGGTGCCGCGATCGGCGATGGTGTACGCGCCTTTCTCGTTCGACGAAAGCAGCGTCTCGCCCATTCCTTGCCCGAGCGAATTGTACCACTGCAAATCTTTCGTCGGCGAAATGTTGACGCTCGCCCAAATCCGCATCTCCGCCGCGTGCGTGCCGCTGCCGTCGCCGCGACTCATAAACGCCGCTTTCGCGTTGGCAATCGCCTTGAGCGCGTCCGCGCCCATCGTCACGCCGGTGATTTTCGCCGGATCGTTTTTGGGACCCACGACGATGAAATCATTGTACATCACGTCGAAGCGTTCTTTCGTGTTGCCGTCCTTGACGAACTGATCTTCGCGCGCGCGGTCGTGCACGAGTAAAACATCCGCGTCGCCCTTCTGCCCGATCTGAATCGCCTGCCCGGTGCCAACGGCGATCACGTCCACCTTGCAATTGGATTTCTTTTCAAAGTCGGGCAGAATAAACGCGAGCAAGCCGGAATCCGCCGTGCTCGTCGTCGTCGAAAGAATCAAGTGGCATCCCGAAGTCAGCGCCGCCCGAATGGACGTTGGCGTCGGAGCCGGTGCGGGCGCGGTCGTTGGCGCGACAGTTGGTTTCGCCGCGGGCGCGGTGGTCGGCGGCGCTGGCGTCGGCGCGGGCGCGCACGCGCCGACAAACAAGACAAACGCAAGAGCAACGACAAAAAATCCAAAGCGTTTCACTTTTGCTCCTCCTTGAGAAGGGTCCGTAGTACGCGCTAAAGCGCGATAAATCGCGCACTACAAAAGAATTATCGAATGTGTGCGACGACTTGTCCGCTGCGCGCGAGATCGTAGCCCTTGAGCGCAGCGGCTTGCTGACGAAACGCGTCGCCGTGCAGCGCGTCGATCAACGCGCGCAGTTCCGGCGATTCGTAATCGGCGCGCGCAATCGCTAAATCGTACCGCTCTTCGCCGAGCGGAATGAAATCGAGATCCCATTCGGCGGCAACCGCGCGCAAGCCGGGACCGACATCCGCCGCGCCCGCCGCAATCGCGCCCGCGACCGCGTCATGCGTGTTCGCAACGCGATCCCAGTCGGGTATAGTGTGCGGGTTAATGCCGATCTGGCGCAATTTCGAGTAGACGAGCAAACGTGTGCCCGCGCCGCGCTGGCGGTTGATGAATCGAACGTCGCGCCGCGCGATGGCGCGCACGCTGCGAATACTTTTCGGATTACCGCGCGCGATCAGCAAACCGTTTTCGCGAAACGCGAGATTGACGAGCACGATGTCTTCTTCCGGCGCAAGATGTTTGACGAAAGGCACGTTGTACTCACCCGTCTCGGAATCGAGCAGATGAATCCCCGCGACGTTCGCCTGATGCTGCGCGAGTGCGAGCAAGCCGCCGATGCTGCCGACCGCTTGCGTGGAAGTGTGCGCGAGTTGCGCGAGTCGCGCGAGGAGCGGATCGTCGCTGCCGATGATGACCGGCGCGGCAAGGTGTTTTTCGCGCAGCGCGCGTCCTGAGCGGAGCGCAGCGGAGTCGAAGGAGGGCGCAACCGCGGCGTACAAATCGAGCGCGGACAGCGCGGCTTGTGTTTCGCGCAGCGCGGCGTGCGCGACGAGCAATTGTCCGGCGTCACCCGCGTCTTGCGCGGCGCGCTGGCGGCGCGTGCGCGCGACGCGTTCGTCCTCCAGCGCGCGGCGGTGTGGCTCGACCAAGTGCGCGATCGACGCGTCGCAATCGGCGGCAAGCCGGACCTTGACGAAGAATTCGTCGCGGTCTTGCGCCGGTTCCGCCAGCCACTGGTCGAATTCGGCGCGCCCGCGCGCGGTGAGCGTGTACACTTTGCGTTCGGGTCCGTCGGTGCCGCGTTCGATGCGCGCCTTGACCCAGCCGTTGCGCGTCATCTTCGCCAGCGAGCGATACAACTGCGCAAAGTCAATCCGCCAGTACGGCGCGAACTCGTCGTCGACGATGCGCTTTAATTCATAGCCGTGCTTTTCGCCGCGCACGAGCAAACCGAGGAGAGGATGCTGAGGAGACATCGTGACCTTTCAGGTTCGTAGTGCGCGCTTGAGCGCGCTCAAGCGCGCACTACGAACTATATGCAATACATATACTATCGCGAAGATGAAAAAAAGTCAAGATCGCGATCCGCGCTTGCGCGCCGATCGCGATCTTGACTTTTCCGCAGACAACGCGACGAGCGGCGACGCTACTCCTTCCCCGAGTACGAATGATGCAACCCTTGATCGCGTCCGTCCAACATCGCGTTGGACATTTCCGGGATCATCGCAACGCCGTGACGGTACTGGAAGGGCCACATGCTTTTCAAATGAAAGAACGCGACGCGGTCGCCATCTTTCAAGCGATGCGTCAGATCGGGTTGCAAGCCGGGCATCGCCGACAAGTCCCCATTGATAAAAGTGATGCCGCGCTGTTCGGTTGGCAGATGCAGAAAATTCAGCAAGTCGCCGATTGTGCTGCCTTCGGGCAATTCAACTTTGGGGTTAGCGAAAACTGTTTGCTGCGGATCGCCACCGTACTTTGCCAACTCACCGTAGAGCCACGTATCAATGACGATGTTTCCCACGTTAGCCGCCTCCAATTGGCGAAAAAATTCCAATTTCGTCGCCGGGCTGAATGACGTGATCTGGGGGCGCGCCAATCCCATTGACGAAAATCACTTTGACCTGATCGCGCGGCAGTTTCAGATGCGCGATCAAGTCTGCGAGCGTACCGCCCGCCGCGAGTTCAACGTCGAAAGGTTGTCCCACTTTTGCGCCGGGACAATACTGCACAAGGTTCGCGAACAAGCGCACACGCGCGATCATGGACACCGCACAATGTCTTGCGCCCACAAACAATCGGCGCACGACGGATTCCAGCCCCAGCAGCCCTCGTTGCGTCCGCGCAGATCGCACGTTTCGCGCAGATCGCAATCGGGGCACGACGGAAAGTGAAAGCCGCGCACCTCGCTGCGAAAGCGCACATAGTTTTCCGTCATCCAAATTTCCGCGAGCGACTGCGCGCCGACATCGCCGAGCACATAGCGCGCGACTTGTTTTTGGCGACCGTCAATCGCAAAGTACGAATAGTTGTGCGAGAGCGCGTAGCACGGCGACACGCCGCCGTCCCAGCCGACGACCATCGAACGATCCTGCACGAAACGACAGCGCCGCTCCGCGCCCCAGTGCATGCGCGGCAGTTCGAGCGTGCCCCACATTACCCACGCGTCTGCTTTGACGGGCCAGCCCCCGGCTTTGAACGGCTGGCGCGGTTCATAGCCGTACAGAATTTCATCGCGCATGTCGGCGGTGTACGGCAAGACATTGCTGACGAGGACGCGCGCGGCGTTCAAATGTGACGCGAGTCCGGTCAGGTCGCCCAGTTCGCCGATGTTGCTTTTCAAAACGACAAACTCGATGCCGAGCGCGGGCGTGAGCGAACTCAGTTCGCGTTTCGCTTCGTTGAACTGGCGAATGTTATCGAGCACGGTCGAAAGTTGCGCGCCGCGAATGTCGGCGTACGTCTCCGGTTTCGCGCCGTCGACTGAAACGACGAGACGATCAACGCCAAGCCGGACAAGTTCGCGCGACATTTCGGGCTTGAGCAGCAAACCATTCGTGCCGACCGTCACCGCGAGATCGTGGCGGCGAACCGCCTCGATCATTTCGAGGATGCGCGGATGCGTGAGCGGCTCGCCGAAACTCGTAAAGATCACGCGTTCGAGTTGCGGCAGCGCGCCAAGTCCCGCCAGAATTTTGTCGAACGTTTCGCGCGACATGAGCGCGATCGGATCGCTCCAGACGTTGCGAATGCAGGTGCGGCATTGCAAGTTGCAGCCGGTCGTCGCTTCGATGTACAGTTTGCGCGCGTCGGGCCGGCGCGGATGCAGAATCAGATCGCCATCGCGTTCGGCGAGCCAGTATTCGGCGGCGGGCGGGATGTGCCGCCGCTTGAGAAACGCGTCATCCAAAACCAGCCGACCTTCGGAATCGGATTTGACAATTGCCATTGGAAAAAAGATGCTCCGCCAACCTTGCAAAGGTTTCCTTCGGCTTCGCTGCGCTCCGCTCAAGATGAACCGTCGCAAGGATGAACCGTCAAGAAAAAGGGGCGGGGTAACCCCGCCCCTACGAGATGCACATTGGACTTTATCGGGACTAAGCCAATATCATTATTGGGACACTGATGAACGCTGATTTACACCGATTTTCTTGTTTTCTATCTGTGTTCATCTGTGTTTATCTGTGTCCAAAGCTATTTCCGATAAGGTCTATTCTACAATTCGCCGTACACGGAATCGAGCGCGGCGTCGGAAATGTCGAAGACTTGGTTGTGGGGTGGGAGTGGTTCGGTCTTCATGAACTCTGGCACACGATCATGTTTGTCCGTGATACCGGCGGCTTGATTGAACGCGCGCTCCTTCTTCAAAATCTCACCGCCCAGTTTGACGATGTCGTCGCCCGTCCAATTCGTGCCAAGCACGCCGTTGCACTCTTCGACCATCCCTTCGAACCCGCTCGCAATATCGAGAATCGCGAACGCGATGAACAAGCAGTGTCCCGACGAATCGATGAACGCGGTCGTCGCCTGGAACGCGCGGCTCAGCGCGGCTTTGCCTTCCGGCGAAAGCGGATCCTGTTTGCCGCTGACACCCAGGATTTCCGGCGCGATGGTGTAGCCCGCGGTGTGATCCGCGCCCATCGTGCTCGTCGCGTACGTGATGCCGATGCCTTTGACCGCGCGCGGTTCGTACGCTGGCATCCCTTGTCCTTTGACCGCCGGGATGCGCGTCATGCCGAGCACTTGACCCGCCATGCCGGTTCCCGCACCCAGGATGCGACCCATCGGCGTGCCCTTGCCCATTTCGTGAACCAGGTTGATCGCGCCCTTCGCATCGCCGAACGGCACGACTCCGGCTTCCATCGCGACGCCCAGGGTCGCGCCGGTCTCAATCGTGTCCAAGCCGTACGCGTTGCACAACTTGACCATCTCGCCGATCGCATCGAGATCGCCGATGCCGCAGTTCGCGCCGAGCGACCAATCCGATTCGTACTCGACGCACGACGCGATCTCCTTGCCGTTCTTGTCGTGCCACGTGTTCGAGCATTGGATGATGCAGCCCGGACTGCACGCGTGGTTGTACAATTCTTTGCCCAGGCGCGTCTTGTTGCCTTCGAAGATCGCTTCGCCGGCGATCTGCGCGGCTTGGTCAAAGCGTCCGCTGGAGAAATTCTTCGTCGGCAACCCACCGGCTTCGTTCATAATGTTGATGAGCACGGCGGTGCCGTACGTGTTCAAACCACCTTTCGGCTTGGTGATGTCGTGCGTGCGGAGCGCGTCGTTCATCTTCTTGCGCCCTTGTTCAAAAAGCGCCTTGTCCGCGATCGGAACGCCGGGAGAACCTTTCTCGTCGAGAACGATCCACTTCAATCCTTTGCTTCCCAGCACCGCGCCCAAGCCGCCGCGTCCGGCATAACGACTGGGGCGTTTGGACATGTCGTTGAACACGATGCCTGAGTTGCCGTACTTGAACTCTCCGGCGACGCCGCATCCGGCAATCGAAATCTTGTCGCCGAAGCGTTCGTACACTTTAGGAAAGACATCGTACAGATCCTTGCCGGCGTACTCGGTCGCGTCGAAGAATTCGACTTTGGGTTTCCCGGCGGCGGCATCCCAAGCGATGTGGATACCCCAGAACTTGCCTTTTTCTTTCGGCTGTCCTTCGACGACCAACGCCTTGATGCCGAGCGAAGGTAAATCCTGCGCCCACGAACTGCCGGCGTTCGCCTCCTTGATGCCGCCCGTCAACGGCGATTTGCCGCCGACCGAAACGCGCGCCGAGGTGTTGGCGGGCGTGCCGGTGATGATGCCGCTCGCGAAAACGAGCTTGTTGTTTGGCCCGAGGGGATGGCAGAGCGGGGGAACTTCAGCCGCCACGAGCGACGAGGTCAGGCCGCGCCCGCCCAGGTTTTTGTACTGGTCGGGGACCTCCTCCAACTTGGCGGTACGGTCCGTCATGTTAACTCGCAAAAACCACATACATTTCCCTCCTTTGAACGAAATGTGCCCAGGCATCAATGGCTGGGCGGGTTGGTTTATCTGAGTCACGTGCGGTCAAGTCGAGTTGGTTGACTCGTTTTGCGAAATATTGTACGGGAACGGACGACAAGAGTCAATATATGCAGTGCATATAGCACACTTGACAATCGGGTAATTGTGACTACCCAGATGGGTAACGCCGAGCCGGCAACCGGACCGCTTGGCAACGTTTGCGCTGCGACGGAGTTTTTCCTGCGCGCGAAACTTGTAAGAAATCTGCCCGTGTTGCGATAATACTCGTAGAGCGATCAAAAAACGCGGCTCGCATAGGGCTTTGTCATTGTCATTGCGAGGAGCGCGAAGCGGTTGCGACGAAGCAATCTCCGCCGCCGATTTGGGGATTGCTTCGGCAAAAAAACGCCTCGCAATGACATGCCACCGCGACTTTGGCAAAGCCCTACGGCTCGCAAAACGCGGCTTGTCGCCGCGTCGGCGTTGTGCTACAATATCGCTCAATTCTGCGTGGGGAGTTTAGAAAATGTCGTGGGTCATTCTCATTCTGCTCGGCGCGATTTGGGGCGCGTCGTACATGTTCATAAAAATCGGCGGCGCAGAAATTCCGCCATTCACGTTTGTCGAAGTCCGCACGTTGATTGCGGCGTTCGCGTTGCTCATCGTGCTGCGTTTACGCGGCGAAGCGCTGCCGCGTACGCGGCGCGCGTGGCTGCCGTTGATCGCGATGGGAATTTTCAACGGCGTTATTCCGTACACCGCGATTACCTGGGGCGAACTGTACATCACCAGCGGGCTTGCCGCAATTCTCACCGCCGCGATGCCGCTCTTTACGATTTTGCTCGCGCACGTTTGGACGCGCGACGAACGGCTCACGGCGACGAAAATGCTCGGAGTGATCGTCGGTTTTGTCGGCGTGATCGTGTTGTTCATGGAAGAATTGGCGCGCGGCTTGCAGATGGAATTCTGGGGACAGTTCGCGATCATCGTCGCGGCGCTGAGTTACGCGATTGCCACGCTCGTCGCGCGCAAATTTCTCGGCGGCGTATCGCACGTCGTCGCCGCGACAGGACAACTTGGCTCGGCGGCGCTGTGGATGCTGCCACTCAGCATCGCGTTCGATAATCCATTCGCGCTGCGTCCGTCGCTCGCGGCAATCGGCTCGCTCGTGATCCTCGCGCTGCTCGGCACCGCGTTCGCGTACGTGCTGTACTATTGGCTGGTCGAACATACCGGCGCAACGCGCACCGCGCTCGTCACGTACTTGATTCCGATCACGGGCGTACTGTGGGGCGCGGCATTATTGAGCGAATCGATCCGCGGAGACGCGTTACTCGGACTCGCGTTGATCATCGCGGGCGTTGGCTTGGTGAATCGCTCTGCGGCGAGTGAATCGGTCAATCAGGCAATCAGTCAACCAGCTGACTGATTGCCCGATTGACGAATCACCTTTTAATCGTCGCTTCGCGTTCAGGTCCCACCGAAACCCACCGCACCGGCACACCGACGAGTTTCTCAATCGTCTCGACGTACTGCCGCGCGCGCGGCGGCAAGTCCGCGAACTTGCGCGCGCGCGTAATGTCGCTCTGCCAACCGCGCGCCGTCCGATAAATCGGCTTGGCTTGCGCGAGTTGGTACGCGTCGAGATCGTAATAGTGGACGCGGCGTCCGTTCAGTTCGTAGCCCGCGCAAATCTTGATCGTCTCGAATTGGCTCAGAATGTCGAGTTTCGTCAGAAACAATTCGTCGATCCCGTTGAGGCGCGCGGCGAAGCGCACGACCTCCACGTCGAACCAACCGCCGCGCCGAATCCGTCCGGTCGTCGCCGCGACTTCTTGCAGCGCGCGTCGCGTTTCGCCTTCCTCTAAAATCTCCGTCGGCAGCGGTCCCGCGCCGACGCGCGTCGTGTACGCTTTCGTCACGCCAATGATGCGTGTGATCGCGCGCGGCGGAATGCCCAAGCCCGCCGTCGCCGCCGACGCGAGCGTCGTCGAGCCGGTGATGAACGGATACGTGCCCCAATCGGGATCGAGCAGCGCGCCCTGCGCCTGTTCGAGCAAAAATTTTTTCTTGGCGCGCAAACCCTTTTCGATGATCGGGTACAGTTCGACGATGTAGGGTTGCAGCGTTTCGGAATAGCCGCGATAGTCGGCGAGGATCTTGTCGAAATCGAGCGGCGCGCCGCCGAGCGCGGCGATGATCTTGTTTTTGATCGCGAGTTGCGTTTGCAATTTCTCCGCGAAAACCTCAATGTCGGCGAGATCGCTCCAGCGCAAGCCATTGTAACTCGTCTTGTCCGCAAACGCGGGACCGATGCCGCGCCGCGTCGTGCCCGTCGCGCCTGCGCCTTTTGCCTCTTCGTACAACCCGTCGAGAACTTTGTGGTACGGCATAATCAAATGCGCGCGCGGCGAAACGAAAAGGCGTTTTTCGGTTTTGATGCCCGCCGCGTTCAGCATGTTGATCTCTTCGAGTAACACAGTCGGATCGGTCACGACGCCGCCGCCGATCAGACAACGCGTGTGGGGATAGAGAATGCCCGACGGCACAAGATGAATCTTGAACGTGCCGAGGGGATTGACGACAGTGTGCCCGGCGTTGTTGCCGCCGTTGTACCGCGCGACGAAATCGTAATCGCGCGCGAGCACGTCAATCGCCTTGCCTTTGCCTTCGTCGCCCCATTGCGTTCCGAGTACGACTGTGACGGTCATAAAAACTCCTTGTGAGTGATAATCAGACAATCGGGCAATCAGTCAACTGGTTGCCTGATCGCCTAATTGCCCGATTACTATTTGTTCCGCTAAACCCACATACGCGAACGGCGAAAGTGCGCGCAAACGCGCTTTCACCGCTTCGTCGACGGCGAGCGATTCGATCCACGCGCGAAATTCTGATTCCGAAAATGCTTTGCCGCGCGTCAGCGACTTGAGCCGATCATACGCGTCGCGCACACCCGCCGCGCGCAAAATCGTCTGCGCGCCTTCCGCGACGATTTCCCAGTGCGCTTCCAAATCGGCGCGCATTTTTTCCGTGTTCGCCTCGACGCGATCCAAACCGCGCGCGATATTCTTGTACGCGACGAGTGTGTGCCCAAGCGCGACGCCGAACGTGCGCCGCACCGTCGAATCCGACAAATCGCGTTGCAGACGCGAGATCGGCAGTTTGCGCGCGTACTGCTCGCAGAGCGCGTTCGCGATCCCCAGGTTGCCCTCCGCGTTTTCAAAATCAATCGGATTCACTTTTTGCGGCATCGTGGACGAACCGACTTCGCCCGCGACGACGCGCGATTTCAAATAATCGTCGCTGATGTACCGCCAAATATCCTGCGCGAAATCGATCAAGATCGCGTTCGTCAAACGCAGCGCGTCGAAATAGCGCAGCCAGTTGTCGTACGGGACGAGTTGCGTCGTGACGAGATTCGGTTCGAGATCGTACGCGCGAATGAATTGCGCGCTGAACGCGAGCCAATCGACTTGCGGCGCGGCGGCGACGGACGCGTTCAGGTTGCCGACCGCGCCGGTGATTTTCGCTTCAAAGCGATGCGCGGAAATAATTGCGCGCTGCTTTTTGAGCCGCGCGAGAAAAACCGCCAACTCTTTGCCGAGCGTCGTCGCGACAGCGGGCTGTCCGTGCGTGCGCGCGAGCATCGGCGCGGCTTTGTACTCGCGCGCGAGCGCGGTCAGGCGCGTGATGATTTCGTCGAGCGCGGGCAGCATCACCTTGTCGCGCGAATCGCGCAGCGCGAGCGCTTGCGCGGTCAAGTTCACGTCTTCGGAAGTCAAGCCGAAATGCAGCCACTCGATCACGTCGGCAAGCGCGGCGGACGCGAGGCGCGCGCGCAGAAAATTCTCAATCGCTTTGACATCGTGCCGCGTGGTCTGTTCGATCTCTTTGACCGCGCGTGCTTCATCAAGAGAGAAATTGGTAATTAGTACGTGGAGACTGGAGATTTCGGAATCGGTGAGAGGGCGAACGAGATGCGCGTCGCGGGAGAGCGCGATCAGGTAATCAATTTCAACGCGGACGCGGTCGCGCACCAACGCAAATTCGGAGAAATAATCGCGCAGCGCGTGCGTTTCGCGCGCGTAGCGACCGTCGAGCGGGGAGAGTGCGTAGATTTCGTCGTGTGCCATTGGGTCAACTCCGCGCCGATTATAGAGAGGTTGCGAGGAATGGTCAAGTTACGTATAATCGAAATGCGAGAAGGGGCAGAGGCGCGAATATGCCCTCTCACGCCCTCTTCACCCTTCGGGAGCTTGCTATGAAAATCTTACCTGACGTTGCTTTGACGTACGACGATGTTCTGCTCGTGCCGCAACATTCCGATGTCGCGTCGCGGAAAGATTTGTCGACGCAGACGAAACTCACGAACAAGATCGCGCTGCAAATTCCAATCGTCTCGGCGAATATGGACACGGTGACCGAGAGCGAGATGGCGATTGCGATGGCGCGCGAAGGCGGCATTGGAATCATTCATCGTTTCATGTCGATCGAAGCGCAGGTGCGACAAATCGCGCGCGTGAAAAAATCGGAGACGTTCGTCGTGGACGAGCCGATCACGTTATCCGTGTCGAACACGATTGGCGATGTCAAGCGCGTGATCGAGGCGACGGGCAGCGGTGGGATCTTGATCCTCGATGCAGACAAGCATCTCGTGGGAATTATTACGACGCGTGATCTGTTGTTCGAGAATGGCGAACAACGCTCCGTGACAGAAGTAATGCAGCGCAACGTTGTGACCGCGCCGCCGGACACGACGATCAAGCAAGCCGAAAAGATTTTGCACGAACACCGGATCGAAAAACTGCCGCTCGTCGACGCGGACGGTCGCGTCGTCGGATTGATTACGCTGAAAGATATTATGAAGATCGAGCGATTCCCGAAAGCGACGAAAGACGCGCGCGGACGGCTCGCGGTCGGCGCGGCGGTGGGTGTGCGCGAGAAGGAATTGCGCCGCGTCGAGTGTTTGCTCGCGGCGGGCACGGATTGCATCGTCGTCGACATCGCGCACGGCGATTCGGATCTCGAAATCGAAATGATCAAAAATATTCGCAAGCGTTTTCCCTCCGCGCAAATCATCGGCGGCAACGTCGCGACGGCGGATGGCACCAAGCGATTGATCGACGCGGGCGCGGACGCGGTCAAAGTCGGCGTCGGTCCCGGATCGATCTGCATCACGCGCGTCGTCGCGGGCGCGGGCGTGCCGCAACTGTCGGCGGTGATCGCGTGCGCGGAAACCGCGCGGTCCTTCGACATTCCGATCATCGCGGATGGCGGCATTCGCAATCCGGGCGATGTCGTCAAGGCGTTAGCCGCGGGCGCGGCGACGGTGATGGTTGGCAGTTTGCTCGCCGGGACGGACGAAAGCCCTGGGTTGATGATGACGCGGCAAGGGCATCGCTACAAAACTTCGCGCGGGATGGCGTCGGCGGAGGCGAATGTCGTCCGCAAGTCGCGCGAGGGCGAAGCGGAGATCACGCAAGAGGAAATCGACGAGTACGTGTCGGAAGGCATCGAAGCCGCGGTGCCGTATCGCGGACACGTCAAAGAAGTGCTCGCGCAACTTGTCGGTGGTCTGCAATCCGGAATGAGTTACAGCGGCGCACATTCGCTTGACGAATTGCGCGAGAAAGCGATCTTCGTCCGCATGACGCCGGTGGGATTGAAAGAATCGCTGCCGCACGATGTGGAAGTGTTGTAAAAAACCTGGAAGGTCTTGGCGACCTTCCAGGTTTTTTGATTACGGATTTGAGAAACCGACCGGCGGCACACCCAACGCCTGAATGAGTCGCGCCCAATAATTGACCTGCGCCGCCGTCGTTGCGATGATGACGATTTCGCGCGCGGAGAAATTTGCCGTCAATTGCTCAACCAACGATTGCGGAAATTTAAGCGGGGACTGTGAAATTCGTCGTGTGTATTCGAGAGCCAGTCGCTCGCGCGCCGATAACGTGCTCACCGTTTCGAGCGCGACTTGCCCGCGTAACGCAGCGATTTCTTCGGGCGTGATTCCTTGTTCGCCAAAAGCGTGCGAGTTCATATCAATGCAAAATGGACACGCGACCGCGAATGACGCTTGCAGTCGAACCAGTTTGAGCATTCGCGCGTTGACGCCCGGTTCGTCGTGCGCGATGAGCGCTTCGAGAATTCCAGAACTGAGCGCGGCGCGCGGATACCAAGCCAGCAGTCGGGCGACGAGCATTTCTTTGCGCGTCGTGCGCTCGGCGAACCAAATGCCGAAGCGGATATAGAAGGGAATTTTCGGCGGCGGCGGAATAAATGCGCGCATCGTCATCTACTTGGTCAGATTTACCGCGTTACCAACTGAAACGTCAGAAAATACCGGACGTGATAATTCTGGGGCAAAGCCAAGCCGCTCATCTTGTCGCTCGACGCACCGCCAATTTGAATGAGCCAGCCGTACGAGGGAAACGAGTAATTGCAATTGCACATATCCTCGGCAGATTTCTGGATGCCGATATCGTCGGGCGTCGCGGTTTTCCCGTCGGGCTTGGTCACGATCAGCGGCGCGGTCGTCCGCGCGCCGTTCGCGTCGATCAACATGATGTAGGTGCTTGTGCCCGATTCACCGCCCGGCAAGTCTCGGCAATACTCATGTTTATCTTTCAAATCGCAAAACATCGCTTTGACCAAACGCCAATATTTTTGTCCAGCCGCGACGCTCCCGCTCGCGTCTTGATATTTCGCGCTGCTGGGCCATTCCGCTAACGGCGGAATCCAATTCGTCGGCGGCACCGGCTTGGGCGTTGGCGTCAACGGGCGACGCGTCGCGGTGCGCGTCGGCGTGATCGTCGGAGTCGGCGTCCACGTTGGCGTCGCGGGCGGAGTGAGCGTTGGAATCGGCGGTTCGGTTGGCGTTGGAGTGAGGGTAGGTGTCGGCGTCACCGTCGCGGCGATGAGCGCGATCTGTTCATCGCTCGTGCCGAGCGCGATCGCGAGCGCGGCGAGATTGGCGGCGGACGGTCGATTTTGCGCGGCAGATTTTTTCGCGAGCGCGGCAACGCGTTCTTCGATCTTTTTCTCTTTCAATTCGGCAAGCCGCGACTTGGCGCGCTCCAGGTCTTGATCGTACGCGTACGTGTCTGCGATCAGCACGATCATTTCGTCTTGCGCCGATGGCTTGAGATCCGTCGCGTCCACATTCGCGATTTGCACGGGCCACACCATCCACCCGATCCACAAGCCAATGCCCAAGCCCGCGATCAAAAAGATCACGACCGCAATTGGCAAAACGCGCCAAGCGAACTTGACTTCATCCTTCATCCTTCGTCCTCATCGCCTCCCCTGCGCGCGGGGGAGGGTAGGGTGGGGGTTACCGCGCAACTGTCCGCCGCCACGTCAAGAGAAAACTGACATGCCGCTTGGAGGGCAAACCCAGTCCGACGACGCGATCGCTCGGCAAGCCGTCGACCCACGCCGCGTACGGTCCGCGCTCGTTGCGCTCCGGCGCGTACGCTGCCCAAAGCGGAATATTCGTTTCGCCGCGTTCGTTCGTAATCGCTTCTGTTTCACCATCTGCCCAACCTTGTAAAACTTTTTGAAACTCAATTATCTCGTTGCGTTCGTTGACGATAGTGTAAAAAATCTGGTGATTATCTTTCGCTTCGTCGGGACCTTGATAGACCGCGCGCGCCAATTTCCAGTACGTAAACCCTGATTCGATTTGCGCGGGTTCGAGCGCGACATTCAACGCGTCGAGCCGCCAGTCCCATTCCAACTCATCGCCGATGGGTAACGTGAAGGGCTGCGGCTCCGGTGCGACCGGTTCGACGCGCGCGGGTGTGGTGACCGGCGCGATGGTTTCCGGTGGCGCGAGTTTTTCCGGCGCGCCAAAATCGAATGGCGGCGGCGCGACGATTTCCTCGCGCGCGACCGGTGCGGGCTCGACCGGCGGCGGCGCGACTGTTTCCTCGCGCGCGACCGGTGCGGGCTCGACCGGCGGCGCGGTGATTTTTTCTTCGCGCGCGACCGGCGCGGGTTCGCTCACCGGCTCGCGCGCCGGTTCGACCGGCGTCGGCGGCGCGACGATTCTTTCTTCGCGCGCGACCGGCGCGGGCTCGACCGGCGGCGCGGTGATTTTTTCTTCGCGCGCGACCGGCGCGGGTTCGCTCACCGGCTCGCGTGCCGGTGCGACCGGCGCGACCGGCGTTTGCGGTTCAACGCGCTTTGGTTCCGCGACCGGTTCGTCGCGCAGCCAAGATGGAAACGCGGCGGGCGCGGGTTCGAGCACTGGAGGCGCAACCGGTTTCTCCGGCTTGATCGTGATGGCTGGCTGCACCGGCGGCGCGGGCTGTGTCCCCGGCAGTCGCCGCGCGAGATTTTGCATCGCTTTGACCGCGTCGATCACCGGCAAGCGCTCGCCGAGTCCGTGATTCGGTACGGTGATCGTCGGCAGATTGTTGTGACCGCCGGAGCCGTGCGTCAGCGCGTCTTGCCAGAACGTGCCGTACCACGCGTCGGCGTCGTATCCACTCGCGTCGAACGCGAGCCAGGGCGTCGCGGCAAAGTAATAGTCCGGCGCTTGGCGCTGCATAAAATCGAACAGCGCGACGGTGAGATCGCGGTGCGCGTCCGGCGTGACGCGCGGATAACGCAGATCGTCGCGCCGACCGATTTGATAGCCGCCCGCGGCGCCGATGATCGGAATCGCGCGTCCCAGGTATTTCATCGCGAGCGCGTTGTAATACTCAAACTCGCGCACGCACGCGTGATCTTGCTGAATCGTTCCGGCAGGATTGGTTTGATGCGCGCGCGCCGCATTGATCTCTTCGATGGGATCGGCGCGGCGCTCTGCGGTGTTCCACCACGCCCATGACGTAAACGCGCCGTGATCGTACTGCTCCGGTTCAAGTGTCTGACCGGAGCGATTGATCGGATCGTCGGGAAAAATCAGCGGACGATTACCGCCGGAGTTGTGCAGCGCGATCCAACATCCTTCGAGCAAAATATCCTGGCGACCGAGCGTGACGAGCGCGCCCATCAAATCCATCGTACCGCCGCCGCTGATCGCGGGCAAGCCGGGAAATCCGCCGAGCGACAAAATCAACCGCGCGTCGAAGAGCCAATTGAGCGCGACGAGTTTCGCGGCTTCGATGGCGTTGCCGGGCATCGCGTTGTGTTTCCACTCGACGTTGAGGTTCGGCTCGTTGTTCGTTTCAAAATAGCGAACGCCCGCGGCGATCAATCGCTGGATCGTTTTTTCTTCGGGCGCGCCCAGGTGACCGGGATTCGGTTCAGGCGTGTCGTTGGGCGGCGGATCACGGCGCAAAATTCGGACGATTGGAAAAATTCCTGCGTCGATCAATTTCTCGCAAAACGGCAAACTATCGCCGGCATTGTCGAGAACCTTGAACCATTTGATTCCCAGTTCGACGAGTTCGCGAATCCAAAAATCGTAACCTTCATCGCCACCCGACCAACCCGATGTGGCACTGCCGTGCAGCCCGCGACCATTGTCGCTAGGCGGGCGCGGAAAATCGGCAAGCGCAATTGGCATTTCTGAATGACTCCAAAAATTTTTGAAACGTATTGGCAGTGATTAGTCAATTGGTGATTGGTCAATGAGGCAATCGGTAATCAGTCAATCAGTGGCCCGCTTGCCTGATTGCCTGATCGCCTGATTGACTAATCACTCGTCACCACGCGGATCGGCCCCAAAAACATTCGGTCGCCGATCAGTTGACCGCGCGCGTCAAACACCGGCACGCGATCTCCGCCGACCGGATACACGCCGAGTTCGAGCGGATAAACGCCGGGCGGCGTGTCCGGCGCAAAGCGCAAAGTAAATTCCATTTCGCGCGCGAGCGCGGCGTCGGCGTCCGCCCAAATGCGCTCCGCGTCGCCGAGCGCGTGAACAAAAACGCGATAGTTTTGCGGCGCGGCGCTCCACCGCAAAACGACGCGCAGCGCGTCGCCGCGCGCGACGGCTTGCGACGCGATTTCCGCGCGGAGCAGAGTCGCGCGTCCGTCGAAATCGAATTGCCATGCGGCGGTGTTCGCGCGCGCGGGCAATCGCGCAAGCGTGATCGGTTCGCCGACGCGTACGCGCGATTCCAGATCGTACGTCCCGACGACGACGCGCCAATCGTCCGGCGCGGACGCGGTGATCGGAATTTCCACACGCAACGAATCCGCGATCATCGCCGGGTACGTCAACCCGCTCCAGTTGCCCGACGCAATCGCGCTGTCGCGTTGCGCGACGATGATGTCAGCAGAGTTGATGACGTGGACGAAAATCGCGCGGCGCGCCGCTTGCAAATCCGAAACGCGCGAATAGATCGTGATGTCGAGCGCGTCGCCCGGCTGCGTTTCGGCGCGGTTCACGCGCACGGCGAGAAGCGTCGCGTGATCCACGTGCGTCGCGTCAGATGGTACCTCGTTCGCGCTTGTCGGCATGTACGCCGGCGCGATGAACAGCGCGGGTGTCAGCGCGGCGACGCCGAATTGGATCGCGCCAAGCATTATGATCGCGCGCGTCGGAATGAGCGCGACGATGCCGCGTGCCCACAACACGGCGAACGCCGCGAGCGCCGGGAAAAGCAAACGTCCCTGCGCGGCGGGCAGCGCGCGGTTGTAGTACACGAGTGCGGCAAACGTGATCGCGCACCAGAGCGCGAGGAGCGCGAGCGATTGAAATCGCAGCAACAAGTTCACAAAGCCCGCCTGCGCGGGCTGAGTCAACCGACGAAGGTCGGTTTCGTGACTTTGTTGGCGCAGTTTCAACTGCCGCCCAACCACGATCATTCCCGCGAGTCCAGCCAGCGCGAGCAGATCAAAGAACCAGTAAAACGCGGGCGCGGCAAGAATGTTCATCCAGCCGAACACGCCCCAAGTCGAAAATCGCAAGCCCTCGTTTTCGGCGAGAAACCAGCGCGCCAGATTCATCGGCGCGGCGCGCTCGCCAATCATGTTGATAATGAGCGACAAGCCGGATGGATCGCCGTAGAGCGAAAAATTCCGCGCGTACCACCAGCCCGCGATCAACGCGATGACGGAAATGAAAATGATTACACCGACGAACGCAGCGCGCCACGCGCGCTTGGGTACAGCGGCGACAAAGATCACAAGCAGCGCGAGCGGGACGAGCGTCACCAAATTGAACTTGGTCAACAGCGCGCCGCCCGCCAGCGCGCCGAGAATCAGCGCGCGCCGCGGCGTGATGCCGCGCCGCAATGTCCGCGCGAGTTGCCACACCAGCGCCGTCGCCAATATCGTGGCGAGATTGTCGTTGTTAATCGAACTGCCGATGAACAGAAATTGCGGCAGGAATGCGGCGAACGCCGCGGCGAGCGGCGCGACCGCGCGCGACGCTGGAAATACTTCGCGCGCGAGCGCGAAGGTCATCGCGACGGTGAGCGCGCCGAGCGCGACCGAGTACAATCGTAAAAGATGCGCGGCGAGCGCGGTCCCGCGCCAGGGAGTATTTTCGTCGGGCAAGTGCAGAAACGCGTTGCGATTGTCGTTCGTCGCGGCTTGCGGTTCGCCGATGCGCGCGAACGGATTCAACGCGGGCAGCGCGTCCAAATCGGCGGGATTGATCCAGGCGACGAGCGGCGCGCCGAGCAAATAGTACAGCGGCGCTTGCGTCCCTTCTTGCGCCCAGGGCTGCGCGACTCCGGCTTGCATCACCGGGAAACCGCGCCGCGTCGCGATTTCGCGAATGTACGCGTAATGCCACACCTCGTCGGGCGATTCGAAGAGTGGTGTGGTGAAACTGTAATACGCGCCCAGCGCGATGAACGCGGCGATGAGTCCCGGCAAAAATATTTTGGCTGGTAGTGCGCGCTTGCAGCGCGCTAAAGCGCCCACTACGACCACATCCTAAAATTCCAGCGTGATCGGGTACGGCGACACGGGTTCGGCGTCACTCGTCGGCGTGAGTCGCAGCAAGCGTTGGCGATGATAGCGGCTGATAATTTGCGGTAAGGTTTTGCGGAAAAGTGGGCTGGGTCGAACGTTGGTGCGATCCAAAATGTACGCGGCGAGCGCGCGCAGCGTTGCCAAGCCGTACACGACGCTGCGCTGAAAATTCACCGACGACGCTTCTTTGAAATACCGCGTCGGCACGGCGATCTCGGCAATCTTGAACCCGAACGCGACGGTCTGCACGATGATTTGCGAATCGAAAACGAAATCGTCGGAATTGAGAATGAAAGGTAGCGTCTCCAACAGGCGGCGGCTGTACGCGCGAAAACCGGTGTGACATTCGGAGAGATGCTGGCGCAGCACCAAGTTTTCCGTGATCGTGAGAAAACGGTTGGCGATGAATTTGTACAGCGGCATTCCGCCCGCGAGCGTCCCGCTGTTCAGAAAGCGCGAACCCAGGACGAGATCGGCGCGCGCGTCCTGGATCGGGCGAATCAATTCGGGAATGAGGCGCGAGTCGTACTGATAATCGGGATGGAGCATCACGACGATGTCGGCGTCGGTACTGAGCGCGCGCAAGTAGCACGTTTTCTGATTGCCGCCGTAGCCGCGATTCTGCACGTGGACGACAACTTCGATCCCAAGTTGTCGCGCGATTTCGACGGTCTCGTCTTGGCTCACATCGTCGACGAGAATAACTTGATGGACGACTCCGGCGGGAATATCGGCGTAGGTGCGCTCGATGGTTTTTGCCGCGTTGTACGCCGGCATCACGACGACGACGCGCGGCGCGGCAGGTTTGGTGTGTTCAGTCATCAATCACTACATCAACAGCATTGGCATCGGTTTCAGTTCGCGCCGCAACGGATCCAACACAAAGCCGAGCGCTTCCAGCGTAACGATACCAAGCAAATTGCTGTCACCTTCTTCGCCGAAAATAACCGGCGACGCGCGTTGCCGTCCGCGATATTCGAACAGCGCATTGCCGATTTGGCGCGTGATTTCTTCGCCGTTTGCCAAGAAAAATGATTCGGTGGACTCGGCTTTGATGCCGAGTTTCTTCAACTGCGTTCGCGGCGCGACAGAGTACGCCGCGCCGGAATCCACGAGAAATTCTAAAACGACTTTTTTGGCAGGATGAGCAGGATTGAGAATATTCGCTTTCACTTTCGTGATTCCCATACTTGCCTCCTTCACTCGTCCACGCGCCAGCCCGTGAGAGCGGCTTGGAACTGTGCGATCTGATCGTCCGGCATTTTGAGGTACGTGCCGGTCGCTTCAACCGCGAGCGTGTTGTCTGACAAACGAATTTCGCCGCGTCCCTCGATCAGGCGATTCGTTTTCCTGGTGAGCGCGCCTTTCACTTTCAGCGGCGCGCCGATCGGCACCGGCTTTTTGAATCGCACCTCCAACTTGACGGTCATGCACCACAGATTGCTCGCAATCGCCGTGCGCCCGATGATCTCGTCGAGCATCGCGGTGATGAGTCCGCCGTGCATCACGCCGGGATAACTTTGGTGTTCGGCGCGCGGCGTGTAATCGGCGTACACGCAGCCGTCGTCGCCGGTCACAAAGCGCATTTTTAGACCGATGGGATTTTTGCGTCCGCAGACAAAACAATTATCGCTGCTTGGTTGTTTTTGCATTCGCGTATTCGGTCAATATTTTTTCGACGTTTTCCAAAACGGGCGCCGACAAGGGCTGGGCGCGTTTGCTCTTACGCAACGTGTCTTTCAAATCGTCTGCCATCACAACCGGCAAACCGGGATCATCAATCGTCAAGCGCGCGCGCGGATCCGTGAACACGACATAGCCCTCGACCGGAATCGTCGCGCCATTTTCGATTTTGTCTGACAAGAGGCGCTGCACTTGTCCGATCTCGAACTGCATTTCGGCAATCGGATTGCCGAGCGGTTCCTGCGCCATCGCGCCGAACAGCCGCGTCCATTTCCAGGGGCGATTCCACTTGCCGTTCTTGCAAATGATTTCGCCGTCGTGATACTTGGTTTTGAGAACAAGCGCGCCGCTCGGCGTCACCAAGACGTGTTCGGCGGGGAGCAGATAATTGAAGAGATGATGCTTGTTGTCAAAACCCTTGAGCGATTTTTCCAGGACCTGATCCGCACGCGGCGGCTTGACCCATTTGTTCGCGAGATTCGATCCGATCAGCGCGATCACAAAGCCCACAAAGAGCGCGGCATAGGCAAGCCCGATGTAATCGGTCATAAACGATAAGACGAGTGAGCCGAGCAGCAAGCCCATGCCGGCAAAAGTCAAATAGCGCGCCCACGTACTGCGTTGTTGCACCAGTTTGTCGTTGGTTGTCAGCCGCATGAAATCTCCAATGATAAACCCTGGCACTTGCGTTACCGCCAGGGCAAGTGTGAACAAAGGACAAAGGGCAAAAAGAATTTGTCATTTGCTCATTTGTCATTTGTCATTTGTATTTTCCCAGCACCAAGCACGCGTTCTGTCCGCCGAGTCCGAAGGAATTGGACATGGTGATATTGATATTCGCCGGACGCGCAACGTTCGGCACGTAATCGAGATCGCACGCGGGGTCGGGCGTTTCGTAATTGACCGTCGGATGAATTTTCTGATCGCGGATCGTCATCACACACGCGACCGCTTCGAACGCGCCCGCCGCGCCCATCGAATGTCCGATCATGGATTTGGTCGAACTGATCGGAACCTTGTACGCACGCTCGCCAAAAACGTTCTTGACCGCGAGCGTTTCGCCCACGTCGTTCAGCGGCGTCGACGTGCCGTGCGCGTTGATGTAATCCACCTGATCGGTTGTCACGCGCGCGTTGCGTAGCGCTTCGCGCATGACGCTCGTCGCGCCGGTGGCTTGCGGATCGGGCGCGGCAAAGTGGTACGCGTCCGAGTTCGTCGCGTACCCCAACACTTCGGCGTAAATCCGCGCGCCGCGCGCGAGCGCGTGTTCCAATCGTTCGAGCACGAGAATCGCCGATCCTTCGCCGACGATAAAGCCGTCGCGATTTTTGTCGAAGGGGCGCGACGCGTGAGCGGGATCGTCGTTGCGCGTCGACATGGCTTTCATCACGCCGAACGTGGCGAAGACGATCTCCGAGATGACCGCGTCCGCGCCGCCGGTCAGCATAATATCCGCGTCGCCGCGTCGAATGACCTCCGCCGCCGCGCCGACGGCGTGCGTCCCCGCCGCGCACGCGGTCACGACGGTCGAGTTGTAGCCGCGCGCGCGATAATAATTCGCGACGTAGAACGACGGCATATTCGGCAGAATCACCGCCGCGAGAAAGGGACTGACGCGGTCGGGACCCTTTTGCAGAAACCCTTTGTGCGCTTCAATCGCTTCGATAAAGCCGCCGAGCGCAGTGCCAAGCAAAACGCCCGCGCGCTCGTTTTCCTTCAATCCATCAGGGAACCCCGCGTCGGCGAGCGCGCCCTTTGCCGCCGCGAGCGCGAACAAGGTCGCGCGCCCCATCCGCCGCGCGTCTTTGGCATCAATCGCGTACTGGGTCGCGTCGAAATCTCTCACTTCGGCGGCGATGCGCGTGCGATAGTCGGTCGCGTCGAACAGCGTGACGGGACCGATACCAGATTTGCCCGCGAGCAGGTTTTGCCAGAACTCGTCCGGCGTGTGACCGAGCGGCGTGATCGCGCCGAGTCCGGTGACGACGACGCGCGTGCGCTTGGGAACCAGATGCTGCAACTGCGCGAATTCCTGGGGCGCGCGCTGCTGCTGGATCAGCGCTTCGATGTTTGGCTGAGTGATTGTTTGGGAAGCCATAACATTCTCCTGAGAAAGAGACAAGTGACGGGTGACAAGTGACAAAAATCTAGTTTGGATATTTCGTCAGCACTAGACAAGCGTTCTGTCCGCCAAAGCCAAACGAATTGGACAGCGCAATCTCAACGCGCGCGTCGCGCGCGACGTTCGGCACGTAATCGAGATCGCACGCGGGATCGGGCGCGTCGAGATTCGCGGTCGGATGGACTTTTTGATCGCGCAGCGTCAACGCGCACACGATCGCTTCCATCGCGCCTGCCGCGCCCATCGAGTGACCGACCATCGATTTCGTCGCGCTAATCGGAATTTTGTACGCGCGTTCGCCGAACACGGTTTTGATCGCGAGCGTTTCGGCGGGATCGTTGAGTTGCGTCGACGTGGCGTGCGCGCTGATGTAATCCACTTGCTCGGTCGTGACGCCGGCATTTTTGAGCGCGGCTTGGATCGCGCGGATCGCGCCGGTCGCGTTCGGTTCGGGCGCGACAAAGTGAAAGCCGTCGCAGTTCGCGGCATAACCGATCACTTCGGCGTAAATTTTCGCGCCGCGCGCGAGCGCGTGTTCCAAATTTTCCAGCACGACGACTGCCGCGCCTTCGCCGATCACCAAGCCATCGCGATCTTTGTCGAACGGACGACTCGCGCGCGCCGGATCGTCGTTGCGCGTCGAGAGCGCGCGCATCGCGCCAAACGCGGTGAAGATGATGTCGGCGATGATCGCGTCGGTGCCGCCCGCAAGCATCACGTCCGCGTCGCCGCGCCGGATCGCTTCGGCGGACGCGCCAATCGCGTCGGTGCCCGCCGCGCACGTCGTGACGACCGTCGAGTTAAAACCGTGCGCGCGGTAATGTTTCGCGACGAAGAACGCCGGCATATTCGGCAAAATCACGGCGGCGAGAAACGGGCTGACGCGTCCGGTGCCTTGCCGCGCGAACTCGTGATGCTCTTTGATCGCTTCGGCAAAGCCGCCGAGTCCGGTACCCAAAACGACGCCAACGCGCTCGCTATCGTCGAAATGCTCACCGAACCCCGCATCGCGGATCGCGTCTTGCGCGGCGGCAAGCGCGAGCAAGGTCGCGCGACCCATTCGGCGCGCGTCTTTCGCGTCCACGTATTTCGTCGCGTCGAAATTCTTCACTTCTGCCGCGATGCGCGTTTTGTAATTCGACGCGTCGAACAAGGTGATCGGACCGACGCCGGATTTGCCCGCGAGCAAGTTCCGCCAAAATTCCTCCGGCGTGTGACCAAGCGGCGTGAGCGCGCCCAGGCCGGTGATGACGACGCGAGGATGTTGGGTGGGCGTTAATGATTGCATCTTTTTTCCTTTTACATCCCTTGCGCACCAGACCGAATCAATTCGACGACGTTGCCGGCGACCGCTTCTTTCGCGACGCGGATCGCGTTCTTGACCGCGTTCGCATCCGAACTGCCGTGCCCGATGATGACGACGCCGTCGACGCCGAGCAAAATGCCGCCGCCAATTTCAGACGGATCGAGCCGCGCTTTGAGCGCGTCGAACGCGGGCTTCGCCAGCAGCGCGCCGAGCACCGCGAGCGGTCGCTTTTTGATTTCGCCTTTGATGAAACCGACGAGCGTTTTGGCGAGCGACTCGCTCAACTTGATCGCAACGTTGCCGACGTAGCCGTCGCACACGATCACATCCATCGTGCCTTTGGGAATATCGCGTCCTTCCGCGTTGCCGACAAAATTCAGCGAACCCGTTTTCAGCATCGCGTACGCGTCGCGCACGACCTGCGGTCCTTTGCCTTCTTCTTCGCCGGTCGACAACAAGCCGACGCGCGGTTTGGCGATGCCCATACCTTTCTCCGCGTAAATCGAGCCCATCAGCGCGAATTGATAGAGATATTCCGGTTTCACGTCCGCGTTCGCGCCGATGTCGAGCAGCAAGACGCGTCCGGTCGCAGTGGGGATAGTCGTCGTCAGCGCGGGGCGTTTGATACCTTTGATGCGACCCAGGAGGTACGGTCCCGCAATCGCCGCCGCCATCGCCGCGCCGGTGTTGCCGGCAGTGACGAACGCGTCGGCTTGCTTCTCGCGCACGAGTTTGACCGCGAGATTCATCGACGCGTCTTTCTTCGCTTTGACCGCTTCGACGTGTTCCGTCATGCCAATCGCCGAGGGCGCGTGAACGATCGGGAGATCGAGTCCGCGCGTGTCGTGCCTGGCAAGTTCGGCTTTGATCTTGTTTTCGTCGCCGACGAGAATCACAGTAACATTGTACGCGCGCGCGGCGAGCACCGCGCCGGCAACATCGGGAACGGGGTGTGCATCACTGCCCATCGCGTCGAGAGCAATCTTCATTGTAGCTCCTTGAGAGAATCAATCCGTCAATCGGTCAATCAGGCGATCAGGAATCAGTCAACCGATCGGCTAGCTGCCTGATTGCCTGATTACTGATTGCCTCGCGCACTGTGCGGCTATTTTACTCGACTTGACACGAATTTGCAATATTTTCTTTTTCCTCGACTTGTGCTAGAATAAACTCAGACTGAATGATGGAGAAGACGCGATGGAAGTTTTGTTGTTGAAGAACGTGCCGGGTGTCGGCAGCGCCGGACAAATGAAAAAAGTGAACGACGGCTACGCGCGCAACTACCTCTTTCCGCAAAAACTCGCCGTCCCCGCGACCGCCGGAGCGGTCAAGCAAGCGGAAACGATCAAAGCCGCCGCGGCGCGCCGCGAAGCCAAGACGCTCGGCGAAGCGCAAGAACTCGCGCGACAATTGGGGCAAATCACGCTCACTTTCCGCGCCAAAGCCGGAGAAGGTGACCGGCTCTTCGGTTCGATCACCTCTGGCGATATTGCGGACGCGCTCGCGCGCGACAAACACATTACCGTCGACAAGCGCAAGATCGAATTGGAGTTGCCGCTCAAAGAGTTGGGCGAGAAACAGGTCGCGATCAAATTGCATCCCGAAGTGACCGCGCAAGTGACGGTGGTTGTGGAGCGCGAACCCGCGTAGAGAATGTGGCGATGAACGAGCAAGCCATTCCGCAAGCGATGATTCGGCAGATCGTCGCACGCGTCAAGTGCGCGGTGTGTCATCATAGTTTTCGTCAAAGCGATATCCAGATCGTCGGACGACGCGGTAACGCGTGGGCGATGCGCGCGGCGTGTCCAATGTGTCGCACGCAGGCGTTGTTGTTCGCCGTGTTGACGGAGCGCGCCGCGCAAACTCTGTACAGCGATCTGACGCCGGACGAGTGGGAACGCGTCAAGGATCGTTCGCCCATTTCGACGGATGACGTCATCGCGTTTCACCGCTACATGCGCGCGTACGCCGGCGATTTCTCCGAGATTCTCGACGAACCGCTGCCGCCA
>DYJA01000025.1:0-16383 GCA_020723345.1 Candidatus Aquidulcis sp. | reverse complement strand
TCTCGACGAACCGCTGCCGCCAGAGTAGGACAAATTTGCAAATTTGTCCAACGCTGCATGCGCGCGTATGATGGCGACTTTTCCGAAATCCTCGACGAGCCGCTGCCGCCGGAGTAGAACAAATTTGCAAATTTGTCCAACCCAGCCCGCCGATGTAACCCATCGGCGGGTTTTTGCATCTAAAACGTGATTTTGACAATTGGTGAAGGAGGAAATATAATGAGAATACAGGATACCCCTATAGGGTATACCATTTTTCAGGAGGCGCAGATGGCTACGGTACATCCTTTGCACGTAAACGATGCCGATTTCCCCAAAACAGTTCTCGAGTCCAAAACCCCGGTGCTGGTCGATTTTTGGGCGGAGTGGTGCGGACCTTGCCGCATGGTCGCGCCGTTTGTCGAGGAACTCGCGCGCGAGTACGCGGGCAAAGTCGTCGTCGCCAAAATGGACACCGACGCGAATCCGCAAACACCGATGAAGTACGGCATCATGGGCATTCCGACGTTGATCATTTTCAAAGACGGCAAAGAAGCCGAACGCATCGTCGGCGCGGTGCCCAAGGCAATGATCGCAAAGAAATTGGACGGCGTGTTGGCAAAGTAAAGTCGAGGTGATGCGCGATGCCAATTTACGAATACTATTGTGACGATTGCAAAAAGCCGTTTGAAGTTTTCGTGCGTTCGATCAATACGCCGGTCAAGCCGGTGTGTCCCGACTGCGGCGGACAACACGTCGAAAAAGAAGCGACGGCGGCAAGCGCGGTCGGCTTGAGCGGCGCGGCGTCGTTCAGCGCGTCGTCCGTGTCCTGCGCGCCGAGCGGCTGAGGATTGCCGCGTCGGTAACCGTGGGTTACTCGAGAGACTGAGGAAGGATGGACTATGGCGCAAGACGCAAAAGATGCGAAAGCCGAGATGCTTCGGCGGTTGAGACGAATTGAAGGGCAAACGCGCGGCGTGCAAAAGATGGTGGAAGAAGAGCGCAGTTGCGCCGAAGTACTCCATCAATTGACCGCGATCAACGAAGCGGTCCGCAGCGCGAGTCGTCTGCTTGCCGAGCAGTACGCGCTGGAATGTTTGCAGGCGCCGAGCAAGCGCGGCAAATCACGCGCCGCGATTGCGGATATGCTGGATGTGATCGCGCGGGTGCCGCGCTGATAGCGAATGGCGTATAGCGAATCGCTAATAGCCATACGCGATATGCTATTGGCTATATGCCGGTTTGGAGGAATTGTGGCTTTATTACGCGAGGCAGATCGCGAAAATCTGCGAAAAGAATTGGCGCAACTGCAGACGCCGGTGCGTTTGGTGTTTTTTACGCAAGCGCTGGATTGCGAGTACTGCGGACTGACCAAGCAAGTTTTGGAAGAAATCGTCGGACTGTCCGATAAAGTGCAACTGAAGGAATATAATTTTGCGATCGACAAGGACGCCGTCGCGCAATACAAGATCGCGCGCGTGCCAGCCATCGCGGTGACGCGCGTCGAAGCGCCGAAATTGTTGGTGACGGGAAACGAGCAACCGCGCGAACGCGATTTTGGCATTCGCTATTATGGCGTGCCGGCGGGATTTGAATTTGCGGCGCTGATCGGCGATATTCTCGATGTGTCGGCGGGCGAGTCGGGCTTGGCGGAGCAAAGCAAGACCGCGCTCAAACAATTGCGCGATCCGCTGCACCTCCAGGTCTTTACAACTCCGACCTGACCGCATTGTCCGCGTGCAGTCAGGTTGGCTCACCAAATGGCAATTGAAAATGAATTGATCACGGCGGATGCGGTCGAGGCATCCGAGTATCCCGAACTGGCGGACGCGTATCAAGTGTACGGCGTGCCGCTGACCGTCGCTAACGACAAGACGCGCGTCGAAGGTGGAATGCCGGAGCAACTATTCATTCAACAGATTTTACAGGGCATCGGCGCGAGCGTCGCGGAGAACTGATGCGCGCGCTAATCTGGCACGTTGATTCGTTCGTATGCCGCATCACCGAAAAAGGTCGCTCGCCCGTCGTCGAACCGATGGGCGAGCGCGAAACGCGCGTGGGCGATGCGCTGCTCGTGCTGGCGAGCGTCGAAAAATCGGACGAGCACGCGCCGCAAACAATCGCGCAGCGCGCCGCGACGATGTTGGCGGAACACGCGCGCCGGTTGAAGGTGAATACGATCGTGCTGCATTCGTTCGCGCACCTGTTCGCCGAACTGGCTAAACCAGAAACTGCAATCGATGTTTTGAAGGAAACTGAAACGCATCTGAGCGCGCAAGGATTTGCGGTGATCCGTTCGCCGTTCGGTTGGTTCAACGAGTTGGAAATCAAAGCGAAGGGGCATCCGCTTTCGCGACTCGCGCGGACGATTTCCGCAGAGGATTGAAATGGATCCGATTGCGAAAGTACTGAGTGAAAACAAAACAATTGCGGTCGTCGGTTTGTCGGCGGATCCGACCAAGCCGAGTTATGAAGTGGCGCAGTATTTGCAGGAGCAAGGTTTCAAGATCATCCCGGTCAATCCGACGTTGACTGAAGCGTTCGGCGAAAAAGCGTACCCCGATGTGCGCTCGATTCCGGGATCGGTCGACGTGGTGGACATTTTTCGCAAGCCCGACGCGGTGCCCGAAATCGTCGAGCAGGCAATTGCCAAAAAGGCGAAGGTCGTCTGGATGCAGCCGGGCGCGGAAAATATGCCAGCCGCCGAGCGCGCGATGCAAGCCGGGCTGGAAGTGATCGTCGGTGTGTGTATGAAAAAACAGCATCGCGCGTTGCATGAAAAGTAATCAGGCGATCAGGCAATTAGGCAATCGGTCAACGCGTTGCCTGATTGCCTGATCGACAAATCATCACAGGGGTGGAAATTGGCTAACAAAACCGCATGTGTGCGTTGGGTAGATGGCAAAGCGTTTGAAACGCAAACCGGCTCCGGTCATCGCGGCTGGATCGACGCGTTTCCAAAAGAAGGCGCGACGAGTAAAGGACCGACGCCGACAGAACTCGTGTTAGTCGCGGTTGCCGGTTGCACGGGAATTGACATCGTCGACATCTTGCAGAAAAAGCGACTCGACGTTACGGGGCTGGAGGTGCGCGTGAACGGCACGCAAGCCGAAACGCCGCCGACGGTGTACACCGAACTCGACGTGGAGTACATCGTGCGCGGCAAGAACATTCCCGCGGCTGCGGTGGAGCAAGCGATCCAACTGTCGGAAGAAAAGTACTGCTGCGTCGGAATTATGATCGGCAAGACGGCGAAGATCAAGAGCCGCTATCAAATCATCGCGGCGTGAAATGATCGGACACAACTATCGCGCGCCGCGCGTCGACGCGGACAAGTGCAAAGTGTGCCAACGCTGCCCCGTGCGCCGGACGTGCAAAATGAAAGCGCTCGTGCAATTCGAAGCGCACGAACTGCCGTACATCGATCGCGAGTTGTGTCGCGGCTGTTTGGTGTGCGTCGAAGAATGTCCGTTCCGCGCGATTGTGGTGGAGTAATGACCGGTCGCCGCCTCTACATCATCACTTTCGCGATGATGCTCTCGCTCTTCCTCGCATCAATCGAAGTCACCGTCGTCGCGACGGCGATGCCGACGATTGTCGCGCAACTCGGCGGACTCGATATTTACGCGTGGGTTTTTTCCGCGTACATGCTCACCTCCACGACGACGCTCCCCATTTTCGGCAAACTCTCCGACATTTACGGTCGCCGCCGCATCTATCTCCTCGCGGTCGCGACTTTTCTGATTGGCTCCGTACTCTGCGCGCAGGCGCAGACGATGCCGCAACTCGTGTTGTTTCGCGCGCTGCAAGGTCTAGGCGCGGGTGGCATCTTGCCGCTTGCCTTTACGATCATCGGCGATATTTTCACTTTCGAGCAGCGCGCCAAAATGCAAGGTCTGTTTTCCGGTGTCTGGGGCATTTCAAGTTTGATCGGTCCGCTCGTCGGCGGATTTCTGGTCGAGTACGTTTCGTGGCATTGGATTTTTTATCTGAACGTGCCGTTCGGCTTGGTGGGGATCGCGTTGATGCTCGCCGCGTGGCGCGACGTGACGCCGCGTACCGGCGGACGCGTCGATTATCTCGGCGCGGCGCTGCTCAGCGGCGGCATCGTCGCGTTGATGCTCGCGCTGTTCGAAATGCGCGTGGGCTTGCAGATGAACGTCATCGTCGTCGCAACCGCGCTGCTGATCGCGTTTGCCCTGCTGGTTGCGCTCGTCTTCGTCGAACGACGCGCCGCGAACCCGATTCTGCCGCTCGCGCTTTTTCGGGAACGCTTGTTCACCGCCGCAGTCAGTCACGGATTTTTCGCGGGATTCACTGTGTTCGGCTCGGCGTTGTTTGTGCCGCTATTCGTCCAAGCGGTTCTCGGCGCGACGGCGACGATGGCAGGCGTGGCGCTGACGCCGCAAATGCTTTTCTGGACGCTGGCGAGCATCATCGGCACGCGCCTGCTTTTGCGTTTTCATTTCCGCGCGCTCGCGTTGACCGGCATGACGGTGCTATTCGTCGGCGCGCTGATGCTGACGCAGATCTCCGCGACAACACCGCAGTGGATTTTGTGGTTCAGCATGGCGATGACGGGGATCGGCATGGGGTTGTCCGTTCCGATCTTTTTGATCGCGGTGCAATCGACGGCGCCGCGTCAATCGCTGGGCACCGCGACGGCATCGGTGCAATTCGCGCGCAGTATCGGCGGCGCGATTGGCGTGAGTGTGATGGGCGTGGTGCTCGCGGCGCAACTGGGCGCGGGCATTGTCGCGGCGGGACTCGATCCGAATTTGGTTTCGGTGGACGCGCTGCTCGAGCCGAACGCGGGCGCGTCGGCGGCGCTGACGAGCGCGTTGCGCGGCGCGTTGACCGGCGCGGTGCAGGCGGTATTCATCGTCGCGCTGATCGCGGCAGCGTGCGCGTGGATCGCGGTTGCGCTCGCGCCGCGCACACCGCTTGCCGCGCGCGCGCCAATACAGGCAGCGGTGAAATGACAAGACCTTCCAGGTTTGGAACCCCGGAAGGTCTTGTGTTTTCATGCCTTGGTTTTGAGCGCAACGTTCCAGAAAATTTTGAAACGACAATAATCCTGTTTGTTTGAAACGCGGCACGAAATTTCTTGGACGGTGTGCGGACTGCCGCTTGCCCACGCGATTGCCGCCTCGTAGAACGCGACGGGAATGTGACAAACGTTTGCGTACGGCGGCGCGCCGCCGCGCAAGAGTTCGGCGCAGTACGGACAATCGTAAATATCGAGAATGAAATCTTCGCCCTGCCGATAAAATTCGTGCTTGTTGCCGAGCGAACGCGTCAGTTCCTGGGTCATTTTGCTCATCATCAGCGCGACGCGATCGCGTTTGGTGCCCAGCGCGTCGAAGGCGCGGAGGAATTGACCGTAGGCGAGGACGCCGCTGCGCGTCAAGTGAGAAAAGCCGCTCTGCGCGACGCGGCGAAAAATGTCGCGCGCCTGGAAGTTGTCGAACACCTGCCACACAACGCCGATCAATTTCTCGTACTCGAGCATCGTGAGCGCGGGCGTGTTGTCCATCGGCGGCGGATTATCCGCAAAGCGCTCCAAGCCCGCCATTTCGAGCAAACGCCGCAGGTTATCGTGCCCCGGCGTTTCTTCAGAGATAATGTCGTAAGAAATGCGGATGACGTACGCGGGAAGTTGTCGGTCTTCGTTCATGAGTCCCTCCGCTTGATTTGGACGCTATTATACTCCAGTGGCGTGGAGATGCAAATTGCGGAATCACAAAGCCAGGTCTCTCCAATGAAACCTGGCTTTCCCATTGGGTTAGCGCCCCGGCAATAACCCAAATGGGTTGCGGTGAACCGCGCCGCGAATGATTTCAAAGTGCAAGTGTGGTCCCGTCGAATTGCCGGTGCTGCCGACGCGTCCGATCAGTTGTCCCTTTTTCACCGAATCGCCCACCTCGACGTTGAACGCGCTCAGGTGTCCGTAGCGCGTCAGGTAGCCGTTGCCGTGATTGACCAGAATCATGTTGCCGTAGCCGACGTTGCTCCAGCCCGCCTGAATCACGTAGCCAGAATCCGCCGCGAGCACGGGCGCGCCTTTCGGCGCGCCGATGTCGATGCCGGGATGACGCGTCCAATATTTTTGCGTGATGCGCCCGGAGACGGGCCAGCCAAACGCGCCGGTGCCGCGCGCCGCCGTCGCGGGAATCGGTCCGCTGTACGCGGCGACGATGCGCGGTTGGTACGGCTTGCTGCCGCCGGGCACCATCAAGAATTGACCGACGGTCAACGTATAGTCGGGACCCTTCAAGTCGTGGCGCTCTTGATTGAATTCAAGGTTGACGATGTTCTGGACGAGCGCGTCGGTGTTGAGTTTTTTGCTCTTGTATTTATCGGCAATCGCGCGCACGCTCTCGCCGCTCTGAACGGTGTGCAGGACGCCGCTGACCGGCGGAATGTTGAGCGACTGCCCGACGGAGAGCATATCGGGATTGTCTTCCAGTTTGCCGTTCGCCCACAAGATCGAATCCGCGCTCACTTCGAAATCATCGGCGATGCTGCTGACGTTGTCGCCGGGCTGGACGGTGTACTTGACGACTTCGCGGCGCGTGCGCTTGGGCGCGTTGGTGATCGGCACCGGCGCGCGGAAGAACGCCGAAGCATCTTCCGGCGCAGGATCGGGCAGCGTGATGTCATCTGGTTCGTCCGGCTCGGTCTGATGCGGACCGCCCTTGTCGTTGTACAAGTTGATTTGGACGCTGCTCGCGGCAATCGTCACGACCATCAGCAAAATCAAGCCGACGTGCGAAGCGATACGCGTCATCAGCGGCATGTCTACGACAATGTCGCCGACAAAATCGCGCGCGGCAAGCAGCGACGGCGCAAGCCACACGCGGAGGCGGGCGAGGAGTGAGAGTTGGGAATTGTCAGGCATAGACGTAGAAGTTGGAGGTTGGAAATTGGAGGTTGGAAAGACAAATTGCAGTAAAGGGTTTCCAACCTCCAACCTCTAGCTTCCAATTTCCAATCATAACGCGTCTTTGTTCAGTGTCGCGAGAAAATCTTTATTCGTGGGCGTTTTCTTCAGCCGCTGGATGACCGGCTCGAGCGCGTCTTCGCCGCCGCCGAGCATATCGATCATGCGACGCAGCGTGTATACGCGATTGAGCGTTTCGTCGTCGAGCAGCAATTCTTCGCGGCGCGTGCTGGAGCGTTCGATGTCCATCGCCGGGAAGATGCGGCGCTCCGACAATTTGCGATTGAGGTGCACTTCGCTGTTGCCGGTACCTTTGAATTCTTCGTAGATCAGATCGTCCATGCGACTGCCGGTGTCCACGAGACACGTCGCGATGATCGTGAGTGAGCCGCCTTCTTCGAGATTGCGCGCCGCGCCGAAAAAGCGTTTGGGCGGATAGAGCGCGGCGGGATCGAAACCGCCGGTCAACGTGCGCCCGCTCGGCGGCACGACGAGGTTGTACGCGCGCGCGAGGCGCGTGATCGAGTCCAGCATCACGACGACATCTTTGCCGCCTTCGACCAAGCGTTTCGCGCGCTGGAGCGCCATCTCCGCGACGCGCGTCTGATTTTCGACCACGTCGTCGAAGGTGGACGAAAAGACTTCGGCTTCGACCGAGCGATCCATGTCGGTGACTTCTTCGGGGCGCTCGCCAATCAGGACGACCATCAAATGCGCGTCGGGATAATTTTCGCTGATGCCATTCGCGACTTGTTTGAGAATCGTCGTCTTGCCGGCTTTGGGTGGCGAGACAATCAAGCCGCGCTGGCCGCGTCCAATCGGCGCAATTATATCAAGCAGGCGCGTGGCAAGCGTGAATTGTTTCGTTTCGAGTTTGTACTGCGAGTTCGGGAAAATCGGCGTGAGTTTGTCGAAATCGGGGCGCGCTTTGGCGGCTTCGGGATCGAGTCCGTTGACCGCTTCGACGCGCAACAGTCCAAAGTATTTCTCGGTTTCTTTCGGCGGACGCACTTGACCGATGACCATGTCGCCGGTGCGTAAACCAAAGCGCCGAATTTGCGATTGCGAAACGTACACGTCTTCGGGTCCGGGCAGCAAGTGATCGGATCGCAAAAAGCCGATGCCATCTTCGACGATTTGCAGCACGCCGCCGCCGAAGATGAGTCCATCGCGTTCGGCTTTGGCTTGGAGCAGTCGAAAGATGAGATCGGTTTTCTTCAGGCGCGTGTAGCCGCTGATGCCTTGCTCTTTGGCGATGTCGCGCAGGTCGGCGAGTGTTTTGTGTTCCAGTTCGGCGTAATTGAGGGTTTCAGGCACGGGGAATCTCCATTAAACAAGTAAAGGGGAATGGGCTGAGGGCGTGACGCGCCTCAACCAAAACGTTGGGTTGACGAAACGTTCAAAACTCATAGATCCAATTCGGAAAACAAAAAGGAGAGCCAGGTCAATTCGATGAGGCAAATCCAAGAGGTCGTGCAGTTGGAGAGTGTCCAATTGACTAGCGCAATTATAACATCTTTTGGGGTGCGAGTCAAATCAAATTTTTCCTTTTCCGCCGCTTCCATTTTCTCACTTTTCGGAGTATAATCCGAATTGCAAATTTTCTAGTCCCGGATGTTCGACAACATAGAGTTCGCTTCGCAGGAGAGGCGGAGAGATGGTCGCGCGTGGGACGGTGTTTCCCCTAGTCAATCAATTCTCAAGATCAAGTCAGACGCCTGTAGTCTGACGCGCCCGGGCGCGTCAGTGACAGGCGTTTTTTGCTATCCGGACGCGATAGACATTATCGGAAATAAACCCAATCCAGAATTTGGACACAGATTAACACTGATTAACACTGATCTCTAGGTTTTCAATCTGTGTGCATCTGTGTTTATCAGTGTCCAAAATTATTTCCGATAAAGTCTGATGGAGGAAAGTAATGCTCAGCGAAAAAGAGTTGATCGACAGTTATCCTTATCCAATTGCCAAAGCATATTTGCCCGCGCAGCGCGCGATCAAATCGTTGGCGGCGAGCCGACGCGATAAAGTGAACGGGTTGACCGCGCTGGGGGAAACAACCGCGCAGTACCTCGCCGCGCTCGTCATCGCGCAGTACTGCGCGTACGGCTTGCGCGACAAGATGATGGAAGCCGAACTGGACAAGTTTGCGCGCCAGCCCGGCAAAATGTCGTTTGGAACCTGGGTTGGCTTGATCGGGCACGGCGTGCGCGCGTTCGAAAATTCTGGCTTTGAGAAAGAGGCGATTGTGCCGCCGGGGTTTATCAACGCGATGCGCAAAGGCGAGTTGTTGGAACTGTGTCAAACGATTCTCAACTTCGTCGCGAGTTTGCGCGAGCCGGTGGGCAAACTGCCCTACCAAGTCTCGTGTCATCAAGTCTTGGAAGTGATGGTGCAGTTCCGCAATTTGGTGGCTCATCGGAGCGCGCTATCGGAAGAAGAACTTGCGGCGTTGGACTATGGCAAATTGTTGACCGCACTGCGCGCCTGGCTGAGCGAAATGTCTTTTCTCGCGCACTATCCATTGGTGTACATCGAAAAAGTGAGCGCGATCGGAGGAAAAAACTTTCACGAAATACTTGCCGCGATGGGCACGACGTTGACGAGCCAGGACGCGATTCCCTTCGACCATCCTTTGAACGAAGATCGCTTTTATCTTCAGCGACCGGAACGCGCCGAACTGTTGGTGTGCCTGGGCCCCTTGCTCAAGCACAAAGACGGCGAAGTCGTCATGATGCCGGAATCGGAACAGGCGCAGATGCGGCTTATCGCGACGCCGCGCCGACAATCGCTCTTTGGACTCATCCCCCAAGAGAGTATCGACAGTTACACGCAAGCCGTACGAAACGCGCTCGAGGGCGGCGCGATCTCCGGGACGCACCAACGCAATCTGGAAACATTTGCGACGCAGTTGGGAATTCCAGCATGGTTCGCGCGTCAGATCGAAGAAGAAATCAAAGCCGCGACGCCGCCAGAATCGCGCGCCGCTCCGGCAACGCGCCCAAGCGTCGAGTGGAAATGGGAATACGCGCTCGGCAAACCGATTCGCAAGATCAGCATGGGACGATTGACGGACTCGCCGCGCGTGTGGTTGGTCGCCGCCAACGACGACCCAGCCAGCAATTCGCTGTACCTGATCGACGATACGGCGCGCGACAAACCGCGCTTGATTTTGGAAGACAGCAAGAGCCGCGTTGAAACCGCGGCGTGTTCGGAAGATGGCGCGGTGTTCGCGGTCGGCTGTTGGGATGGACGGATTCACGTTTTTGGCGAGAGAGGCAATCGACGCCGCGCGCCGCACAACCTGGGTAACGTCGTCAAAGACATCGCGTTTTCCAAAGATGGTTCGCGCCTCGCGGCGACGACCTGGGGCGAAGCCGCGTTTCTCTTCGATCTGGAACACGATACCACGCTGCGCGAGTTGCCACTCACCGACGCCGGGCGGTGCATCGCAATCGAGCGCGAAGGACACAATGCCGTTGTCGGCACGTACCACGGCTGGATCAGTTTCTTCGAACCTGGGACGGCGGAGCCGCGCGCTGAGGAAATCGGCGACTCGGTCGCGCATCTCGCGATTGTCGAGGGCAATCGCATCGTCGCGGCAAGCGCGGACGGTCAGCACATCACGAGTTTGAATGGACAGGGACGGCGGTCGTCGTTGAGCGGCGGCACGTTGGTCAGCGATATGGCGGTCTCGCGCGATGGACACGAGATCGTCATCGCGCACAGCGGTCGTCGGTTGGCGTTTCTGCACGATACCGGCGACAAGTTGCTCGCGGCGACCGGAGAAGACGAGAAACTCGACGGCAACATCGTTCACGTCGCGATCTCGGATGATGGGCGATGGTGTTTTGCCGCGACTGATGCGGGATTGCTGTACGTCTACGAAGAAAAATCGCCGCGCTGGCGCTGGCAGTGGGACAAACTCCCGGCGGATTTTGCGATCTCCGCCGACGGACGCCGCGTCGCCATCGGCTTTGTCGACGGCACGATTGGTTTTTTCGAGTTGCCGCCAGAGATCATGCCGGCGGTTGCGCCCAAGATCGCGGTTCTCGCGATTACGCCCGCGCAAATCAGTTGCAGCAAATGGTCCATCTTGGAAATCGAAGTCCAGAATCAAGGCAACGGCGTCGCGCGCGAAGTGAGCGCGACGATCACTGGCGCGATCAAACCAATCAATCCGCCTGTGCTCGAAAGTTTGCGCCCCAATGAAACCCTGAAACTCGAATGCAACGTACGCGCGACCGATCCGGGAATGCTCTTGTTGGAATTCGGAATCACCTATCGCAGTGATTCCGGGAGTGGCTTGCTATCAAATGTGAGTTACACTGACGACAGTGGCAAGTCACGAACCGGCACGCGCTTTTCAAAGCGATTCGAAGCGGTATAAGGAGTAACCCATGCCTACAAAGATTTGTCCGGTCTGTAAAGCGGAAGTCGACGCGAATGCGCCAACTTGCCCACAGGGACACGAGTTCCCCAAATCGACCACAGGCACACCCAGTTTAAGTGGAGCCAACATCGATATCGGGCGGATCGGCGCAGCCGGACAAGATTTTCGTCCCGTGTCTGCGCCGGATCTGAATCGCTTGCCGGATGAACCGGTAATTAAACCGATCAGCGTCGGCGAGCTGCCCTCGCGTCCCGCGCTCACCGAAACGCTTCCCAAGGTGTCCTTGGCGACGGCAAGCGCAAACGCGCCGCGCCCAGTCGATTATGAAATTGTGGGCGAGTTTCGTTTGCCGGAAGGCGAGCCAGTTCTCGCGCCGCTCGCGGTGCAACTTGGCGCGGATGAAACCGCGCACGTTTTCGATGCCGGACGATCCGATGTATTTCGCTGGATCTGTTTTTCGTCCGATGGCACCATGATTCGATCTGTCACGATTGCGCGCGGCGCGGACGGCGTAAAAGCACCGGGCGGGATCGTACTCGACGGCAACGGTCGGCTGCTCGTCGCCGATCTGAGCGCGAATTGCGTGTGGCGCTGCGAAACGAATGGCGCGTTGACGCGCGTCGGCACGAGCGAACCACTGAGTGGTCCGCTCGACGTTTGTGTGGATCAATCCGGCAATGTGATCGTCGCGGACGCAATCGCGTGTCGCATCGTCAAACTCAATCCAGACGGCGCGCGTCTATTCGCGTTTGGCTCGCCCGATCAACCGGCGCGCTCCGCGGACGAGGAGGAAGAAGAGGAGGAGGAAGAGGAAACCGAAGGTTCGACACCTACGAGCACTGTCGCGCCGGATCGCCTCGCCAATCCGAGCGCGGTGACGACGGATCCTGTCGACAACATCTACGTCGCGGACACCAATCATCATCGCGTTCTGAAACTCGACGCGACCGGCGCGTTTGGCGGCTTGGTCGCGCAAGGGATCGAATTACTATTTCCTTCCAGTTTGAAAATTTCGGCAACCGGCGATCTCTACGTCGCCGATTTGGATGGCAGCCGGGTTCACAAATTTGGCGCGGATGGCAAACACATTTTCTCGCTCACATTCGAAAGCGGCGTTGCCGGCGGCAAGTTCGACGTGGACAAATTCGGCAACATATTTCTCGCCAGCAAAGCCAACCAAGCGATTTTGAAGGTGAGGCATAAGGAATGACGGTCGCGCATGCCGCAAGCCCGGCGGCAGAATCGATCACCCAGGATCCGCAGACGCGGGTCAACCAGGCGACTGAACAAATTCAACGCGCGCTCGCGCTAACGAGCGACGCGCGGCTCGGCGCGCTGCGTTCCGCGCTGCAATTGAATCCATACGCGCTCAAAGCGCGCTATTGGCTTGGGGTGTCACTCTTGCAGGAGCGGCAATTCGCGCTGGCGCGTCAAACGCTGAAAGCATTGGCAGAATTTTTGCCCAACCACGCATCGCTCAAATTTTACAACGCGGTCGCGGCGATCCAGGATGCCAAAGTCGGAGACAAGCGCGGCGATCTGAACGAAGCCGAGGAATTGCTGAAAAATCTGGATCAGGAACCGTCGGCGAAACGCGCGTGCGTGCTCGCGCGTCTCGAAATCGCGCTGCGCCGCAAGAAAAATCGCCCGCCAATGAAAGACTGGCTGGCGTGGCTGGATCAAATCGATCAGCACCAGTTCAACATCCCGGTCATTGCGGACAAGTGTGCCAAGTTCTTCCTCGAGCGCGACCAAATTGCCGAAGGCGATCAGATGCTCGCATGGCTGGAAAATAGTTGGCTCAAGAAATTTCCAAACGCGCCGCTGCTCGCCGCACAACCGATGCTGCACCACATCAAGTATTGGCAAAAGGATCGCTGGGTCAAGGAATTGCAGGAGCAAGTGTTCGACGAAGCCGCAGGCGATCTCGTCTGTCTCTTCATCCTCGAAAAGATCAAGGGCGACGAACAAGGCAACGCGGTGCCCGAAGACAAGCAACTGGAAGAATTGCGCGCGCTCGTCGCGCAATTGCCGGGCGTGTCGAACCTGGCGTACAATTATTTGACGCTGCTGAACACGATTGCCAAGCGGCGTCTGTTGACAAGCGGCGACGCAGTCGGCGCGGCGACCTTGTGGCGCGAATCCAACCGGCTCGATCCATTCAACACGTTGACGCAATTCAACCTCGCGCTTGCCGAAGCGCAGCAAGGAAAAACGGAGGAGTACTACCTGCACTGGCAAAGCGCGCTCCGACTTGCGTACTGGCGCTGGGAATTGAGCAGCGACCGGCAGGACTGGGACTTGTGCGTCGCGCGAATGCTGACGACTGCCGACAAATTGCGCGAAGAGATCGACAAAACTAGGAATGACAATGAAGATGTTCCGCCGGAAAAGATTCTGGCTTGGCTCAAGTATCTCGATCTGCACGCGCTCGCGCGGCAACTGACTTTTGATCATCCGTATCACAAATTGGGAGCGCATGCCGATGCGCCGATTGAAGAAGCGCGCCGCATCGCGCAAACGTGGCAAGGATTGCTCGCGACTTGGGAAGCGCGACCGAACGCGCGCGCCGTGCGCCTCCCCGCTGAATTGATTCCGAGCGTCAAACAGCAAATTCAAAACGCGCCCACCGCGTCGCGCGCGACGCCATCCACGACGGAACTCGCGGCGTTCAAGGCATATTGTCAGCAACGCGCCGAGCACGCGCGCGACGTTTTCTTTGTGATGATTTACCTCATCGGCGAAAACCGTTTTGGCGAAACACGCGCGCTGATCGACCGACTCGTCGCGCTGCCGCTCGATACGCTCGCGCCGTACCTCGCCGAGATGAAAGTGCGCGGCGACGATGAAGATATTCCGCTGTCCAATCTCATCAACGCGAAAGATTTAGCCGAGCGCGCGATGAATTACACCGGACGCTACGCCGAGTTTCTCGCCGACGAAGGAGACGATCAGGAACTCTTGCGCCAGATCGCGCAGATTGGAAATCTGCCCTGGGCGCGCATCGACAAGCCGGAGGAGGCGCGCCGCAAACTGCGCGAGCGCATGGCGTTTGCCGTAGTAGATGCCGCCGCGTTCGAAGCGATCAACCACGATCGCTGGGCGGACGCGATTCCAGCAACCGAAGCCGCGCTGCGTCGGCTGGGCGATCAACTCGATTTGTTGTACCTCGCGACGCTAACCTTGTTCCGCAGCGTTGAAGGCGCGTTCGATCCCGACGCGACGAATGTCCAGTGGTCGGATGTGCGCGGCAAGTTGGAGCGCGCGTCCGGCTATTGCGCGCGCGCCGCGCAAATTGCGACCAGCGATGAGATCAAGGCGCGAATGAGCGACTTGCCCGAAGCAGTCGCGAACGCGCTGAAAACGGCAATCGAAATGGCAAGCCCGCGCGGTCAAGCCGTCCGTCGCGCGCGTCCGTTGATGAAACAAGAGCAGTGGAGCCAGGCGTATCAAACCCTCAATCAGATCGCGGTCAAAGATCGGAACGCCGAAGTCGAATTTTATTTGGGACTGTGCCAGTACCGCGACACGCAAGGAATGTTGGGGGAAGGCAAACCGCGTCCGCCGCTGAACGACCTCAAGACGCGCTTCGAAAAAGCCGCCAGCCATTTGCGCGCGGCGCGCCAGTATCCCGCCGAGGAGGAGTTGAAGAAATCGATCGCCGAATTATTGGATGCGGCGAACGATATGCTGGAGCAAATCAAGCACGTCCAATTCAAAGAGTCGGTCGAAGCGTTGCTGGAGCAGGAACGGTGGAGCGATGCGTACAGCAAATTGTCGACGGTTTCCAAGCCGGATGCCGTATTCCTTTTTTACATGGCGTTGTGCCGTTTTCGCGGCGTGCTGCAAGAATTCAATCAAGCCACGCAGTACAATCCGCCATCCATTCCGTTGGCAAAGAGTCGCTTGAAAGATGCGCTCAATCACATTCGCGACGCGCGGCGCATCTGCAAAGAGGATGATCTGCGGAACACACTCGACAATTTGGAAGACGCGGTGCAAAAGAACTTGAACATTTTGAATACGATGTAAACCGCGATATCGCAAAGAGCAAACCATGATCAACTGTCCAACCTGCGCAACCGAGAATGACGACAGCGCACGATTCTGCGCCAAATGCGGCGCGCGGCTTGCCGCGTTCGTCGATTTCTACGCGCTGTTGAATCTCGCGCCGGACGCGCCGCAAGACAAGATCGAGGCGGCGTTGCGCGAAGCCGCGCGCGTCGAGCCGTCGCCGCTGACGCCCAAACAATTGGACGAGGCGATTGACATTTTGCGCGAACCCGGCAAACGCGCCAAGTACGACCGCGAGCGAATCATTCAGCTCGCCCAGCAGCAATCGAAAAAAGCCAAACTCGCTTCGGAAAATTTCTATCAACGCTTGGGCGTATCGCGTTATGCGCGCCGCCGCGACATTCAAACAGCGTTCGATCTGCTCCAGTCGTTGGCGAGTCAGGGCAAGATTTCGCCCGGCGGACTGCGTCGCTTGGAGCAAGCCCACCGCGCGTTGACCGATCCCGCGCGTCGCCGTGCTTACGATCAACGATTGAACGCGGCAGTCAACGCCGACGCGGTGCCCGTGCCGCATGAATTCAACTTCTACGATTACTTGGGACTGGATCGCAACGCGACCGAGCCCCAAATCCGCAAAGCCGATGAAGCGCTGCGCGGTCCGCTCACGCTCAAAGCAAAAACCGGCGATCAGTCGGCGGAAGTAACGCTCCGACAACTCAATCAAATCATCCAGACCCTGACCGATGCAGAAAAGCGCAAAGAGTACGATACCGATTCGGCGCACGATGTTTTTCGTTTTCAAACTCCCGGTCGTTTAGCGCCGACGACGCGCGCGGCGCGTTTCGCCGTGATCGAAAACATTGTCTACGGATCAGAGGCAGACGGACTTTGCGCGTTTGGCGGGCTGTGGCAGACCGATCTCCGCCGCTAAACAAAATGTCGCGCGGGCGGCTGCCCGCTACTCAACGAGCCAGCGGCTGCCCGCTACTCAGCGAGCCAGCGGCTGCCCGCTACTCAACGAGCCAGCGGCTGCCCGCTACTCAGCGAGCCAGCG
>DYJA01000107.1 GCA_020723345.1 Candidatus Aquidulcis sp. | reverse complement strand
GTCCACGCTGGCGGCTTGCGAATAACTGATCTTGTTGCGATCGGCGATCCCAACGGCGCCTTGTCGTGGATTGTCAAGCAGAATTTTGTAGTACACGGCATCGTAACAACTGGAGAGGGATGTGCCGGTGAGTTCGCGCAGGAGCGGATAAGCCAGGTCGCGCGTATTGGCGATGTAGGTATCGCACGCGGCTTTCTTGGAAGGATCGATCGCGCTGCAATCAATGTGGAAAGGCAAATCGGCAGGCGGAAACGGAGTTACCGGTCTTATTACTTGCACGAGGATCGTCGGCAGAGGACTGGGTCCACCGAAGGCCGTAGGAGTCGGCGTTCGCAGAGACGGCGAAGTTGGCGGCGTAGGCGGCACAGGACTCGGCGGCGCCAAACTTCTAGTCGGCGAAGGTGGCGGCGGCGGCAGTTGCGTTGCCTGCGCGACGACCGGCGCGACCTCGATGGAAATCACCGCCGGGTCGCTTGCCGCGCCTCCCGTGTTGTACGCGCGCACTTGAACGATGTGCGCGCCCGGCGTTGTCGCGCGCCAGGGCAGGACGGCGGTGTAACTCGTCTGCGGCGCAGGCAATACTTGGTTGCCGGCAATCGCGCCGTCTACCCACAGTTCGATCCACGCGATTCCGCGCGCGTCCGTCGCGGTGGCTTGCACCGCGACTTGCGCGCCCGTGTCCACGCGCATGCCGTTTGGCGGCGCGGTGATCGTCACAGTTGGTTTCATCGCGCCGCCGGTGAGCAAAGTCAGATCGCACGCGAGCAGCAGGAGCGCGAGGAAGGCGAGCAGAATGATGAAGATGTGTCGAATGTTCATTTGAGACTCCTCTGATGAGGCGACGCGCTTGGGCGCAATGCCCCTTCGACTGCGCTCAGCGTACCCTTGCGCATCACTAGAAATCGCAGTTCGTATGCGAGATGCCAAACCCAAAGCGCGCTTGAGTCACTGAAGAGATATCGGTACCCAATACTGGGTTGACAATGTCTCTCAGGAAGGGAGTGCACGCCGTCACACCGCGCCGCGCCGCGAGTGCTTGAATGACCCGTTGGAAGGATTGGTGCCCGTAGGTACTCTCCAGGTAATCCCAGAAGCACATCCCGGTGGTATAGTAATAGGTACTTGCAGGGTAGGATGACGTGTCCACAGACGCCTTCTCCAACGGAACGGTGAGATTCACAAAGGGATAGGTCTTTTCATAGGCGAATTTGCCATCTTCATAGTACACCAGATCAATCCAGCCCGTTGAGGAGCAACGGCGAGATTTGCGATAGTGAACGTTGGCGCGCTCCGGGTCGTCCACATAGGTCGCCAGCCCTTCATTCAGCCAATAGGGAATCGGCGTGCGCTGGACGAACAGATGCGTCATCTCATGAGCGTTCCAACACTTCCCTGTCAGGAGACCTTCCCAAGTGATCATCTGCATCACACTGCGTTGTGCGCGTCCACTCCACACATTGCGCAAGATGTTCAGTGTTTCACGGTCGGTGGAGAAAATGATGTTACCTAGTCCAACGACAGCGCGCCTTACTTGTTCAGGTGTAGGGGCAGACATCCAGCGGTTGGTCAGTGATGCGTGAGGGTATGCGATGCCCAGGTATTGAGCGACGCGCGCCTGGCAGACCCGGTCATCTTCCACGGTAAAGTTTGCCAAAAGTTCATAATCACTGGGCGCGATGGAGATAATCGTTCCCCATTGCTTTTTGATCTCGTGAGGATCGCCGAGAGGGTCAGAGGCAGCATATTGCGCGCATTGCTGGGGCGGGGATGTTGCGGCGCAGTCCTTGTATTTCTTCAAGTCGGATGAAGAGCCGAGAGTGGACAATTGCGTGACTTGGACGGTTTGCTGGAGAGTATTGTTGCTCGCGGGATCGCCTGCATCGCCAGGGAAGATGGTCGCCTGCACCTGCACGTTCTGCGGGCTAGTGATGCCGTAGGTTTCGAATGTGGAACCTGGCGAGAACACACCCACGCAAAGTTTTGGATCGAGCGATTGGGCATAGTTCACGCGCGCTTCCTTGCCCTTGACCGCAATCGTTGCTCCAAAAGCAGGTGCCATCCCGACTCCCCGATTGCAGACGGTGATTTCCAAAGTACCTGTCGGTTGCGCGCCATCGTAACGCAGCAACACCCGCAAGACAGTCAAGTCAGAAGATCCCTGGGACTCCACCGTTGGTTGTGCGACCTTTGTCGTTGGCGCTGTCGTCGGGCTTGGCGCTGTCGTCGGACTTGGAGCTGCCGTCGGGCTTGGCGCCAGCGCGACCGCCGGTGTCACTTCGACGGAGATTGCCGCCGGATCGCTTGCCACCCCTGCCGCGTTGTACGCGCGCACTTGAATCGCGTGCGCGCCCGGCGTCGTCGCCGTCCAGCGCAGGGTGCCGGCGTAACTCGTCTGCGGCGCGGGCAAGATCTGGTTACCGGCAACCGCGCCATCCACCCATAGTTCGATCCACGCGATTCCGCGCGCGTCCGTCGCGGTGGCTTGCACCGCGACTTGTGCGCCCGCGTCCACGCGCGCGCCGCTCGCCGGCGCGGTGATGATGACATTCGGCTTGGTGACCGTATCGCCGGCAAGCGAACTCAGGTCGCACGCGAGTAGCAGGAGCGCGAAGAGCGCGAGCGGCAGGAGAAAGGTGCGTTGCAGTTTCAAGTACATCGGGATTCTCCGCAGGCGCAGGAGATGAACTCCTGCGCCCGGCTCAAGTTAGTACCCACCGCATCCTGTGACGGCGACGGTCTTGCTCCCGCCATCCGCAGTCCGCTCGTTGTTTTGCCGGTCCATCGCCCACACGCGGAATTGAATGTTCATCACTCCGCCGGTTATCTTGATCCCGATTTCGGACTCCCATTGATTGCCGCCCTTGTCAGCCATCCAGATACTGTTCCATCCCTGTCCACCGATGTTGTACTGAAACTTGGCTTGGGAAACGCCAGAGGGATCGGTGATCGTCGCTTTGCCGAACAACTGACAACCCTCTTGATCGAGTCTGATGTTGCTGATGCTTGGCGGAGTTTTGTCTTGCGGCGGTGGCGGCACCGCCGTCGTCGGCGGCGCGGGCGGCGGCGCGCACGAGCCGTACACCATGATCGTCACGGTCCGATTCTCCGTGGTGTTATCGCGTTTGACAACGCGCAGAGTGTACGTCGTCTGCTGGCAAGGGCAGACCTGTTTGGTTCCGTGACCGGTGACGGCTTGCCCATCAAGATAGACTGCTTGCACGTTATCCACGTCCCAACGCAGCGTCGTGCAACTGCCGCCGTTGACGTACGGCGCGTCGGAGCGAAAGTTGATGCTGGCAGCGGGCGGCGGGATCGCGGTTGTCGGCGGTGGCGGCGGCGCAACTGCCGTGATCGGCGTGCGCGTGGGTGTTGGCGTGCGGGTGGGGGTCAGCGTGATGGGCGGTGGTGGCGGGGCGACTGCCGTGATCGGCGTGCGCGTGGGAGTCAGTGTGATGGGAGCCCCGGGCAACGCGGCGGGCGTCGGCGTGCCGGTGCGATAGGGCGCGGGTGTAGGTGTGCCGGTGCGATAGGGCGCGGGCGTCGGCGTCGTTTTGCACGCGCCGATGCAGAACTTGACGATAGCGGGCGCGCCGTACGCACCGGTCGAGTTTTGCGCGCGCGCCTCGACGATGTACTCCCCTTCGGCGGGCGGTTGCCAGGCGTAATCCAGGCGCGCCAGCCGATAGCCGCCGTCGGCGTCCAAGCCCCGCAGTTGTCCCGCCGGTACCGCTTGACCGTTGACGCGCAAAACAATCTGCACGACGTTTTTCGGATCGGCGGCATAGGCGACGAGCGTCACTGGTCCCGTCGGCAGCGTTTGCCCCTCAAAGGGAAATTCGATCCAGACTTGGGGGTTGACTGCGCCAGGCGGCGCCGGCAACTGCGCGAGTTTTTGCCCCTCTGGATCGCACGCGGTCGCGAGCAGCGCGGCGACGAGCGTGACGATTGCCAGCGCGCCAGCGCGCCGGCGATTTGATTTTTGACTGAGAATTTGGCGAATCATCATAATCCTCCTCTCCGTTATCGGGTGGGCCAATAGTACTGGGTTTCGAAGGCGGTCCCCCGCGGACCGTTGGACATCTTAAAGTAGGGACCGGTTGCCAGTGGATCTCCTGATTGTTGACGAAGGTCAGCCCCTTGTTCGTCGTACACGCCTTGGACCGTTTGCTTACTCTTGTTGCCGGTGGCTTGGAAAGTTACAGTCCATTTGGTGGGGTCGCGGCTCACCTGACCGTATGTCCCCGATTCGATCAGCGCGGCGGCGCTAGGTGACAGAGGCGGGGTGCCTTTGTAGAAATCGAGCGCGCCGTCCGGCTTGAAGCAGAACGCCATTTGTTCGTAGTACGTCTCCGGTACTTTGACACCCCCTCCTATGTCTTTTTCTACCTGCCAACTGTATATGCCGCTGCGCCAACAGGCGCTGCCGCCGAACCCGGTAAGCAATTGTTGAATCGTCGGTTGGGGGATGGTAATCGCACAAGTTGCGTTCGCCACTTGCGTAAACTTGCGCCGGTCTTCGTAGCGCGGATCGGGACTGCGATCCGGTTTGCGAAAACCGATCTGGGCAAAAAAGTTGTGTTCGCCGGGTAGCAAGTTCGGTACATCGAGATAGCGGTTATATGGAATCTCCGGACTGGCGGCGGTCAATTGCTCTTTGCCATCTACTGCAAGGGAAATCACCGGGGCAGACGCCTCGTTGACGAATCGCGCGGCTGTGACGCCTGGAGTCTGTTGACAAGTCGCTTGGTTGGCTGACGGTGGTGGTTGAACAACACCTGCGGCTTGCACTGTCACTTTCACTTGCTTGGTTGCCGGCGGATCCTTGCAGCCCGTTGCCGTCAGGGTGTACGTCGTCGTGGTCTGGGGCTTTTCCTCGCGCGAGCCGGATTTTATTTGTTGTGGATCGCTCACTTGCACTTGGTTAATCATCACCTTGTCCGCGTTCGTCGTCGTCCAGCGCAGCGTGGAGGACTTGCCGGCTTCTATCGTCTCCGGCGATGCGGTGAAGGAGGTGATCGCCGGCGGAACGCAGGGTGCTGCCCCGCCGGGTCCAGCCGGTGCCGGCGGCGGAAGCGCTGCGTCCAGTACCTTGATCTCTACGGTCATCTTGCACTCCTTTGGATCCCATGTTGGCTCGATGGTCCTTGTGGTTGGCTGGAACTTTTTCCAATCCCCGTCAGGAGGCGCGGGAACGTCAAGGGCCCCGGGATTGCAGCCGAGCTCGGGTATCCGGAACAAGGCCGCGAGGGATTCATATCGCGCTAGATTGACCGTCATCACGTTGTCCTGCCTGCCAAATCCTACTTGGTTCAGGAGCAGGGGAGTGTTTGCTTTGATATCCCTCTTCAGCGACTTGCGTATGTGCTGACCTGCAATGAGCACGATCTCGCTCGTAGTGTCTCGGGTGACCGTCAGCTCTTTGAAGGTAACCTGCGCGGTAGCGATGGCTGGAGGCGTATTTTCAATCAGCTCTTTGCTAGCTTCCGATTCGCCGGGCGTGCCGTAGGCGCTGACCTGGTAAATGGCGGTGCAACCAGGCGGCTCGTTCCCAACCCAGATCTCAAACTTTCGATCGCTTTTTGGCAACTGCTGCGGCGACTTGACTTGGCCTTGCTCGCCAGGGCAACTGTAACTGCGGTAGAGGACATAGATGTCGAGCATATCGAAAAGTTTTCGATCATTGTCGGGCCAGTCCCATTGGAGAGTGCGGCGACGGTCGGTTTTCTCAGTGAACCGGAGATTTGTGGGAGCGGGGAATTTAGATTGATCCGCCGTCCCCTTGCCCGTCCACTTTTTGTCCTCGACCCAGAGACGATAGTTGAATGTGTAATGGAATTCCTTACCAGACCACTCGCGGTCCGGCTTGTCAAGCTCGCTTTGTTTGAAGCCACGTCCGTGCGTGCCCAGGTCGATGGCAGACTCCATCCCTAGCACATTCACTTGTAGCCGCCCGGAGGGATCGTTGCCATAGAGCTCTTCGGGTGCGGGGAAAATTTCCGCCTCCCCTCCACGCCATTCCCCTGTGCGAACGAATTGTCCCTGATCCCGGGGGATGCGCCGCGTGACCTCACCAATGGTAACGCGCAGAGCAACGTTGTCTGCCGCGGCGGTTTGAAGCCAAGTCGGCTGAAAATAGACGAGCTTGGTCTGTGCGCGCGCGGGGATGCAGTCCGCCGCGGGTGGAACAACCACCTGCTTGGGGTTGCTTTTCCTCCGATAGTTGTACTGCCCAATCTTGGCATAGGCGTAGACCTCGTAGACGTAGGTTCCGGCATTGGGTACTTTGTCCTGGTAGGTCTGTGTGCCAGCTGCTAGATTCTGTGGCAACGATCTCCACAGGTCATCACCACCTCCACGGATGATGTCGAAAGTGGCTTTGCCCTGTGAGGTGTCTTTCCAGGTGAGGGTGACGGTGCAACCCGCCACATTCGCCGTCAGCAACTCCGGGGCTTGGAGCAGCACGTTGACTGGGTCCGGCGCGCGTTTCCCATCCAGAACTGGAAAGTATTTCCTGCCGGGTTGACTGGGTTGACCCGGGGCAATCTGGGGATCGAAAACAGGTCGCCAGGGCACCAGTCCGGGAAAGTTTGCTTGACCAGCACCTGGCAGTGCTCCACCGCCGGGCTGTTCCCCGCCACCCGGTTGCGCGCCGGGCTGCGCGCTGGGTTGCGCGCCGGGTTGCGCGCCGGGCTGCGCGCCGGGTTGCGCGCCGGGTTGCGCGCCCGGCTGCGCGTCGGGTTTTGCGCCCGGCTGCGCGCCCGGCTGCGCGCCGGGCTGCGCGGCGGGCTGCACGCCCGGTTGCGCGTTAGGTTGCGCGCCGGGTTGCGCGCCCGGCTGCACGCCGGGCTGCGCGGCGACTTGCTCAAAAACCGTCACATTGATGACAGGCGATTCACCCTCCGCGCCGAGCGCGTTGTACGCGCGCACGCGCAGCGCGTACGTCCCCGCCTTGGTCGCGACCAGATTGTGAATCAAACTGAACGGCGTGAGACCATTCGGATCGGGCGCGGTCTGCTGAATTGCCAACTGATCGTCAATCCACAAGTCCACGCGCGTCACGAGACTCTGATCGCGCGCGGTTGCAAAGACGAGCACCGATTCACCGACCGCGAGCCGCGCGCCGGGCGATGGCTCTTGAAACGCGATGTCGGGACCTGGCATACTCGGTTGCTGTTGCGCGACCGGCGCGAACGGCAGCCCGTTCAATAGCACGTAGGCGACGACGCCAATCGCTGCCAAGATGACGACGCCGAGCACTACCAGTCCAACGCCGGCAAAGAAATGCTTGCAACCACCTGCGCCGGAAGAACTCGCGTTTCCCGGCAAAGAATCCGGTGGCGCATGTCGTACAAAGCGAGACATCGTAACCTCCCTCATCCTCTTATATCATGAACTTGTTTGCGGGGTCGTAGACCTGTGAGGTCTGGCGCAAACCTCTAGCGTTTCGTACACGTGCCGCGAAAATCTGTGGAGTTGAAATTTCGCAATCCCGCGCAGAACTCACTCCAGGGCCACCACCAACTTTCGCGCGCGTTGTTGTTCGGGCAGCGGCAATACAAACCCTTGGCGCAATGGTTATCGTGATGGCAGTAATCGCCCGCCTTACCCTTGAAATCTATCGGCGCGCACTTGTCGTTGGCACAATTGCGGGACACGCACTGCTCGTTCCGCGTACAATCTTCTCCATTCCTCGATTGCGCGCTGCAGGCGCCGTGTTTGGTCGTCGTGAAATTCTGCCAGCCCTTGCAAAACCCCTTGCTGCCGGATTCCCAGCCATCGGGACAGAGACACAGCCCACTCCCGCAGTGATCATCGTGATGGCAGTACGCGCCCTCTTTGCCGGTGCCGTTTTTCGGCGCGCAGAGTTTGCCATCGGCGCAATTGTCCGATTTGCACTTTGCGCTTGACCAATCCCAGAGACCCATCGTACATTGTTCTCCGTTCTCCAATTTCCGGCTGCACGTGCCATGGCTTGTCGGCGTAAAATTCTGCCAGCCCGTACAGAATGCTTTTCCCCCACCCCATCCTTCCTTCTCACCGGGGCACACACACAAGCCGCTGGCGCACTGCTTATCGTGATGACAGTAGCCGTCGGCTGCGCCAGTGCCGTCTTTCGGCGCGCACAATTTGTCGTTCGCGCAATAGTCGGAATCACATTCATTGCTGCGAGCGCAGGGGTAGCCATTCGGACGCCCGGCGCCGAGTTTTGGATTGTAGTCGTTGTTGGTAAGGTTGGGATCATCAAAGTCGAGCGGTATGATGTTGACAGAGAGCGGCTCGTCTCCCACCTTGTCGTGACCCCCGAGTTCTATGGAAAGCCAGAATGAGCCGGAGCGGAAATAATGTCCCTCGTGCAAATCATACTCACGAATATGCTCTTCGCGTCCTCCACCAGAGGGGGCGGGTTGCCATGCCCCTCCGGTCGGGCGCAACATTCCGCCCCACAGCACCTTCTGTCTAACATTGAGGGGTTTGAGGTAACCGCTGCTAGGCACATTCTCCGCAGTTGCTGTGAGTTTGAGGACATATCCCTTGCCGACCCGTTCGACGTCCTCCACAATTACATCTACGCGCGCTCGCCCAGGTACCGCTTCTTGCGCGAGCGGCGCTCCCGACGATTTGACTTGTACGGTTGCCTTGCACGTTCCGTCTTTCGACTGGACGGGGTAGATCCGGTCGAATTGCTGCCACCCCTCGGCGGGCGGCTTGACGATCACCGCGTCGCTCTGACAAAGATTGGAGATGTTGAAACCGAGTTGGAGCGATTCGTTGCCAGCCACGTTGACGCTCAACGAATTGTTCGGCATCATCCCACTCAAGAACACGTCGTCCAACCGATACGGCGCCGCACCCACCAGCATCGGGTTGGATGTGCGGCTCACCTCGTTCGCGAATAGCCGGATCGCGCCGGTGGTTGGTTTGTTGGCGCTCAGATCTTTGAACGTCGCCGTGAGGCGGGTCGCCGGCGCGGGCGTCGGTGGCGCGGGTTTGACCGGCGCGGGCTGCGCGCGCCACGCCGGGTCTTCCATCCACATTTCGTACGCGAGCGAGAATTTTTCGGCTTTGCCCTCTTTCATCACGCCGCCCGAACGCGCCAATTCGTCCGGCGAGTACGAAACCACCCAGCCGCCCAGGTCGGCGACGCCGCTATCGCTCGCCGCCGCGGCGCGCACTTGGCAAGTCAACGGTTCGCCGGGTCGCAGATTGATCGGCACTGCGACGGGCGCACCGCCGCCGACGCCGTACTGTCCCTGTCCCGCCGGCATCCGCTGGATCGCCGCATCGCCAACGCCGTACCAGATCGCGCTGCGCGCGGCATCGGCGCCCACGAATTTGAGCGGGCGAAAGAAGACTTGCTGCGGCGCGGCGGCAGACTGCGCGCAGCCCGCCGCTATCCGGACAGTCACCGAGCGCGGATTGCTGTACGCGACCTGGTTGATGGACAAACCCTGGGCTTGCGCGGCGGCGATGGTGTACTCGTAAGTATCCGGCTGAGTCACGCTGTCTTGATACTGGGTTGTGTTCGCCGCGAGGATTTTGACGATGCTCTTTTCGATTTGATTCTTGCCGCGCCGCAGCACCGCGAAATTCGTCTCATTGTCCGAGTTATCCGTCCAGGCGAGTGTGACCGTACACGTCCCCGCGTCCGCTTTTTGCAGCGCGGGCGCGTTGATGCGCGCGTTTGGCGGATTCAAGATTTGTTTCCAATTCGGATCGCGCATCAAGCCGGGCAGAATCATTACGGCAGGATCGGAGGACGGATTCGGAACCAGCCCCGGCGCGTTCTGCGGATCCTGCACCGGCGGCTGGAATGCCGGCGCGGGCGCAGGAACGACGATTATATCGCCGGGATTGATCTCCTCGCGCATCGCCGGATTCGCGTCGCGGACGGTTTGTTCGGGGACGCCCACTCGCTCGGCGATGTCCTTCACCGTGTCGCCCGGCTGCACGACGTACTGCGCCTCGTCTGGCGGCGCGAGTTCGACCGGCGAATCAATGACGGTCACGAACACGCGCATGGATTCGCCCATCGCACCCAACCCGTTGTACGCGCGCGCGGTGAGCGCATACGTCCCCGGCTTGCTCGCGACCAGATTGTGAATCAAACTGAACGGCGTGAGACCGTTCGGATCGGGCGCGGTCTGCTGGACCGCCAACTGATCGTCAATCCACAAATCCACGCGCGTCACGCGACTCTGATCGCGCGCGGTTGCAAAGACGAGCACCGATTCGCCGACCGCGAGCCGCGCGCCCGGCGCGGGCTCTTGAAACGCGACGTCGGGACCCGCGATACTCGGTTGCGGCTGCGCGACCGGCAGGAATGGCAGCCCGTTCAGCAGCCCGTAGACGACGATGCCGAGTACCGCCAAAACCAGAATGCCGAGCACTGCCAGTCCAATGCCGACAAAGAAATACTTGCAGCCGCCTGCGCCGGAAGAGCTTGTACTTCCCGGCAAAGAGCCTGGCAGCGCACGCCGTACTAAGCGAGACATCTCAACCTCCCTCTACTTCAATCCCTTGGGTTTCACTAGCGCCGCGTCCGGCTGTTCCATTTGGCTTGCGAGGAAAGCCAGCAATTCTTCCAGTCCGCGCACATACGCCACCTGCCCCGTGCGAACGTGCTGCACCTGCCCCCGCCAGATCGGGCGCGCGCGGCTTTCGCTCCACAACCGCACGATGAATACTTCGCGCGGCGAGGCGGGCGCGCCGCTGTCATTTGTTTTCCTCGCGCGCGGCGATTGTGTTTTCATCGGATCATCCAATCCACGACGATGTTGAGCATCACAATACCCACCGCTCCCAGATAACCCAGCGCGACGACGATGCTGATCGTCGCCAAGACCGGGTTGGGCGGCGGCTCCTGCCGTCGCGAAAAAAGCCCCATCGTCAAACTGATAATGCCGACGACAAAAACGAAACCGGTACCGCCGACAAAAACGATCCCGGCTGATTGTTCGACGACGCGGCTATAGCCGATCAGACTAGACAGACTGAGAACGAGACTGGCTGCCGCCCGCGCGTTTGATTTTGACATAGATTCCCCGCGCCTCATCCCGCAGGATGAAAATGCCTCCCAGCATTGCGACAACGACGCTAATCACAAAAAAGATCACGCCCGCGTTCCGCTGACTCGCCGCGTAACTCGCTTGGGTGCCGCGCGCGACGAACTCGGCTTTGAGCTCCGGCTGCGCGCCGCGCGCGGTCACAACGCCCACCGCGATCACCGGTTCGCCGGTTTCGATGCCGACGTAACGCGTATCGCTGTACCTTTCGAAAGCGGACGGCTTGACCTCGACGGTTTTTCCATTCTCCAGAACATAGTCGTCGTTTACGATGGCAGCCCGCCCGCCCGACAGTTCGATCAGCAGCGGCGGCGTCACGCGTTCGCGCACCGACCAGTTTCCCGGCGATGGCGCGCCCTTGGAGTCAACGATAGCGCGCCCTTCGCGGAGGTACGCGACAAATCCGTGGTCTTGCAGTGTGATCGGGCTGCGCTGGCTGATCTGCCCCTCGATCAGGACTGGCTTGCCCGTTGACATATCTCCCAGGACGGACGCGCGCGTGATTGGCGAGAGTCCTTCGACCCGATTGGCAGTCCGGCTGGCGGAACACCAGGTCAGCAGACCGCACAGGAGCGCGCCGCCGACAAAGAGCGCGCCCAGAAGAATTCGCCGGTTCAACATTTCTCAACCCTACCTCACCGCATGCTCCACGAGCGATGCCTCCGCCGCGCATCGCTCACCTTGCGCGCGACACGATAGTACACTTCGAGCGCGATCAACGCGAGCAGCCAATCTTCTTCTTGCGACGTCAGTTCTGGCGCGAGATCGCGCAGCAACGCCGGGATCGGCTGGTCGAGTTGCGCGACGGACTGATTTGGGATCAAGTTGTAGTTCAGTCCCGCGATCGCACGGTTGCCGATTTCCACCGCGCCATACTCTGGCGTGACATCTTCGACGCCGTACGGACGCAACGTGGGCTGGCGGTTGTAGCGCGCGTACTGCCCGATGCGCCGTTGTGTGACATCGCAGAGTTCGATAGCGCCAGCGTGGTCGCGCAGACCGCCAAAGGGAATTTTGTCCACGCGCACGCGCGCGCCGTCAGCCGAATGACTGACGATCTCCAACTGCACCGCGCGATTCGACGCGCGCAGAACGAGCGCGCCGCGCGCGCGCCAGTTGAGCCGCAGATCGAAGGCGAGCCAATCCGCGTGCGGCTGACTCAAACTCTTGATCGCGCCGCGATAGTGCAGCGAGCCGGGTCCGGCGATCCCGTTCATTTCGAGATGCGACGACAAATCGGCGAGCGCGTGCGGTTGCCACGGCAGCAACGTGGGGACGATATTCGCGAAATAGGTCGCGGTGCCCGCGTGGAGCGCGCGTCCGGCTTCGCCGAAAACGGCGGACGCTCTCCGCGCAAACACGAAGAATGCGACGGCAAGTAAGATGGCGATGCAGAGAAGGAAGAGCGCGCCAAAGCAGAAAAAAGCCAGAATACTCAACAGCGCAGTTGTCTCTACAGACACAACGACTCCTTCCAACAAAAAAAACGGACGCTCTTTTCGAGCATCAGTCTACATCATCGGTGTCGCGTAGGTGTCTCCGCGCGCGGAAACCATCCCGCCATTTTACAGTGAGCGGTAAACAGTGAACAGCGAACGGTCTCTCCTGAAAATGGACGGTTGCGCGAGCCGCTGGCTCGCTCTGCGACG
>DYJA01000024.1 GCA_020723345.1 Candidatus Aquidulcis sp. | reverse complement strand
CTGCGTTAGCCGTCGGGTTTCCAACCGACGGCGAGAGCACCTGCGCCTTGGGCGTCGGCGTTTTCGTAGATGCCGGCGTGCGCGTGGATGTCGCGCTGCGCGTCGCGGTCGCGGACACGGTTGGCGTTGCTGATCGCGTGGGTATCGGAGTGGCAACTGGCGTGGACGTTGCCGTGCGCGTGCGCGTCGAAGTTGCGCTCGCAGTGGTTGGCGTCACAGTCCGCGTCGCTGTCGTTGTAGCGACATTCGTCGCAGTCGGCGTGCCCTGAGCGATAGTCGAAGGGGTACGTGTCGCCGTGATCACAGTCTTGGTTGCGGTTCCTTGAGCGACAGTCGAAGGGGTGCGCGTCGCGGTTGGCGTCCGAGTCGCGGTCGCGGGGCGCGGCGTGACGGTCGGTCGCGTCCCACTCGCGGGCGTCGCCGCAGTGGGTGTCGCCAGTGCTGGTTTGGTCGGCGTCGCGGGCGGCAAGATCGTCGGCGTCGTCGGCGTTGTCGCCGGAGCGCCAGCCGTTGGTGTGAAGACGCGCGTCACCAGCGGCACAACCGACGGTGTGACGGGCGCAGTCGCGCTGAACGTCAACGTCGGCAAAAGCACGATCGTCGGCGTCACGGGCAGCGTCGTCGTCAGCGTCAACGATGGCGGCGTAGTCGTTGGGATGACCAAGGATGTCGTCGTGGTGGTGACCGGCATCCGGTCGCCGACCGCCGGCAAAAAGAGTCGGAATGTTTGGTTCGGCGCAGTTCGAGCCGGGGCTTGCGCGCCGCCGTCCACCGTTCGCAGCGTCTCAGTCACCGCGACGCGATTGCCGACCGCGTCGAGCGCGAAGCGATAATCGCCGAGCGTCACAGTGCCGTTCGACAACGTGTGGCTCAGTTGCGTCAACCGATTCGCGTTGTCGTACGCGTACGCGCTGACGACGCCGTTCGGCAGCGTCGCGCTCGTCAAGCGTCGCGCGTTGTCGTACGCGTACGTCGTCGTGCCGTTCGCCCAATCCTGCGCGGTCGTCATCTGGTTGATCGCGTTGTACGCGTAATTCACCGTCTTGCCGTCGGGGTACGTCAAGCGCGTGCGATTGCCGTTGGCGTCGTACTGATAGCCGACGGTTTGATCGAACGGATCGACAACCTGGGTCACGCGATACAAATCGTCGTACGTGTAGCGCGTCGTCCCGACCGTGTCCGTCATCACGGTCCGATTGCCAACCGCGTCGTAGCCAAAGTACACGAGCGTGCCATCGTCCATGTAATTGATCGACGTGAGCCGATCCAAAACATCGTAGCCGTACATCGTGACTTGACCCTTCGCGTCGGTGAGCGAAATCCGGCGACCGGCAAGATCATAGGCGTAATCCGTCCAGTTACCCAGCGCATCACCCTCGCAGGTCAACCGACTGAGAATGTCGTAGCAGTAAAAGGTTTCGTTGTTGCGCGCATCCCAGACGTCGGTGCGGTTGCCGTGCCAATCGTATCCGTACCATGTCTGAACATTCGTTTGCGCGTCGGTAGGACCGCCTGGCACATAATTTTCGGTGACAGTCTGCAAACGATTCAGTCCATCATAATCATAACGCGTCGCGATGCCTTTTGCATCCGTCATCTGAACGCGATTGCCTAACCCGTTGTACTGATAGCGCGTCATGTTACCAAGCGCGTCGGTGACGCTCATCTGCCGATCTGCCAGATCGTACACGAAGGTCGTCGTGTGTCCGAGCGCATCCGTCTGCGCGGTGCGCCGACCGAGCGCATCGTACGTGATCGTCGTCGCCTGATTGTTCGCGTCGAGAATAGTCGTATTGCGGTTGAGCGCGTCGTAGCCAAACTGAGTCGTGTTGCCGCGCGGGTCAATCGTCTGCGTGCGATTGCCGCGCGCGTCGTAGCGCGTGACGGTCACGTTGCTGCCGGGACGCGTCGTTTGGATGAGACGGTTGAGCGAGTCGTACTGCATCTGCGTCGTACGCCCCGCCGGATCGGTTGTGGTGAGCCGATTGCCGAGCGCGTCGTAGCCAAACGTCGTGCGCTGTCCCGCCGCGTCAATCTGCGCGTTGAGCCGGTTTGCCGCGTCGTACTCGCTGCGCGTCACACGACCGAGCGTATCCGTGACGGCGACGCGATTGCCGAGCGTGTCGTAGCCGTAGGTGGTGACAATCTCGAAATCACCCTGCGCGCCTTGGAGTTTGCTCAAACGGTTCGCCGGCAATGTGATCTTGCGCGGCTTGGGTTGCGTTGCGTTGCGTGCAACAATGCCGGGTCCGGTTTGCACCGGGATTCTGGTAATCACCGGGCGATTCAGCGTGTCATATTCTGTCCAGGTTTCCAAGCCAACTGGATCCCGAACTAATATACGATTGCCTACCTGATCGTATTCGTATTGCGTGATGAGAGTATCTTCCGTTCCAGGGATTGGAACCCGCACTTGGACCGTCCGGTTTAGTTCGTCATACGTTGTGAGCGTGGTGTGTCCCAAGACGTCAGTCGTTCTCCACACATTGCCTACTTCATCATAGTCTGTGCTTGTGATCAAGTCTTCGTCGGGACGCGTGGGATCGTAAACGCCATCCACATAGTTTGCAATCACTCTGACTGGACGATTCAGCGCGTCGTACTGCGTGACGGTCTTGCGTCCGGCGGTGTCCGTCCGCTGCGTGACGTTGCCTGCCGCGTCGTAGGTGTACGTCGTGACAAGGTTGTATTGATTCTGATAATTTTGCGGCTGACCTGCGAGATCATTCTGCGTGACTTTCGCCAGGCGTCCCGCTGAATCGTACTCGTTGCGTGTCACATAACCGGCAGTGTCGGTGACAGTGACTTGCCGCCCCATTGCATCGTAGCCGTACTGCGTAATCAAGTTGTATTCGTTGAGGTAGTTCTGCGGCTGACCCGCAAGGTAGTTCTGGGTAACTCGCACCAGTCGTCCGGCGCGATCATACTCGTTACGCGTGACGCGCCCCAACGTATCGGTGGTCGCGATCCGCTTGCCCGCCGCGTCGTACTCGTACGTCGTGATGAAGTTGAACTGATTTTGATAGTTCTGAGGTTGCCCGGCGACATAATTCTGCGTCACGCGGATCAAATGATCCTCGTTATCGTACTCGTTGCGCGTGACGCGCCCCGCCGGATCGGTCGTCATCGTCAACCGCCCAACGGCGTCGTAGTCAAATGTCGTGCGATTGCCAAGCGCGTCGGTCACACTCGTGCGCTGACCGTACGCGTTGAAGGTGTAGCGCGTCGTATTGCCGCGCGCGTCTGTTTGCGCCTCGAGCATACCTTCCGCGGTGTACGTGTAGATCATCGTGTTGCCAAGCGCGTCGGTGCTGCGCGTCAGCAGATTGCGGTCGTACTCAAAAGTGCTCGTGCGTCCTTTTGCGTCGGTCGCTTGCGTGAGATTGTTATAGGCGCCGTAACCAAGTCGCGTCTGATTGCCTTGGGCGTCGACTATCTGGGTCAAGTTCGCGCCGTTTGGACTCCAGGTCAACTTGGTTGCATTGTTGTTGGGATCTGTGACTTGGCTCGGACGAAAGTTCCAATCGAATTGTTTACCGGTCTGTCCTGACGGATCTTGCAAATTCACCAATGTGCCGCGCGCGTCATAGGTTGCGGTGATGACTTTGCCGACAGCGTCGGTGATGACGCGCGTCCCCTCTATGTTGTAGGTAAGTTCTATTGTTTTTGTGCCAAGCGCATCGAATTGTCGAACCGCGCGACCCTGCGCGTCATACTCCGTACGCTCCACCGTGTTGTTGAGTGGATCAATGATCTGGCTCAGACGATGCGAAGCGCCATCGTAGCGATATGTCCAGACATTGCCGCGCGCGTCGGTCACGTTTGCGAGATCACCATTTGTATCGTAACTATATTGGATTGTGCGATTCAACGGATCACTGACGGAAGTCAGTCGCCCGTTCCCATCATAAACCAGATTCAGAAAACGTTGCCCCGTACTGTCTTGAATACGTGTTAGTCGCCCTCCACCATCATACGCATACGTCCAGGTATGTCCTTGGGCGTCTGACCAATTCTGCAAACGTCCTGCGGTATCGAAGATGTACACAGACTGATCAGCAGCCGTGACGCGGTAGCCAGTGGGCACAGTTGTAGCAACGAGTCTTGCCAAGACGCCGGGGTATGGTGTGTACGTCCCATCCGCATTGCTGAAAAAGATGAGTTGATTCGCGTTGTGTGGTTTGAAGAGGATTTGTCCAGTGACACCACCAGGATCGGTGGGCAGAATCAATCGCGTGTCATGATTATGTGTCCAGCCATAGCCAAGAGGAGCGGTGTACATGTTTGTTGCCAGAGATGAATATGAACGCTGAAAGACCATCTGTCCGCCGAGGGAGGGGAAAGATAAATCTACTACAGAGTAATCGACTCCACCAGTTTGCGTGTTGATCGGATCGCCCAAAGTGAGTACGACCCCTTGGAGAAAGCACATCAAGCCGCAATTGCGATTGTCTGCGAGTAGATTTCCTTTGGGCTGGATGATGTTCTGGACAAAAGAATTCGGCACACCTGTGTCAGTTGACAGAGACGCAATGGATAGTGGTTGTGGTGAACCCATAGCAGGCATGGTTGGTTCAGCAATGGGCAGCCACACCGTGCCGCCATCGTTTGATGCTTGGATGCTGGAGACCCCAGGTATCGACTGATTGGCACCGTAAAGTAGCGAAGGCGTCACCACAGCCAAGCCAACCAACGCAGGCCCAATGGGCTGCCATGTTGAATTTCCATCTTGCGTTCGTTGGAGTCCGTTCGTGCCACCAACGGCCCAAGCTTGAAGGATATTGAATGGATCAGCGACCACAAATCGATCGCAAGGATTAAGCGTGAGGTCGATCATGGCCTCTGACCAAGTTGCTCCACCATCCACAGTGTGATAAATCCACTGTCCAGACAATTGTTGTTGCGAAAACACCCACACGACATTCGAATCGATAGGAGAAATAGATACTCCTGTAAAGGTATTGATAATACTCTTCACCGACTGCCAAGTACTTCCGCCATCGGTCGAGCGCATAACCGCTTGCGGAGCAGAATTCCACGCATCTTGCCCAATCCAGAGGATATTAGGATTCTTTGGATCAACCGCGAGCGAAGTAATCCCGCAATCATACCAATCGCCAGGGTCGTGATTCTCATGACAATGCGCCAACAAGTCCGATCCAAAAGTCTGTCCTCCGTCGTTACTTCTGAAAAGCGCGCCGATGTCAGGTCCCCAGAACGCATCGGTCTTGCCGCGTATCCCAACATATACCCGCGAGGTATTGGATGGATCGGTAACCAGGACTGAGAACGCCGCGTTATTGAAGATAATACCCTCGATTTTCGGGGCAAAGTCATAAAGAACTTGGAATGTTCGACCACCGTCTACAGTCTTCCACAGCTTCAAATCGGACACGCCCATGTACGCGACTAACCCTTGTGTCTTGTCCGCTGCAGCAACGACCTGAACATTCACACCATCCGGGAAAGAGTAACTTTGCCAGGTTGCCCCGCCGTCCCAACTAACAAATCCTCTCGAATCACCGCCAGCATAAATTGCTACTCCCGGTGAAGCGCCATTGGATTTTGGAACGACAGGTTTGGTCGACTGGGGTTGCTTTGGGGAGAGGGTTTTTGTGGATGGTGTGGGTGTTGGAGATGGTTTGATGGATAGCGATGCGGTCCGGGTAGAGGTAGGGCTTGGTTTCGCGCCTTGAGAATGGGGCGTCGCGGTCGCAGTTGGTGTAGGTACTGCCGCAAACGACTCTTGGGGCCGAGCGACAGAGGTCATAGCGCGAGGCGGAGGCACATTGAATGAAAATGGGGGTGGCAAGTATCCTGGATTGAAAGATACCTGTGGAAGAGGAAATAATTCATTGCTTTCCGCGCGCGCTACACTCGGCGCAAAAACCGGCAGCACCGGCGCAACCTGGTTCAACAACAAGGCGAAGATCGTGAGGAACGAAAAGAACGCGTGCAACTGACGACGGCGAGCGAACGGCTTCATTGCAACCCCCTCGAGAAAAAGGACGTTCAGGTTTTAGCGAACTGGTTACGAACTCAGGCGAACAGGGTCGATCCGTCTTGCGTGTATGTTGTTGCGGTCAATGCCGTGTTCAGAAAACACCGACGCGGGGAACCATCGACAACGAGGTGATCCTGCAGATCGCCTCGTTATCCCCCACGCGCAAATGCTTCTCGGCGAATTGAGAAGACGAATGAGGAGATTCAATTACCGGGGTCAAAGTCTAACGTGCTTGGTGGGGATTATATTCAAGACGGTAGAATTGTCAAAACTGGGTTAGGGTGTTGTCAAAGTCAGACCTGGCGATTAGAAATCGCGGCAACGACGGCACAAAGCCGACCTTCGTCGGCTGGGTTCAATCCACGGAGGCAGATTTCGTGATTTGGTTGCTGCGAATTCATTCGCCCGGTGATAATGACAAAACCCTAAAACTGGGTTGGGAGGCGAAAATGTTTTTTGACTTGCGCGCGCTAGTACGATAGAATCAAACCCGCATGAACAAACTCTGGCACCTTGCGTTTCGTAATCTCTGGACGCGCAAGACGCGCACGCTCGTCACCGCGCTCGGCATTTTGCTCGGCGTCGCGGCGATGTTCGCGGTCAGCGTGATGGGCGCGTCCACCGCGCAATCGCTCAAAGATTTCTTCGCGCAATCGTCGGGACGCGCGAACTTGACGATCACCGACGCGGGCACCTCCGGCGAAGGATTCCCGCGCCGCACGCTCGCGCGCCTGCAAGCGCACCCGTCCGTCGTACAAGCCGTCGGCATGACGAGCAAGAGCGCGCTGCTGCAAACGAAAGACAAGACGATTGCGCTCACGCTCATCGGCATCGATCCCGAAGCGGACGCGCGCGTGCGCACGTACAAAATCGCGCGCGGGCAATTCCTCGACCCGCGCTCCAAATCGCACAACATTCTCCTCGTCGTCACGTTTGCCAACGACCACGCCATCGCGCTCGACGATACGCTCACGTTTCAAATGCCGAATGGCGCGCTCGAAAAATTCCGCGTGATCGGTTTGCTGGCAGACGAAGGCGCGGGACATTTGAACGCGGGCAAAGTCGGCTTTATCACGCTCGACGTTTCGCAAACCGTCTTCGAGCGCGGCAGTCGGCTCGATCAGATCGATCTCGTCGTCACGCCAGAGATCGCGGAATCATCCGCCGATTTGAAAACGCTGAAGGAATCGCTGCAAGACGACCTGGGATCAAAGTTCATCGTCAGTCTGCCGACTGCGACCGGCGAATCGGTCGCGCAGGCGATCAGCGGCTTGAATGTTGGCTTGAGCTTCTTTAGCGTGATCGCGCTTTTCGTCGGCGCGCTGTTGATCTACAACACGTTCCAGATGACCGTCGCCGAACGCACGCGCGAAATCGGCATGTTGCGCTCGCTCGGCGCGAGCAAACGCCAAGTGCTCTCGCTCATCATGGTCGAAGCCGCACTCCTCGGCTGCATCGGCACCGCGTTGGGAATTGGCGGCGGAATGTTGCTTTCGATCCCGCTCGTGAAATTGATGAGCAACATGATGAGTATCCCGCTCGAAAGTTTCGCGGTGCCGACGGATGGATTGATTCAAGCGATCATCGTCGGCTTGGTCACGACAGGCATCGCCGCGTTTCTGCCTGCGTGGAACGCGAGCCGCATCGCGCCGACCGAAGCGCTGCGCGCGCGCGCCGGAAGCCGCGAAGGATTTTTGCTGCGGCACAGTTGGAAATTCGGCATTGGGTTGATCGCGCTCGCGGTGCTCGACGCGACGGGCGTTTTCAGTTTGGGGCAAGGTCCGCAATTCTTCATTTTCCTTTTTCTCGGCGTGATTCTCTGGATGCCGAATATTATTTTGCTCGTCGAGCGCGTCAGCCGCCGCGCGCTCACGTTGGTCTACGGCGCGATGGGTCCGCTCGGCAGCCGCAATCTCGCGCGCTCCAAAGTTCGAACGAGTTTGACCGTCGGCGTGCTGATGATCGGCGTCGTGATGACGATGGCGATTGGCGCGATGACCGCGAGTTTCCGCGCAGGGATCGACGATTGGATCAACGCGGCGGTCGGCGGCGATTTCATTCTCTCGTCCGCCGACGGAATGCGCGAGGAACTCATCAACGACTTGCGCGACGTGGAGGGCGTCGCGGCAGTTTCACCGCAGCGACTGTTGTGGCAAAAAGCCGAAGGCGTGACGACGGCGACGGGATTCACCGCGTACGACGATCAACTCTTGTTCCTGGGGATTGACCCGCTCACTATTTCGCAAGTCAGCAAACTGCAATTCGTCAGCGGCGAAAACGAACAAGACGCGCTCGCGCGTCTAGCGAACGACAACGCTGTGTTCATCTCCACCGCGATGCGGGATCGCTGGAAGGTCAAGCGCGGCGACACGGTGCGCTTGCGGACGCGGCGCGGCTCGAACGATTTCGAGATCGCGGGCGTCGTTCAAACATTTTGGAGCGGCGGGCAGTGTTTGTATATCTCGCGCGGCGCGCTCCAAAAATATTTCGGCGACCAGCGCGTCAATCTTTTTCTGATCCGCAAGACCGCTGACGTTTCCAACACGGAAATCCAAGCGCGTTTGAAGCAGGCATTGGGCGACAGCAAGCGCATTGAGATCGTCGCGGGCGACGAGTATCGCGCTAGTTTTCAGACGCAGATCGTCGGCTTTCTGTTGCTGTTCGACGCGATGGTGTGGATCGCGATCATCGTCGGCGCGCTCGGCGTCGTCAACACGATGACGATGAACGTGCTCGAGCGCGTGCGCGAAATCGGTACGCTGCGAAGCATCGGGATGAGTCGCGGACAACTCGCGCGCATGATTCTCGCGGAAGCGGGCGCGATGGGCGTGATCGGCGCGTTGTTCGGTATTGTGATTGCGTACCCCGTCTCGGTCGTCATGGTCGAGGGGATGCGCGAGGGGAGCGGTTTTCAAGTGACGTACACTTTTCCGATGTCGGCGTTCGTGATCGGCATCGTCACCGCGCTGGTGATTTCGCAAGTCGCGTCGCTCTATCCAACCTGGCGCGCGGGTCGCGTCAATGTGATCGAGGCAATCAAGGAAGAGTAGATTGCCCACGAAGGACACGAAGAGCACGAAGAAAAAACAAAAGTCTTTGTGACCTTCGTACTCTTGGTGAGAAAATGAGGGGGAGAAAATGCCAGAGTTACTCTTGAAAGAACAGGTGTATGCAATCGTTGGCGCGGCAATCGAAGTGCATCGTGAACTTGGCGACGGGTTTCTTGAGGAAGTCTACCAAGAAGCGCTAGAACTGGAGTTGACCGATCGTGGTATTCCATTCGAAGCGCAAAAGCCCATGCAGATTTCATATAAAGGACGCGCGTTGAAAAAGAAATATGTGGCGGATTTTGTCTGTTATGGACAGATCATCGTTGAAATCAAAGCCGTCGAATGTTTAATCAAGAAACATCAGTCCCAGATTCTCAACTATCTAAATGCGACCAAACTGCGCGTTGGCGTGCTTGCGAATTTTGGCAGTACAGGCACGCTTGAGTGGAAACGACTCGTGCGCTGAATAAGTTGCCCCCGAAGGACACAAAGGAAAACCTAGAGAATCCTTCGTGTTCTTCGTGTCCTTCGTGGGTCAATAAGGTTTTGCTATGCCTATCCTTGAAACGCAATCCGTTCGCAAACAATACAAACTGGGTCAGGTCACGGTGGACGCGCTCGCGGGCGTGGATTTCGCGGTGAACGAGGGCGAATTTGTCGCGATCATGGGACCGAGCGGGTCGGGCAAATCCACACTGTTGCACCTGCTCGGCGGACTCGATCAGCCAACTGACGGCGAAGTGATGATCGCGGACAAACGTCTTTCGATCATGAAAGATCATCAGATCACGCTCGTGCGCCGCCGCAACGTCGGTTTCATCTTCCAATTTTATAACTTGGTGCCGACGCTGACCGCCGAAGAAAACATCGTGCTGCCGCTCGTGATCGACGGCAAACGCCTGCGCGACTACCAGCCGCGCGTCGAGCAATTGCTCGCGCTCGTCGGCATCGCGGATCGGCGGCATCACAAACCCGATCAGTTATCGGGCGGACAGCAGCAGCGCGTTGCAATCGCGCGCGCGTTCGTCACGCAGCCCAGCATCGTACTGGCGGACGAGCCAACGGGAAACCTCGATTCGAAGAGCGGCGAGGAAGTGCTGAATCTGTTGCGGCGTTCGTGCGACGAACTGGGTCAGACGATCGTCATGGTCACGCACGATCCGAAAGCCGCGAGTTTCGCCGACCGCGTCGTCTTTCTCAAAGATGGTCGCGTCGTGGATGAACTAAAATTGGATGGCGCGCGCGGTGAAGCGGCAAAAATCTTGGAACGCTTGAAGGCGCTCGAATAAATCTCAACGAGGAAAATGTAATGCTGATCGACGAATTTCTACCTACCTTTCAGTTCAACGAAGTTCATCGCGTCACGGTGCGCGCGACGCCTGAAAAAACTTTCGCCGCGATCAAGCAACTCACCTGGGCGGAATTGTCGCCGCTGGTGAATCTGCTGTTGGGGATTCGCGGATTGCCCGCGCGACTCGGCGGCAAATCCGAACCGACGATGGACGCCAGCAAGCCGATGCTCGATCTGATGTACGCGCAAGGATTCATTCCGCTCGCCGAATCTGCAAACGAGATCGTATTCGGTTTGATCGGGCAATTCTGGAAACTCAAAGAAGACCGCCATCCGCCGGTTCATACGCCGCGCGAATTTCTCGCGTTCAATGATCCCGCGTTCGCGCTAGTTGCCGCCAACCTGGCGGTACGCGAGACGGCGCCGCAGGTCGTCGAGTGTACGACCGAAACGCGTATTCACGTTCCCGACCCGGACACGCGCAAGAAATTCGCGCGCTATTGGCGCGTGATTGCGCTGGGCAGCGGATTGATTCGAATCCTCTGGCTGAACGCGATCAAGCGTCGAGCCGAGCGCGGGTAGATCGGTTTTCCAAGCGAATGTAGGGCAAATTTTCAATTTGCCCCGCAAGTTGGACGCAAGCGTTGCACTACGGTGTTTCAACTCACCAGATTGAAACCGCCCTGGCTGTACGTGCACTTGACCAGCGTGTCGCCGCGCGTCGTCTCCAACACGACTGGATTCTTCCACAGTTCGAAAATGTACCCCATCGTTTTCTGCGCGTACCGTTCGTCGAGATCGCCGAGCGATCCTTTTTCGTGCTGAAGGCGCAATTCCCCTTTTTCCACTTGGGTGACGAGAATCTTTGGCGCGCCATAGTTATAGTGCGGCGCGAGGAGCGCGCGCAGCACTTCATCGTACTGGCGGCTTTTGATTTCGATGTCGTGATCGTGTTCGTCTTCTTCGTCGGCGTAACCGTAGCTAAAGAGGTTGAGTTTCGCCGCCAAGTCTTTGGTCAGATAATTCGACAGGAACGAGACATCGTTTTCGGTGGCGCGCACCTCGAACAACTTGGCGAATCCGTCGAGCGGCGATTCTCCATCTGCGTGCAGCGCGTCCCAACGCTCTTTGATGTTCACCAGAATTTTGTAGCCGAGATAGTATGGGTTGAGTTGCACACGACTGCCCGGCTGCACCACACTCGAATGGAGTTGGGCAAATTCAATCGTCTCGCTCGGCGTGAGATTGTGGTAGCGATTCAAAATTTCCGCGTGCCAGAACGACGCCCATCCTTCGTTTAGAATTTTGGTTTCGAATTGCGGAAAGAAATAGTACGACTCTTCGCGAATGATCTCCAGTACATCTTTTTCCCACGGCTCGATGGGCGCATAATTCGCGAGAAACCACAGCAAATCTTTTTCGGGATGCGGCGGAATTTTGTCGCCGATCACCTGGGTTGCCACGGCGAGCCGCTTCTCGCCAAAGAGATCGCCATACGGCAACGCGACGACCGGCTTTTCGATCACCCGGCGTTCGGGATATTTTTTGCGATTCAGTCCCTTGTGCGAATCGATGTGCCGGTCGAGCGCAAAGCCGATGTCCATCACGTGCTCGACGCGCTCCAAACCGTACTTGTCGATGTACTCGTCGATGCGCCGCGCGTGTTCGACCGCCTCGTTCACCATGTTGCGATCCGAACCCTCGAAGCAGATGTTGTTGCGAAAGAAATCGCTGTGCGCGAAGACGTGCGCGGCGACGAGCAGGTTTTCGATGTCGGCGTTCGTGTCCAACAGAAACGCGTAGCAGGGATCGTTGTTCAGCACGATTTCATAGATTTTCGACAAGCCCATCTTGCCGTGAATGCGATGATGGTTGTAAACCTTGCCGTAACTCCAGTGCTGCGCGCGCGTCGGCAAACCATACGCGGCGATCTCGTGCATGATGTCCAGCGGAATCACTTCGAAATACGTGTCGAAGGGATTCAGTCCTGCGTCCCGCGCCAATTTCTCGATTTCGGCGGCTCGCTCTGCAAACATGATCAATTATCCCGGACCTTGAGAAATTCACGCAGCGCCTGATAGACCTGTTCTCGTTTTTCGATTGCGACGGCGATAAAACGCGAATGTTCGATGGCGCCGAATTCGTGAAAGAGCGTGCTCCACTGCGGCGACTTGGAGCGTCCCTGCCCAAAGTACATCGTAAAGAACTCGTGGTAATCCACTTCGCCGTAGCCGACCATCGTGCTGACGCGCAACAAATTCTTGACCAGATCGAGGCAGCGCGCGTTGTCGTCCGCATAGTTGTCGCCGTCGGAAAAATGAAAGACGTAATTGTTCCAGCGCGTCGGCGGATGATGCTTGACGATGTGATCGAGCGCGAGCGCGTACGCGCTGCTGCACTGCGTGCCGCCGCTGTTCGACAGCGTGAAGAAATTTTTCTCGGGGACAATCGCGGCTTCGGTGTCGTGCGCGATGAACACGGTTTCGACCGTGCGATACTTGAGTTGCAAAAAGCGCACCATCCAAAAGAAGAAACTCTTGGTGATGTACTTTTTCTCCGTCGTCATCGAACCGCTGCGGTCCATCAACAGATAGACGGCGCAATTCGAGTGGTACTCTTCGTGAATTTCTGGAATGCGAAAGCGCAGGTCGTCGTCCACGATCTTGCCGACGCGCGGCTCGCCCTTCGCGGCGCGGCGTTTGACCGTCTGCTTGAGCGTGCGCCGCCGATCCAGATTGGCGAGCGATCCCTTTTTGCGAATATCCTCAAACCGCCACGCCGTCGTCTTGACCCGATCTTTTTGTTTTTCCTCCAGCCAGGGCAAAGCCAGGTCTTCCAACATCATGCGCGTCAGTTCGTCCAGTGAAATTTCCGCTTCGTAGATTTCCTGACCGGGCTGATTGCCCGCCTGTCCCGGCGCGCTTTTGTCGCCGTCGCTGGCGATCACATCGCCGACATCGCCGGGACCTTGTCCGACGCCGCGGCCGTTCGTCGTGCGGTCGAAGATAAAGCGGTATTGATCGAGATAGCGCACCGGGATTTTGACTTTTCTTTTCCCGTCGGATGTGATGATCGTTTCCTCCGCGATCAACTCTTTCAGGTTTTCCTTGATCGCCTCGCGCACGCGCTTGTCGTGCCGGATCGAATCCTTCAGACCGCGCCGCCGCAAATCCCAGGGGACCGCCATAGTTGAAATTGCAACTGACATTACAACACCTCACGTGATCCGTGTTGCGTGATGCGTGTTGCGTAAAAACGGAACACGGAACACGCATCACGTTTCACGTTCTTATTTTTCCCGCGCCAACAGCGACGACACGTACTTGAGCAACTCGTTGGCGCACTCGGTGCAATATCCTTCGCGCTCGATCAGCGTGTTGACGACCTCGTTGATCTTGCGGAGTTGCTCCGGATCGGGATTGCGCGTCGAGACAGTCAGTTTGATCGTATCGCGCCGTTCGTCGAACAACTGCTTTTCGATGGCTTCGCGCAGTTTGTCGTGCGTGCGATAGTCGAACTTGTCGCCGCGGCGCTGCGCCATCGCCACCTTGCGAAAGATTTCATTGCGGAATGCGTCCTTGCCACTTTCCGAAACTTTGACCTTGTCCTCAATCGAGTGCATCAGTTTTTCGTTCGGCGGATATTCTTCGCCCGTGATCGGATCGGTCACTTTGCGGTCGTCCAAGTACGCTTCGACGTTGTCGAGATAATTATCGAGCAGCGTTTGCGCTTCTTTCTCGAACGAGACGAAGAATGCTTTCTGAACGTCCGTCCGTGCGATCTCGTCGTACTCTTTGCGCGCGTCGGCGATGAGATTGATATAGTGTTCCTTTTCTTCTTTCGTCATGCCGCTGTGCGCCTCGATGCCTTCCTTGATCGAGCGCAGCGCGTCGATGGGGTTCACGCATTTTGCGCCGGGCTTGGTGAACGCCGCGCTGATGCGGTTGATGATAAAGCGCGGCGAGATGCCGTCCATCCCTTCGCGTTCCGTCTCTTCGCGGATTTGCTTGACGTCTTTTTGCCGAAAGCCCTCCACGTCTTCCGCGCCGTCGTACAATTTCATTTTCTTGATCAGCGTCAACCCTTTCATCTTGGGTTCTTCCAGACGCGTCAAAACCGCAAACATCGACGCCACTTGGAGCGTGTGCGGCGCGACGTGGATGTCGCCGAACTTGGACTGGCGCAAGAGTTTGTCGTAAATTTTCTGTTCCGCCGTGACGCGCAAATTGTACGGCATCCGCACGACGATCATACGATCCTGCAGCGCCTCCGATTTCTTGTCCGCCATAAACGTGTTGAATTCGGCTTCGTTCGTGTGCGCGACGACGACTTCGTCCGCGTAGATCAACGGAAAGCGTCCGGTCTTGATGTTCTTTTCCTGCGAAAGCGTCAGGAGCACGTACAAGAACCGCTCGTCCGCTTTCAGCATTTCGATGAACTCCATCAGCCCGCGATTCGCGACGTTCAGTTCGCCGTCGAAGCGATAGGCGCGCGGATCCGATTCCGAGCCGTACTCGCCGATGGTCGAAAGATCAATCGAGCCAACGAGTTCAGTAATGTCCTGCGATTTAGGATCGGCTGGCACGAACGTACCAATGCCCACGCGATCGCGCTCGGAGAACATGATGCGCTTGACCGGCACCGCATAAATGTCGTTCTCGTACTTGGTCGCCAAATTCATCGCACACATCGGACACAGTTCGCCTTCGATGCGAATTTTGTACTCGTTCAAGAAATCGGAGCGGAACTGAGGCGGGACGAGGTGAAGCGGTTCTTCGTGCATCGGGCAATCCGCGATCGCATAGATCGTGCCCTCCGGCGCGTGGGTGAATTCTTCCAAGCCGCGCTTGAGCAGGATCACCAATTGGCTTTTCCCGGACGATGGGGGACCGTAGATCATCAGGATCCGCCGCCCGACGTCTGACCCCAGCGACGCGGCTTTGAAATATTCCATGATTTGCGCGAGCGCCTCATCCACGCCGAACAAATCATTCTGGAAGAAACGGTACTTTTCAGTCCCCGTCGCCTGATCCGTTTCCACCCCCGCCGCCCGTACCATTTCGAATATGCGCGCGTGCGCGAGTTGCCCCACACGCGGTTCGCTGCGGACGAGGTAGAGGTAATCCCGGAACGTTCCGGACCATTCTTCTGGTCTCCTGCGCTGCGCGTGAAGACCTAATCGATCAAATACATCATCCATGTGAGTACCTCCTGGTTGCACCGGTAAAAAAATCCCGAGGGCATGATTCTGCCTCCCGGGATCAACTGATCGAACGCGAGCCAAGGCGTTTGCGACGCCTGTCGTGCGATGCTTTTCGACGAAAAGAGGAAAGCGGTTGCGTACACGTGGATCGCTCGTAGGTGTGAAACATGGCGAATGGCAGAAAACAAAAGCCGTTCCAGCGATTGACTAGAACGGTGAATGCGATGTTGCCCCTCATCCTTGAGGCAAGTCACTGCTTTTTGTATATTGTTCCTCCGACTCCCGGGAGATCGCAAGGAACTATTTTCAACTCAATTATATTCCGATTCTTTGGTTTTGGCAATACGTACCTTCTGGCGATTACCAATGTCTCACCACAAAAGATACGGAGAATCTTATTTTTTTCTCGTACTTTTCGCGCGTCGGCATCTCGCAACGGACGCGCTAACAAATCCGCGGCAACTGCTCGCCGCTCAACATATCCACCACGCGCATTCCGCCGATGCGGCTCCGCAGGTACACTTTGCCCGGATGCTCCGCGACGATTTCGCCGATGATCGCCGCGCGCGCGCCGAGCGGATGCGCGCGCATCGCCGCGAGAACTTGCTCCGCGATCTCGCGCGCGACAATCGCGAGAAACTTGCCTTCGTTCGCGACGTACAGCGGATCGAGTCCGAGAATCTCGCACGCGCCGCGCACCGCGTCCGCGAGCGGAATTGCCGCCTCGTTCAAGCGAACGCCGACGCGCGCGCTCGCGGCGATTTCGTTCAGCGTGCTCGCGAGTCCGCCGCGCGTCGGATCGCGCAAAACGTGGACGCGCTCGCCTGCCGCGTCCAACACGCGCGCGACGATGTCGTGCAGCGGCGCGGAATCGGATTGCAGCGCGGTCTCGAACTCCAAGCCCTCGCGCACCGACATAATCGCGATGCCGTGCTCCGCAATCGCGCCGTTGATCAAAATCACATCGCCGACTTGCGCGCGTGTCGGCGCGACGTGAACGTTCGCAGGAATCACGCCGACGCCGGTCGTGTTGATGAAGACGCCGTCGCCTTTGCCGCGATCAACGACCTTGGTATCGCCCGTCACAATCGGCACGCCGACTGTGCGCGCGGCGTTTTGCATCGATTGGACGACGCGCCACAAGTCCTGCATCGGCAAGCCCTCTTCCAAGATCAACGCGGACGACAGCGCGAGCGGACGCGCGCCGCACATCGCGAGATCGTTCACCGTGCCGTGAACCGCGAGCGATCCGATATCGCCGCCTGGAAAGAAAATCGGGTGCACGACGAACGAGTCAGTCGAAAACGCCAGACGCGCGTTCGGCGCGTCGAGGATCGCGCCATCGTGCAAAGTTTCGAGCGCGGCATTCGCGAATGACGGCACGAACATTTTCTCGATCAGCATCTGCGTCAAGCGTCCGCCGCCGCCGTGCGCGAGCGTGACGTGCGGATAATCGCTGATGGGGATGGGGCAAGTCGCGCTCGTTAGGTCAGTCATAGTTCTCCAAGTGGCAGTATTCAGTGTTCAGTGTTCAGTATCACTTTCCACTGAATACTGAATACTGGAAACTGAATACTGGTAGTACGCCGCGCACGCGCCTTCCGACGAAACCATCGGCGCGCCGAGTGGATGTTCGGGCGCGCATTGCTTGGCGAACGCGGCGCAGTCGCGCGGTCTTTTCAAGCCCTGCAAAATTTCGCCCGCGATACACAACGGCGATTCTTGCGCGGTCACCGCGCCCACGTCAAAGCGTTTTTCCGCGTCGAACGCGGCGAACTCATCACGCAGACGATAGCCACTGCGCGGGATCTCGCCGATGCCGCGCCACTTGCGATCCGTCACCTCGAAAACTTGCGCGATCAGTTTTTGCGCGGGCAAGTTTCCTTCACGTCGGACCGCGCGCGTGTACTGATTTTCGACTTGGACGCGTCCCGCTTCGAGTTGCTGGAGCGTCATGTAAATTCCTTGCAACAGATCGAGCGGCTCGAAGCCCGTGACGACAATCGGCACGCGATATTTCGCCGCGATCGGTTCGTACTCCCAGTACCCCATCACCGTGCAGACGTGACCCGCTGCGAGAAATCCTTGCACGCGATTGTTCGGCGAACCCAGGAGCGCTTCCATCGCGGGCGGCACCAAAACGTGCGACGTAAGAATCGAAAAGTTTTGCACGCCGAGTTGCTTGGCTTGCCACACCGCCATCGCGTTTCCCGGCGCGGTTGTCTCAAAACCGACCGCGAAGAAGACGACTTGGCGCGCTGGATTTTTCTGCGCCAGTTTCACCGCGTCGAGCGGCGAGTAGACCATCCGCACGTCGCCGCCGCGCGCCTTGATCGACAGCAAATCATCGCGCGAACCTGGAACGCGCAGCATATCGCCGAACGAAGTGAAAATTACTTCGGGACGACGTGCAATCGCAATCGCCTTGTCGATCAATTCGAGCGGCGTGACGCAGACGGGACAACCGGGACCATGCACGAGCGTGACTCGTTCAGGCAACATCCGATCAATCCCGAACTTGATGAGCGTGTGCGTTTGCCCGCCGCAGATTTCCATGATCGTCCACGGGCGTGTGGCGACGCGCTGAATCGCCGCGATAAATTTTTGCGCGTCGGCTTCGTTGCGGTACTCATCTATGTACTTCATCGCTGTATCTCATCCAGCGTGCTTCGTGTTGCGTGTTCCGTCCCAACTAATCGAATAGTTACGCAACACGCATCACGGTTGCGGAATCTCCAACTCCGCCAGATCGTCGATCTGCTTCAACGTTTCGAACACTTCCAACGCTTCTTTCTCGTCGAGCGTATTGATCGCGAAACCCGCGTGCGCGATGACGAATTCGCCGACCTTGACTTCAGGCACGTACGCGAGACAAATTTCTTTGACGACGCCCGCGAAATCGACTTTGCCCATCGTCACGCCCGCGGCGTTGGATTGCATTTCTATTACTTTGCCTGGAACGCCAAGACACATATTTCCTCCAATCACTGTTCACTGTTTACTGTTGACTGTTCACTGATTCGCGCTGCCGCGACGACCACTTGCCCCAAACTGATACACCCGTCGTTCGGCGGAACGTGACGATGCAGCAACACGCGGAATCCTGCCTGCGCGAGTCGCGTCGCCGCGCGTTCAGTCAGCAAACGATTTTGGAAACAGCCGCCGCTCAGCGCGACGTTCGGCTCGCCGATTTTCTGCGCGACCGCGACGATGGCTTGTACGAGCGCGTTGTGAAACCGCGCCGCAATGATACCGCGTTCGACGCCGCGTGACAAGTCCCCCAGCACGGATTCAAGAAGCGGTTGCCAATCGAAAACGAGCGGGGGAGCAGAGGTGCGGGGGAGCAGGGGAGATTCGTTCCCCCCTGCTCCCTTGCTCCCCTGCTCCCTGGCTTCCTGCAAGATCCCAAACGTATACGCGTCCTCAACCGCCGCGTCCACCGCGTACTCCAACGCCATTGCGGCTTGTCCTTCGAACGAAACTTGCTGATGTAAACCGATCAGCGCGGCAATGCTGTCGAACAGACGCCCCGCGCTCGTCGTGATCGGCGCGTTCACACTCTTGCTCAACATTCGCGCGAGCGTCTTGCGTTCCGCGCGACTGAACGCGCGAATCGGCGCGAGGTCGTCGCGTTCGAGCGTGGCGTCGCCGTACATTTCCCACAACAGCGCAAGCGCGACGCGGCGCGGTTCTTTGACTGCCGCGTCGCCGCCGGGCAAGCGAAATGGGCGCAGATGCGCGACGCGCGCGAAATCTTTCGCGTCGCCCAGCAAAAACTCGCCGCCCCAAATCGTACCGTCAGTGCCGTAGCCCGTGCCGTCCCACGTCACGCCGAGCGCGCGCTCCGCGCGATTTTCGGCGAGACACGCGGCGAGGTGCGCGTGATGATGCTGAACTGCGATGCGTGATGCGTGATGCGTGATGCGTGATGCGCGAGAATCGCTCTCCTGCTCCCCTGCCCACTTGGTCGAAAGATAATCAGGATGCAGATCGTGCGCGATGGCAACGGGCGTCGCTTCGTACAGTTCGAGAAAATCCGCAATCACGCGCTCGAACGCGATCATTGCTTCCGGCGTTTCGAGATCGCCGATGTGCTGGCTGATGAAAACCTGGTTGCGGACCGAAAGCGCGATTGTATTCTTGAGATGCGCGCCGACCGCGAGAATCGTCGGGATTTCGCGCGCGAGCAAAACAGGCAGTGGCGCGTAACCGCGCGCGCGGCGTAAGAATCGCGGCTCGCCGAGCATCACCGTCATCACGCTGTCGTCCACGTGCCGCGCGATTGGGCGATTGTGGACAAGAAACAGATCCGCGATGCCGCCCAGTCGTTGCGCCGCTTCGTTCTCGTCGGTACAGATCGGCTCGTCGCTCAAGTTGCCGCTCGTCGCGACGACGGGAAAATCAATTTCGCGCAAAAGCAAATGATGGAGCGGCGTGTACGGCAACATCACACCCAGGTACGGATTTCCGGGCGCAACGTTTTCCGCAACCGGCGCGTTCTGTTTACGGCGCAGCAAAACAATTGGTGACTCCGGCGACGTGAGCAACGCTTCCGCTTGCGCGTCGATCTCGACGAGCGCGCGCGCTTGTACAAGATCGCGCGCCATCAGCGCAAACGGCTTGTCGCGGCGCGGTTTGCGTTCGCGCAAGCGCGCGAGCGTGTCCGCGTTGCGCGCGTCCGCCATCAGCAAAAATCCGCCGAGACCTTTCACGGCGACGATGCATCCATCGGCAAGCAAGCGCGCGGTTTGCGCGATCGGTTCCAAGTCCCCAGCGTTGAATTTCGAATTTTGAATTTTGAATTCTGGACTTGCGACGAGCCGCATTTGTGGACCACACACCGCGCACGCGTTCGGCTGCGCGTGAAAGCGGCGGTCGCGCGGGTTTTCATACTCGCGCTGGCAATCGGGACACATGGCGAATTTCCGCATCGTCGTGTTCGGGCGGTCGTACGGCAATGCTTCGATGATCGAAAAACGCGGACCGCAATTCGTGCAATTGGTAAACGGATAACGCGCGCGGCGATCAGACGGATTCAAAACTTCGGCGAGGCAATCGTCGCAGGTTGCGATGTCGGGCAAAACGAGGACGGTCTTGGCGCCCGCGTCGTCGCTGTGGCGAATCTCAAATTCCAAATAACCAATCGGATCGAGCCAAATCGAATCGAGCGAGTGGATGATCGAACGCGGAGGTTTTTCACTCGATAACCGTTCGAGGAAACGCGCGAGCGTCGCTGCGTCGCCTTCGACTTCGATGAAGACGCCGCGCGCATCGTTGATGACCCAGCCGGTGAGCGCGAGTTCGGTCGCGAGGCGATAGACGAACGGACGAAAGCCGACGCCTTGGACCGCGCCGTGGATTTCGACGCGCAAGCGCATTTTCGATCCTTCGACTTCGCTCAGGACAGGTTTCTGATTTTCGATTTTCGATTTATGATTCACGCTTCACGTTTCAGCGGCGCGGTTCACACAACGATGGACTGGTTTCGATCTTCGGCAAACGATTGTCGTTTTTCCAACAACCACGCCAACCACGCGTCCATGCCCGCGCCGGTGCGACACGAGATCGGAAAGAACGGCGCGTCGGGGTTGACCATTTCGATCCCGCGCCGAAAATAATCCACGTCGAACTCGAACACCTGGAGCAGGTCGGCTTTGTTCAAGATCACCGCGTCGGCGGCAGCAAACATGCCGGGATATTTGTACGATTTGTCGTGACCTTCGGGCGCGCTCGCGACGACCACCGCGAGATTCGCGCCAAGTTTGAATTCGGCGGGACAAACCAGGTTACCGACATTCTCGACGAACAACAGATCGATGTCTTGCAGCGGCAGTTGCGGCAGCGCGGCGCGAATCATCGGCGCGTCGAGATGACAGCCGCTGCCCGTGTTGATCTGCACGACCGGAATGTTGCGCGCGGCAATCGTGTCCGCGTCGATGCGCGACGCGAGATCGCCTTCGATCACGCCGGGGCGCACGTCGCTCGGCAGACGCGCGGTCGTCGCGAGAATCACGCTCGTCTTGCCCGCGCCCGGCGACGCCATCACGTTGACGACGAACACACCCAGTTCGTCGAACGTCGCGCGATTATCGGCGGCGATCTGATCGTTCGCGCTCAAAATATTTTTAACGACCGGTATCTTCATCTTCCACCTCGATACTTTCGATGAAAAAATCGCGGCTCCCTTTGACTTGCAAATGCGCGCCGCCGCACTGTGGACATTGCGATTCGAGCGGCGCGGTCGCGTTGAAGCGATGCGCGCAATCGAGACAAATCACAATCGTCGGTTCGCGGCGAAAATGCAGGGCGGCATTTTCCGCCAGCGTGCCTTGGCTCAACAAATCGAAATAGAACTGAATCGAGTCGTCCACGATGGATGACAACTCGCCGATGACGAGATTGATCGCGGTGATACGCCGCGCGCCATTGCGCTCGGACGTTTCGATGACAGTTTTGAGAATTCCTTCGGTCACGGGGAGTTCGTGCATGTGATTCTATTCTATCGCATTTGCGAGAAATCTCAAAAATCACTAACGCGAATGGCAACCGCAGAGAACGCAGAGACGCAGAGAAAAAAATAAACTCTGCGCCTCTGCGGTGAATTTTGTAATCGCCAGAAAAATCGCGCTTGACAAGCGCGCCAAGCGAGATAGAATTGGCGCGAGGTGAAGAAATGGAAACACGACGATTCGGACGAACGGGGCATTTCAGCACGGTCGCGATTTTGGGCGGCGCGGCGTTCGGCAAAGTGGATCAGGCGACGGCGGACGCGGCGATGGAACGCGCGCTCGCGGCGGGCGTGAATCACATCGACATCGCGCCGTCGTACGGCGACGCCGAAGCGCGCTTAGGTTCCTGGGTCGCGCGCGAACGCGCGCGCTTTTTTCTCGGCTGCAAAACGACGGAACGCTCGCGCGAAAACGCGGCGGCAGAACTGCGGCGCTCGCTCGAACGGCTGCGCACCGATAAATTCGATCTGTACCAAATGCACGCGGTCAAAACGCTGGAGGATTTGGACGCGGTAACCGCGCGCGGCGGCGCGCTTGAAGCGGCAGTCGCCGCGCGCGAACAAGGGCTGACGCGCTTTATCGGCATCACGGGGCACGGTTTGCAATCGCCCTCCGTATTTCTCGAAGCGCTGCGCCGATTCGATTTCGATACCGTTTTGTTTCCAATCAACGCGCGCTTGTTCGCGAATGCGGATTATCGCCGCGATGCGGACGCGCTGTTGCGCGAATGTCGCGCGCGCGACGTGGGCGTGATGGCGATCAAGGCGGTCACGAAAGGTCCCTGGGGTGATCGCCCACGCACACACGCGACGTGGTACGAACCGTTCACCGACATGGCGCACATTCAGCGCGCGGTGAATTTCGCGCTGTCGCAGGGCATCACGGGCTTGTGCACCGTCGGCGATGTCACGGTGTTGCCGCTGTTCCTCGACGCGTGCGCGCATTTCACGCGAATGAACACGGCGGAACAGGAAGCGCTGATCGCGGACGCGCTGCAGTACGCGCCGTTGTTTGTGTGAAGCAGATGTAGCAACGTGTAGCAGAACAGTTGTTCACACGTTATCCCACACAAACCCACACATATCCCACACAGAATCCACCAACTATCCACAACAAAACAAATCGCGGTAGAGACGTTCCGGCGAAACGTCTCTACCGCGATTTGTCATTCCGCGCGCCGCGTTCACGCGTGAACTGCCATCAAACACATGCGGCAATAAACCGGCTTGGTGCCGCGCGGCACGAACGGAACGTACGTCGGCGCGCCACACTGCGAACAGTTGACTTGCGCGGGTGGCTGTGGTTGATGCTTGCGTTCATCGCGGCGTTTATCGCGACATTTTTTGCACCGTTTGGGCTGGTTCTCCAAATGGTTGCCGATGAACCATGCCTGTTCTCCCGCGTCCCACAGAAATTGTTTCCCACAGTCAACGCATACGAGCCACTTGTCGGAAAACCGCATCATGCTTGCGCCCCCTTTTTCTTCATCGAAAACACGCGTTGCTGATTGTAAATATAGCGATTCGGCGGCGCAATCTCAAGAGATTGGCGGTCAATTTTTTTTAACTTTTGCACATACCCAGGTTAAATTTTGTCAACAAAAAACGACAGCCGATTTTTCGACTGTCGTTTTGGCATCATAGATTCACTCAATACTCGTACACACTCCCGCCAATAAACTCGCGCAGCACCGAGTCCGGCGGCACCGGCGAATCATCGGCGACCGGCGTCACGGATTGCAATAGCGCGCGTACGCGCTTGGCGCGCTTGTACGCATCCTCGCGCAGCGGATCGCCTTGAAATTCTTGCTCCCAGCGCGCAAACTGATCGAGCAAGCGCGGGCGAAAGAGCGGCAGTTCGAATGCCATGCCGGTGTTGACGACGCAATCGGTCTCGTTGATACGCGGGATGATGTTCCGCATTTCGCTGCTGCGAACATAGTGCCAGTGCAACAGCGTGCGGCGCGGATCGTACGCGCGATGGACCGCGTCGCGCAACATTCGACGGATGAGACGCAAGTCAGTCCAGCGCACGTACTTGTTGTCAGGTCCTTTCATCTGGAGCAGCGGTTCGAGGTAGAGTTTGAATTTCTGTTCGCTTGGCACGTCTTTTGTCATTTCGGGAAACAAGCCGTGCAAACTGTCGATCAAAATGATGTCGTTCGCCTTCAGTTTCATCGGCGTGTGATCGTTGGCGCGATGTCCCGTCTTCATATCGTAAAACGGAATCCGCACTTCTTCGCCCGCAATCAAACGCGCGAGGTGCTGACTGATCAACGCCAAGTCGAGCGCCTGCGGCGTTTCGAAATCGTAATCGCCGAACTCATCCTTGGGGTGCAATTCCAGATCGAAGAAGTAATTGTCGATGTTGAGCGTCACGAGATTCAGCCCGGCGCGCTTGAGCCGCTCGCCGACTTTGATCGTCGTCGTCGTCTTGCCGGACGACGAGGGTCCCGTGATGATGACGGTTCGCAATTCTGCGCGGCGCGCGATAATTTGCGCGGCGGCATTCTTGATCTCCTCGCCGTACAGCGCTTCCGCTTCCTGAACGATTTTCGGAAATTCGCCGCGCGCGATGCGCGCGTTCAAGCCTGCGATGGTGTTGACGCCGCGCTCCACCGCCCAATCGAGCGCGTGCCACAATTTCGCCCAGGGAATATTTTTCGAGTCCCGCGGCGTTTGCCCGGTGTGCTCCTCCCGCAACCGCGCGCGCTCGGCGCGATACAAAATGTACGCCTTTGCCACGCGCGCGTGCCCGTTCTCGATCAATACTTTTTCGACGAGGTCTTGGATTTCTTCGACGGTCGGAATGTGATCGGGCGGCGTTTGCGTTTCCAAAATCTGAACGACTTGCTGGCTCAAGCGTTCCGCCGTCGCGCGATCGCGTCCGCCCATCTCGACCGCCGCGCGATAGATCGCGTTCGTTATGCGTTCCGAATTGAACGGCACTGTCGTGCCGTTTCGTTTGACTACACTTTGGATCGTACTCATTTCACTTCTCCGATATCTCTTGCGTGTTCCGTATTGCGTGTTCCGTATGACGTTTTCGCGATACGCAACACGCAATACGCAGCACGCTACGCGCGTTTCACCACCGCGCGATCTAAATCGTTCGCCACAATCGTGTTTGGAAAAATCGCGCGCGCTTCCGCTTCGATCATCGCGCCGGAATAGCGCCGCGAAATATGCGTGAGGTACAATTGCTGAACGTGGCTGTCGCGCGCACAACGCGCGGAATCCGCGGCGGTGATGTGACCGAATTGCCGCGCGATCTCTGCATCTGCTTGCACGTACGTCGCTTCCATCACGAGCGCGTCCGCGTCGCGCGCGGGCGCAAGCACTTCGTCTGTGCGCGCAATATCGCCGACGTAAACCAGTTTCATCCCCGGAACCGGAGCGCCCAAAACATCATCCGGCTTGACGACGACGCCGTTCGCGAGCGTGAGCGTTTCTCCGGCGACGAGCCGTTTGCGTTCGGGACCGACCGGCACACCCAGTTTTTCCGCCTGCTCGACGAGGAACGGGCGTTTCGTTTTTTCCTGAAAGATGTAACCGAAACAGCCGCTGCCGCGATGAATCACCGGGAACGCGGAAATCGTCAGATTTTTTTCTTCGATCAGCACGCCGGGCTTGACTTCGACGAAATCGATTTCCATTTCGACTTCTTTGCCGCGCAAAACAACTTTGAGCAGATCGCGCACACGGTCAATCGCCCAACGCCCGCCGAAAATTTCGATGCGCGCAATCGCTTCCCAGCGCCCGAAGGTCGAAACGATGCCGCCCAAACCCAGGATGTGATCGAGGTGACCGTGCGTCAAAAAAATGCGGCGCAATTCTTTGAAGCCGAGCCCGCTCCGCAAAATCTGACGCTGCGTTCCTTCCGCGCAATCCAGCAGAAAACGCTGCCCCGCGTGAATCAGCAACGTCGAAGTCATATTTCGTTCGATGCTGGGCGCGGACGCGGAGGTGCCGAGGAAGCAGAGTTCAAACATAGGTTTTACTGTCACCTTTGAACAAGGATGCCAACGAACGCAGTGATTTCACCGAGTCGTCCAGACTGAATTTGCGCCAGAGTTTTTCGTCAGCCGTCACAAAGATCAATCGTTCTTGTTTTGCCAGCGCGATCAAATAGGCATCGTAAATCGCGATATGCTTTTCCGCGCAGAGATCAAGCGCGCGCCGCAGAACAAAATTGTCGAACCCGTAAATCCGCAATTCCATTGCGAGTAGAGATTGCACCCGCGCGATAATCTCCGCCGAAGTCATCTTGCATCCAAAATGGAGCGCGTTCGCCAGTTCGTAAAAAGTTATATCGGCTAGCCGAAGTTCCCACTGCCCCTGTAAATGAATCTCGCGCAGTCGCAGCGCGACGGGAGTGTACTCCTCTTCATGATACCATTTCACGATGACCGAACTGTCAACCAGGAACACCGGTTGAGCAGTTACCATTTTAGGGGACCTCGCATTTTGCGAATCAGCGCGACGCTATCGAATTTGACGCCCCGCAATTGCTCGCGCGAACGATCCTGCAACTCGACTGCCGCGCGAATACCGGGCGCGCGCAATCGCGCCGGCGGGTTGCCTGCCGCGCGTTCGGCGATGTAGGCGCGGATGGCTTCGCGGATAAATTCGCTGCGTGTGCGGTGCTCCCCCGCCGCGACCTTGTCCACCTGTTTCAGGAACTCATTTGGCATCGTAATCATTACCTTTGCCATTCTTACCTCCCGCGCCTGAGTATAGCCAAAAGATAGATAATGTCAATACCAAAGAAGAAACCAGGTTCTAGAGAGAAACCTGGTTTCTTACTGCCTCAACCCCGCGACTTCCCACGCCTCGACCACCGCTTCGCGTCCTTTGACGTGGAAAGGCATGATCGGGTTGACCGTGACTTGTTGACGAATCCGCGCGTAGGTTTGCTCGCTCATAATGATTTGTCCGCCGCCCGCCCATTCCTGCAATCGCTTCGCCAAGTTCACCGCATCGCCTATCGCCGTGTAATTCATTTGCTGTTCCGTGCCGACATTGCCGACGACCGCGTCGCCGGTGTGAATGCCGACGCCGTAGTGCAATTGCAATTCCTTCGGCAGACGCCGGTGCAAGCGCACGACCGCCGCGCGCAGCGCGAGCGCGGCGCGCACCGCGCGTAACGGATGATCGCTTTGCGCGAGCGGCGCGTTGAAAATGCCCATCACCGCGTCGCCCATAAATTTGTCGAGCGTGCCTTCCTGACGCAAAATCGCGTCGGCGGCGAGCGCGAGGTACTCGTTCAAAATGTCGACGAGTTTCTCAGGCGGGAGTTGTTCGCTAAAAGCCGTAAAGCCGCGAATGTCCGCGAACAAGATCGTGATCTCCTGCCGCGTTCCGCCGAGTTTCAATTGCTCGGGATGATCTTCCAAACGATCGACGACCGCCGGCGCGACATAGCGGCGAAACATATCGCGCGTGGCTTGCAGTCGCCGCTTTTCCGTCAGATCGTCGACGACGATGGCGACGCCCTGCGGACTACCCGACGTGTCCTTCAACGAAGAGACATTAAAGTTCAGGTAAACCGTTCCGCGTTGCGGCATGTTCGATTTGATTTCCGCGCCGACGTACTGCGTTCCGGCGCGCTTGACCTCTTCGACCAAGCGCGGCAGCGACGTATCGGCGAGCGGCGCGAGCGTTTCGCGATAGGGCTGCCCCAGCGACTTGTCGGCGGGGGTCGCGAAAATCGTCTCGGAGGCGCGGTTGAACGCGGTGATCCGATCCTGCAAATCGGTCGCGACGACGCCGGACGCGATGCTCGCAAAAATATTGTCTTGGAAAGTTTTGAGCGCGCTGATCTCGTTCATCTTTTGCCGCACGCTGGCGAACAAGCGCGCGTTTTCGATTGCAATCGCGGCTTGATCGGCGAAGGCGCGCAGCGCGTCGAGATCGGCGGGCTGAAACATTCCGGCGTGCAGGCGATTGTCGACGTAGACGACGCCGATCACGTACTCGCGCGCGATCAGCGGCGTACACAAAATCGAGCGGAGATTGAGACTGATGATGCTGTCTTGCGCGGCGAAACGCGGATCGCGCTGTGCGTCCGTCGTGAGGATCGACTGCGCGGTTTGCGCGACATGTTCGACGATGCTCCGGCTGACGTGGAAGGAAGGGCTGCTGATCGTCTCGCGGTCCATGTTCCGCGCGACCTGGAAGACGAGTTGTCCCTCGTCGTCGGTGAGCATCAAAAAACCGCGCTCGGCGCGCGTGACCTGGATGATCGTGTCCATCGCGCGGTTCAACACCACGTCCACTTCCAACGTCGAATTGACCGCGCGGCTCACCTGGAACAAGCCGAGCAGTTGCGCGCGCTCTTTGTCTTGCTGTTCCAGCCCGGCGTTCAAGCGTTCGAGGAAAAGCCCCAACTCGGAGACGCGTTGACGCGTTTCAGTCGCGTGAGGAATTTCGTCCCGGTGTTCTTCCAGCCATTGCGCGAGGTCGTTCAAACCGCGCCGCAAATCGGCAATATCCGCGCGTGCGCGCGCGATCGTAGTAACGGTTACTTCTGACATATTTCATTCGACCGCTGACAGCCGACTGCCGACGGCGGTCGGCTGTCGGCGGTCGAGCATTATTTTTCCCCTAGCGCGCTCAGCTGTTTTTGCGCTTGCTCTTTCAAGTCCGGCGGCGCGTTGGGATTGCTGACGACCATCTGAAATTGTCGCCGCGCTTCGTCCTTATTGCCGCGCTCGAGCATCAGCATCCCCATGCCAAAATGCGCTTCGGGCAAGTTTGGATCGATCGCCAGCGCGCGCGTATAGTTGCGCAGCGCGTCCGCGAGTTGTCCCTGAATGCGCTGGACGTTCGCCAGCCGCCACAGGGCTTGGGCATTGTTTGGATCGATTTTCAAGACGCGTTCGAACGCGGCGCGCGCGTCGTCATATTTTTTCCACTTGAAAAACAGATCGCCTTGCCCGAGTACGAGTTCGATGTCATCCGGCGCGATGGCGCGCCCTTGCGTAAAATACTTGTTGGCGCGCTCGAAATCGCCGAGCGTCGTCGCCAATTCTCCGGCTTGGGCGTACGCGTGCAGAAATTTGGCGCTCAGTTTGATCGCCGTGTCGTATTCGGCAAACGCCGCGTCGGAGTTCTTCTGCGCGGCGTACGCATCGCCCAACAAGACGCGCGCCTCCGGGTCTTGCGGATTCGCGTTCACGCGCGCTTTGGCTTGCGCGACGGGGTCGGGCGGCGGGTTGAGCGCCAAATCCGCGATCTGGTTTTTCGCGTCCTCGATCATTGACGCGGGGGCGTCTTTGCTGTTGACGACGAGCGAAAAGCGGCGCTTGGCTTCTTCCGCCTCGCCGCGCATTTTGGCGAGTTTGCCCATTCCCAAATTGGCGGCGGGATTGTCCGGGTCGACGCGGAGAACTTTATCGTACAACATCTGCGCGTCTTCCACGCGTTTCATTTGAAAGAGCAAATCGGCTTGCCGCACAAGCAGTTCCAAATTGCCCGGAACTGCCGCCAGCCCCGCCTCGTAATATTTGAGCGCGCGATTGAGGTCGCCTTGTTTTTGCGCGAGGTCGCCTGCGTGAATGTACGCAATCGCCAGACGCGGGTTGAGTTTGATCGCGCGGTCGTACTCGGCGTACGCGGCTTCGAAATCTTTTTGGCGCGCGAGTTCATCGCCCAGTTGCGTGTGCGCCGCGGCGTCTTGAGGATTGAGCGCGACTTTGGTTTTTGCCACGCTTGCCAAATCCGGCGTTCGCGCGGGCGGTGGAATATTTCTGAGAAACCCGCGCAGCGGAGATTGCGCGTCGATTGCCATGAATCCGATGCAGACCAAACAAAGCAGCGCGATGACAGCGACCACCGCGCACGTGATCCGATTCAAGCCGCGCCGCGGCGCGGGCGCGGCGACAGGTTTTTCCGGCGCGGGCTTGGCGACGAGTTTCGGCGACGATTTGACCGGCGGCGGCGACACCGGCGCAATCGGCTCCGGCACCGTCGGCGGCGGTGAAACGAGTTGGGTGATCGGCGTTGGCGGCGGCGACATTGTGGCGACGTGCGCGGCGTCGATTCCGGCGGCTTGCTCGAGCGCGGTCATCAGTTCGGTCGCGCTGGCGTAGCGCGCGGTCGGATCCTTCGCTAATGTTTTGAGCAAGACACGCTCGATCGCTTCGGAGAGATTCGGATTGATCGATGTGGGCAACGGCAACGCGGTATAAATATGATCGTGGATGATCGCGTACGGCGTGTCTGCGCTGAACGGCACACGCCCGGTAAACATTTCGAACAAGAGGACGCCGAGCGAATAGAGATCGCTGCGTTCGGTCGCGGGTTCGCCGCGCGCTTGCTCCGGCGAAATGTACTGCGGCGTGCCGATCAACATGTCTTGCGAGATTGTCGAATCGCCGGCTTGCGCGATCCGCGCGAGTCCGAAATCGGCGAGAAAGATGTGTCCGTCGTTCGCGCGCATCACGTTCGATGGCTTGATGTCGCGGTGCAAAATGCCTTGCGCGTGCGCGTACGCCAGCGCCGCGGTTACCGGATGAATGATCGCGAGGACGCGCGGAATGGGGAGCAAACCATCGCGCAAAACGGCTTTGAGCGTTTTGCCTTCGACGAAACGCATGACGAGGTACGGCGTACCTTCGTGTTCCGCAAAATCGAAAATCGGGACGATATTGGGATGGTCGAGTTTGGCGACGATGCGCGCTTCGCGCGCGAAACGCGCGTTAAAGTTGGGGTCTTCTTTGAACGAGGGGTGCAAAACCTTGATCGCGACATAGCGGTCGAGCGCGGGGTGATACGCTTTGAAGACGGTCGCCATTCCGCCTTGCCCAAGCGGTTCGATAATGCGATAGGAACCCACATTGTCGCCGGGTGAGATCGGCATCGAAATCTCTCCGCGTTAGCAGATCGCGAATGGCGTATCGCGTAGAGCAGGATTCGCCATTCGCCATACGCTATTCGCCATCAAGGACCAACGCTCAGCGTTTCGTACGACCAGCGGTCGCCGTCCGGCGGCACGTGATTGATGAGCAAACGCTGCCCGGAGCCATCGGCGCGCATCACGAAAATTCCCCACACCTTGCCATCTTGGTCGGAACGATAATAGATATAATTTCCATCGAGCGACCACGCGGGCTGAATCACTTTGCCTTTGCCAAAAGTGAGTTGCGTTTTTCCTGTGCCATCCGCATTAACGACGAAAAGATTGATGTGCCCTTGCCCACTGTCGGCAGGATAAACGATCTTGTCGCCGCGCGGCGACCAGCGCGGGGTTTTGCCGTCGTCGCGCGTGATCATCGTCGCCTTGCCGGTGCGGATGTCGTACGTCCACAAACCGCACTGCGTCGTATTTGGCTCGCACGCCGAGTACGCCAGCCGATTGCCGTCGTGCGCCCAGCCGGGACTAAAGCCCGTCACGAGTTCGGTTTTGCCGGTGCCATCAGGATTGACCAGAACGATTTTTACGTCGCCGGTTTTGAGTTTGCCCTGCAAGTACATCACGCGCTTGCCGTCCGGCGACCATTGCGCGCAGCACACTTCGCCGGGCACGATTTTGCGCGCCGCGCCGCCGTCGATGTTCGCGATGTACAGCCCTTCGTCTTTCAGGCGATAGTACGCGATGCGCGAGCCATCCGGCGAAATCGAGGGCCACAACGCGAATTCGACCAGTTGACGCGCGTCGGTGCCGTCGCCATCGGCGAGAAAAACCGCGCGGCTTTCCGGCAAATCGCCGGTCACCATACTGTACGCGATTTTGCCGCGCAGACCGGCCGGCGGCACGCTCGTCACGGAGAGCGCGCGCGTGAGCGATTGCGCCGGGCTGGGCGATTGCGCGGGCGCGGATATGCTCGTCGGCACAGCCACCCCCGCCAAAGTCGCGGAGGGCACCGCCACTGCGATGCGTGTCGGCGTAGTCAACCGGACGGTTACCGGCGTTGTCGCGCCGGGAAGCAACCCGCGCGGGCCCAACATCCCGGGTAAAACGAATGCCGCAAAGACGATGCAGCCAAACAACGCGAGTAAAGTGAGCAGCCCCGCGACGAGCGGAAACCAGGAACGACCCTGGCGCGCGCCGGCGGGCGCAGCCGCGGTCGGCGGTTTCGGCTTGGCGACAAGACGCGGCGCCGCACGCGGCGCGCCAGCCGCCGGCGCGGGCTTGTACTCGACGACCTGGATCGGCGCGGCTGGATCGTCCTCCTCGCGCGGACCGCGCACCGCGTTCTCCAGCGCGCGGATCATTTCGCTCACCCCGGCGTAGCGATCTTTGGGATTCTTGGCAAGCGCCTTGAGCAAAACTTGCTCGACCGCGATCGGCACTCTGGGGTTGAGCGAGCGCGGCGCGGGCGGCGCTTCGTTGATCTGCGCGAGGATTGTCGCGTACGTCGTTTCGGCGGAAAATGGGACGCGCCCGACGAACATTTCGTACAAAATAACGCCGAGCGAGTAAACGTCCGTCCGCACGTCGACCGGCTCGCTCTTGGCTTGCTCCGGCGAAAGATAATGCGGCGAGCCGATCATCATGTCCTGTGACGCGGTCGATTCACCGCTCTGCGCGATGCGCGCGAGACCGAAATCGGTGAGATAGACGTGCCCTTCCGTGTCGATCAAGATGTTCGACGGCTTGACATCGCGGTGCAGAACGCCGCGCGAATGCGCGTACGTCAGCGCGTCGGCGACGGGGCGAATGATATTGAGAATTTGCTGTTTGTTCGGTTTCTGTTCTTTGAGCACATCTTTGAGCGTTTTGCCTTCGATGAATTGCAAAACGAGAAAGGGAATTCCCTCGTGCTCGCGGAAATCGTGTACGGCGACGATGTTCGGGTGATTGAGTTTCGCGATGACGGTGGCTTCGCGCTGCAAACGCATCACGAAGGAACGATCTTCTTTCAGCGCGGGGTGAATAATTTTGAGCGCAACATAGCGGTCAAGCGTCGTCTGGTACGCTTTGTAAATCGTCGCCATACCGCCTTGACCAACGTGGGAGATGATTTTGTAGGGACCGATAGTGTCGCCGACGTTGAAACTCATGTACCTTTTTTCTCCTGCGAATTGTCGCCATTATAACGCAAATCGCGTGATAACACAATTCAGAAATTTTTCCTACCGTTTATTTGGCAAAGGAACTGCAACGTGCTACAATGCGGTTGAAGAGAGAAACTTGGAGGCAACCATGCCCATCGCGCCCTTGCTCGATCAGAGAGATGCCGTACGTCGCACCTCCAGAGTTGCGCGCAACATTGCCGCGCTCGTCCTTCTGCTCACATTCGTCGTCGCCGGATGCGCCGCCCCGCCTGTCCCCACGCCAACCGCTATGCCCACCGTGTCTCCACGCGCGCAAGCGCAAGCCGCCGTCGCACGCGGCGAGCAGGCGCGCGCCAGCGGCGATCTCGCGCAGGCGATTGCCGAGTACACGCGCGCCGTCGAACTCAATTCCACTTGCGCGACGGCATACGCCGGACGCGGCGCCGTCTACCTCGAACAGAAACAATTCACGCGCGCGCTGGACGATTTTGCCCGCGCGCTCGAACGCGATCCGCAAGCAAGCGCGGCGTACTTCGGGCGCGCGCAAGCGCATCACCAAACCGGCAATCTCAGCCAAGCCCGGCTCGACTATAACGCCGCGCTCGCGCTCGATTCCAAGATCGCGCGCGCGTGGCTCGGGCGCGGCGAGATCGCAATGACGCAACTCGCTTTCGACGCTGCATTCGACGATTTTTCGCGCGCGGTCGAACTCGATCCGCGGTTAGTGGACGCGTACCTCGGTCGCGGAACGCTTTACGCGCGCCGCGATCAATTCATCCAAGCCATCGCCGATTACACTGCCGCGCTCGAACTCGACGCCAAGTCGGTGCGCGCGTACGCGCAGCGCGCCGCCGCGTACGGCGCGCTCGGCGAGCGCGATTCGCAAATCGCCGATTTGAGCCGGGTGATCGACCTCACTCCGCAAGACGCGACGGCGTACGTGAATCGCGCCGCCGCGTTCAGCGCGCAACAGAAATTCGACCACGCGGTCGCCGACTATACGCGCGCGATCCAACTCGAACCCAAGTCGCTCACACACTATGCCAAGCGCGCGCGCGCGTTTCAAGACGCGGGCAAACTCAGCGATGCGATTGCCGATTATTCCAAGATCATCGAGCTGGACGCCAAAAACGCCGAAGCGTTCTATCAACGCGGACACGTCTACGCCCGGCAAAACGAGCGCGCCAAAGCATTAGGCGATTTCTCCAGCGCCATTCGCTTGAATCCAAATTTCATTTCGCAGCCCTTGATCGATCCATTGAACGTCCAATTCAATCTTGGCGACGATGTGCCCGGCAGTGATCGGCAGACGATTCAGAATTCTATCCTGCTCACGCAAAATTTTCTCAACAGCCAATTCGACGCGCAAGTGGATGCGTTTACTACAACTGCCGCGCTCTTGAAAAGCGATCCGTGGCTCAACCCCAGCCAAGTGATCCGAATGGAACAGGGCAACGTCGTGGGGATAGCGGGGCACAAACATATCGCGATCTTGATTTCTCCGCGCTTTCGCAACTTTCCTCTCGAAGTGCGCCTGGGTACCCTCGCGCATGAATATTTTCATCTGTGGCAAGATCATTTGAGCGGCACGACCGGCGTCCCTGGCTCCAAGACTGTGCCGCGGCAAGGCCCCATCTGGCTCATCGAGGGATGCGCGGAGTACATCGAAGATGTCGTTCTCGAATTCCACGGGATGAAATCGCCGCGCACGATTCCTTACGTTCCACTCAGTGCGCCGTTGATGGAAATGGAATCGCGCGGCGGCGCTGACGAGACATTCGAGGGCGGAGAATACTATTTGGGCTATCACGCATGCCGGTATTTGGAGAAAAAGGCGGGCAGAGACGCGGTCGTGCGAACCTATTGGGAGGGGCTGCGGAAGGGAGGAACGTGGCAGGAGAATTTCAAAACCACGTTCGGCATCGCGCGCGAGGAATTTTACACCGAGTTTGAAGGGGTCCGCCGTCTGACGCCGACGCCCATCCCGCCGGCGACGCGCATCCCAACTCGCGCGCCCACGCCGACCGGTACGCCGCGTCCGTAAATGCTAGACCTGCGATCTCGACTGACGTAAGTCAAAGCATCGAGGGTTAGTCTTATTTTCAGAGGGAACAAGATGTCTGATCAAATGATCATGCGAGTCAATGAACAAGCGTTGAAGGATTTTTGCTTTCGCGTGTTTTGCCAAGTCGGCGTTTGCGAAGAGGACGCGCGCCTCACCGCCGATCTTTCCGTCGCGGCGGATTTGCGCGGCGTGGCAAGTCACGGCGTCGCGCACTTGCGCCGGTACGCCGAAGGTCTGCGCGCGGGCACGATCGTCGCGCGTCCGCAAGAACGCGTCGTGACGGAAACGCCGGTCACGGCAGTGATCGATGCCGGAGCCGGGTTGGGTCATCCGGTTTCGTATCGCGCGATGCAGCGCGCGATCGATAAAGCGCGGCAAGTCGGCGTCGGCTTTGTGAGCGTCCGCAATTCGAATCATCACGGCATCCTGGCGAATTACGCGATGATGGCGTTGCCGCACGATTGCGTCGGCATGGCGATGACGAACGCGTCGTCCAAGGTGATGCCGACGTTCGGGCGCAAGCCGACGCTGGGCACAAATCCCATCGCGATTGCCGCGCCAGCGGGAACGCAGCGTCCGTTTGTTTTGGATATGGCGACGAGCGCGGTCGCGCTTGGCAAAATCGAGATTGCGGATCAATTGAGCAAGTCGATTCCGGAGGGCTGGGCGATGTACAAAGATGGCGCTCCGGCGACTGACTCACATCGCGCGATGGACGAATTCAAGCGCAACTTGGGCGCGGGGCTTTTGTCTTTGGGCGGCGCGGGTGAGTTGCATGGCGGACACAAAGGTTATGGACTTGCCATCGCCGTCGAAATTTTCGCCGCGCTGCTTTCTGGCGCTGCGCCGTCGCCGCTGACGTACCCGAAAACGCCGGAAGGCAAACCAGGTCACGCGAACATTGGACATTTTTTCGGCGCGTGGCGCGTCGATTGTTTCCGTCCGATGGCGGAATTCAAAAAGGCGATGGACGAATATCAGCAATCGCTCAAAGATGTTCCCAAAGCGCCGGGGCAAGATCGCATTTACATTCACGGCGAAAAGGAATTCGAAGCCGAAGAACGTAATCGCCGCGAAGGCGTTCCGATCAATCGGACCGTCGCGGCAGACCTGCGAAAACTCGCGCACGAATTCCAATTGGAATCGGTGGTGTGATGAGCCACAGGAATCACAGGAGAGCACTCATGTTCAAACCATTCGGCATTATCCCGGCGATGGTTACGCCGTTGACAAAGGATGAAACGATCAACGAACGCGCGTTACGCCAATTGACGAATCATTTGATCGCCGGTGGCGTCCACGGCGTCTTTGCGCTGGGCAGTCAGGGCGAGTTTTGGGCGTTCTCGCCGGACGAGAAACGCCGCGTTTTTGAGATCGTCGTCGAAGAGACGAATCACCGCGTCCCGGTGTACGCGGGTACCGCGGCGATCACGACGCGCGACACGATCGCGCTGACGCGCCTCGCGGAGCAAGCCGGCGTAGACGCCGTTTCGATCTTGACGCCGTACTTCATCTCGCCGAACGAAAAGGAAATGGACGATCACTATCGCGCCGTCGCGGAATCGACGCGGCTGCCGATTTTGTTGTACACGAATCCGGCGCGCACGAACGTCAAAATGTCGCCGCAGCTCGTGGCGCGCCTCGCCGAGATCGAGAATATTGTCGGCATGAAAGATTCAAGCGGCGATCTCGAATTGACCGCGGAGTACATGCGCGTCGCGCCGCCGGACTTTTCGGTCGTGATGGGACGCGACACGCTAATCTACGGCGCGCTGTTGTACGGCGCGCAGGGCGCGATTGCCGCGACGGCGAACGTCGCGCCGCGCCTCGTCGTCAGCATCTACGAATGTTTCAAGGCGGGCGATCTGGCAGGCGCGCAGCGCGCGCAGGAAACGCTCGCGCCGCTGCGCCACGCGTTTGCGTGGGGCACGTTTCCCGTCGTGATCAAAGAAGCGCTCGACCTGATGGGGATCGCGTGCGGTCCCGCGCGCGCGCCGGTCGGTCCGTTGTCGGCGGAACAGCGCGAGCGGTTGAAGAATGTTCTGCGCGAGATGCGATTGATTGAGTAGGGGCGAAGCATTTGCCACATCATGTTTGGCTGAAAAACGGATTGGCATTGTTCCAGCGCGTTTATGCAACAACCGAAATCTGGCAAATGCTTCGCCCTTGCGCGTGCCGCGCGCCAAAATTGACAGCCGGGAGGTTCTGTGATAACATATTGATGTAAACAGTTACATTAAATCGCCTCACGTAACTGCAAAACACGCAATTCGTACAGTGTTGTAACGAAATTTTCCTCCGAAGGTATGCGAGCATAGCCGATGGCGACTATCCGAGATGTGGCAAAGCGCGCTGGGGTGTCGGTCGCAACCGTGTCCCGCGTCATCAACGACAACGGCAAGGTCAGCGACAAGACAAGCCGCCGCGTCAAACGTTCCATCGCGGCGCTGGGCTTTGAGCCGGATTTCTTGGCGCGCACTTGGCGCACGCGCGTGACGCACACGATTGCCGCCGTCGTCGCCGACAATACGAGTCCGCATCACGGAATCGCGCTGCGCGAAGCCAGCGCGGTCGCCCTGGAGCACAATTATACTCTCATCCTCTGCACGACTTATTTCGATTCCCAGATCGAAAAGCAATATCTCCGCATGTTGCGCGAACGCCGCGTCGATGGCGTTTTGCTTAACACCGTCGGTCAATCGGAAAACGAAATCCGCGCGTTGACGAAAAGCGGTATCCCCGTCGTTTTGCTGAACCGTCCGCTGGCAAACCAGGGTCGCCTCGTGGATGCCGTCGTGGTCGATAGTTATCGCGGCGCGCGCGACCTAGTCGAACATCTCATCCGCGTGGGACACCGGCGCATCGCCATGGCGTACGATCAAGCCCTCAACGAGTTTCACAAGCGCGAACGACTGCGCGGCTACAAAGATGCGTTGCGCGCGAGCAATTTGCCGTACAACCCAGAGTTGATTCGCGCGACTCGTTTGAGTCACGATTCTGGGATCGAATGCGCCCAAAACCAACTCGTGTTCTCGCCGCGTCCGACCGCGTTGTTTGCCGCCGGTTATGGCACCGGCTTGGCGACGCTCGCGATGTTGCGCGCCCAGGGTCTACGAATTCCCACCGACATTTGCTTTGCGATGTTCGACGATGTGACGTGGGGCGACTTTATCGATCCCCCCTTGACGACGGTGAGAAATCCGGCGCAAGAATTGGGACGCCAAGCCATGGAACTCGTCTTTGCGCGTTTGGCGGATCGCAAGCGACCCGCCCAGGAAATTCGGCTTGCGCCATCGTTGGTCGTGCGGCGATCGTGCGGCGCGCCTAAAATCGATGAAACGCTGCGCGCTCAATCCGAACAAACGCAAATCGCTTTGACTATGGATCCGTCGGATGCCGTGATTGCGGCGTGGCAAGGATTGTAAGGCGCAGTGGCGAAACATCGCGATTCCCTTGACGCGAACGCGCGCGATCTGTTCGACGCGTCGATGCGCTGGATGGAAAATCGCTGGGATGACGCGGAAGGGTTGCTCTGGGAGTCCGGCGATGCGCCCCGCCACTCGATTCGCGGCAGCGCGTGGCACGCTTTCGGTTTGCTGATGCGAAACCGCGCGGGCGATGTTGGGCGTGCGGCTCGCACGCTCGGCACCGTTCTGAATTACCAATTCGATGCGCCCGCGCGTGCCTTTCACGGCACATTTTTCCGCGCGCCGGAAGAGCCGTACCCGCCCGCCGACGCGGTGATGTGGCGCGATTACGATCCAAACTGGCGCGAGTTCAACATCACCGCGCTCGCGCTCGCGTTGCTCGAATACGCGGATCAATTGCCGAACGCGCTCATCGCCAGGATCGATATCGCGATTCGCAAAGCCGTCGCCGGAGCGCGCGCGCGCGGATTGAGCGCGGCGTACACCAACATCGCGCTGATGTACGCGTTTATGCTGTGCTTCGCCGGAAAACGTTTTGCCGAATTGACGTGGATCGAAGAAGGCGAAGCGATGGCGCGCGAGGCGCATCGTCTTTTCAGGCAGCACGACGCGTTCGCCGAATACAACTCGCCGACGTACTACGGCGTCGATCTGTACGCGCTCGCGCTGTGGCGATCCTATCCGGCGATTTCACCGCTCTTGGCGCGCTTGGGCGCGGAGATGGAGTCGCTCCTCTGGCGCGACATCGCGCAGTACTATCACGCCGATTTGCGAAACCTCGCGGGTCCGTACGATCGCAGTTACGGCATGGACATGCGGCGGTACGTCGCGGTCGTCGGAATCTGGATGCGGCTGGCGACGAGCAAAGCGCTCGCGCCGTTCCCGGATACGGATCGCGCGTTTGCTCACGAACACGATATTGCGTTTGCGCCGCTGATTGCGTTTCTCGGCGCGCGCGTGCCGCCCGACGTGCTGGAGCATTTGCGCGCGTTTCAAGGCGAGCGTCAAGTCGAGCATGTTCTTGCTGATTCACCCCGGCGCGTCGCGACCGCATGGCTTGGCAAAGACCGGATGATCGGCGGCGAGTTTACGAGCCGGACTGCGCCACAATCGAGCCAACTGCATCCGGCGACGATTCATTGGCGGATCGACGCGGCGCAAATCGGCTGGGCGCGGTTATTCTACTTGGAACCGGTCGACGCGCGCGCGAGCCGAAATCGTTTGGAGATCGCGACGACGAGCGAAATCGCGTTTCTCGTCTACGCGCCTGGCGCGCACATCGAGCAAATCGCGCGCGAGAGTTGGCGATTGCCGGGCTTGTCGGTGCGCGTCGCGACAAATGCCGCCGAGATTGACGTTCGACCGCGTGAAGATTTTTTCGAGATTCGGTACATCGTCGCGCCGAAACAGCCGATAACTTGCGAACTGAAGTGTGATGGCGATTAAAGCAATCATCCTCGATGTCGGCGGCGTGATTCTGCACGAAAAAGATCACACCAAGCGTTACGCGTGGGAAACGCGTCTGGGCTTGCCGCATGGCGAATTGACTCGTCTCGTGCTCGATTCCGAACCTGCCGCGCGCGCGGCAGCGGGTCAAGTTTCTGAACGCGTAGTGTGGCAAGCGGTTGGCAAGCGGCTGGGGCTGGCGGATGATCAGATCGGGGAACTGCAACGCGACTTTTGGTCGTGCGAGCAACTCGATCTGGAGTTGGTCCAGTTTCTTCAGGGGTTGCGCCCGCGCTACAAGATCGGCATTCTGAGCAATGCGTGGTCGGAGGCGCGCGCGTTTCACAACGCGCGATTCAAGTTCGATACGTGGGTGGATGCGGCGGTTTATTCGGCAGAAGTCAAATTACTCAAGCCCGATCTCCGAATCTATCAGTTGGCGTTGGATCAGTTGAAACTTGCGGCGGACGCGTGTGTGTTTGTCGACGACAAATTGGCAAATGTGCAAGCCGCGCAGGCACTGGGCATGGCGGGCGTGTGGTACCGCGAGACGCGGCAGGCAATCGGCGACATCAAAGCGTGCCTTGATAATCACGGCGCTGGCGGTTAGGAACCGCGTAAATCGCCTGTGTGGGCAAGGGGGATGAACTTGGCAGAAAACGCAAAGAGCAATCATTTGTTGCTCGAAGTAAACAATCTCAAAATGCACTTTCCCATCCAACGTGGTTTTTTCGTCACCAAGGTTCTCGGCTATGTCAAGGCGGTGGACGATGTGAGTTTCTATATTCGCGAAGGCGAGACGTTGGGACTGGTGGGCGAGAGCGGCTGCGGCAAGACGACGACCGGGCGGTTGATCTTGCGCGCGTATGATCCCACCGCCGGAGAAATCTGGTTCAGGGATCGCGACCTGGGACGCGTCAATATCGCGACACTCGACAAGCAGCAACTCCGGCAGTTGCGGCGCAACACGCAGTTGATTTTCCAAGATCCGTATTCTTCGCTTAATCCCCGGATGACGCTGCTTGAGATCGTCGGCGAACCGCTGCTCGTGAATGGAGTCGCCAAGGGACCGGAGTTGAAAAATCGCGTCGCGGAGTTATTGAAAGTGGTTGGCTTGCGCCCGGAGTACATGACGCGCTATCCGCACGCGTTCAGCGGCGGGCAGCGCCAGCGCATCGGCGTAGCGCGCGCGCTCGCGCTCAACCCGCAACTCGTCGTCTGCGACGAACCGGTCTCCGCGCTCGATGTTTCGGTGCAGGCGCAAATCCTCAACTTGCTGCAAGACCTCCAGCAGAAATTCGGACTCACTTATCTGTTCATCTCGCACGACCTCAGCGTCGTGGAACATATCAGCGATCGCGTCGCGGTAATGTACGTTGGCAAGTTGGTGGAAAGCGCGGCGACGACGGAATTGTACATCAACCCGCGCCACCCGTACACCGAGGCGTTGCTCTCCGCCGCGCCCAAGCCCGATCCGCGTTTGCGGACCGAACCGATTGTGTTGCAAGGTGAAGTGGCTGACCCGGCGAATCCGCCGAGTGGCTGTTATTTCCATCCCCGTTGTCAATATCAGATTGATCAGTGTTCGACTGAGGAACCCAAATTGCGCGAAATCGCGCCCGATCATTTTGTCAGTTGCCATCGTGCTCAAGAATTGCGGTTGATGGGTGTACTTGGTCAAACCAAGTAGGACAAATTTGCAAATTTGTCCTACCTTTCCAGAGGAGGTGAGTCGCGGAAAAATAAAGGATAGGCAAACTACGCGTCAAAGATAAAAAATGTTTGTTATCCAAAGGAGGAAAGAAAGATGAAACGCGAGATCACGCGTCGTGACTTTCTGAGATTATCCGCAGTAACGGCAGTAGGAGCCGTGGTTGCCGCCTGCGCGCCACCCGCGCCAACCGCGACGCCGGTTCCACCGACAAAAGCACCCGCGCCGACTGCTGTGCCCACGATCGCAGTTGCTCCGCCGGTGGCAACTACGGCGCCACAGCCGACAGCCGTTCCAGCCGCCAAGTATCAAGAAGCGCCAATGTTGGCTGATCTTGTCAAAGCCGGCAAGTTGCCGCCCGTGGATCAGCGCCTGCCCAAAAAGCCCTGGGTCGTCGCGTCGTATGAAGGAAACGGCAAGCATGGCGGCACGTGGCGCCGCGCGTTCAATGGCGTTTCGGATCGCTGGGGTCCCACCAAGTTGGTGGATCGCGCCTGGGCTTGGTTCGACAAGAACTTGAATCTGGTTCCGCGCGTCCTTGAATCCTGGGAAGCCAGCAAGGATGGCACGACCTGGACGATCAAACTGCGCGAGGGCTTGAAGTGGTCGGATGGCGTGGAACACACCACCGCCGATTACGCCTGGTGGTACAAGAACGAGTTGAACAACAAGAAGGTGACGCCCGGCGTGCAAACCATCTGGGCAGACCCGGACAAGCAATACGCCAAGTTCGAGGCGCTGGACAAGTACACCGCCAAGTTCACGTACAAAAAGCCCAAGCCGATGTTCATCTACAACATGGTGCGCGGCGGACAGGGCGGCACCGCATCTGCAGGTCCAATCACGCCCAGCCACTTTATGGCAAAGTGGCACGAAGATACCACGACCGACAAAGCCGCGCTGGAGGCGGAATACAAGAAACGCGGGTTTGCGAGTTGGGAAAAGTTCTACGTCGACCGAGCGCAGTGGTGGTATCTCAATATCGAAAGACCGCACCTCGGAGGGTGGGTTGCCAAGAACGAGATGGCGAAAGAATTGTTCGTCATGGAGCGCAACCCCTACTTCTTTGGTGTGGATCCGGAAGGCAAGCAACTTCCCTACATTGACAAAGTCACACACCGCCTGTTCGAATCACAGGAGGTCAAGAACCTCTGGGTGACCAACGGCGAGATTGACATGCAGTACCGCCACATGACCATCGCTGATCTAGCGCTCTACAAGAGCGGCGAAGCGAAGGGTGACTACAAGACGGTTATGGGGATCGGTGCCGGTCACGTTGCCATGCAGCTCAACCTGACGACCAAAAACAAACTACTCAACGAATTCTTCAACCAACGCAACGTGCGTATTGCCATTTCCCATGCGATCAACCGCGATCAGGTCAACCAGTTGGTCTTCAACGGCATGTACAAGCCGCGCCAGTACAGCCCGATCCCTATGTCGCCGCAGTACTACGAAAAACTATCCAACGCCTACATCAAGTACGATCCCGATACGGCGAACAAGTCGCTCGATGCGGCTGGCTACACCAAGAAAGATGCGAATGGTATCCGCCTGCACAAGGATGGTGTCACCCCCATTTCCTTCACTATCGAGGGCACGGACCAAGCCGGCACGCCGACCGAAGACGCTGCGTTGCTCGTGAGCAAGGACTTGGCGAAGGTGGGCATCAAAGCCACCTACAAGTACGCCGAACGTTCACTCTATACCGCGCACTATACCGCCAACGATATCGAAGCGGCGTGGTGGGGTGGCGACCGGACCGTGTTGCCCCTTGTGCCCGAAGCGCAACTCTTCCGTGGTCTCAACGCTGACCGACCTTGGGCGGTCGCTTGGGGTTTCTGGTATACCAATCCACAGGACCCGAACGCGGTCGAGCCGCCAAAAGATCACTGGATCCGCACGATCTGGAAGATCTGGGACGAAGAAGTCAGCGTCGAGGTGGATCCCGCCAAGCAGACGGCAGCGTTCAAGAAATTGCTGGATGTCTGGGCGACTGAGTTGCCGTACGTCGGCATCTTGGGTGAGCAACCCACGCCGACGATCGTCAAGAACGGCTTTAAGGGTTATCCGCCTGGCATGCCCAATGATGATCCAACCGGTGACGAACAGTTCTGCAGTAGTGAGACGTACTACTGGGATGATCCCAGCAAGCACATGGGTTAGGAGCTGTCATTTCGAGCGAGCGACGCTAGCACTTGCGTTTGCGCTAGCGCAAGTGGAAATCTCGTTCTTGACGTCGCGAGATTTCTCGGCGCAAAGCATGTCCTGAGCGCAGTCGAAGGATGCGCTCCTCGAAATGACAACGAACGTTGTCGAAAGAGACCTGACAGGTTTTCCAAAACCTGTCAGGTCTGGCGGAGGTAGTGTATGTTAGCATATATCGTACGGCGTATCCTGATCATGATTCCGACGCTGTTTCTGATTTCGGTCATCTCTTTCGCGCTCATCCAACTGCCGCCCGGTGATTATTTGACATCTTACGTGGCGCAATTGCGCTCGATGGGCGACAATATCCAGCAAGAGGCGATTGATGCGATGCGGGATCGCTACGGGCTGGGTCAGCCGGTCTACGTGCAATATTTCAAGTGGATCGAAGGTATTGTGACGCGCGGCGACTGGGGTCAGTCCATGGAATGGCAAAAGCCGGTCAGCGAATTGATCTGGGAGCGGATGGGGCTGACCGTGGTGTTGGCGGTCTTTTCACTGTTGGTCAGTTGGTTGATCGCGATCCCGGTCGGTGTTTACTCTGCCACGCACCAATATTCGATGCCGGATTATGCTATGTCTATTCTCAGTTTTGTCGGTGTGGGGGTGCCTGCCTTTCTGTGGGCGCTCATTATCATGTATTTCGCGCAGACGCAACTTGGGATGAACGTCGGCGGATTGTTCTCGCAACAGTATTTGGAAGCGCCGTGGACGTGGGATCGGGTCGTGGATTTGCTCAAGCATATCTGGATCCCGGGCTTGATCGTCGCGATTGAGAACACGGCGGGCGAAATTCGCACCACGCGCGCCAACCTGCTCGACGAAATCAACAAGCCGTATGTGGAACTGGCGCGCGCGAAAGGATTGACCGAGAACAGATTGATCTGGAAATATCCGGTGCGCGTCGCGATGAACCCATTTTTTAGCACGGTCGGCTGGTCGCTGGCGAACCGCATTTCCTCCATTACGCTGATGTCGGTGGTGCTTAGTCTGCAAACGACGGGACCGATGCAGTTGCGCGCGCTGTTGTCACAAGACATGTACCTCGCGGGGAGTTTCCTAGTCTTGTTGAGCACGCTGACCGTCGTCGGCACGTTGATCTCGGATATCTTGTTGGCGTGGGTGGACCCGCGCATCCGGATGGAGGCGTAAGCCATGGCTGACTTGGATCAGGTGAAACCGTTGGATACAAGCCCGGATATCGAGGAGGAAATCCAAAGCGGGGGGGAAAAGGTCTATGTGGCTCCACCGTGGAAGTTGATGTGGTGGCGCTATCGCAAACACAAGATGGCGCTGATTAGCACCGTCGTCTTGATCCTGTTTTACTTCGTCGCTCTCTTTTGCGAATTTGTCGCGCCCTACGATCCCGATCAAGCGGCGAACCAGTTCAAGCAAGTACCGCCGACGGCGATTCACATTCGCGACACCGAAGGGAATTTTCATATGCCCTTCGTCTATCAGCACAAGCGCGTCCAGGATCCCCAGACGCTTCAGATCACCTACACGGAAGAGCCAAGCCCGCGCTATCCCATCGAGTTCTTTGTGCATGGCTTTCAGTACAAGTTGCTGGGGCTGTGGCAAACGGATATTCATCTGTTTGGTATCCCGCAGGGCAAAGATCAACAAGGGCTCTTTCTGCTCGGCACCGATCGCTTGGGCAGAGATATGTTCGCGCGCGTATCGTATGGGGCGCGCCTTTCGTTGACGTTGGGTTTGGTCGGCGTGTTCCTCAGTCTGGCAATCGGTGTGGTCTTGGGCGGCATCTCGGGGTATTATGGCGGCCGCTGGGACATTGTCATTCAGCGCGTCATCGAGTTCATCCGGACGATTCCCCAAATCCCGCTCTGGATGACGCTCAGCGCGGCGCTGCCGGCGACGTTGTCCGTCGAGGAGACGTACTTTGGCATCACGGTGATCCTATCGCTGGTCGCGTGGACCTGGATGGCGCGCGTCGTGCGCGGACGTTTTCTCGCGATGCGTGAAGAAGATTTTGTCCTCGCGGCGCGCTTGAACGGCTCGAGCGAAATGCGGATCATTTTGCGCCACATGCTGCCGTCGTTTCTCAGTTATATTATCGCCGCGCTGACGTTGAATATTCCCAATATGATCCTCGCCGAGACGGGCTTGAGTTTCATCGGTCTGGGGTTGCGTCCCCCGGCGATCAGTTGGGGCGTCTTGTTGCAGGAAGCGATGAACCTGCGCTCGCTCGCGTTGTCGCCGTGGGTGCTGGCGCCAGGTTTCGCCGTGGTCATCTCGGTTCTGGCATTTAATTTCGTCGGGGATGGATTGCGCGACGCGGCGGATCCGTATGCGCGCTGAGACGTGAAACGTGATGCGTGCTCCGTGATGCGTGTTCCGTCCTACGCAAAACGCAACACGAAACACGCCGAGGTCAATATTCAGTATGGATAATACACTGCTCGAAGTGAAGAACCTCAAAACCTATTTCTTCTTGGACGAGGGAACCGCGCGGGCGGTCGACGGCGTTGATTTTGAAATCAAGCGCGGTCAAACGCTCGGCATCGTCGGCGAGAGCGGCTGCGGAAAAAGCGTCACCGCGCGTTCGGTCTTGCGGATTGTGCCAAAACCGGGACGAATCGTCGAAGGCGAAATCACACTGCACCGCCTAGTCGCCAAGCAAGACGGCTCCAAGATGACCGATTTGATCCGGCTGACCGAAGTCGATCCGATGGGCTCGCTCATGCGCGGATTGCGCGGCAGCGAAATGGCGCTGGTGCCGCAGGAACCGATGGCATCGCTGAGTCCGGTCCACACGATCGGCGATCAGATCGGCGAAGCGATTCGGCTACACCAAAAAGTGAGCAAAGCCGAAGCGCGCGCCAAAACGATTCAGATGCTCGAACTGGTCGGCTTTCCGCGTCCCAAACAACGCGTCGACGCGTACCCGTACCAACTTTCGGGCGGACTGCGCCAGCGCGCGGTGATCGCGATGGCGCTCTCATGCCACCCCAGTTTGCTGATCGCCGACGAGCCGACCACCGCGCTGGACGTGACGACGGAAGCGCAGATTTTGAAACTGATGCGCTCACTGCAACAAGAATTGGGGATGGCGATCATGTACATCACGCACAACCTCGGCGTCGTCGCGCAAATGACCGAGCGCGTGATCGTGATGTACATGGGCAAGGTGGTTGAGGAAGCGAACGTGGATACGATTTTCCACAATCCACTGCATCCGTACACCAGCGCGCTCTTGCGTTCGATCCCGCGCTTGGGCATGAAGGCGCGCGAGCGGCAACGATTGGCGTCCATTCGCGGCACCGTGCCGGATCCGTACGCGATTCCCAAGGGCTGTTCTTTTCATCCGCGCTGCGACAAGAAAATTCGCGGCGTCTGCGATCAGCAGGAGCCGACATATATCGAGGTTGAGCCGGGGCACAAGGCGCGGTGCGTGCTCTATAAACAGTAGAAGGCAGAGAGGGGTTAAGAGGGCGTAGAAGGCAGAGAGGGCGCAGAGGGTAGAGAAGACACCGAGAGCAGGGTGCGCGCCTTCTGCGTCTTCTACGCCTTCTTTGCCTTCTTGTGCCTTCTACGCCTTCTTCTGCCATCTTATGCCTTCTCCTGGCAATCTCTTATGAGAACGAAATTCGTCTCGCTGCAGGACTTGAAAGATTTTCTGCGTTACGGCTTCGCCTATCTGCTTTGGTTGGCGAACATCGGCGTGTGCGTCGCGGCGGTCTTCCAACTCCGTTCTACCACCAATGCGATTTGGCTTTTGCTCGGCGGCGATCAGTATTCGCTTGGTTTGGTTACCCAGTTAAGCACGGTCTTGGGAGGTATGGCGGCGTTTGTGTATGCGATGTCGTTGGAGAGTTCTTATCGCGAAAGCATCAGCCCGCGCGCGCCGGATTTGCTGCAACGCCGCCCCGCGCGCTGGCTGACCCGTGTCGGGCTAGATGTTTTGTTGCGACGTTTCGTAATTACGACGGCGATCCCGCTCGGCTTGTTTGTTGCGTTCCTGATCCTGTACGAACTGGCTTGGCGCGTCGTGCGTTAAGCGAAGAAAGAGGAAAGATGCCCACTCACTATGCGCGTTACGAAATCGAAAACGGATACATCCACAATTGGATCGTCGCGGGTCCGCATGCGACGCCCGTGCTCGATCTGGAAAATTACCAAGGCGCCGATTACAAATTGCAAATCGCCCGCCATTACTACGACAAAAATTCCGGTGTGACCCAGACGCCGGTGGAGACCGAAGCGCTCCAAATCGGTGACGCGAAACTGGACTGGAATTATTTCCGGTGCGACGACGATCACTTTGTCGACTGCACCGCGTTCTATCACACCTGCCACTATCTGCGATCGTGGGCGTACACGCGCGTCGTCACTCCGGCGGCGCAAGACGTGACGTGTGTCCTCACGACGAATGGTCCCGCCGACGTGTGGATCAATGGCGCGCACGCGCATCGCCAAGAACATTTTCATCACCAGATTCCCCACAGCGTTTCGTTCCAAACCAAGTTGATCGAAGGTCACAACGAAATCTTGGTGCGCTTTGAAGAAGTCGCCGCGCGCGAATGTCCGTACGCGATGGCGCTGCAAATCAAAGACCTGCCGCGCGACGCGTTCGTCTTCATTCCGACTGTACACGAAGGCGTCGCGCGCCGCCAAGTCATCGAACGCGCGATTGAGGTGGCGTACCTCGATCGCGATGTGTTCGTGTGGGACGATGAGATCACGGTGCATTGGTCGCCCGATTTGGTGACATCGGCGGAACTGACCGCGCGGCTCCAAAAACCGCCCGCGTGGGTTTATGCCGAAGCGCAACTGACCGCCTCGGCGGGACACGACGCGCCGCTGAGCGCGCCGTACACACTTCCCGAAGGACAATTTCACGTCTTTTTGATCCCAACTCTGCGCGAATATTACGAAGGCAACCTGCGGCTCGAACGCAAGATCGCGCTGACCTCGCTCAAGAACAAGTACGCGCAATCTCCGTACGGTACCTTCGACGAGCGGCGCGGCGAAGCGCTGCTCGACGCGGCGCAGCGCGAGCAGAACGTCTTTTCCGAAATCGCGAAGATGGCGCTCGGTTACTGGAACGATCTCAAACTCGACGTCATCATGCAAACTATCGACGGCATCAACGCGCGAAAAGATTGCAGCGATTTCTTCTTGGTCGGTTTGCTCGGCATGATGATTCGCTACGGCGGCGACGTGTCGTTTCCTGAATCACTCAAGCAGCCGCTTGAAGAGTGCGTGCTCAATTTCAAATATTGGATGGACGAGCCGGGCGAAGACGCGATGTGTTATTGGTCAGAGAATCATCAGATTCTATTTCACGCGTGCGAGATTCTTGCCGGTCAACTTTATCCGGATCGTACTTTTACCAATGTCGGCAAGACCGGACGATGGCATCGCGAAAAAGGCGAACGGATGGCGTTATCGTGGTTACATAAGCGGGGCGCGGGTGGCTTTCGCGAATGGGATTCGAATTGCTACTTCGAAGAGGACTTGCTCGCGCTCTCGCACCTTGCCGATCTCGCGGAGAGCCAGCCCGTGTACGATCTCGCGACGGTCGTCATGGATAAAATGTTTTTCACGATGGCGGTCAATTCGTACAAAGGAACTTTTGGATCGACGCACGGACGCACGTACACGCAGCACATCAAAAGCGCGCGCGGCGAATCGACGGCGGGCGTCAGTCGTTTGATGTGGGGCATGAGCGCGTTCAACGACAAGATTCTCGCGACCGTCAGTTTGGCGTGCATGCAAAATTACGGCTTTCCGCTCATCATCGGCGACATCGCCGCCGATCTGCCGGATGAAATGTGGAACCGCGAGCGCCACGCGGGAAAACTTGAGGCGTGGTGCGATCGCGAGACCGGCGAGTGGCAAGTGAACAAGGTGACGTACAAAACGCCGGACTATATGCTCTGCTCGGCGCAAGATTATCGCCCCGGCGAACCTGGGTATCAGCAGCACGTCTGGCAAGCGACGTTCAGTCCCGATGCCGTCGTCTTTGTTACGCATCCGCCTTGTCTCAGCGAAGAAGGATCGCATCGTCCCGGTTGTTGGCACGGTAACGTCGTACTGCCACGCGTCGCGCAGTGGAAAGACGTGCTGATCGCGATTCACAAATTGCCGGAGGACGATTGGCTCGGCTTCACGCACGCGTTCTTCCCCGTCTGGGCGTTCGACGAGTACGTCCTGAGCGATAGTCGAAGGATGAGCGCAGACGCGAAGGGTCACAAGTGGGCGTTCGCGCGCAAAGGCGATGGTTACATCGCACTGACTGCGGCGCGCGACTTGGAATTCATCACGCGCGGCGATAACGCGTACCGCGAGTTGCGCTCGTACGGCACGCGCAACGCGTGGCTGTGCCACCTGGGGCGCGCCGCGCTCGACGGCGATTTCCGCGCGTTCCAAGACAAGATGCTCGCGCTCGACATCACGTTCGGCGATTTGTCCGCGCGCTGTACGACTTTGCGCGGCGAGACGCTTGAATTCGGCTGGGAAGGCGCGCTGACGCGCAACGGCGCGACGGAGCCGATCACCGGCTTCAAGCACTACGACAATCTGTACTGCGTCGCCGACTTGCCGTCGTCAGAAATGGAGATTCGGTACGGGGAAAACGCGATGCGGCTAAAGTTCGGTGTCAACGGTGTCAACGAATGAAGAACGAACACTTGCCCTGGCGGTAACGCAAGTGCCAGGGTAAACGAATGTGGCGGGCAGCGCGCACACACATTCGTTTATTCGTTGGAGATTCGTTGACGCCGATGGAGATTCGGTACGGGGAAAACGCGATGCGGCGGAAGATTGCGGCGTAGGTCGGTGTGTCATGACCAAGTATGATGGTGTTGCACACAAGATGAAAGACAAACCCAGATGGCATACGAAGCCTAGCGCTATCACTAATTTGGTGGGCGGCTTCATGATCTTCTTTTGTATTCTGATGGCGATTGCTGGGATGTTTTCCCTCGCCGACATATGGAATGCAGTTGCAACAGTTTCATGGCCCAGTGTCCCTGGCAAGGTTACACACGTTACTGAAAAGGTGTACAGGTATTCGTGCGGAGGTCCCTTTCGCTGGGACAATCCTAACTGTGAGTTGCTAATAAGGCACAATCCCGAAGTAGAGTTTGAATATTCTGTTGGCGGTGTGCGCTATACTTCTATACAAAGATTTTATCTGTCTGGCACTATTTCGTTCTCGACATATCCACGGTACAATGTTGGTGACACTTTGTCGGTTCGCTACGATCCCATTAATATATCGCATGCGGTGGTGTCTACAGAGATTGCGCCGGTCAGTTACTTTATTGTCTTTATGGGAGTCATTTCCGGCTTGTTGGTAATTCGTACCATTCGATCAATAAAAAGGGGACAATAAGTAGCAGGTGTACTTGACCCTAATCAGAGTTCTCCACACGCTCTCCCACTCCCTCCACGCCACCTTCCCGCGTCAGATTACCGATCCCGCGCATCCTGACTGCGGCGGGGTTATTCGCGCTGAGTGGGGCTTGGCGGATCCAAGTCATGTGACGACCACGCCCTTCATCGCGGGTTGCGCGTACTTGTATTTGGCTCATGCCGAATCGCGCGAATACGCGTCCGAGATTGCGCCAGCGGATTTGCTCACGCGCGCGACAATCGCGATTGATTATCTGTTGCGCGTCCAGCGTCCGAGCGGCTTGATTGATCTGCGCGACTGCAACTACGATTCCAGCCCCGATACCGGCTTTGTCGTCCAGACCTTGTGCGCGCTGATCGAGCTGGCGCGTCCGCTCGCGCAGCGCGATGCGGCGTTCGCAACGTTCCTTGAAAAAGTCGAGCGATTTGTCCGGCGCGCGGTGCCGGGAATGTTGACCGGCGGATTCCACACGCCGAATCATCGCTGGGTGATCGCGTCCGCGCTCGCGCAAGCCGGAGCATTGTTTCCCGATTTGCCGGTCAGGCAAACGATCGAGGCGTACATCGCGGAAGGATTCGACATTGACGCGGATGGCGCGTACATCGAGCGCAGTTCGGGCATCTACGATTCCGTGTGCGACCGGTCGCTGCTGCTGCTCGCGGATCATTGGGACTGTCCGACTGCGCGCGCGACCGTCACCGCGAATCTGAATTGGAATTTGCATTTGCTTCACGCCGACGGTACAATCGAAACAGGTCTCTCGCATCGTCAGGATTACGGCGTGGCGAGCGTACCGCTCGGACTCGCGCCAGCGTTTTTGCACAGCGCGGCGCGCGATCCCAATCCGGTATTCGTGCGCGCGGCGCAAATGCTTTGGGAAAAAGCGAGTGAGCGCGGCGTCGGCGGCGCGGCGTGGATGTTTTACATCCTGCGAAAATTCGGTGAGCCGGAGCAAGTTGAAGCATCGCTGCCAGAAGATTTCGCGCGGTACTTTTCGCACAATGGCATTTGGCGCGTCCGGCGCGGCGCGCTCAGCGCGTCGTTCTTTCGCGGTGTGACGCGTTTGCTGAACCTGCGCTTTGGGCAAGCCGAACTATCGTCGGTCAAAATCTCCGCGAACTATTTCGGTACGGCGTGCGGTTGGTTCATCGGCGACGCGCTCGACGTACAGGGCGATACGGCGACTTTTCACTCTGAAGGACTGGGACGCGCGCGCCGACCGGGATACGAACTGCCACTCGGTCAGCCGGTGCCGCCGGGGCAGTACGACGCGATGATCGCGCAACGCGCGCTGCGCCGATTGCCGCCGCTTACGAGTACGCTGACCGTCCGCAAAGTCGAGCGCGGCTTTGACCTGTGTTACAAAACGCTCGATGGTCTCGACCGCGTCGTCGCGCAAATCGCGTTCGATTTTTCGCCGGGCGGCATCTGGGAAACCGAGGACACGTGCTTAAAGCCGCAAGCCGGGCAAATCGTTTTCCTCAAACGCGGTTTTGGTTTGATGCGCTACGGCGATGATGTGATCGAAATCGGACCCGGCGCGGACGCGCACCGGATCTGGCAGATGCGCGATGCGGAACTCGCGCCGCAACACGTTCGAGTGTTGATGGCGTTCGTCACGCCGATCGAACACGCTTTTTCGATTCGCGTGCGGAGAGGACAATAGACGGAGAAAATTATCGTGATTGATCTGCGCTGCGCCACCAATGGAACGTGAGGATCAGTCCGGCTATGAATGTCAGCGCGACCGACACGTAACTATGTAATCCAATATCCTGGGCGCGCGTGCCGTACATCATGCTCGTCAGCACAGGAACAGCCCACGGGAACCAATCGCCCCAGCCCAGGACGCTGAAGATGTTGGCAAACACCATCGCAAGAATTGTCCAGCCCAGGGGCGGGAGGTAGCCGCGTCCCATACTCGCAAACCAAGCGACGAGCGGCATGAGCATAAAGTTCAGGAGAGTCGTGAGCAATACAGTCCAAAAGGAGGACCAACCTAACGCGAGGGACCAACCTGGAATATCCACTGCCGTTCCGACGCCAAGCCCGACCACGAAGATCAGGAGAGCAAGTCCCAGGATCCACAGCGCAATCAACCCAAACTTTGCGCCGACGATGACCCAGCGCGGCGTGGGAAGTGCCAGTAATTCTTTCGCGGTATGATCGGAAAACTCGCGCCCAAAGACCCAGGATGTGATCAGCGCGAACACTATAGCGCCCCCAGCGGCGATTCCCTGTGAGAGCATTCCAAAAAAGGCTTGCCAATCGGCGACACCCACGGTGAGCTGGGCTTTGGTGCTGATCAATCCCATCGCACGCGCTTGCTCAGGATTCTTCAAGATGATCATGAATAGCCCGCCTGCAAGTGGCAAGATCAAAAATCCAATGGTTGTGAGCAACGATATTTTGGAGCGGTGCGCTTTGAGCGATTCAGCCCAAAAAGCAGAGAGGAACACGTTCATGTTTTTTCTCCCGTCAAGCGCAGAAAGTAATTTTCGAGATCTTCTTGTTCCACCGCGAGCCGAAATGGAGGCGTTCCGGCGTTGACCAGGATAGTTGCCGCCTCTTCCGGTGTGGCGATGGCGCGCGCGTCGTTCAAGAAAATCGTGCTTTCGTTTGCTTTCGCGGCAAATCCGGCTTTTGCAAGCGCGCGCTGCGCGGCTTGAAGATCGCGCGTTCTGATCTCCAAGCGGTGCGAACGTAACGCTTCCAGTTTCTCCGCGTCGAGTTCTTCGATCAAGCGACCTTTGTGGATGATGCCGATGCGCGTGGCGAGGCGATCCACTTCGGTTAGAATGTGACTCGACATGAACACAGTCACGCCTTTTTCGTGCGCAAGTCGCGCGAGGAGTTCACGAATTTCTACCACACCCGCCGGGTCGAGTCCGTTGGCGGGTTCGTCGAGAATCAGCAACTCGGGTTCGTGCAATAACGCGCGCGCGAGTCCCAGGCGTTGGAGATTGCCGGTCGAAAGAATGCCGGCTTTTCGATCCGCATACGCGGCGAGAGCCAGTTGCTCGATGACGCGTGCGGTCGCGTTTTTGTCGGGAATGTGATGCAATCGGTGGGCGATCTCTAGATTTTCACGAACGGTCAATTCGGGATAGGCAGCCGGTTGCTCGACCAGATGACCCACCCGCGACCATGGACCGCGTCCATTCGGACCGACTTGTTGACCCAGCACTTGAACTGATCCTGCGCTCGGACGGATCATGCCTAACAAAGCGCGAATCGTTGTTGTCTTGCCCGCGCCGTTGAGTCCGATGAAGCCGTAAATCTCTCCCGGCTTGACTCGTAGGTTGACTGAATCAACGGCGCGCACCTGGCTGTAAAATTTCGATAACCCATTGGTTTCGATGGCAAAGTTCATGTGACACCTTCTGTGATGTAGCCCGCTACTAGATCAGTCAGAATCTTCATGGTTTCCGCATAGACGTCGCCAAGTTCTTCGCGATGAAGACTCAGCAAGAACAAACTCAGAATTAGGTTCATGGCGACGCGCGGAGAGACCTTGAGCGCGATTCCCTCGCGCTTGACCTTCTTGATCAGGTTGTCAAAGAAATTCTTATCCCGATTGAAATGCTGCTGTGCGCGCTCGGCGGGGAGTTTGCGCAGGAGATAATCAAAATCAGATTGGCTAAAACTCTTGAGCAGGGGATAAGCGTCATAGGTGAGCAGAAAACTGCTGAGGATCCGGCGCACGTTTTCGCGGGCATTCGCTTTGGGCTGGAGCGTCTGCGCCAAAATACTCTCGCGTAGTTCAGACTCCATCTGCTCCATGATTTCAAGAAATAGCACTTCTTTGGATTCGTAGAACAGATAGAAGGCGCCTTTGGAAATGCCGACCGCCCGCGTGATGTCGTCCACGCTGGTCTTTCTCAGCCCATGCACTTCGAAAAGGCGTTTGCTCTTCTCACGCATCTGCTGGCGAATGACGTCTTTTTCCTTTTCCGAAAATGCTTTTGGCATCCGTACCTCGACTGTGTGACTATTTATGCTAAAATGGTCATACGTATCTTACTCTGAATTGGCCGAATTGTCAAGTGGGATCAAAACACCTTCGGCGGGTCGGCAGGGCAGTCGGGTGTAATTGGGGATTGACTGATCATGAAAATATTCCTGATCTTTCCACCGCAATGGATCCCGGCGATGCCGCACCTGGCATTGCCGGTGCTTGCTTCTTTTCTGCGCGCACAAGGAGTCGAGGTCGTTCAGCGCGATCTGAACATCGAAACGTACGACACGATCTTGAGCCGCGCGTATCTCGAACAGACGATTGATCGCCTCCGCGCCGACTTCCCGCGCGCGCGTCAGCGCGATCTCCCCGACCGAATCAAGTGGGCATTCGCGGAAGGTCCCGCGCTCGCCGCGCAAGTTGACGCGGCAAAAAATGTATTTCGGAGTCCCGCGTTTTACGATGGCGAAAAAAGTTTGGCGGCGTTTGCGGTCATCGCGCAGGCGCTCGATCTGGCTGCGTTGCCATTTCATCCGGCGCAACTCGATCTCCTGAATTACCAACCGGCTGCCCCGGTCGACGGCAGCCGCGCGTTGTTGCAAGCCGCGCGCGATCCTCGCCACAATATCTTCCTCGATATTTTCCAGCGTGGCATTCTGAACGACATCGCGCGCGCACAACCTGACGTCGTCGGTATTTCAATTCCGACGATGGGGCAGATGCTCGCGGCGATGACACTCGCGCATCTCATCAAGCAAGCCGGGCTGGGCTGTCACGTCACGATCGGCGGTCCGCACGTCACGATGTTGCGCGAGCAGATTCCGCAAACGCCGGCGCTGTTCGATTTGATTGACAGCGCGATTGTCTTTGACGGCGAAACGCCGTTTTTGCGTTTGGCTGAAGCGTTGAATGGTAATCGAAATCTTGCGCTAGTCCCCAGCTTGATTTATAAACAAGGCGACAACATTCGCATGAATCCAGCGCTGGAGCAGCCAGATTCACCCGCGCTGGTTCAACCCGATTTCGACGGACTGCCGCTCGACCGTTACCTCGTCCCCGAACGCGTGCTGCCGCTCATCACCGCGCATGGCTGCTATCACGGCAGGTGCACGTTCTGCAATGTCGGCTATGGCGCGGGCAAGGGATTCCATCTGCTGCCGGTCGAACAAATCGTCGAACAAATCGCGATGCTCCAAAAGAAATATGGCGCGCGCCACATTTTCTTTGCCGACGAAGCGATCCCGCCGCGCACGCTCCGCGATCTTTCGGCGCGGCTTGCGGAACAAGGTTCGCCAGTGCATTGGTGCGGCTGCGCGCGTTTTGAAAAAGCATTGACGCGCGAATTGCTGGAGAGCATGGCGCGCGGCGGTTGTCGAATGTTGCTTTTTGGCTTGGAGACCGCGTCGGAGCGCATGATTCAACACATGGTCAAAGGGACGCAACGCGAGACGATGAGCCGTGTTTTGAAAGAAGGCGCGCACGCCGGAATCTGGAATCACACGTTTTTCTTTTTCGGCTTTCCGACTGAAACGATGGACGACGCGCAAGCCACGGTCAACTTTATCTACGCGCACCAGGATTCGATTCATTCGGCGTCGCCCGGCGAGTTTGTTTTGGAACGCTATTCGCCGGTGCACCAGAATCCGGGCAAGTTCGGCGTCAGGCGCGTTGTCGAAAAAAACGATCGCGATTTGGCGATCTATTTCGAGTACGAACTCGAATCAGGGCTGGACGAAAACATGGCGCGCACGCTTGTCGAACGATTGCTCGATGTTTTGCCAGGCAAACGGTTTGGGCAATTTTATCTCCACGACGTGAATCGCTTTTTGTACGCGAGTCATTTGCGCGAATCGGGCAAACCGTTTCCGGCGTGGTTGGTGAAAGAGGATGTTACACAAGATGAAGTATCGTAAATTCGGGAAACTCGATTGGCAAGTTTCGGCGCTCGGTTTCGGGTGTATGCGTCTTCCGATCTTGGATGGCGACAGCGCAAAGATCGACGAGCCGGAAGCGACGCGGATGGTGCGCTATGCGATTGATCATGGCGTCAATTATCTCGATACCGCGTACCCGTATCACGGCGGCAACAGCGAATTGTTCCTTGGGCGCGCGCTCAAGGATGGCTATCGGGAAAAGATTCGGCTGGCGACCAAATTGCCCTGCTGGAAAGTCGAAACGACAGAAGATTTCGACAAATTGTTGAACGAGCAATTGCAAAAATTACAGACCGCTCACATCGATTTCTATCTGCTGCACGGATTGAACCAGGAACGTTGGCTGAAGATGCGCGACCTGGGTGTGCTCGCGTGGGCTGAACGCGCCATCGCCGATGGACGCATCCGCGATCTCGGGTTTTCGTTTCACGACAAGTTGACGGTCTTTCAAGAAATCGTCGACGCGTACGCGTGGACGTTCTGCCAGATTCAATACAACTACATGGACATCGAGAATCAAGCCGGGACAAAAGGGTTGCAGTACGCCGCGGCGAAAGGATTGGCGGTCGTCGTCATGGAACCGTTGCTCGGCGGCAAACTCGTCGACCCACCCGCGCCGATCCAGGAAATCTGGAATACGGCTAAAGCCGCGACTATGAACCGAACACCCGCTGATTGGGCGCTGCAATGGCTGTGGCACCAGCCCGAAGTGTCGGTCGTGCTGAGCGGCATGAGCACGCTGGAACAAGTCGAACAAAATATCGCGAGCGCGGAAAAATCGCGCGCCAACGCGCTGACGACTGACGAACTCGCGCTCTTTGATCGCGTGCGCGCCAAGTACAACGAACTCAGTCCGATTCCGTGTACGCAATGCGAATACTGTTTGCCCTGCCCGAACAATGTCGCGATCCCGCGCGTCTTTGCGGCATACAACGAGGGGATGATTTACGACAAACCGGACGCGATGCGCCGCTGGTACAAACAATGGATTCCCGCCGAAAATCAGGCGAGCGCGTGCATTACTTGTCTCGATTGCGAAACCAAGTGCCCGCAGAATATTCCGATCAGCGAGTGGATGCCGGTCGTTCAGCAAGTTCTGGCGGAGGGCAAACTGTACGTCAAACATCTTGGCGCACAGAAAGAAAAATAAAAACGTCGAAATAATTCAGCAAAGGAGCATCTATGTCTCCCCTCCAACCTGTGATTGACCTGATGGAAATCGCCGCGCGGACTGCGCCCAAATCCGGCGGCAAGGATTTCGTCGTGATACAAGTGATCGAGGACGACGATCTCAAGCGTCTCGCCGACGAAATGATCAAGTCGTTCAGATGTGCCTCAAAAGAGGTCAAGCGGACTGCAGTGGGGCCGAGAGTCAGCACAAGGTTTGACGCGGGTTTATCGGCACTTGTGTCAATCAAGACCGGTGACGTGTTTCCATCGGCTCCACCTCTCGCGACCAACCGTATATTGTCCCCTCCTGCCGCTGAGTACGCGAAATATGCGCTCAAATCAGTAGTGCGGGTGTTGTCGAGATTGTAGTTCCGGCATGATGCATCCGGAACGCCCGGTCACGTAATGGGACCATGCAAAGTTTGACCGTTTCCGCGCTTGACAATAGGCGGAGTTGCTCTTCGAGAGGTCTTGGGGCGCGAGGGGAGCCAACCCGAAGCGTTCGCGGACGGCATCACTGGAGAGATAGCTCCAGGCCGCATAAGAGGTGTGATCGGGGTTGAGGCGCTGGAAGATAAAGCCCCATAGAACCAACATGGGAGGCAACACGCGCCGGTAGAACCGGTGACCCGTTTCCTGAAACGATTGGCGGAATCGCGCGCCGAAAGCTAAAGCCGTTTGCGAACGGTTCCTGGATAGCGTGCGGCGAGAATGTCTTGATCAGAGGTTTTTGGTTAAGCCCCATGGCGGCGCGGCAATGTGAATCGAATCGCCGTGCCGCGCCCAACCTGGCTCTCCACTGGACCGATGCTCCCGCCGTGTCCCTCTACGATCGCTTTGACGATCGCGAGGCCCAGGCCGCTGCCGCCTCTTGCGCGTGTCCGCGCTTTGTCCACGCGATAAAATCGCTCAAAGATATGGGGCTGCGCCTGTTCCGGAATCCCGACTCCATTGTCAGAGACCGCGACGCAGACAGTCCGCTCTTGCCCTTGAACGCGCAGCACAATCGAACCCTGCTCCGTGTCCGTTGATTGGATCGCGTTGCCCAGCAAATTGTAAAACACTTGCTTCAACTGATCCGCGTCACCGTCGCATTTTGGATTCCCCTCTGCTTCAAGAACTATCGCGCGATCTCCAGCAAGCGGCTTGATGCTTTCCACCACTTCGCGCGCCACCACCATTAGATCAACCAATTGCAGATTCAGTGGACGGCGCGTGTCCAAACGCGTCAGCGTGAGCAAATCGGTCACCAGGCGCGTGAGGCGTTGCACTTCGCGCCGCATGCCGTGCAAAACGCGCCGCATCGTGTCCGGGTCGCCCTCGGGCGCAAGCAGCAACACTTCCAACGAACCACTGATCGCCGTGAGCGGCGTTCGCAATTCATGCGACGCGTCGGCGACGAATTGGCGCTGCGCGGTAAACGCATCGTCCAACCGCGCGACCATCTCGTCGAACGCGGTCGCGAGTTGCCCGGCTTCGTCTTTGCGATGCGGCAGATTGACGCGCTGGCTCAAATCTCCAGCGGCGATGCGGCGGCAAGTCGCGATCATCAAACGCAGCGGCGTGAGCGCGGATTGCGTCAGCCACAGACCGCCGAACGTCGCGAGGAGCAACGCGAGACATGTCCCCAAAACGATCAGCGCGCGTTGGCGCTGCAACACCTGATCCACTACATCCAAGAGCGCGCTCATCTGAACGACGCCGATGATGGCGGAGTCGGGACGCGGGAAATGAATCGGCGCGAGGATTGAGAGCGTGTCATGTCCGGCCATCGTCGTGATGTACGTGACTTGCTCGCCGTTCAACGCGCGTGCCAGCACGGATGGATCTGGGGAAGGAGGCGCCGGCTGATCGGAAAATTCACTGCCGTCGGCAACCCGCGCGCCTGTTCGATCGAACACGGCGGCGGTCGTGTCTTGCCAGGTCAGATCGCGCGCGAGATTGCGCGCGACGATTGCGAAGGGGGGAATGTCTTGCGCGATGGTCGACGTGATCGGATCGCGCGCGCCGAGCGACGATGACCGTCCGCGCGATCCGGGCGGCAGAGGCGACGCTAGATCTCTGATCGAGGTGTTTGCCAACACTTGCAAGCGAAAGGCGGTAGCCGAAATCAAAAAATCGCGCGTGCTCAAATAGAGAAGCGCACCGAGCGCGACGAGCAAGAGTAAAAGCAGACCGACGTACAAAAGGGTGAGTCGCAAACGGAGCGGCAGATCGTTCCAACACGTACGCATGGTCAATCCTCCCGCCACACATAGCCGACGCCGCGCACGGTGTGCAGCAGCCGCGACGGGCGGTCGCCGATCTTGTCGCGCAGATGACCGATGTGCACGTCAACCAAATGCGTGTCCCCCGCAAAATCATACCCCCAGATGCGATCCAGAATCACCTCGCGCCGAAAAACTTGGCGTGGATGCGACATGAAAAAATCGCGCGCACGCGCGCCAAGAGTTCCGCGAAACTGAAGGGCTTGTCAGATAATCGTCCGCGCCGAGATCCAAGCCCAGCACGCGGTCTGAAATTTCGTCGCGCGCGGTCAGCATCAGAATCGGTACGTCGCTCTGCGCGCGGATGCGTTTGCAGATCTCAAAACCGTCCACTCCCGGCAGCATCACGTCCAGAATTACCAGATCGAAGGTTTCTTGGCGCAACCGGTCAAGCGCGGCGTGTCCATCCATCGCCACATCCACCTGATAACCCTCGTATCCCAGCCCGACGCGCAGAAATTCGACGATGTTCGGTTCGTCGTCTACCGCCAAAATGCGCGTGGCTTTTTCCGCGTCTCGATTCGCTTGCGACTCTGGCATTTCACTCGCTCCGCAACCTATTGTAACTCCAATTGGTCTTTCGGAAAACCTTGTCAAGGTTCGCAGGATTGCGTCTGAATGAAAATCACTGCTGCCTTCTATCCCCTCTTCCGCGATCAACGTACCGAAACTTGCGCGGTGCCGCCCAGGGTCTTGTTGTAATACTCGACGCGGATGGTGTGCGCGCCAGCGCCAAGATAGATCGAATTGGAGTAGGCGGATGGAGTTTGATCGCGCCATGCCCAGATCAGAAAGTTACCGTCCACCCAGACGTTCATGCCGTCATCAGTCAGGATGCTAAATGTGTAACCGTTTGAGGTGGGAGCATAAAACGAGCACGTCCAGCGCACTGAGTAGTAACTCGAATTGACGCCAGACCCCGGCGACGCGCCCGCCGCCCAATAGAAGTTGATTGCTCCATCGGTGCGGATGAGGACAGGTGATCCGGAGAGAGTCGTGTTGTTAAAGTATTCGCCGGTGCAATTCGTCAAGTACCCACCGGTGTACGAATAGGGATAGGCGTCGGTATAGTACGTTGTCGTGCCGGTGAGATTCGAGTACACCTGCGCGGTGCCCCCGAGTGTGTTGTTGTAGTACTCGACGCGAATCGTGTGCCAACCTGCACTGAGGTAGATCGGATTGGAGTAGGATGAAGGGCCCTGATCGTACCATGCCCAGATCAGCAAGGTCCCGTCCACCAACAGATTCATTCCATCGTCGGCGCGCATCGTAAACGTGTACGTGCCGGCGGTGGGGACGTTGATGGAACAAGTCCACCGCACCGAGTACTGGCTCGTGTTAACACCCACTCCGGGTGATGTGTACTCGGGCCAGTAAAAGTTGATCGCCGCATCGGAACGCACCAAGACCGGTGAGCCGGACAAAGTCATGTTGTTAAAGTATTCGCCCGTGCAGCCGGTCACGTAATCGCGCGCCGGCGCAGCGGCAGGACTTGCCTCCGCCATTGGCGCGCGCATCGCCGCGGCGAGTAGGGCAAGACACGCTGCGGCGATTTGAAGGAAATGGGTCTTGTTCATTTTTCCTCCTCGGCGTCAACGAATCCGCAACGAACACTTGCCCCTTCGGCAAGCGCCGGGCTGGCTCTGGCGGTAACGTGGCTGTGGCGAAGTGCGCCACAGTCATGCCAGGGTGAAAGAATGACACGCCCCCGGCGCGATATTCGTTTACACTTGCTGGCAGGCACGCAAGTGCCAGGGTTCGTTTTTCATTCGTTGACACCGAGATCACTATAACAAAATTTGCTGAGAGTAGATTAAAGTTGGGATGAAATTATGCTGAAAAAACAGGGGGAATCTATCAGCATAACTTTAACCCAAGTTTGGGAAATTCTAATCTCGCCCGGCTAGAATCGAGCCGGAAAACGGACGACAGACACATTCAATTTTTCACGGAGGAGAAAGAAAAGCGTGGCACATCGTCCCCCACGGCTCATTCAACTGCGACGAGTCATGCGCACAACTTAATTCTCTTATCAGGAGATCAACCAATGAAACGCAAACTCAGCTTGATCGGAATTATTGTCGCCATCGCGCTAATCGCCGGCGGAGTGTACGTTTGGCAGACCCAACAGGCGAAGGCAACTGCTACTGCCAGCGTTCAGACGGCGACGGTGAGACGCGGCTCGCTCGCCGCAACTGTCAGCGCGGCGGGTAACGTGTCCGCGCCCAACTCGGTGGCAACCGCATTTGAAAGCAGCACCCTCGATGTCAGCGCGCGCGTCGCCAAAGTGAACGTCAGAGTTGGCGACACGGTGAAAAAGGGCCAAGTGTTGATGGAAGTGGACACGACCAATCTCAATCTTGCGCTCAAGACAGCGCAGTCCAATCTCGCCAGCGCGCAAGTCAGTTATGACCAGACCAAGAACGACTTGAACTTTACGCTCCGCACTGCCCAAGCCAGTTTCGACAGCGCCAAGACCAATCTCGAAGCGGCGAAAGCCAGCAACGCGCAGAATCCCAATAACCTCATCGTCGCCAAAGCCAATCTGGATACGGCGGAGATCACGTTAAAAAAAGCGCAAGGAGATTACAACAAGATTGCCTGGCGTGGCGATGTGGGCATGACGAGCGAAGCCGCGGCGTTGCAATCCGCGACAATCGCATACCAATCAGCGTTGGCGAGTTACAAAATCGCGGCGGCAAAGATCAACGATTCCGATCTCAAGGCGGCGCAGGCAACTTACACCAATGCCCAAGTCGCGTTGGAGCAAGCGCAAAAGAATCTGGAGACCAAACTTGCCACCGCGCAAGCCACACTCGACAACGCCAAACTCAACGTCGAACAGGCGCAGCGCAATCTGGACAATGCGAAACTCGTCGCGCCGTACGATGGCGTTGTGTCAGCAGTGAATTACGGCATCGGCGACAACGCCATGGGGACCGCGGTGACGATTGTAGACCTATCGGTCTTGCAAGTGAAAGTGACGATTGCCGAAGTGGACATCGCCAAGGTCCAAGTCGGGCAAACGGCGAAGATGACGCTCGATGCGTTGACCGGCAAGATGTACAATGCCAAAGTGATCGCCATCAGTCCGGTGGGCTCGATCACCTCAGGCGTCGTGAACTATACCGCGACGCTGGAGATCACTGACGTCGATGGCTCGATCAAGCCCGGCATGACCGCGAACCTGACACTCGAAGTCGAACGCCGCGACAACGTTCTGATGATCCCGACACGCGCCGTGACCACCAAGGGCAATCAGAAAATCGTGACGGTGAAACAGAAAGATCAATCCGTGGCGAAGGCGGTCACTGTCGGATTGTCGAATGATATCTTCGTCGAAATCACAGACGGTTTGCAAGAAGGGGATGTAGTCGTCATCGGTCAAACGACGACGCAAAGCACCACCGGTGGCGGCATGGGCATTGGGATTCCGGGAATCAGCGGAGGACCACCCGCGGGTGGGGTACCGCCACGGTAATCAAGCGATTAGTCGCCAGTCAATCGGTCAAACAGTTAGCCGCAACCCTGAATCTTGCGAAGCGACTTTGCGTACGCGAAAGGGCTACCTTCGCAAGGTTCGGGAATTGGGAGAACGACGATGTCACCGGTCATTGAAATGCAAGATGTCAAAAAGATTTATCGGATGGGCGATATTCAGGTGCCCGCCCTCAACGGCGTGTCGCTGCAAGTCGAACAAGGCGAGATGGTTGCGATCACCGGACCCTCCGGCTCCGGCAAGTCTACGCTGATGAACATCATCGGTTGCCTGGATTCGCCAACCAGCGGGTCGTACATTCTCGACGGCGTGGACGTTTCCAAAATGAGCGACGATCAGCAAGCGCACATTCGCAACAAAAAAATCGGATTTGTGTTTCAAACGTTCAACCTGCTGCCGCGCACATCCGCGCTCGATCAGGTGGAACTGCCGATGGTGTACGCCGGTGCGCCGGATCGCAAGGAGCGCGCACAGCATGCGCTAGAGTCCGTCGGCTTGGGGGATCGGATGCGCCATCGCCCGAACGAACTGTCCGGCGGTCAGCAGCAGCGCGTCGCGATCGCGCGCGCGCTCGTCAACACTCCCAGCATCATTCTTGCCGACGAGCCAACCGGCAATCTCGATTCCAAATCCGGCGCGGAGATTATGAGCATTTTCAAACGCCTGAATCGCGGAGGGATGACGATCATTCTCGTCACGCACGATCCCAACATCGCCGCGCAAGCTCAGCGGGCGATCCGGGTACACGATGGTCAAATAGTCGAATAGTCAACTAGTCGTGTAGTCTTGTGGGCAACCGACTAATCGACTATGCGACTAACCGACCATAAGACTATCGGACGGAGGTACCAATGAACTTCACAGAAATCCTTCGCGTCGCGCTACGCAGTCTCAGCGCGAACAAAATGCGGTCGGGCTTGACGATGCTCGGCATCATCATCGGCGTAATGGCGGTGATCGCGATGCTCTCCATCGGGCGCGGGACACAAGCCAGCATCACGGATCAGATCAACAGTATGGGCACGAACTTGCTGTACGTGCGCCCCGGCTCAACATCGAGCGGCGGCGTGCGAGCCGCCGAGGGCTCTGCGGCGACGCTAACGAAAGAGGATGCGGCGGCGCTGGAGAACCTGGCAAATATCGTCGCCGTTGCGCCGCAGGTGGAAAGCATGGGACAGTTTGCGTACCTCGGCAACAACACCAACGGGCGCGTCTTAGGCGTGACGCCGGAATATCTGGACACAATGAACATCAAACTTGCCGGTGGCGATTTCCTCACGGCGCAGAACGTTACGGCGAATTCGGCGGTCGTCGTTCTCGGTTCATCTATCGCGACGACGTTGTTCGACACGGCGGATCCAGTCGGACAATCCATCCGCATCAGCGGGCAGACCTTTCGCGTGATCGGCGTGATGGAATCGAAAGGCGGCACCGGCTTTATGAACAGCGACACCCAAGTGTACGTGCCGCTGACGACGGCGATGACACGGTTGAGTCGGGCAGGTCAATATCGCGGTGGCAACTCGGTTTCGGTCATCAACGTCAAGATCACCGATTCGTCTGTACAAGATTCGGTGATCCAATCCATCAGCGAAGTGTTGCGCGACCGACATCGCGTCCAATTTCAAGATGATTTCAACATTCAAAGTCAGCAAGACATCTTGAACACGGCAAGCCAGGTGGCTGGTACACTAACCATCTTTCTGGGCGGGATTGCGGCAATCTCGCTGATCGTCGGTGGCATCGGGATTATGAACATCATGCTCGTTTCGGTGACGGAGCGGACGCGCGAGATCGGCTTGCGCAAAGCCGTCGGCGCGCGGCACCGTGACATTCTGGTTCAGTTTCTGATGGAGGCGATGATCCTAAGTCTCGCCGGTGGCTTGATCGGAATTCTGTTTGGCTGGGTCATCGCCGGGCTGATCTCCGGCGTGTCGGTTGGCTCGACGTCGTTACGCACCGTCGTTGACATTGATTCAGTGCTGCTGGCGATCATCTTCTCCGCCTGCGTTGGGCTGTTCTTCGGCAGTTACCCGGCGAACCGCGCTGCTAGTTTACATCCGATTGATGCTTTGCGGTACGAGTAAAGGCAGAAGGATGAACAACCTTCTTCCACCTTCATCCTTCATACGTTATTCCTTCAATAGGAAGGGGGTGAGGCGATAGAAAATTTCAGGTGAGTGCCGAGCCCACCGCCCCCCGCGCCCGTGCAAACTCGGTGGGCTCCACTTTCAAATTACGTGCAATGCTCCGCGAGCAGATATGGAGGTTGAGATTTTACACGCAAGAGAGTTCATTACGGCAGACGAAATGCCAGCCATCCCAGGAGAAGACAACCCCATGGAAACACATAACCAACCTATCAACCAGCCAGCCCGCGTCTTACCCAATATGCGAGTTTGTCGGGCGGCTGATCTGACCGGCTCGTTTGCCGAATGTCTGGTCGGGAATCCGGTCACATGTCAGTATGCGATGCCCTTCGGCTACAGTTACCTATGTGGGCATCCGGAGCGCGGCACGATCATAGACAACACCAAGCGGCTGCAGACACCCAAGCGACCGCTCCACTTTGAGCAACCTTTGAGGAGAGGAAAATGAAACGAATTTGGTTTGCCATCGCCGTGATCGGCTTGATGGCAGGATTGAGCATTGTTGGATGCTCCGCGGATGCCGGCAATGCGCCGGCGCAGAACCCCCAACCCGGAGCACCGCAGCAGCCGGGACAAAACCCAGGCGGCGGTCAACCGGGTCCGTTCGGAGGTCCCGGCGTTAGTGGTACTGTGAAAAATGTGAGCGGAAGCACGATTCAGCTATCGGCGCAAGACGGGAGTACGGTCACCGTCAAAACGGACAGCAACACCATGTTCCAAAAAACCGTGACCGGGACACTGGCTGATATTCAGGTCGGCGCGCGGATTACGGTCGTCGGCGAGCAGAGCAGCGGGACGACAACCGCCCGCACGATTCAGGTTATGTCGGCAGGAGGAAATCCTCCGGGAACTCCACCCGCGGGCAGCGGTCAACCCGCGCCAGGTGGCACGCCACCCGCGCCCGGCGGCGCTCCGCCCAGTCAGGGTGGTGGTCAACCCGGTGGAATGCCAGGGCTGGGTGGTACGGTGAAAAGCGTGAGCGGAAACACGATCCAATTGACCGGATTCGATGGCAGTACAACAACCGTCAAAGTGGATGACAAGACGACGATTCAGAAAACTGCCTCCGCAACGTTGGCAGATATTCAAGCCAATACGCAAATCACCGTCGTGGGTGATTCAAGCGGCGGCACGATCGCCGCGCGGATGATTCGGCTTGGAACCGACGGGAAATAAAGTACTCGACAAGTTAGCGCGGGAGTCGAACTCCCGCGCTGACTAAATCATAGATGAGAAAATGCTAAAACATTCAATTTCCAAATGGATGGTCATGCTAATCCTCGTAGGCATGATGGTCGGAATCGTCGGCGGCTTGGTGGGCGGCGTCGCCGGTTACCATGTCGCACTCGCCGGCGTACCGGCAAATGCAGCGGCAATGCAATCGTCGAATGCGAAAGCATCGAACCAAGCGACGGTGATTAGCGATCTGCGCGCGACTGAATACTCTGTCGTTGATACGGTGAAGCAAGCCGAGCCAGCCGTCGTCACGATCATCGGTACCTTTCAACAACAGTCGCGGCGTTTGAGCAACAGTTCAATCACCGCCGAAGGTTCTGGTGTGATCATTGATCGGCAAGGGCACATTGTTACGAACGCGCATGTCATTGATGGCGCGCGGCAAATAGAAGTGGTTTTTCATGATGGCGCCAAAGCGAGCGCGCGTTTAGTAGGCGCCGATGCGACGAGTGACATTGCCGTGCTCCAAGTCAGCGGCCGTATCCCGGCGTTCCTTCCCCTTGGCAACTCGGACACGCTTCAAGTGGGTGAAACGGTGATCGCCATCGGCAGTCCGCTTGGCAATTATCGCGGCTCGGTGACTGTAGGTGTGGTGAGTGGTTTGGAGCGAAGTGTGCCAGGCAGCGGACTAGACAGTTTGATCCAAACTGATGCGGCGATCAGCAGCGGCAATTCCGGTGGTCCGCTGCTCAACCTGGCGGGAGAGGTGATCGGCATCAATACGCTGGTCGTGCGCGTAACCAGCAATGGCAATCTTGCCGAGGGTCTGGGTTTTGCCATTCCGTCTAACACGGTCGCCGCCATCGCAAAGCAGTTTATCGCGAAGAGTACGGCGAACTAATGAATGTGGAATCTCATCGTGTCGAACCTGAGCCATACCATCCGCAAGTTTGACCGCTTTGAACTCAAATACCTGGTACCGATCAAGACCGCGGCGGAGTTCAAACAATCGCTCCGCGCTTACCTGGTGCCTGACGATCACGGCGACTCGCGCGGTTGCTACTACCTTTCCAGTCTATATTACGACGCGCCGGATTTCCGCTTCTATTGGGAGAAGATGGACGGCATCAATGTCCGACGCAAACTTCGCATCCGTCACTATGAATCGCGCGAACCGCTCACCGCAGACAGCCCGGTCCTTGTCGAAATCAAGCAGCGCGTGAATCGGGTGACGCAGAAGCGGCGGGTGTTGTTGCCCTATTGCGAAGCCCTGCGATTGTGCGACGAGCGCCAAGTCCCAGGGCATGACCCGCGAGATGCTGCAGTGATTGACGAGATTACCTGCATGCTGTGGCAATACAACCTACGCCCGGCAAGCATCGTGAGGTATGCGCGCCAAGCCCTCGTCGGCACCGAATACGATATTGGCTTGCGCGTGACGTTTGACAACGATCTGAGTTACCAGATCAACCATTTAGAACTTCATGAAGAGCAGAGCGGACTGCCGCTGTTTCCTGCTGGCTGGATGGTCGTTGAGATAAAAGTCAACGAGCGTCTGCCATACTGGCTGACGGAGTTGGTCGCTGTGCACAACCTGAACCTGGTGCGGGTCAGCAAATACTGCCGCAGCATCGAACTGGCGCAAGACCTGGCGGCACCGGGCTGGCGTTTTCCGCTGGCTTGATCGTGTGGTTGCCAACGGACAAATCTATAACCCTGAAGGCTTTACATGAACCCACTGAATCAAGACTTGACCGGCGTGTTCTCGGTCACAGATATTATCATCGTTGTACTGTTAAGTTTTGGATTGTGCGCGGCGATCGGTTGGGTGTACCAAATCACCCATCGCGGCGCATCGTACACGCAGAGTTTCGTCCAAACGTTGGTGTTGATTGGAATGGTCGTGGCTGTCGTTATGCTGGTCATCGGCTCCGACATCGCGCGGGCGTTTGCTCTCGTCGGCTCGCTATCCATCGTCCGATTCCGGAATGCGGTTAAAGAAACGCGCGACGTGGGCTTTATTTTTTTCACGATTGCCATGGGCATGGCAGTCGGCACCAAGTTCTATCTGTTGGCGGTGATTACCGCCGTGATTATCAGCCTGATCATTCTGATCATGACCCGCTTCAACTGGTATGCCCGTCAGGCAGTCAGCCAGATCCTCAAAGTGCAAGTGCCCAACAACACCGAGTACGGTACACTCTTTGACGGACTGTTCCTCAAGTACACCAGCCACTCTGAGTTGATCAGCGTTGATTCAGTTCACAACGGGATGCTAACTGAGTTGGTTTACAGCATGGGGCTCAAAAAACAGAGCCAGGCAGCAGAATTCCTATCCGCGATCAAAAAACTCAACGGCAACAACCGAGTAACACTGATCGCGGGCTATAACAGCACCGACCTGTAATGCCGTGGCACAGGAGCAAGGAGATGAGTCTTACATTCAAGAGGCATTATCACCTGATCGTTTTACTGGCATTGACAGCAGTCATGTTAGTAGTGAGCATGGGCGACCAACCCATTATCGCGTACACACTGCCGGGCTATGAGCAGGTGGTGGAGCAAAGTATCAAACTCACCCAAGGCGAAATCGCTTTCTTTCTAGTCGCATTGGGCATTCACTAATGGAGGTAAGAATGGGCAAACGCAAAATTATCATGGCGTGGATGTGCGGCTTGCTGCTATCCATGCTGGCGGCATGTTCCAGTCCGCAACCGGCATTGACGACCAGTGGCCAAGTCGCGAATACCCCAGCAAATGTTACCGGAGTAGGCACGCGAGCCGCTTCGACACCGACTGCCGTAGCCAAGGCGGCGGCACAAAAGAGCAAGACTCATGATGATCCAGCGGATTATGTGTGGGACAAATCGCAAGTGACTCGCATCGCGCTGAATGGGAATTCAATCACCGTGAATGGAACTGGTGCGACCGCTGATGGCAGCAAAGCAAGAATCACAGTGCCAGGCACATACGATTTGAGCGGCACCCTAACCGATGGACAGATCATCGTCAATACCACCGGGAAAGGAACGGTCAGATTGATCTTGAACGGCGTAGATATTCGCAATTCGACGAGTGCTCCTATCTATGTCATGAGTGCAGACAAGACGGTTATCGTCCTCGCCGATAACACGCGGAATTCCGTAGCAGACGGGAAATCCTATGTTCAAGCCGCAAACGAGGACGAACCCAATGCCGCGATTTTTAGCAAGGGTGACCTTACCATCTATGGCAATGGTTCGCTGACCGTGAATGGAAATTACAACGATGGCATTGCCAGCAAAGATGGACTCATCATTACAAGCGGTACTATCACCATCAATTCGGTGGATGATGGAATCCGCGGGAAAGACTATCTGGTCGTCCAAAGTGGCAATATCACGGTCACTGCCAAGGGTGACGGTCTGAAATCCGACAATGCTGACGATGCCACCAAGGGGTATATTCTCGTCGAGGATGGCATGCTCGCTATCACCTCCGGAGGAGATGCTATCGAAGCCGAGACGGATGTCACAATCAAGAAGGGGAAAATCACAATCTCTTCAGGTGGAGGAAGTAAGAGCCGCATTGGTGCAGACCAATCTGCCAAAGGAATCAAAGCGGGTGTTAGCGTGGTGATCGACAGTGGGACCTTTGCCATCGATTCCGCGGATGACGCACTCCACTCGAACAAGAATCTTGTAATCAATGGAGGAACGTTCGTCATCTCATCCGGCGATGACGCCATGCACGCCGACGCGACGTTGACCGTCAACAGCGGCGACATTCGTGTTCAGACCTGTTATGAGGGACTGGAAAGCGCGGTCATCACCATCAATGGCGGTAACATCGCGATCAATTCAAGCGATGACGGGCTCAATGTCGTCGCAGGGAATGATGGGTCTGGATTCAACCCAGGCCCAGGTCGCGGTGGATTCCCGGGTGGGGTGCAACCTCCGGGTGGGATGCGCGGTCAAGGCGGAGTCCCGGGGATGCAACCAGGTCAAGAGAGCTTTGCAATGTCAGGGAATTACTATCTCTATATCAATGGCGGCTATGTTGTGATCCAAGCCGCCGGCGATGGAATTGACATCAACGGAAACATTGAGATGACGAATGGCGTTGTGATTGTGAATGGTCCGGTGGACAACATGAATGGCGCGCTCGACTTTAATTCTTTCAAAATCACTGGAGGACTGCTCGTGGCGGTAGGCAGTTCCGGAATGGCACAGGTTCCCGGCGAGTCGTCCACGCAGAATTCGGTACTGGTGAATCTCACTTCCGCGCAGCGGGCGGGTACCTTGGTTCACATTCGATCCAGTGACGGTAAGGAAATCCTCACCTTCTCACCCACAAAACAATACCAGTCCATTGCGTTTTCTTCACCGGACCTCGCCAAAGGTTCTGCATACGATGTTTACCTGGGAGGCAGTTCAACGGGTACCGTTAAGGATAATCTGTACCAAGGTGGGACATATACTGCCGGTACCAAGTACACCAGTTTTACTGCTTCCAGTGTATCCACGCGGATAGGTACAGGTAGTAGGTTCAGATGATAAAGGAATCGAAACGGATGACACGAACAATCGGGGCAAGCACTGTTTTGCAATCGATCGCATGGCAACACGTCTGGCAACGTCTGCTCGCAAGATTGAAACGCTGGGTTCCGTTTGCTTCAGGGGTTGTTGCCGCACTGTTGGGACTGTATCTATTTAACGCCCTCAACCCTCCGGCTCAGCCGCTCACCACAAAACAAGTGAAGACGGTTATTGCCCAGGCAATCGCCTCAGTCACCCCGGCCCCGGCTTATTCTGCTCAGGTGTATCGCGTCATCCAGCCCTCGCTAGTGCTGATCCAGACGAGCGGTACAGATGCCGGCGGCAAAAAGGATCGAGCGGTGGGCAGTGGGGTGGTCATTTCCAGACAAGGCAAGATTCTCACGGCCCTACATGTGGTCAGTGGTGCTGTCGCTATCAAGGTCACTTTCGCCGACGGCACCCAAACCAGCGCCCAGATTGCCTCAACCCAACCCGAAAATGACATTGCCGTTCTTCAACCCGATAAGTTGCCCAAGACCCTGGTGCCAGCCGTGATGGGCAACCCCAACGCCATGCGCGTGGGGGATGAGGCGTATGCGGTGGGCAATCCGTATGGACTGTATGGCTCGCTAAGCGCCGGCGTGATCTCGGGCTTTGACCGCACGTTCCAAGCCGAGAGTACCGACCAGACCATCAAGGGTCTGATGCAGATCGACACGGCGGTCAATCCTGGTAACTCGGGCGGACCGCTGCTCAACCGTAATGGACAGGTCATTGGAATCGTGGTGGGGGCCCTCAACCCCACCGATCAAGATTTCTTCGTCGGCATTGGTTTTGCAGTGCCTATCACCACCGCGGCGGGTGGCGCAGGTGGTCGTGGTCCCCAGTACTGATTTACTCTTACCGCTAACATAAAAAGGAGATCATCTATGGACTCGGTTGTCAATTCCGAGAATCGCGAACCGTTGGAAAAGGTTCTGTTTGAAGTCAAGAAAGTGATCGTGGGGCAGGATCACCTGCTTGAGCGCATGGTAGTGGCTTTATTGGCACGCGGGCACATCCTGGTGGAAGGCGTGCCCGGCTTGGCTAAAACCATGGCGATCAAGACCCTGGCTGACGCCATCGGCGGAGAGTTCAAGCGCATCCAGTTCACCCCAGATTTGGTCCCCGCCGACCTGATTGGCACGCGCATCTACAATCAGAAGATGGGCGAGTTCAACACCTCGCTCGGGCCGGTTTTCACGAATCTACTCCTCGCCGATGAGATCAATCGCGCCCCGGCTAAAGTTCAGAGCGCCCTGCTGGAGGTGATGCAAGAGCATCAGGTCACGATTGGGCGCGAGACCTTTGCCGTACCTGATCCGTTCCTGGTGATGGCTACCCAAAACCCGATCGAGACCGAGGGCGTCTATGCCCTCCCTGAAGCGCAGGTAGACCGTTTTATGCTCAAGGTGCTGGTTGGATATCCCTCGCGCACCGAGGAGTTTGTCATCGTGGAGCGCATGACCGGTTTTTTGGAAACGGTGCAGAAGGTGCTTACGACCCAGGAATTGCTGGAGCTACAGAACAAGTCCTGCCGGGAGGTGTACGTGGACCCGGCGCTAATCGAGTTCACCGTCAACCTGGTGACCGCTACCCGCGAGCCTCAAGAATTCGGATTAAAAGAGTTAAAGCCGTATATCTTGTTTGGTGCCAGCCCGCGTGCCTCCATCTACCTGATCCTTACCGCGCGGGCGCTGGCGTTTGTGCGCGGGCGCGGCTATGCCCTGCCCCAAGATGTGCTTGACATGGCGCTCGATGTGCTCCGCCATCGTGTGGTGACTTCCTACGAAGCCGCGTCGGATAAAGTCACCAGTGACGACTTGCTGAAAAGGATCTTGGAACGAATCCCAATCCCGGTGGTGCCGTTACATGAACACAAGAGGGCTTATGAAACCGTCTGAGGATGCCTTGCCGGAGCGCATTCTACAAAGACTGGAGTGGCGAGTGATCCGCCGACTGGACGGCTTGCTGCAGGGCGATTACCGCAGTCTGTTTTATGGCTATGGGGTTGACTTTGCCGACCTGCGCGAGTACCAGCCCGGGGATGACATTCGCTATATCGACTGGAACCTCACCGCCCGTATGGATACGCCCTATGTGCGCCAGTACGTGGAAGACCGCGAGATCACGGCATGGTTCTTGGTTGACCTCAGCCCCTCCATGGATTTCGGCACCGTTCAATCCGAGAAGCGTACTGTGTTGATTGATCTGGTGGGGACGCTGGGGCGCGTGCTGACGCGGCATGGCAACCGGGTCGGGGCGATGCTGTACAGCGGCATAGCGGACAGTCCCCACGACCGCCGCGTCGAGAGTATTATTCCTGCCAAAGGCGGACGAAGCCATGTGTTGCATCTGATTCACGAACTGCTCAAGCAGCCGCGCCTGCCCAAAGCCGCGTTCACTGACTTGAAAGCAATGCTCGAAGGCGGGCTTTTCTCAATCAAAAAACGCTCGCTGGTGTTCGTGATCTCCGATTTTATCAGCGCACCCGGCTGGGAGCGAGCGCTCAGTTTACTCAATCAGCGCCACGAGGTAGTGGCGGTGCGCCTGTGGGACCCCAGCGAAGTTGAACTACCCGATGTGGGACCTATGTGGATGCAAGATGCCGAGACTGGCGACCAACTCTACGTGGATACGCACGATCCTCGCTTTCGTGCCCAGTATGCTGGACTTGCGCGCAGCCGCGAACAGACACTCAAGACCGCTTTCCAGCACGCCGGCGTGGAACCATGGGCGCTGTCCACCCGCGAAGACTTGGTGCGATCAGTGATGCGCTACGCCGCGATTCGCAAACAAATTCAGCGCGGGCAGCGTAGTCTGATTGCCAGACCAGCCGACCATGTAAGCCCAGAAATTATGGCGGTGAACCGATGACTTTTATCTGGCCATACATGCTTGTAACTTTACTGATTGTCCCAGTGATCGTCTCCGTGTACCTGCGACTGCAAAGGCGGCAGCGGGTCCTGGCAAACAGGTTTTACAGCTTGGGGGCCGGACAGAAGGTCAAAGAGCAAACGCCGGGCCGCCGCCGCCACCTGCCCTCGCTGTTCTCTCTTCTAGGTCTGGTCGTCATCCTAGTCGCGCTAGCGCGCCCCCAGGCACAGATCAGTTTGCCGCGAGTCGAAGGCACGGTGATCTTGGTGTTCGACGTATCAGCCAGCATGGGTGCCACCGACGCAAACCCCACCCGCCTGGGAGCAGCCAAGGCGGCTGCGCGCGAGTTTGTGCTTAGCCAGCCCGCAACGTTGCAGATCGGGATCGTCTCGTTCAGCGCCAGCGGCTTTACCGTGCAAGCGCCCACCAATGACACCAACACCCTGCTGAGTACCATTGACCGTCTACAACCGACCAGCGGCACTTCGCTGGGACAAGGTATTCTCTCCGCGCTAAACACGATTGCCGTGGATGCTGGATTGACTTCCGATGAGTCCACGACAGCGGCAAGTCCCGTTGCTCCCCAATCAGACGGGCAGAATGCGCAGACATCTGGACCACCGCAGGAGGATCAGCTGGTCAAACTACCCGAAGGCAGCTATCCTGCCGCGGTGATCGTGCTACTGTCGGATGGCGAGAACAATCAGTCGATCGATCCGCTCAAAGCGGCACAGGCGGCTGCCGAACACGGGGTGCACATTGACGCTCTCGGCTTTGGCACAACAGCCGGCGTCACTTTGGAGGTGGATGGCTATAGCGTACACACCGCATTAGACGAAGCCACCCTGCAACAGATCACCCAGGCGGCTGGCGGCACATACTATCCCGCCCAGGGCGAACAGGATCGGCGGCAGGTGTACGCCAACCTAACCCCGCAATTGGTGGTCAAGCCCGAATCAATGGAGATCACCTCGATCTTTGCCGGCGTCAGCATCCTGATGTTGCTGGCGGGTAGTTTATTCTCGATGCTGTGGTTCAACCGCTTGCCGTAAGAAGCACGCGTGTGAATCGTTCTATTGGAGAGTGTCAATGAAGTTTCTTTGGCCCAGCGCTTTTATTGCACTAGCATTGATTCCACTGCTGATCCTATTATTCATGTACGTGCAACGGCACCGGCGTCGCTTTGCGGTGCGCTTCTCGAGCTTGTCGCTGGTGCGCGCGGCTCTGCCGGCGCAATCACGCGTGCGGCGCTACCTACCCATGGCACTGTTTTTCCTGGCGTTGACTGTTCTGGTAGTAAGTTTAGCACGCCCGGTCGCAGTGACGCGCGTCCCCGCCGGGCGCGCCACGGTCATGCTGGTGTTGGATGTTTCCAGTAGCATGACCCAGAATGATATATCACCCAGCCGGCTGGGTGCCGCCAAGCAAGCCGCCCTGGGATTCATTGATAAGCAAAAAGACACCAACCAGGTCGGCATCGTGGCATTTGCCAGCATCGCCCAATTGGTGCAGACGCCAAGCACCGATCCAGAAAAATTGAGTAAAGCGATTCGGACTCTGACCACCGGACGCGGCACTGCCATCGGCGATGGCATCGTCACTGCTCTGGACACCATCGCCAGTTTCAACCAGAGCGCCGGCGCCAAGGTCACCCCCACTGCCGAGGGTGAGTACCAGCCGGATATCATCGTCTTGCTCACAGATGGGATAGCAAACGCCGGTGTTGATCCACTGGAAGCCGCTCAGCAGGCAAAGGATAGCCGGGTGCGTGTCTATACCATTGGGTATGGCACTGAGGCGGGCCCGGCGGGTCGGAATATGATGGGTCGGAATAGAAACTTTGGCATGGATGTGGGCATCGACAAAGAGTCGCTCCAGACGATCGCCTCGATGACGGGCGGCGAGTATTATAGCGCCAGCAGCGCCAGCGAGTTGCAAAAGGTGTTCGACAGTCTGCCGACCGTGCTGGTCACCCGCGAAGAGACGCTGGAAATCAGTGTGGTCTTTGCGGCCCTCGCCGCCTTGCTGGTGACAGGCGCTGTGCTGCTCTCCCAACTCTGGCATCCCCTGCCATAAGTCAAAAAGCGCAAGCCATGCATAGATCCAGCCCTGCTCAACTATCTCGAAATCTTGCGCATAGTAAACAAATTCTGGTTGCCGGATTTGATCGAGATACCGCACGTCTGCTGCGCGCTTGTATAGAAGACGCGGGGTTTGCAGTGATACTAGCTATGGACGGCGAGATGACTTGGGAACTAATCCAAGCACGCGCGCCAGCGCTGGTGTTGATGGAAGCCACGTTGCCGGGATTGAGTAGTTCGGAGATTATCCGCCGCGTCCGGAGGTCCGATCAATACGCGGAACTACCGGTGATGATCCTGGGTGATCCATGCTCCACCGAGGAAATGGTGGAATGGTTCAAGCGCGGCATTGACGAGTACGTGAGCAAACCGTTTTCGATGGAAATTCTGGTCTCACGGATCCGCTCGATTGTTCGGCGTATCGATAGAGGTAGAGAAATTGCCTATCACCCAAATGGGTGATAGGCGCATCAAACGATTAGGTGATCACACAATCATTCGTGATCCTGATTACAACAAACAGGATATTGGGGACGGTTCTCTAATTTGTGATAAAGGCGAAAGATATTTGTGGTTTGGA
>DYJA01000023.1 GCA_020723345.1 Candidatus Aquidulcis sp. | reverse complement strand
TTCTATTCAGCCCAAACTGGCGCGATCGCTGTCAAAGATTTCGGACGGGGACAGTACCCTTCGTTGCGCGTGACATCATAGATGCCATACGGCAGGGCTTTGCCAAGAGCGTCATTCGGAAAATCATGCATGTTCACGTCACGCGGTCGCCGTCGCCAAGCGCGTCCGGCATTCTTGAAATTGCCGACCCACTCTTTTTTCTTCGAATCCACGCTGATTATGGGGCGTTTTTGCTTGGCGAAACGTTTACGGCAGCGTGCGATGTACTCGAATTGTTTATTGCGCCCGGGAACCGGTTTGCCTTCGCAACGTTTGCGGTTGGCGCGTAAGGAATAGGAACGTTTCCGCAGCAAACGGCTCAGAGTGGTCGGACTGACTCGATAGCGACGTGGCAGTTTCTTGCGAATTTTGCGCAACGACTTGTGAGACCATTTGAGTCCCGTGATCGGATCGCCCGCGGTGGCGTCTTCCATCACGCGCTTCAAGGCGTTCCAGATGTCAGGGTCTTTTTTTCAACCTGTTGGCGTCCGCCGCCGCGTCGCCGAATTCGCTGGCGACGTGAGCGTGGCGCTCGTGCGATCTCACGTTGACCTCGCAAGATGGTCGTGCGGCTCAGTCCGGTGATCCGCGACATCTGCCGAACCCCACCCCAGCCCTGTTGGGTGGTGAGCAGTCCGACAAAACGACGCCGGCTTTTTTCATCCATCGTCGCCGCCACTCGATTGATACCAACGTGCAATTTGGCAATCGGACTGCGCGGATGGTGCCGACAATTGGTACAGGTACAAACATGCAAGGGTTTTTCGTTTGACTTGGTCATGGTTTGATCCTGGGATAGGTGCATCCGAATAGCAACACCATCCTATCATAGATAGAACAAATTGACCAAGTTATTTTTGGACAATGCCTTAGTTGTCATTTCGGTTTCCGTTCGTCACGGCGTTTTTGGCGGTACTTGGCTCGAAGCTCCAAGATGTGTGCGCGGTTTGCCCGATAATACTTACGTTGATATGCGCGGATCTTCGCCAAATGTTTCGCGCGCCACGCGCGCTTCCACGTTTTGAATTCTTCGCGATGTGTGTGGTAGTAGTCGTGTAGTTGTTTCGTACGTCTCGAACGATTGCGCTTCTGCTGTTCACGAAATTTTTCAGGGTTCCTCCGTTGCCAAGCTGTGACCTTCTTATCCATGCAAACCTTGCAATAGCAGCAATGTCCATCGCGTTTGCTTTTATTCTGATAGAAATCAGTGAGCGGCTTGTCCTTTCCGCAATTGGGGCAGTGTTTCATTTTTCCCTCGAAGACTCGGGCAATAATATACTGGGAGTGCGGTTTGACGAGAAATAGACGCTCTGATGCTAACACGAATTTGACATTCTGACAAACTCATCCAAGCACTGGAGGATTTCTTTTGAGGCAGCCGCGCCACAGATTCTCACACGGCTGCCACCTTAATCGAGGAGATTCATTCGCGGAGAAATAATCTTCAGACCTGGTGCATCCTTCGTTAGCGCGAACGCGACAAGCGTGACGATCTGCGCGAGCGCGTTTACGCCAGAAATCATTCCGCTGACGCTGAGTCCAGCGCATACGGAGTCAGGTCAATCGGTTCGGGCGTGAATGTAATCGCCGTTGTGTTTTGAGTCATCCAACTTGAAGAAATTCGGGATAGCCTGTGCCATAATCCGAAACAACGACCTCGAAACAAATTGCTCAAGCTGCTCGGAACCGAGCTCCCTTGCCGAAGGTTCGTTTGATTTGAAAATACGATTGCCCTATGGCGCAGGCCTCACATTTGAAAATTTGAGAATATGCACACTCTTGCCAATTTCACTATCCGAGTTGGAACAGCTGACTCGACACAATCAAGCCCAGCAAAATGCCTTTGCAGTCTTGCAAGACATTCGCCGCGATTTGCCTTTTCCACTCTTGGGCATTGCGGTTAATAGGGTGTGCTCTTTGTTGGATAAACCGTAGAGCCAGACAGTTTTTCCCAATTGCGAGAGATGTGTGCTTCCTTGCAAAAAACGGGATTCAGTCATACAATCGCGAACGATGTTTGACGCAACCACTCCAGGCACAGTCACTGACGAATTGAACGAAAGAATCTTGCATGGACGCGACCTAGACATCATCCAAATCGATGGGCTTGCCTTTGCGCTTGAAATCTACGCCTGACATAACTGTAAATTGGAGCACGCCCAACTGTGTATTGGTAATCAAGGGGGATTCTATGTCCGAAGGTAGTGTGGTCATCGAAACTATCACCAGCGACGTTCTGCGAAATAACCCGCTGGGCGATCCGTTTGTGCGCCGCGTGCCAGTGTATTTGCCACCGGGATACGAGAGTGGCAACGCGCGGTATCAGGTCGTCTACGTGCTCACCGGCTTTACCGGACGCGGGACGATGCTGCTGAATGACGCCGCGTGGGATGAGAACATCGCCGAGCGGATGGACCGCTTGATCGCGCAAGGAACCGTTCGCCCGATGATTCTCGTGTTGCCGGATTGTTTCACGCGTATCGGCGGAAGCCAATACTTGAATTCATCCGCTGTCGGGCAGTACGAAGATCATATCGTGAAAGAATTGGTACCATATTTCGACAGTAGGTATAGGACCATTGCCGACCGCAATCATCGCGCGGTTGTCGGCAAAAGCTCCGGCGGCTACGGCAGCGTGATCCTCGCGATGCGGAACCCTGGTGTCTTCGGCTTGATGGCGTCGCATAGTGGCGATATGTATTTCGAGTTGTGCTATAAGCCGGACATCATCAGTGCGCTCAAGGCGTTGCCCAAGCTGGGCGGCTTGGACAAGTTTTGGGACAATATCCCCACAATTCGCCCGAAAGACAAAAACTTTCGCGATGCAATCAATATCATCGCGATGGCGGCGTGTTATTCGCCGAATCCGAACGCGCCGCACGGTTTCGATCTGCTATTCGACCTCGAAACTGGCGAACTGCGCGAGGATGTATGGAAACGCTGGCTCGAATGGGATCCGGTCTATCTCGTGGACAAGTACGCCGATGCGCTCCGCTCGCTGCGCCTGATCTATCTCGACGCAGGCTTGCGCGACGAATTCAATTTGCAATACGGAGCACGGATTTTTGCCAAGCGATTGAAAGGGCGTGGTATCAAATACACTCACGAAGAATTCGATGATGGACATTTTGGAGTTCAATATAGGTACGACCATTCCCTCAAAGCAATTTCGGAAGCTAGCGCCATATAGTCAGCACGACCATTGCTTGCAACATTTTTTCTGACGTATGGATTCGGATGAAAACGCAAACAGGCGAGCAACGTTGCTCGCCTGAATGATTTGTAACCGCGCTCGTATTATGCTAGAATGACACGTGGCTTTCGGCACCGCTCGAACCTTGTTGCAGTGCTGCTGGCCGAACCATAATGATCGGCTTTCGGGCATTTTCCGGCATTTTCAAATTAACCCGAACCGTGAACGCAAGTGCAGTAAACTGAGTATCGTATGGACATTCAATATCGGTACGATAATTCGCTGCAAGCAATTTCGGATGCAATTAGTGATCGGTCAATCAGTAATCAGTCAACTGGTCTCTGAGTGCCCGATTGCCTGATCGCCCGATTGCCCTTTGTCTCCAATGTCTACTTCCAAACCACTGCTCGCCAGAATCTATTCGCTCACGCTCGGCGTCTTTGGCGTTTTCGCGCTCGTCGCACTGACCGACTGGGGCAAGTGGACGGCGTATCTGCCGACGCTCGCGTTTTTCGTCGCGCTGTCGGTGATCCTGAAACGCGCGGGCTTTCACGCCGCGCCCGAAATTACGCACTCGCTCGTCGGCATCATCGATCTCGCGACGGTACTGATCTTTGGCCCGATCCTTGGCGCGTGGGTCGCCGCGGTGAGTGGATTTCTGTACTTGTTCCTCAACGCTGCGCGCCGCGAGAAACGCGCGTTCGCCGATTTGATCGAAATGCCGCTGTTCAACGCGGGACTGAAAATCGGCATGGCGTACGCGAGCACGCATGCGTACACACTGTTCGGCGGAACGTTTCCCCCGCGTCAAGTTTCGCTCGGAATGATCTTGCCCACGCTGGGCGCGGCGGTCGCGTGGTTTGCGATTGACAATCTCGGCTGGGCGCTGCTCGAATTTGTGCGCGGCGGCGTCCAAGCCCTGATCGTTTTTTTTCGCCGCACGATTTGGTATTCGGTGTTGATGGAGTTGCTGCCGCTGCCGTTTGCGATAGTCATCGCCGTCGCGTACGCGATGTCGGACCCAGGACTCTTTTTGATGATCGCGGCGGGGTTGGTCGGCACGGCGGTCATCGTTCAGCGTTTTGCGGACGCGAGCGCGCGGCTCGAACGGCGCAGCGGCGATCTGACCGCGCTCAACGAATTTGCGCGCGCGGTCGCGCAAGCGAGTCTCGATTCCGAAAAAGTAATCGATTTGCTGTACGAACACGCGCGCCGCATCGCGCTCGCCGATCTGTATCGCGTCGAATTTTTCGATCGCGAACGCGCGCCGACCGCGGGCGCGCTCGTCGCGTTGCAGGCGACAGCGCAGCAAATCGATCATCCGTACACCACGCAGTCGAGTTCGCCGCTGCTCGAATATTTTTCCGCGCACCGCGAGCCGATTCGCGCGATGGATTTGCCGCGTGCGTTTGTCTATCCGCTGGACGCTACGCCGACCGCGCGCGGTTTGAACGCGCGCGCGCAAATCGGCGAGCACGCCGCGCGCAGCGCGCTCGTCGTGCCGATGTTCGCGGGCGACGAATTGATCGGCGCGTTGTCGCTGTTCAGTTTGCGCGCGCGCGCGTTCGTCCCCATTCAAGCGCGCAACCTGACTTCGATGTGCGCGCAAGCCGCCGTGACGATTCAGAATGCGCGTCTGTACGCCATCGAACGAAAACGCGCAGGGCAACTCGCGACGGTCAGCGAGGTGAGCCGCCAAGTCGCGTCGCTCTTCGATCTCGACGAGTTGCTGCCGCGCCTGGTCTCGCTCATCCGCGAGCGATTTGGTTATTCGCACGTTCATCTTTTTACCGTCGATCAAGACGCGGGACGCGCGATCTTTCGCGCCAGCACGCATCCGCGCGGCACGGACTGGCGCGCGCGTAATGTCGGCTATCGCGTCGGACTGGAAGGACTCGTCGGCTGGGTCGCGGCGACGGGCGAGCCGCTGCTCGTCAACGACGTGACGCAAGAGCCGCGTTTCTTGCCGTATCCCGATAAAGCCGCGGACGAAACGCAATCCGAAATTGTCGTCCCGCTGACGATTGGCAATCGAGTGATCGGCGTGTTGGATGTCGAGAGCGATCATCGCAACGCGTTCAACGTCGACGATCTGTACATTTTGAAAACGCTCGCGGCGCAGGTCGCGATCGCGATTGAAGACGCGCGGCTGTACAATTCGCAAAAGGAAGAGGCATACTATCTCAACGTGCTGCTCCAAGTCGCGCAAAACCTGTCGGCGACGTTGAATTTGGACGAAGCATTGGAGACGGTCGTTCGCATCACGCCGCTGCTCGTCGGCGTCGCGCGGTGCGTCGTCTTTCTCTACGATGCGCGCGAGCGCGTGTTCCTGCCCGCCAAAGCGTACGGACTGACGCGCGCGCTGTACGCCGAGTTCGCCCAATTGCGCTTTCCTTCCGACAACGAATTTGTTTTCGGCAAATTGGCGCGCGAGCAAATGCCGCTGATGATCGAAGATGTGACGAACAGCGCGCTCATCGAACCCGAGTACCCGCAGAAATTTGGTCTGCGTTCGCTGCTCATTGTCCCGCTCTCGACGCGCGGCGAAATCGTCGGCGCGATGCTGGTCGATCAAGGTTCGCGTCCGTCGCGTTTTACGTCGCACGAAATCGACGTGGTGATGGCGATTGCGAATCAAGCCGCCGTCGCAATTGAAGGCGCGCGCCTGTCGCGCGAGGCGGAAGACAAGCGCCGCATGGAGTACGAACTGGGTCTCGCGCGGCAGATTCAAACCAGTTTTCTGCCCGAAGCATGTCCCATGATCCCAGGTTATCAGATCTGTTCGATGTGGCAAACCGCGCGCGAAGTTAGCGGCGACTTTTACGATTTCGTCGCGCTCAATGGCGGTCGCGTTGGCATCACGATTGCCGACGTGTCCGACAAAGGGATCGCCGCGGCAATGTTCATGGCGTTGTCGCGCACGATCTTGCGGACGATGACGATCGGCAAACCGACGCCGCGCGAAACGGTCGAGCGCGCGAACGACGTGATTCTGGCGGACGCGCGTTCGGAAATGTTCGTCACCGTTTTTCATGGCGTGCTCGATCCCCAGGAACATCGTTTTGCGTACGTCAACGCGGGACACAATCCGCCGTTCTTCTATCGCGCGGCGCGCAGAGAATTGACGACGTTGAAGGAACACGGGATCGCGCTCGGCGTGATGCCGAATATCTCGCTCGAAGAACGCGTCGTGGACTTCGAACCCGGTGATATTCTGCTGATGTACACCGATGGCGTAACCGACGCGATCAACGCGCAGGAAGAAGAATTCGGCGCGGAACGTCTCGCTGATCTCGTCGCGTCGAACGTCCAGCTCGCGCCCGACGCGCTGATCGACGAAATCAAGCGCGCCGTCACCGAATTTGCGGGCGAGGGCGTCCATTTCGATGACTTGACGATGATCGCGCTCAAGCGCGGGTAGGACAAATTTCAAATTTGTCCTACAAAACAAAAACTCAGGGGGAGGAGGTACCCTGAGTTTTTGGGGGGTGAAGTTGCGCTGCCCTGGCGCTTGACTTCGATTGCATTGTAGCGCACGTCCTGAGATTTGTCAGTAGTACCTCGTGGGCAGTCCTGTGGTACCACATTTATCGCGTCGTCGCGCGACGAAACGATTCGGTGACGACCCGACGACGCGACCACGCGACGATGCGACTTTATTTTGTGTTCCTGCGTTTTGCCTTTCATCTTTTCTACAATCCTTTTGCGTTTACGTACGATTTTGTCAGCGCGCTCGTTTCGCGCGGACATTGGCGCGCGTGGACGCGCGCGGCGATTCCGTTTATCGTCGGCAAGCGCGTGCTGGAACTTCCGTGCGGCACCGGCAACCTCCTGCTCGATTTGCGCGCGGCAGGTTACGCGGCGATTGGCGTGGATTTGTCTGCCGCGATGCTCGACATCACGCGCGCCAAGTTTCGACGCGCGGTGCGTTCTTCGACTTTGCTGCGCGGAGCGCAGCATGTCGCTCAGGACGCGCCGATCTTGCGCGCGCGCGTTCAGCAATTGCCCTTTCCCAATCGCGCCTTCGATGCGATCACGATGACCTTTCCGCCGGGCTTTGCGCGCGATCCGCGCGCGTTCGCGGAACTGCGCCGCGTGCTCGCCGACGACGGACGCTTGATCTGGGTGGACGCGGCGCGCTTGCTTCCGCGCGACGGGATCAGTCGCGCGCTGAACGCCGCGCTCGACGCGGTCGATGGAAGCAGTGCGCCGTTTGAAGAGTTCGCGCGCGCACTGTTGGCGGGCGCAGGATTTGAATCGAAAATCGAACACGTTCAGGATGACGCGAGTGTTGTGACGGTCGTGATTGCGACAAAGGAGCAGGCAGGATGAACAACTCGATCACTCAACTTGGTTTTCTATGTATCTTTAATCTGATTGGCGGTGCGGCGATTGGCTCCGTCCTGCGCGCCGTGTTGCGCGGCAAATTCTCGTGCAACTCGATTTTCTTTTTGATTTGGGGTGCAGGGTTTGGCGGATTGCCTCTCGTCTTTGGGATTCAGGAATTCCAAAAAGGCGCGCCGTATTTCTTGGCGATTCAATCCGCCGTTTTTGTGATTGCGATCCTTGTCGTCGCGATCATTCCAGATGAACTCTTGGCGACGCTCCGCTCGCCCAATATTTTCACCATCGGCATCGGCGGTGTCTTTTTGTTGTTGGGCACCGCGATGTTATTCACCAATTTTCTCGAGTTGAAGGGTTTGACGGAGAAACTACTTGGCGGCGGCATTTTCATCGTGGCAGGCGGCGCAGTTTTTCTCCTCGGGTTGTGGCGCGTCATCAAGAGCCAGTGAACAGTCAGCAGTGAACGGTGAACAGTGAACGGTTTTTCGAGCGTTACTGTTTACTTTCTGCTGTTGACTGTTGATTGATTGTTTGCTAGAATTCAACGCAATGACAACTAACCAATCTCCAATCTCCAATCTCCAATCTCTAATTTATCTCGATCACTCTGCGACGACGCCCGTTGACCCGCGCGTCGTTGCAGCGATGCTGCCCTATTTCACCGAAAAATTCGGCAACGCGTCGAGTCTGCACCGGTGGGGGCAAGCCGCGTTCGTCGCGCTCGACGAGTCGCGACGGACAGTTGCCGATATTTTGCGCGCACGCCCGAATGAAATCGTCTTCACCGGCTGCGGCTCGGAGAGCGACAACCTCGCGCTGCGCGGCGTCGCACTCGCGTTACGCGCCAAAGGGAACCACATCATCACGACGCCGATCGAGCATCACGCGATTCTGAACACCGCCGCGCAACTCGAAAAAGAATTCGGGTTCGAGGTGACGCGCGTGCCCGTGGATCGACGCGGCGTCGTGAATCCCGACGACATCGCGCGCGCGCTCACACCGCGCACGATTTTGATCAGCGTGATGTACGCGAACAACGAAGTCGGTACGGTCGAGCCGCTGGCGGAGATCGCAAAAATCGCGAAACCGCGCAACATCATTTTCCACACCGACGCGGTGCAGGCGGGCGGCTATCTGGAACTCGACGTGGACAAACTCGGCGTCGATTTGATGTCGCTCGGCGCGCACAAATTTCACGGACCGAAAGGCGTCGGCGCGCTGTACGTGCGCGCGGGCACGCCGCTGTTGTCGATGCAAACGGGCGGCAGTCAAGAGCGCGCGCGGCGCGCGGGGACGGAGAACATTCCGTACATCGTCGGCATGGCGACCGCGCTGAAAATCGCGCAAGGAGAACGCGAGACGGTGAACGCGCGTCTCGTCGCGTTGCGCGAAAAGTTGGTCGTCGGAATTCTGGAGGGTGCCGCGCAATCGCAGTTGACGGGCGATCCGCAAAATCGTTTGCCCGGTCACACAAGTTTCGTCATCCCCGGCGCGGTCGGCGACGAAATGGTGCTCGGACTCGATCTCGCGGGCATCGCCGCGTCGACGGGCAGCGCGTGTACCGCGGGCTCGGCGGAGCCGTCGCACGTTCTCGCGGCGATGGGCTACGCGCCGGACGTCGCGCGCGGCGCGCTGCGGCTGACGCTCGGACGCGGCAACACGGACGCGGAGGTGGAACGCGCGGTGAACGCGGTCGCGGATGTGGTGGGCAAACTGCGCCGCAAGTAAAAAAACGAAAAACACGGACAAGTGTCTATGGACAAGAATGATCAACCGCTCACTATTTCATTGAGCGGTACAAAGAAAATCAAATTTACAGTAGCATCCGCATTATTGAGCCAGTTGGGTGAGCGTTTGGTTGGAGCCCCCCATATTGCGCTTGCCGAATTGGTCAAAAATGCTTATGATGCTGATGCTACACGTGTGATAATTCGAATGATGCCTGATCGCATCGAAGTCGTTGATGATGGACATGGAATGGATTTCGATGAATTCAGAGATTTCTGGATGCGTGTAGGAACGCCACACAAGGAGACAAAACGCGTTTCACCCGCCTTGAAACGTCCGATGACCGGATCCAAAGGCGTTGGACGTCTTGCAGTACAATTTCTTGCTAGCCGAATCGAGATCCACACAGTTTCCAAAAAGGATCCGAATTCGGAATTACAAGCGTTTGTGAATTGGGAAGATGCAATTCAAGCAGGCGATTTAATTGAGGCAGAAGCTCTGTTCAAGAGTGTAGACGCACAGGCAAGTTTCCCGGAAAATAAACCGCACGGAACAGCGATCATTCTGGCGAATTTGAAACAGGCATGGACTCCGCAAGAAACCAAAAAACTGGCACAAGAAATCTGGTGGTTACAACCGCCATTTAGAAGCAATCCTAACGTCAAAACGGATGAGCAGAAAAATTTCCAAGTCATTTTGGAATCGGCTGACGAGGTAGCAACTCGGGAATTTGACGCGCAAATGCGTGCGGCACACAACAATTGGTACGCGCGTATCGTTGGACGATTATTACCGAAAACCGGCAAAAGCAAAGAGGAAAAGCGCATAGTCAAACTCGCCGTTGATTTTCATGGCGATTCGGAACCGATTACGTATGAATATTCGGTTCCATCGGAGACCTATCTTGTTCCGTATTGCCACGTGAATTCTTTGGAATTTGAAATCAGGATTTTTTATCTTTGGGGCAAACAACGTGCCGAGATCTCTGTCTCGGAGGCAAGAGATTATTTTAAAGAGTTTGGTGGAGTACACGTTTACGATGCTGGATTCCACCTACCGTACTATGGACCGGATACCGATTGGCTCCACATAGAAACCGACCACTCACACCGGCTTGCAGAATCTAAACTGCTTCCCAAGAAATTGCAAGAAGGTGTTACGCGGGGTTTGAACTTTTTGCCCACACAACAACGCATCTTTGGCGTCGTGAATATTGACACATCAGCAGAGAGAGAGGCGGCGAAAAAGAGTGATAATCCAAACGATTATCTGAATATCGATATCACACGTGATCGTCTGGTTCGAAACGAGGCATTCGCTGATCTCTGTTATATCGTAAGATTCGCGCTTGATTACTATGCGTTTCAGGAAGCGCGGCGCAAAGCGAAGGAACGCGAAGCGCAGAGCCCCATTGAAACATCAGAACGGACTTTTGAACGACTTGAAGAGGTTCTACAAGAATATCAAGATGATATTCCGAAAGACGTTTACAAAGAGATTCGCAATCAAGCGCGCGCCGCGCAACAAGTAAGCGCGCGGAAAGATGAGGCGTTTGGCGCTCAAGCTGGATTGCTAGGTGCACTGGCAACGGCAGGTATCTCGGCTATTGCCTACGAACACGAAGTGGCAAAACAGTTTCAGTTCGTCGAGGAGATCGTCGAAGATATTCGTAAAGTGCGTGTCAGCGAGACGGCTGCTCGCCATAAACTAGATGACATCGCCGCGAAATTGACGGAATGGGCTAATCGTGCCCGCGCAACGCGCGCGATTTTTTCTCCCTTGATGGAAGAAGAAAATCGAGAAGCGAAAGGACGCTTCAAAGCACGTGTACTAATTGATCAAGTTAGGAGCCAGATTGCGGTGCTGACAGGCAGTATTTCGATAAATACATCCGAGATTGACGAGAGTTGGCGCTTACCTGAAGGTAGATTCACGGAATGGAGCGCAGTCTTTCAGAATGTTTTCGTCAATGCGTTCAATGCGATGCTTGATAGTGAGATAAAGATGATCGCGATTTCGTCACGCGCACAAGGACGAAGCCGTGCGATTCTAGTGCAAGACACCGGTATAGGTGTGGACTTGGAGACGGCAAAAGAATTGTTCGAGCCATTCATCCGAAAACAGAAAATCTCGCGCGAACGAAGACAACTCGGTCTCGGCGGAACGGGCTTGGGACTGACCATCATTCGTATGATCGCCGAAAGCCGCGATTGCAAGGTAGCATTCGTGGAACCTGATCGGGGCTTTAGCACTGCATTCAGTTTATCTTGGAGTGAAACGAAATGAAAACAAGGAAAATCCTCATTTTTGATGACGAGAAAAACCGCGCTGACAAATGGGCGGCAGACTTGCGCAAGGTACTTGGTGCTAAGAGTGGTTTCAATGTGGAAACGTTGGACACGAACGACTTTGACAACGTTATTGAGGATTTGGAGCAACGAAGGCGAAGCGAGGAGAAAGACAAAATTAGTTGGAATAATCTTCTGGATCAGGCAGATATTTTCATCATTGACTTTGCGTTGCTCAAGCTGAGCCGAATCGCCTACATCACAGGAGAATCACTCGCTTATCTTGCTCGCTGTTATACGCGATGCGGATTGATTGTTGCGCTCAATCAATTCGGCCAGAACGAATTCGACTTAACGTTGAAAGGACATCCTGACTCTTTCGCCGATCTGAATGTAGGTGATGAGCATATCCATAACGCCGGCCTATGGCGGGAACCGTGGAAAAGATTCCGCCCGTGGGTCTGGCCGTTTCTTCCCCAAGCATTGGATACATACGAAAAAAGAGTCGCAGAGTTGCTAGCACCAGCAAATAAAACAAAATTGAATCTGGATGAACCGATCCTTTCCTTCTTGGGTCTGGAAAGAATCGTTGGACTCTTGCCGCGCTCTACATCGGCATTCATCCAAAGCAGGGGGCAAAAAATCGAAGAAACAACCTTTAGGAATTTTGTGCAATCGTCTCGACAAGGATTGCGTCCTCAGGAAAAACCTATTGATGCCGAATCTGTCGCACGCATCGCAGCAGCACGTATACACAAATGGTTGGAGCGTTTGGTGTTGCCGGGCCAAGACATACTTGTGGATGCGCCGCATCTAGTGTCGCGTTTCCCCAGTTTACTAAAAGGAGATCCAACTGACCGGCAGGTTTGGAACAAGGTGGTAACATTCGATTTGCCGGGCAGACCCGTGTTGCGAACTGATGTGATTGAGAAATTCAGATTTGGTAGAGAGAATTGGGTGTCGCGCCCATGTTGGTTCTGGGGTGAGTTAAGCGGCGATGAAAAAATAGAAGAAGTCCGCAATCCTTGGCAGATGATTGAGAAAGCCGATGTCGTATTCTGTGAAGATGTGTCAAAGTTCGTGCTAAGGAAAGTCGCAAAGGAATTTGTCGCCGATCTGTCATCCCCGTTCGCTCGTCGCTACGTTAGTGATGTGGCAGGTGTTGATTATCAACCACGCGTGAGATTTGCGATGTGATGCGAGAAAACACTATGGACCAAGACCTCAAGGTATTTCGCGATTTGGTGTTGTGGCTCTGGCGCAGCCATGAGAAACCATGGGAATATGAAGATTCTGAAGCCAGACAAATATACGATCAAATCCAAGTTGGCTATGCAAGCATAGGGGAGGGCGAGATCGAGTTGCTGTTGCCGACGGAAGATGATGTAAGATCGGAATTCTCCAGACGTAGGCGTTATCTCTACCTAAATCCGATCAAGGTTACGCCGACTCTAGTTCCGGTGCTTTCGATAAAGGCAGATTTCGGGCGTTCAATTCCTGAGCTGAGATTGCGATTGGGTTTTTTTCTCATGCAGGAAGGACAAGTTAAGGCATTCGGATTCCGCTTTGAATCGCCCGAAGGCCCTGGCGAGGATCACTATTATCATGCACAGTTCATTCATGGTTTTGAAAATGATCGCCCTTTTGGACCCGAACATATTTGGTTGCCTGTTACATGCCCTACGTTTCCTCTTGATGCTGACAATCCTGTCAAACTGCTTCTGACTCTGGTAGTTGCGTTGTATGGATTGCCTTCTCTCACGCAGGTCAAAACTTCGGTGGCTGGAATCGAAAAACATCTGAGTGAAATGCGCTGTCTGTCATTCAAGGAATTTGAATACTACTGGATTGCGACTATGCGGCGTGATCGACAAGAATATTACATCTCGACTGACATCGATCCGGAATCTTTCGATAAGAAATTCCGCGAAGCACATCAGGGATGCGAAATCAAGCGTATAACGAAGGGGAGATATGAGGGACAAACCCGACAACATCGTTGGGATGGTACACAACTCCAAACTGTGAATGCGATTCGAGCACGAAAGGGTAGATCTAGTCGCGTGTGATATTGGATCAGGGAAAAATCATGCATTCGGTTTCTGTCGTAGATTTATTCTGTGGTGTCGGTGGAATGACGCACGGATTCGTCCAAGAAGGTTTCCGAGTAATCGCTGGAATTGACGCGGATCCGTCGTGTCGCTACGCCTACGAACGAAACAACAGAAGCGCGCGATTCATCGAAGCGTACCTTGAACAGGTATCTGCTTCTGATATCGCGCGCCTATATCCTGAGGGTGATCTCAAAATTCTCGTGGGTTGCGCGCCGTGTCAACCATTTTCCAAATATGCGCTACGGTATGTAAAAGCACAGCGGCAAGACGAAAAGTGGAAACTCGTCGGTGATTTCGGAAAACTGATTGAAGAAATCAAACCCGAAATCGTTTCGATGGAAAATGTCCCGGAGTTGCAACATCACCGTGTTTTCACTGAATTTATCAAGACGCTCGAATCGGAAGGTTATCACCTCTGGTATGATGTGGTAGATTGTGTAGACTACGGAGTACCTCAGACACGGCATCGTCTAGTCTTGCTCGGATCACGGCTAGGTGAAATCGCACTTATTCCGAAGACTCATAGAAAGTCAAAGACAGTAGCAAATGCTATCGGGGGTCTACCGGCGCTAAGAGCAGGCGAGCAAGATGCAGACAACCCATTGCACCGCGCCAGTGGACTATCCGATTTGAATCTTCGGCGCATCCGAAGTACACCCGAGGGTGGAACGTGGAAAGATTGGCCCAAGCGACTGATCCTCGAATGTCACAAAAAAGAAACCGGCCGAAGTTATGGAAGCATCTACGGGCGTATGTCGTGGAATAAGCCAGCCCCGACGATCACTACTGAGTTTCATGGCATCGGAAGCGGACGCTTTGGACATCCCGATCAAGATCGAGCGATTTCGCTAAGAGAGGGGGCGCTCTTGCAAACCTTTCCACGGAACTATCGTTTCGTCGAGAACGAAGATTTTTCGATTGGTACTCTGGCCAGACATATTGGTAATGCTGTGCCGGTACGACTAGCACGGGTCATCGCGCAAAGCATTGCAAAACATCTTGATCTTTGAGCATCATGTTACGATATGGTTGACCATTTAACACTTGAACAACGTCATCGGGCGATGGCTAATGTCAAGCTCAAAAACGGTCCTCTGGAGAAAGCAGTTGGATCCGCTTTGCGAAGAAGAGGACTGCGATTTCGTAAACACATCAAGGCACTTCCGGGAACGCCGGATATCGTTTTTGTCGAAGAGATGGTGGCTGTATTTGTGGATGGTGATTTTTGGCATGGCTATCGTTTCCCATCTTGGCAACGAAAACTGACTGCTTTCTGGAAGAACAAGATCAGTGAAAATCGTCAACGTGACCGACGAAATTTCGCCAAGTTGCGTCGGATGGGTTGGCAGGTCATCCGTGTGTGGCAGCACGAAGTAAAAAACGACGTCGAGTTGTGTGCTGAAGAGATCGTAGCAATAGTTACCCATCGTCAAGCCCACCCCAAGTTAAAGAGCGGAAATACATGATGAATGGGCAAACCGTCGTCGTCGCGCTGAGCGGCGGCGTAGATAGTTCGACAGTTGCCGCGCTCTTGGTCGAGCGCGGTTACAATGTCATCGGGATGATGATGCGGTTGTGGAGCGAACCTCCGCTGTTCACCCTTCCCCTGTTGGACGGGGGAAGGGATGGGGATGGGGGTAACCGCTGTTGCTCTCCCGAATCCGTTGCCGACGCGCGCGCGGTGTGCGCGAAACTGGGTATCCCGTTTTATCTGCTCAACTTTGAAGCCGAGTTCAAAACGCGCGTCGTGGATTATTTCGTCGCGAGTTACGCGCGTGGCGTCACGCCGAATCCGTGCTTGGAATGCAATCGCGCGCTCAAGTTTGGCGTGTTGCTCGATAAAGCGCGCGCGCTCGGCGCGGATTTTTTGGCGACGGGACATTACGCGCGCGTGCGCGAGCGCGGGGGCAGATTTGAATTGTTGCGCGGCGTGGACGCGAAAAAGGATCAATCGTACGCGCTTTGTTTGTTGAACCAAGCGCATTTGGCGCGCGTGCTGTTTCCGCTCGGCAGTTACACGAAAGAGGAGACGCGCGAACTCGCGCGCAAGTTCGATCTGCGCGTGTCGGAGAAAGCCGAGAGCCAGGATTTGTGTTTCGTCGCGGACGGCGACTATCGAAATTTTTTGCGGCGGAACATGCCGAACGCGTTGCAACCCGGCGACATTGTGGACACGCGCGGCAATGTTGTGGCGCGGCACGATGGATTGGCGAATTACACGATCGGTCAGCGCAAGGGCTTGGGCATCGCGGTCGGCGAGCCGCTGTTCGTCATCGCGCTGGACGCGGCGCGCAACCGCGTGATCGTCGGGCGCGCGGAGGAATTGGGCAAGCGCGAACTGATCGCGGGCGCGGTGAATTGGATCGCAGGCGAACCACCGCGCGGCGAAACGCGTGTCACCGCGAAGATCAGGTATCGCGCAAGCGAAGTTGCCGCGATGATTTACCCCCACCCCAACCCTCCCCCGACTTGGTCAGGGGAGGGAGACTCCCACCCTAACCCTTCCCCGATTCCGTCCGGGGAAGGGACAACGGCGCGCGTCGTTTTCGATGATCCTCTGCGCGACATTACGCCGGGGCAAGCCGTCGTGTTTTATGATGGCGATGTATGTCTCGGCGGCGGGACAATTCAGGCAACCAGTGACCAGGCAATCGGGCGATCAGCCAACTGACTACTGATTGCCTGATTGACTAGTCGACTACGTAGCCATGTCACCTGCAACCATTTTCGGTTTTGTTCTCGCCTCACTCTACGGATTTGCCTTCTACGTAATCTTTGGACGCGGATGGCTGCGCCTGGTTTTCTATTGGCTGGTGAGTATCGGCGCATTCTTCCTGGGACACTGGGTCGCGGGATTGCTGGGACTCGCGATCTTCAACATCGGCGAATTGCGCGTGGTGGAGGGAACGGTTGTCAGTTGGCTGGGTTTGTGGACGATGCGCGTCTGGCGGCGCGCGTAGGGCAATTTTCAAAATTGTCCCACCCGACGATTGCGCGTTGTTGTAAACTGTGTTATAATCGCTGGCGAAAGTGAGGTACAAGTCACCGTGGCTCTAGTGCGCGATCTGGCAATCATCCTGCTCGCCGTCGAGTCGCTGATCATCGGCGCTGTGCTGATCGTTTTGGTCTGGGAAATTCGGAACTTGGCGAAATTGCTGCGCGAAGAAATCAAGCCGATCCTGGAATCCGCCGATGAAACCGCGCGCACGGTGCGCGGTACGACGGTGTTTGTGAGCGACACGTTCGTCAACCCGATGGTGCGCGCGTCGGGTTTTGTATCGGGCGTCGCGCAAGCTCTGCGGATTTTGACAAAACACAGATGAATGATCGTCGATCCATCGAGTAACGTTCAATAAATTACGCGCGAGTCGCGTGAGGGAAAGGAGCACATCAATGTCAGATGACAGTCGGGGTTGGGAATTCTTGACGGGTTTTCTGCTGGGTGCGGTCGTCGGCGCTGCCGCGGCGCTCTTGTTGGCGCCGCAATCCGGCGAGGAAACGCGTGAGCAAATTCGCGAGCGGGGCATCGAATTGAAAGGACGCGCCACGGAATTGTCCGAGCAGGGTCGCAAGCGCGCCGAAGAATTGGCAGCCGATGCGCGTCAGCGCGCGGCGGAGGCGCAGGAACGCGGTCGACTTGCGCTGGAAGAGCAACGCGAGCGATTGCAGGACGCGTTGGATGAAGGCAAGCAAGCCGCCGCGAAAAAGCGCGATGAATTAATGGCGCGCTTGGAAGCCGAGAAAGCCAAACGCGCCCCGTCCGCATAAAACAGTTGCCAGCCGAGAGCGGGCGAATCGCGCAAGCGGTTTGCCCGTTTTTGTTTTTCGCCGCGTCGATGCTATAATGCCGCGTAGGAGGTTGGCGTGTCCGCACTCGCTCTGTGGCCCATCTTGAAGCAACATCGTCCGTTTGCGGTTCTCTCGTCGGTGGGCTTGGCGCTGATGTACGCCGAACTGGGGTGGGCAAGTTACAATTTTTGGTCCCGCCGCTCTTTCGACGAAGCGTTGACGCTGATCGTGACGATGACCTTGCTGGCTCTCGTCGGTTATCTCATTTCGTTTTTCGTGCCGCCGTTGTTGGTGCGCGATACTTGGGATCATCCGCGCGCGTGGGGTGTGTTCAGCAATGTGACCATCTGGTCGATCGGGATCACGATTGCGCTCAACGTGATTGAATTTGGGTTGCTATTGTATCTGGCGAATTTCGATTTGGTCGCGAGTTATACGCTGTTGCGCGATGTTTACGTGTACACTTTTTTTGCCATGATTTTTTTTCACGGCTTGTTGTTGTACGTCCGCCACGTGACTTTTCTCTACCAAACACCCGATCATGTTCAGCCGCTCAAAGTGATTACGGCATCGCTGGGCGTGGGACTGATCATTCTATTCGTCGGCGGCGCGCTGTTCTTGCTCGATCTCTATCATCTCGAAATCACGCCCGCAGCGCAACAGGGTTTGCTGGGCTTACACGTGTACGGGCGCGGACTGTACTTGTGGACGCTGGCGATTGCCGCGTACGCGTGGCACTTGCGCTGGATCGCAGATCACTAAAGCAGTATTCAGTATCCAGTGTTCAGTATTCAGTCATCTGAACGCTGAATACTGAACACTGAATACTGAACTCTGAACCCTGGGGGTTGAATGCGAACACCGATCGTAGCCGGTAACTGGAAAATGAACAAGACGATTGCGGAGGCGCGCGAACTGGTCAACGCGCTGCGCGACGAATTGACGCGCGTCGCGGCGAGCGGCAAGGCGCAAGTCGTCTTGTGTCCGCCGTTTATCGCGATTCCACAAGTCGCCGCGCTGGTTAAGGACACGCCGATCAAAGTTGGCGCGCAGAATCTGTTTTGGGAAGTCAAGGGCGCGTTCACGGGCGAAGTCGCGCCGACGATGCTGAACGAAGTGTGCGATTATGTGATTATCGGTCATTCGGAACGACGGCAATATTTTGGCGAAACGGACGAGAGCGTGAACAAGAAGGTACAAGCCGCGCTCGCGCACCACTTGATACCGATTGTGTGCGTCGGCGAGAATTTGCAGCAGAACGAAGCGGGACAAACCCAAGCCGTCGTCGGCGCGCAAGTGCGCGCGGCATTCAAGGAAATTTCGCGCGACGACGCGCGCGGCATCGTCATCGCATACGAACCGATTTGGGCGATTGGCACCGGCAAAGCCGCGAGCGGACCCGGCGCGAACGCGGTGATCGGCTTGACGATCCGCGGCGCGCTCGCCGATCTGTACGACGAAGCGACCGCGCAGGCGATCCGTGTGCAGTACGGCGGCAGCGTCACGCCGAAAAACGTCGCCGAATTTTTCGCGCAGCCGGAGATCGACGGCGCGCTCGTCGGCGGCGCAAGTCTCGTCGCGGCGGATTTCATCGCGATTTGTAAAGCCGCCGTCGAGTAAAACGGAATACGCAACACGGAACACGGCAGAGAGCGTGATGCGTGTTGCGTGTTCCGTCGCGTATAAATGTCCATTCTCCTCTTTCTCATCGTCTTCGTGCTGACCATCCTGCTTCAGCGGTGGTTGCACCAACATATTCAAGGATTCGCGCTGGCGTTGACGGGCAACGCGGGCTGCGGGCTGCGAGTGCTTTTCTATTTGCTCCTGCCCGGCGTAATTTTGCACGAACTGAGTCATTACGTCGTCGCCAAGTTGTTGTTGGTGCGGACGGGCAATCTTCAAATCGGGCTAGGGAATCCGCGCGCCAAACGCGTCTCGCTCGGCTCGGTGAACATCGAGCGCACGGATCCGCTCCGCGAGAGTGTGATCGGCGTCGCGCCGTTCGCGTTCGGCGTAGGGGCGATCTGGCTGATCGCGGCGTGGGGATTCGACGTGCTGCCGCAAGCCGGCGCGTCGCTGGAACTGTTTTTTCAGCGCGTGCGCGAATATTCGAACGACTGGACGACCTGGCTCGATCTGTACTTGATCTTCGCGGTCAGTACCGCGATGATTCCGAGCGAATCGGACCGCGAGCCGTGGGGACCGGTCATCACGTTTTTCGGCTTGGGCGTCGCGATTTTGTTTGTGCTGGGATGGACGCCGCGCATCCCGCCGGATCTGGTGGCACTCGCGCGCAATTGGCTCGACGCGCTCACGTTCGCGCTGGGGCTGGCGGTGATCGTCAACGGCGCGATCGCGATCGTGCTGTGGATTCTTGAGCAGACGCTCGGTCGTCTCAGCGGCAAGCGCGTCGAGTATCGGGTGCGGCGGAAGTGAGGAATGAAAATGGCGGAAAGAAAAAATCGTTGGCTGCGGCAAGCAAACAAGCCGGGGCGCGTCCTCGTCGTCGCCGCGCTAGTTCTCTGCGCGGTTCTGTCGTTTGCTTGCGCTGCGCCGAATCCAGTGGGTATCCCCATCACCGGCGATACGCCGCGCGCCGAATTGAGGTGCCGCGCGGATCAAGCGCCCGTCGTCATGCAATTGCGGAACGGCGATCAAGTTCGCTTGCCGTGCGGCGTCGCCGACATCGCGGTTCTCGAAGCGGTGCCGGAAGAAACTCTGCCGGTTACATTGGCGCGCGGTGATCGATTTGTTTCTTGTCTGGCGATCAATGTGATTAAAGGAGACGCGCTGGTCGGGAATTGGGGTTTGGATAAAAAGGCGACGATATCGTTCAGTGTGCCTACAGCGGTCGCCAATCGTACCCTAACGATTTTGTATTGGAACTTGAAACTTGAGAGCGGCTTGGGCGATTGGTCAGAGGTGGCAACTACGATTGTGAATGGGCGCGCCGAAACGTCGGTAGATTATCCGGGGACATTTGTGCTGGCGGCGCGCTGAGCAAACAAGAAACCCGTTTTCTCCACTCGGAGAGAACGGGTTTCTTGCACGTTGAAGGGGATGGGTTACTAGCGCGCCGTGGCGATGACGAAGAGACGCCCCCACGACCAATTGCCGTTAGCGTTGATGCACGTCTGGAAGACGACTTTGTTGCTGCCCGTATAGATTTGATTGAAGAGATCCGTGCTGGAAAGTTGCGCGCCGGTGTTGTCGAGATCGAGAAAGTTGGAATAGGGGCTGCTCGGATTGAGCGCCTGGAAACGACGGATGCTAGTGACCGCAAAGCGGCGGACTGCGCCATCGCCGTTGACGATAGCGATTTCTTGACCCAGCGCCAGTTTAGAAAAGTGCGCGCCGGAAAGATAATTGTGCGCGAGCAAGCCAATCGTCCCGTATTGGTTGGCAAGCCCGAATTGGGTGACCGTGCCGTTGATGGGGGAAACGTACGCGGGATTGTCCATGACCTGTTTGACGACGCGCAGCGCGAACAGATTCGGCGCGTACGCGCCCGCGACGATATTAGGTTGACCTTTGTTGAGCGCGGCGGAAAATTGATCGAGCGAGGGAATTGCAGCGGCTTGGATAAATCCGGTCATCGTGCCGCTTGGCGGCGTATCGGTTACCGGAATTGGCGCGAGCGGGTAGTCGGCGGTTATTACCGCGGGCGCGTTGAGCGCGAGGATCAGCGCGCAAAATACCCCCACCGCCAAGAACAAATTGCGTTTCATCAGACACCTCTCAAAATGTGCACTCCGCGAAGGGCGAAGATCAGTCACGACAAGTGTCTGGTCTCCATTCGGCGGCTCGGCGGCCATCGTCTTGCGACCTTAGGCCCGTAGCTTTGCGTCCCCCCCTTTCGATGGGTTTGCCATTATCGTGGAGCGGCAACTGAAACGTTGTTAAAAAGAGACCCGCCTCGGGTTACCGAAGCGGGCACGCAAAGGAGGATCAAACCATTCGCGCGTGCTTTTCGGCAACCCGGCGGCCATCGTCTTGCGACCTTAGGCCCGTAGCTTTGCGTCTCCACCTTTCGATGGATTTGCCATTTATCGAAGCAGGTCTATGAAATCTTTATGCTTGCATTATACTTTTCCTTCTGCGTTGCCACAATAGGAATGGACTCCTACTCAATCGACTCGACGAGGCGAATGGCTGCTGAGATTGATTAATAACAACACGGCGCCCGTGCCGATCACGCCGAGCGCGATCAATTTGTAAATGCCGCTGGGCAGAATCAGCGCGAGCGCGCCGAAAAGACCGGAGAGCGCGTAATAGAAAAAAACGATCGCGCGCTGCGGTACGCCCAAATCGAGCAGGCGATGGTGCAAGTGTCCCCGGTCCGCCGAAAAAGGCGACTTGCCCGCGCGCAGTCGATTGATGATTTGCCACGCGACGTCGAGAATCGGAATGCCGAGCACGAGGAGCGCGGTGCCCACTTTCGCGCCGCCGATGATCGAGAGCGCGCCGAGCGCGAATCCCAACACGTTCGCGCCCGCGCCACCCATGAACATCTGCGCCGGATAGAAATTGAAAAGGAGAAAACCCAACACACTGCCGATCAGCGCGAGCGCCAACAGCGCGAGCGAGTTTTGTCCCAGGTGAAACGTGTGGACGAAAAGCATAAAGCCCGCAATGACGACGACGCCCGCCGCGAGCCCGTCGATCCCGTCGAGCCAATTGATCGTGTTGATCATGCCGACGAGCCAAAAGAGCGTGATCAGCGCGGCAAACCAGGTTTCGAAAGGAATCGGTTGCCCGTCGAAGGGATTGGAAATTTCGCGGATCAACACGCCGGATGCGACGGCGATGCCCGCCGCGATCGTTTGCGCGACGAGTTGTGGCAATGCCGAAAGTTCGCGGTGATCGTCGTACGCGCCGACCATGAACATCAGCGCGCTGCCGAGGAAAAGTCCGGCGAGGCGCGGCATTTCGTACGCGTCGGTACGCGGGTACAGCAGCGAAACGCCAATCGCCGCGCACAATGCGACAAAGAGCGGCAATCCGCCGAGTTTCGGCGTGGGCTGGGCGTGCCGATGGCGGTTGCGTGGTCGGTCGACTGCGCCGGTGCGCAAGGCGAGGCGCGCAGTGAGTGGCGTGAGGACGAGTGCGATCAGAAATCCAATGGCAAAGACAAGGACGAGTAACATGGAGGAGTCATCTTCATTGTATTCCACAGCGCGTCGCATGTCAAAAATTCAACTTGCCGCCAATTGCGTATTTGTGCGATAAGGGCTATAATTGATTTCAAAGATGCAGAGCGATTCCGTTTTGGAAACCGAATCACACTTTGGCAGGTTCTCCGCGCCTAGGCGGCGCGGCTTGAATGTCGCCGCGGTTTTGCTGGTGGGATTATTCGTGTGCGTGACGAGCGCGGTGGTGGTGCCCGGCGGATTGGGCGCGATCGTCGGTTATCAAGAATTACAGGCGCAAAATCACGAAGCCGCGATCATCCATTTCAATCGCGGCTTGGGTTATCTCGCCGAAAAATATCCTGAACTCGCGCGCAGCGAATTTGAAATCGCGCTCAAGTACGATGCGGCGTACGAACCGGCGCGGCAAAAACTGAGCGAATTGCAGAAACCGAACGGCGGCGGTACGCCCGGCGCGCCCCAGCAAGATCGCGTCGTCGCCGCGATGTTCGACGAAGCGCGCGGTTTGATCGCGCAAAAGCAGTGGAGCGACGCGATCACACGCTTGGAACAACTGCGGACGCTCCAAGCCGGTTATCGCCAAAGCGAAGTGAACGATTTGTTGTACGAGGCGTACGTCAATTCCGGCAAAGCCGCTGTCGCGTCCGGACAGATCGAAATCGCGCGCGAGCGTTTTGAATCGGCACTGGCGATTCGCAACAACGATCCCGAAGTCAAGCGGCAACGCGATATGGCGGAGTTGTACCTCGAAGGGCAGCAAGCCGTCGGCTTTAATTGGCAGACCGCGGTGCAGAAATTTTCCGCGCTCTATCAGCAAGATCCGAATTACGACGACGTCAAGCGCAAATTGTTCGACGCGCATTTGCAGTACGGCGACAAGGCGTGCAAGGAAGGCGCGTGGGCGCTGGCGCAGCGCGAATACGACGGCGCGCTCGCGCTGACCAATGATCCACAAATCGCGCAGAAACGCGCGCAAGCGCAGACGATTTGCAAGAAACTGACGACGCCCACACCGACGGGCACGCTTTTGCCGGCAGGCACGCCCGCCTCCGGCGTCACGCCAGTCCCGAGCGGCACGGCGGCGCCGGAGAGTTACTCGCGGAAAACTTCGACGGCGACGGACAAGCCCTGTACCGGCGTGGGCGATCTGACCGGCACTGTGCGCGACGCGTTGGGGCGTCCGCTGGCGAATGTAGTGGTCGGTTATTCCACGGACGATATTCCGCTCGTCAGTACGCGCACGAACGCGAACGGGCAATACCAGTTTGTGTTGGGCAAAGACCCGCGCGTGTTGCACGTCGTCCTTTTAGGCGCGGACAACAAAACACCGATCTCGGAAGATACGCTCGTCTATTATCCCGGCGCGAATGTCAAGGGCTGTCATATTGTGATCGATTGGCAGAAGGTGCAGTGAAACGTATTGCGTGTTGCGTGATGCGTGAGATGCGAAGGTGTTTTGCGTTTCGCGCTTGAGGTGCCTGATGCAAAAGTTATGGCGAGAATTCATATCGCGCGGTGGTATGTTAGCGCCACGAAACTCGCGCGCTCGTAGTGGGCGATTCATCGCCACCCCGTGCGCTGAAGCGCATACTACGAACGCACGTTTCTGGATCGGAGTTGCTATTGGCTTGATCGCGCTGGCGTTCGCGCTGCCGACTATCGCGCGCGCGCAGACCGGCGCGCACGTCGACGTGATCACGGTGACCGGGGCGATTGACACGTGGATCGACGCGTACATCAATCGCGGGATCGGGTTGGCGGAACAAGATGGCGCGCAAGCGCTGGTGATCGTCTTGAACACGCCCGGCGGCGCGCTCAACGCGACGCAGAACATCACCACGCGAATGTTGAACGCGCGTGTGCCCATCGTCGTCTTTGTTCATCCGCAAGGCGCGTGGGCGGGGTCGGCGGGAACGTTTATCACGATGGCGGCGAATATCGCGGCGATGGCGCCGGGCACGACGATTGGCGCGGCGCATCCGGTTAGTTCGAGCGGGCAGGATATCGAAGGCGACGCGCGCGACAAGGTCACGAATTTTTCCGTATCGATCATTCAAGGCATCGCCAAACAGCGCGGACGCAACGCGGATTGGGCGGGCAGAGCGGTCAAAGATAGTCTCGCGGCAACCGCGCAGGAAGCGCTCGATCTCAAGGTCATCGATCTGATCGCGAACGATTTGAACGACCTGTTGAACAAAATCGATGGCAAGTCGGTCAAGACGGCGGCAGGCGAACTAACTTTGAACACGCGGCGCGCCGGAATTAATCCCGTTGACATGAACATTCCGGAACTCATCCTGCACACGCTCGTCGATCCAACTATCGCGGCGTTCTTGCTCAGTCTGGGTCTGCTCGCGCTCGTCGTCGAGGTGTACAATCCCGGCGCGACGTTTCCGGCGGTCGTCGGCGTGATCTGTTTGGTCTTTGCGTCGGTCGCGCTCGGCAGTCTGCCCTTCAATTGGGGCGGCGTGATTCTGATCATTCTCTCGGTGATCACGTTTGCGATTGATGTGAAAGTGAACAGCGTCGTGTTGACCGGCGGCGCGGTCGTGATGTTCGTGCTCGGCGCGATGCTGCTCTTTATGCCGTTGACGCCGCAGCCGCCGACGATGCCGGCGATTTCGGTTTCGCCGTGGTTTATTTTGGTAATGGCGGGCGCGATGACCGCGTTCTTCCTGTTCATTCTCGGCGCGGCGGTGCGCGGGCATCGGTATCCGGTTTTGAGCGGCGCGGAAGCGCTGATCGGCGCGACGGGCACCGCGCTCACGGACATTGCGCCGAGCGGACTGGCGTATGTGAAGGGAGAGGATTGGTCTGCCGAAGCGCAGGAAGGTTCGATCCAGAAAGGCGAGCCAGTCAAGGTCGTTCAAGTCGAAGGACTGCGACTCAAAGTCGTGAAAAAGTAGGGCAAGTTTCAAACTTGCCCTACATCCCAAAGGAGGATTCACTTATGAACGCGCAGACGGCTACACTTTTATCGTGCAGCGGCGTTTTTCTCGTCTTGTTCGCGATTATGCTGTTCGCGATGGCGATCAAGATCGTGCGCGAGTATCAACGCTTGGTCGTGTTTCGGCTGGGCAAGTGCGTGGGCGCGCGGGGACCCGGGCTGGTCTTTCTGGTCCCGTTCATCGAGACCGCGCAGTGGGTGGATTTGCGTGAGCAATTTCTCGAAGTGCCCGCGCAGTCAACGATCACCCGGGACAACGCGAACATCTCGGTTGATTTCCTGATTTACTGGAAGGTGGTTGATCCGGTCGCGAGCGTGGTGCAAGTCGGCAACTTTGCCGGCGCGTCACAAGGCATCGCGACGACGACGCTGCGCGCGGTGATCGGCGACATTATGCTGGACGATGTGCTGGCGCAGCGCGAGCATATCAACACCGTCCTCCGCACCAAACTCGACGAAGTGACCGGGCGTTGGGGCAACAAAGTGACCGCGGTCGAAATTCGCGAGATCTTGCCGCCGCGCGAGATTCAGGAAGCGATGACGCGGCAGATGTCGGCGGAACGAACGCGCCGCGCCGTCGTGACCGAAGCCGAAGGCAAGAAGCAGGCGACCGTCACCGTCGCGGAAGGTGACAAGCAATCGGCGATTTTGCGCGCGGAAGGCGAAAAGCAAGCGCGCATTCTCGCGGCGCAAGGGTACTCGCAAGCGCTGGAGCAAATCTTTAGCGCGGCGAAGGGGATTGACGCCAAGACGATGTCGCTCCAATATTTGGAGACGCTCAAAGCGTTGGGCGCGAGTCCCGCGACCAAGTTCATTTTCCCGGCGGAATTTACCAACTTGCTCAAGCCGTTCATCGGCTATGCGGCGGAAACAGCGGGGGAGAGCAAAGGGTAATCAAGGTTAAAATAATTAAACCTAAAAATCCTTGACATCGACCTGGGTTTGTGTGATAATGCAGACGCAAGGATGCTCGTCGCGCGTCTGGTGTTGTGATCGTTTGGCTCGCCAAGGCAGAGAGACAGTATGTGCCTTGGCGAGTTTTGTTTTGTATTTATCTCATCTTTTCCAACTTTTCGCAGAGGGGGGTGTTAGTCAGCATGGCGGATCGTATCCAGGGTACGGTCAAGTGGTTCAACAACTCCAAGGGCTATGGCTTTATCGCCCACGACGGCGGGAAAGACGTGTTCGTCCATTTTTCCGCGATCCAGTCGGAAGGGTACAAGTCCTTGAGTGAAGGGGACAAGGTGGAATTCGTCATCGAAGAAAGCCCGAAGGGACCACAAGCCGCGAACGTAGTGAAAGTGGCCTGATTCATTCATTGATCTAGGCAGAGCTTCACGAGGCAGACAGCCATTAGCGCAATGTCGTTGATGGCTGTTTGTAATTTTGATATTGTCCCTTGAGTGGTCGGGTGTAATTCGCTTTCGGGGGCAATTGTAAGAAGCGAAGATGGCTTGAAATTTGGGATCTCTGGTAGCTACGGATTCACAAATTTCTCGACTGCTGTCTGGTATAAATTAGACATTATCGGAAATAAACCCAATCCAGAATTTGGACACAGATTAACACTGATTAACACTGATCTCTAGGTTTTCAATCTGTGTGCATCTGTGTTTATCAGTGTCCAAAATTATTGCCGATAAAGTCTATTTGATCAAGTGAAAGTGATCCCTGTGCGTTCTATCCGACCAAGCGATTCTTTTGAAAGTGTCAGTGACCGATTTCCATTGACGCCAGAGCAAGACCAAGTATTCCAGAGGGTTTTCCACTACGGTGACCTCGAGCTACAGACTTTTCTCGAATACGCGGAAGGACTCGGCGCAATGATTGTTGGCAACCAACCATGACCATTGCAACCACCACCCAACCAAAACCCAAGCCCCGCTCCCTCCCCGCGCGCCCTGACGAAGATAGCATCATCGGCAAGGCGTACGATCCCAAACTCGCGCGGCGGCTGGCACGCTATTTGCTGCCGTACAAATGGCAAGTCATCGGCGCGCTCGCGTGGATGTTTTTCGCGATGAGCGTGTACATCGCAGGACCGTATCTCATCAAAGTCGCGCTCGACGGCGGCATCGCGGCGGGCAACGTCGGCGTGCTGCAACAAGCGGTCGCGCTGTACTTGCTGTCGTCCGTCGCGTTCTGGATCGGCACGTTCTTTCGCGTGCGGACGATGGCGGTCACGGGGCAGAGCGTCATCTTCGATCTGCGCCGCGAGTTGTTCGATCACTTGCAGGTACTTTCGCTCGGCTTTTTCAGCCGCTACGCGGTCGGGCGGCTCATCTCGCGCGTCATCAACGACGTTAATGTTCTGCGCGAGTTGATCACGTGGGCAGTCGTCGCGGTCGCGCGCGATTTCTTCGATCTCTTCGGCACGCTCGCGGCGATGTTCTTCCTCAATTGGCAATTGACCTTGCTTTCGCTGATCGTCTTGCCGCTGATGGCAGTCGCGACCGAAATCTTTCGTCGCCGCGCGCGCGAGAATTATCGCAAGGTGCGCTCCGCCGTTGGCTGGGTGAACGCGGTGCTGAACGAAAACATCGTCGGCGTGCGCGTCGTGCAATCGTTCTCGCGCGAGGATTACAACTACGAGGTCTTTGCGCGCGAAGTGAATGGCAATCATTTGCGCGCGTCCAACGTCGCCGCGCTAACCATCTCCGTTTTTTTCCCGACGGTGGATTTCATCGGCACGGTCGCGCTTGGACTAGTGGTTTACGTCGGCGGACTCGCGGTGCTGGGCGCGTTTGGCATCGGTACGACGTTCACCGCCGGTACGCTCGTCGCGTTCGCGCTGTACATCGATCGCTTTTTCAACCCGATTCGCGATCTCGCGCAGCGCTACAATAATTTCCAAGCCGCGATGGCGTCGTCCGAGCGCATCTTTGAACTGCTCGACACGCCCATCGAAGTCAAGGACGCGCCCGATGCGCGCGAAATGCCGACGATTCGCGGCCAAGTCGTGTTCGATCACGTCGGCTTTCACTACTCGGACGATCCGACGCCGGTGTTGCAAGACATCGTCCTGCGCGTCGAGCCGGGGCAGACGATCGCGCTCGTCGGCGAAACGGGCGCGGGCAAGTCCACGTTCGCGCGGCTCGTCAGTCGTTTCTACGATGTGACCGAGGGCGCGGTGTTGATCGACGGCATCGACATTCGTACCGTCACACAAAATTCTTTGCGCCGCCAAATGGGCATTGTCCTGCAAGACCCGTTTCTGTTTTCGGGAACGATCAAAGACAACATCGGCTACGGCGCGTTGGATGCAAAAGATGACGCGATCATCGATGCCGCGCAAGCCGTCGGCGCGCACGAGTTCATCATGAACTTGGAGAAGGGCTACGATACGCTGGTCGGCGAAGGCGGCGCGATTTTGTCGGGCGGGCAGCGGCAGTTGATTTCGTTCGCGCGCGCGCTCCTCGCCGATCCGCGCATCCTGATTCTCGACGAAGCGACGTCGTCCGTTGACACGCAAACCGAGCGCGTGATCCAAGCCGCGCTCGAACGCTTGCTGAAAGATCGCACGTCGTTCGTGATCGCGCATCGCTTGTCCACGATCACGCGCGCGGACAAGATCATCGTGATCGACAAAGGGCGCATTACGGAAGCCGGGACGCACGCGGAGTTGTTGCAAAAGCGCGGACAGTACTTTGATTTGTACACGATGGCGTTTGCGGTTAAAGTATGAAGGATGAAGTATGAAGGCAGAAGCATAAAGCCAAGATCATGCTTCATACTTCCGCCTTCATACATTGATTCATGTTCCACATCCGTCCTGCCACCCAAGCCGATCAACCGCCGATCAACCACATCATCCGCGACGCGGGGATCAATCCGATGTCGTTGGACTGGCGACGCTTTGTCGTCGCGGAAGATGACGATCCTTCGACTTCGCTCAGGATGATAGTCGGCGTGGGTCAGGTCAAACCGCACGACGACGGCTCGCGCGAACTCGCGTCGATCGCGGTGATCCCCGAACGACAACGCCAAGGCGTCGCGAGCGAAATTATTCGCGCGCTGCTTGCCAAAGAGCAGGGCGATGTGTATCTCATCTGCCGCGATGAGTTGAAATCGTTCTACGCGCGTTTTGGTTTTCGCAAGGTTGACAAGAAAGAAATGACGCCATATTTTCGCAAGATCATTCGCGTTGTCAATATCTTCGCGCGCATCGCCGGTGGCCGCGGTATCGTGATGAGACGATATTCCGACCGCCGACCGCCGACGGAGGACGGATGACAAACATTCTTGGTCAGCGGTCAGCCGTCGGTCGTCGGGTCTTGCTCGCGGTCTACGCGCATCCCGACGACGAACTCGCCGCCGGTGGCACGCTCGCACATTACGCGCGGCACGGCGTCGGCACGCATTTGATTTGCGCGACGCGCGGCGAAGTCGGCGAAGCGCCGCCAGATTTGAAAGGGTTTGCGTCGGTCGCGGAGATGCGGACGAACGAATTGCAATGCGCGGCAGGTTGTCTCGGTTTGGCGTCGGTCGATTTTCTCGGCTATCGCGATTCGGGAATGCCCGGCTCGCCGGACAACGATCATCCCGACGCGCTCGCCGCCGCGCCGACGGATCAAGTCGCGCGCAAAATCGCCGCGCACATCCGCCGCGTAAAGCCGCAAGTCGTCATCACCTTCGATCCGATTGGCGGCTATCGCCATCCCGATCACATCGCGATTCATCGCGCGACGGTGGAGGCGTTTCGGATGGCGGGAGATGAGGGAGTGGTAATTGGGAATTGGGAGGCGCACGCGCCGCAGAAACTTTATTTTTCCACATTCCCGCGCGGATTTTTGCGGCTGGCGGTGCGCTTGCTGAAATTGCTGGGACGCGATCCACGGCATTTTGGCAAAAACGGCGACATCGATCTGGAATCGCTCGTCGAGTTTGATTTCCCGGTTCACGCGCGCATTTCGATTGGCGACGCGTTGGAACAAAAAGAGCGCGCCGCCGCGTGCCATTCGAGTCAACTGTCGAGCATGGGCGGCGCGCTCGCGCGCGTGTTCCAGAAATTGTTTGCGAACGAGGAAACGTTTATGCGCGCGGTTCCGGCTCAGCCGCCCGCGCGCATCGAACGCGATTTGTTTGAAGGAATCCGTTTGGAGTGATGCCGTTCAGCCGACGCAGGTCGGCTTTGTGCTGTTGTTGCTGCGGTTTCTAACCGCTTGTTTGTCATTGCAGCGTCTTGAGAAACGTGATGATGTTGTTGATCTGCGTTTCGGTTAGTTTTCCCCCATTCGCTTGCAGCCACGCCGGCATCGCCGTGCCCTTGCGACCTTGCGCGATGGTCGCGAAGATCGCTTGATCTCCGGCGGTCTTGATGTACTGGCTGTTTCGCAGCGCGGCGCCAAGTCCTGTCACGCCTTCCCCGCGCGCGCCGTGACACGTCGCGCAGTTTTGCGCGTAGAGTTGTTCGCCTGCCGCGGCGGCTGGATTGAGCGTGACCGCGGGTTTCGTCGCCGCCGGTGACGGTTGAAGCGCGGGGACAAGTGTACCGGTCGCGACCGGCGCGAGCGAGGGAATCGGCGTCAAGCCCGGCGGCTGCGGATTGGGATTCGCGCAGCCGATTAGTCCAAGCGCGATCCCCAAAATCACGACGATCGTTGCTGAGATTCGTGTTGACATGTTTTCCTCTATTTCTTCAACGAGCGAACGTAGTTGATTACATCCCACCGATTTTGAACGTCCAAGTTTTCGGCGAGACTAGGCATCGCTCCAAATCCTTGCGTGATCACGAGAAAGATCTGACTGTCGGAAAATGCTTGCGTGCGCGCGCTCGTCAGGTCGGCTGGTTTGGGAACGAAGAATCCGCTCAATCTTCCATTCCCATCGCCGGACGCGCCGTGGCAAACGACGCACGTCAAATCGTACAACACCTTGCCGCGCTGAAGCGAATCGGCAGTCGCGGGATACGGCGTCGACGCGGGTTGCCCGGCGATGAGAACGGGTCCCTGCACCGGCACTGCGGCGGCGGGCGCGGCGAGTCGCGGTCCTTGCTGAAAGCCGATGGAAACCTGGTGCTCCATCTGCGTGGGAATGGCGACCGGAAAGATCCCGTACGGAATGAACGCACCGACTGCCAGCAAAACGACGATGCCGACGGCGACGACCAACCAAAATGGACGCTGGAGCAAATCGGGACCGAAGAGCGTAGTGACGCGTGCCTTGAGTCGATCCAAAAGATTGCCGGGGCGCGCGAACAGCGGATACTTTTCTTCGACGCGTTGCAAGTGATGCGCGCCGTTCGCTTTCAAGATCGCCTCCGCTTTATCCGCGAGTTCCGCGTCGACCTCCGCGAGTACGCCGATATGTCCTTCGGTGATGCGCGGATCGTAGAGTTGCGATTTGAAAATCGGAAAGCGATTTTCCAAGAGCAACCCGACGAACGCCGCCCACATCGTTCCCAGCATCGTCACTTCGAACAGAATGATGAGCGTCGGCGGCACCGGTGTGATGCCCTGACCGCCTTGATTCAACGGATACAGCAGCCACAGTCCCCAGGTGAGCACGAACGCGGTCACCAAGCCCAGCCCCGCGCCGATCAACGCGAACATCGGCACGCGCCCGCGCACGGGCGGACGCCCCAGCCATTCCGGACGGTACGGTATGCCGGACATCACCGTCACGCAGTCATCGGGTATGCCGAGTTCGCGCAACTGCGCGAGCGTGTCCGCCGTCGGCGTGGCTTCGTGGAATAATCCGATCAAAAGATTTTTCGCCATCCTCCCCTCCTAATCCGGCTCGGCGCGCGTGGGCAAGATCGCGCGACCGATGCGGCGCAATCCTTGCAACACCTGTCCCTCGTACACTTCCCAAGACGGAATCAGCGGGAAGAAGCGCGAGATGAGGAAGAACAAAAAGATCACCAGCCCGAACGCGCCGATGCTGATCAAACTCTCCGGCAAGTACGGCACGTACACGCCCCACGCGAACGGTATCTCGTTTTGTCCCAGTCCGACCGGCACGATGAGAAAGCGTTCGATGTACATTCCGATCTGGATGAAGAGCGAAACGATGAACAGCCCGACAATCGAAGTTCGGACGCGCTTGAACACCAGCGTCACCGGCACGATCGCGTTCGCAAAGATCATCAGGTAGAAGAGCGGCGCGACGCGCCCGCTGGCGAACAACGCGAACAGCGACTTTTCGACCGGCGCTTGCCCGTACCACGGCACGAGCACATCGTTAAAGTAGAAATAGTCCCACGCGAACGAGAGGAGCAGCATCAACTTCGCCATGCCTTCGAGATGTTCGGTGCGTAAAAAGTATTGCAGGCGCATCGCTTTGCGAATGATCGTCAGCGCGATGATCACCGCGCCCGCGCCGGAGAAGAGCGCGCCGACGACAAAGTACGGACCGAAGATCGTGCTGTGCCAGCCCGGTTGGATCGCCATCGCAAAATCCCACGAGACGATGGTATGCACCGAGAACATGACCGGGATGATCGCATACGAAAAGATGTTGAGCGCGGTTTCGTGATTGCTCCACTCGCGCTCGGTGCCGCGCCAGCCGAGCGCCAAGACGCTGTACAAAATGTGCCGCCAACCGCTGGTGTGATCGCGCGCCATCGCGAGATCCGGCAGCAGACTGATGTACGCGAACAGAATGCTGCACGAGAGATACGTCGTGATCGCAGTCAAGTCCCACAGCAGCGGCGAATGAAAACTGGGCCACAGTTGCCGCTCGTTGGGATACGGGATCAGCCAGTAGAATTTCCACGTCCGTCCCAGGTGGATCAGCGGAAAGAGCGCGGCAGTCATCAACCCGAACACGGTCACGAGTTCTGCGGCGCGGCTGATCGGGCGGCGCCATTCGACTTTGAGGACGCGCAGCGCGGCGGAGATGAATGTGCCCGCGTGCCCGATGCCGATAAAGTACACAAAGTTCACGATGTACAGCGCCCACATCGTCGGACGTTTCAAGCCGGTGATGCCCAGCCCCAGCCACATTTGCACCGTCCACGTCGTAAACATCATCAAGACGAGTCCGGCGAACAGCGCGAAGAAAAACCAATAGCGTTTGCTCGAACGATACATTGGATCGAGCACATCGCGATCGGAATCCAGAGGATAGCGCGGATCGAGCAAGAGATGTTGCTGGCGGACGTCTTCGATCTGGTGCGCCTCGGTCTCGTCGGCGATCGCGGGGCGTCGCCAAAATGCCTGATCGGTTTTACGCTCTGACATTGGACTCACCGCCTTTCAGGTAGACAATCGCCGGTTCGGTCCCCAAGTGTTCGAGCAATTTGAATTTGCGGCGGTCGCCGGCGAGTTTGGCGACCGCGCTGTTCGGATCGGCGAGATCGCCAAAGACGAGCGCGGAGGGCGGACAGGTTTGCACGCACGCCGGAATTACTTCGCCGTCGCGCAGCGCGCGATTTTCCGCGAGCGCGCGTTCCTCGGCGCGGCGGATGCGCTGAACGCAGAACGTACACTTTTCCATCACGCCCGCGCTGCGGACCGTCACATCGGGATTGAGTTGTTGATTGAGCGGTTCGTCAAAGACCGGCTCGAACCAATTGAAAAAGCGTACCTTGTACGGATCGTTGTTCTGGCAATAGCGCGTCCCGACGCACCGATTGTAAACTTGGAGATTCAAGTTCTCGCGATCGCTGCGAACCGAGGCGTACACCGGACACACCGGCTCGCACGGCGCGCGCTCGCATTGCTGGCAGAGCAGCGGCAAAAAGTTCGCTTTGACGCGCGGGAACGCGCCTTCCCAGTATCGCTCGATGTGAATCCAATGGATTCCGCGTCCGCGCGCGATTTCCTGCTCCGTCTGAATCGGCACGTTGTTTTCGGCGTGACACGCGACGACGCACGCGCCGCACCCCGTACACTTGTCGAGATCTATGATCATCGCCCATTCGCGATGGGGAGTTTTTGCCATGTATCCTCCTAGTTCAAACAAGTCAGAAACAAGATCATTTGATTTGGACGCAGATGAACGCAGATGAACGCAGATGAAATTTATCGGTGTTTGTCTGCGCGTCCATTCATCCGCTTTACATCCGTTCATTGACCTGGAAACGCCGCGTTGATAAAGCCCCGCGTCACCCCCGGCGTAAATTCAAACGTCGCGAGCGAAATTTGTCTGCCGGTACGTGCGATCTTGACGCGCACACCCGCCCACAACAAACTACTGCCGGTCGCGTCGGCTTGCGCGCCGACAAGTCGCAGCGCGTTTGCGCCGCGATCACGCGCGTATCGTCCGTCGTCCGTGTGCCCTTGTCCAATCGGAATCGCAATCGTGTCGGGACGAATGCCGGGATGCGCGTACACCGGCGCTTCGATTGCGCCGAACGGCGACGTCACTTGTACGACATCGGAGATCAGCGTGCCGCGCTGAAATCCGACTTCGACCTGCGCGCTCGTGATGCCGAGTTTTTGCGCGGTCTCCGGGTGCATCTCGACCCAGGTTTGCCACGCAATCGTCGTCATCGGATCCGGCGAACCTTGCAGCCACGGCAATTTCGCGCCGCGCCCGTCGCTCAACAAATCCGAAAGGAAGAGATGCAAAAAGTACGGGTACTCTTTTTCGTCACCTTGAAATTGCGTCGAAGAAACTGTGATCGGCGCGGTGATTTTCGATTGTAGTGGCGTTGCCGCAGGAATGGTCGATTGCCACCAGCCGCCGTGTTGCTGAAAGCGCGCCCACAAAACATCCGCGCCCGCGCCGCCCGCCGCGCCGGAACCCAATGCCGCGACGGTTTCTTTAAGGAACGCGACTTCGTCGGCGTACGGGAGCGCGCGCGCGGCGGCGGGGATTCCGCGCGCGACCGTCAGCATCACATCGGCGGTTGCGCGCGCGTCGAAGACCGGCGTGACAACCGGCTGCTGCCCACTGACAATCGGTTGTCCGAAACTCGGCGCGACGACATCGTACCCCCACGATTCCAGATACGTTCGATCCGGTAAAATCAAATCGGCGTAGCGCGCGGTCTCGTCGACGATGGGCGCAAACGAAACGACGAACGGAACATTTTTCACCGCGTCGGCAAAACCGATCTTGTCCGGCAAATCGAAGGCGGGATTCGCGCCGTGAACGAGCAGCGCCTGAATTCTTCCCGCGCGCATTTGCTCGACCAGTGCTTGCGCGTCGGCGAATGAAGACGGCGTCGGCTTGATCAATCCGGCGGGCGCGCTTGCCGACATTCCCATTCCGCCCGGCTGCGCGATGTTTCCCGCGATGATATTCAACGCTTGCACCGCGCTCGCGGCTTGCGCGACGTTGTTCTGTCCGTTGAGCGCGGCACCGGGAATTGCGATCGGGTGATCTGCCGCCGCAAAAATGCGCGCGAGGTTCGTCAAATCGTCCACGGATAAACCGCTCGCGGCGGCGACGCTGTTCACGTCGACTCTCGCTGCGACTGTTTGCGCGCGCGTTTGCCGCTCCACCGATCCTAGTTTCTGATCGGCGATGATCGACGCGATCGCTTGCGCGATCAGTCCTTCCGCGCCGGGCTTGATCGCGTGCCAACGATCTGCTTTCGCGCCAGTGATCGTCATGCGCGGTTCGAGTTGAACGAGGAAACCGCGCTTGCCGAGCGGCTGACTGCGGAACGCGCCGTACTCGACGCCGTAACGCGTTTGCGAAAGCGCGGCGGAGAGAAAATCCGCGCCGAACGAAAAGACGACATCGGCATGCGCGAGATCATAAATCGGCAGCGCGCTGCTGCCAAACAATTGCTGGTTCGTTTTGCTCAAGACCGAATAGCCGTTGAACAGCGTGTACAGATCGAAAAAGATCGGCGCGGGCGCGCTAATCGCTTTGGTATAGCGCGCAAAAATATCGGCGAGATGACCGGACATCGTGGAATCGCCCCACACGGCGGTCGCGCTCCCGGCGGCTTGCAATTTCGAATAAAGCAGATTGAGCGCATCGTTCCAGGAGAGGGATTTGAATTGGCGCGTGCCGCGTTGCGTTTGTTGCGCCGGACCAGAAAGACGATCCGGATGATAGAGGAGTTGCACTCCGGCTTGACCGCGTGCGCAGAGTTTGCCGCGATTGAGCGGATGTTCCGGGTTGCCTTCGATCTTGAGCGCGCGCCCGTTCATGATCCGAACGACGATGCCGCAGCCCGCTGGACATTGGCGACACGTGCTCGCGTACCACGTCGCGACCCCGGCTAACTGTTCCTCCGGCGGGCGCACGTACGGTTCCAGAACGACCCAGGCACGCGGGGGCAGACAACCGGTCAGCACAGCCGCCGCCGCGCCGACCACGCCGATCCTGATGAATTCGCGACGAGTGATTCCGCGCGTCATAAACGCCTCCTATGGGAGTTTCCCGACTGATCGAAAAGAACACTGAATTATTTTTGCCATCCGTGTTCCTTTCCATCGGCGGGGAAAATTGCTTTACCGATGACAGACGACGCAATCTTTCAACCGATCCGCTTCGGGTTGCGCGTTGTGACAATTGAGACACCAGCCCATCGTCATCCTTGCCACGGGTTGAAATTCGGTCATGCGTCCCACATCGCCGTGGCAGCGTTCGCAATTCAGCGCGCCCGCGACGACGTGGACTTGATGCGAAAAATAAACAAAGCGCGGCAATCGATTCACGCGCACCCAGGGAATCGGTTGTCCGCGCTGATAATAATCGGCGACTTTTTGGATCGCCGGCGTATTCGTGGCGATGAATTTGTGGCAGCCCATACATTTTTCGACGCTGGGGATGCCGGCAGTGGGGGAACGGATCGCGTCGGCGTGGCAGAACAGGCACGGGATGCCCGATTGAACCATATTCACGTGAGGGAATGGGACGGGCTGTTGCGGTGTGGCTTGCGCCTGTGCCTGAACGACGAAGACTCCGCCCGCCAGGAGCAGAATCACGACGACGAAAATTCCAAAGGCGATCAAGCGTACGCGAAACGACTTCATTGTGGCGCGCATATCTCCTCCCTATTTGTCCGAGGCGAAATCGAGGAACGGCTGTCAGGTCTCAGCCCGGCAACGATCATACACTAAGACTATTTTGTGTGTCAATGGGGGGATACCCTACCTGGAGTTGTCCTGTGTTCGCGCGACTTTGACGCCAAGAGTGGTTTGGGCGATAATGTGGACAATGACCAAAGTCTTCGTCAGTTCCAAACAAGGCGAGCTTGATCCTGAACGCGCGGGGTTGCATCACGCGCTCCAATCACCCGAATGGGACAATTTCACCATCGAATTTGCGGGCGCGTTTCCTGATTCCGTGCGCGAGGTATTTCTGAAACACGTTGCGGAATGTGACGTGTACCTCGGCATCTTTGCCAACATCTATAGCCAGCCGACAGTTGACGAGTACCACGAAGCGCGGCGATTGGGCAAGCCGATTTTGATTTACCTCAAGGATTGCGCCGAACGCGAACCCGCGCTGACGAAATTTATCACCGAAGAACTTTATCCCACGCACAAATGCCAATCGTTCAAAACGACTGACGAATTGGTCAGCCATCTCCCTGATATTCGCCGCGCGCTGGACGCGGAGGTACAAAAGTATCAACGCCAAGCGTACCTCGATGCGCTGGTGGCGCAGACGGAATTGCTTGAACTCGCGGGCATTGTGGATTCAGGTGAGCAAGAACGCCCCAAACTACAAGACATTTACATCGCTTTGAGCGCGGCGGAAGAAGTGGAAGAGCGCGACGAACGCCAACCGAAAGAGAAACGCGAGCGCGAACGTCCAACCAAAATCACGCGCCGCGTGACGATTGACCAAGCACTCCGCGAGCATCGCAATCTGATGATTCTTGGCGACCCAGGCGCAGGCAAGTCCACGTTGTTGCGGTACTTGACGTTGGTGGCGGCGGAAACCGCGACGAAGGACGAAGGACCGCTTCGCGAGACAGAAGACTTTGGTCGTTCGTCGTTCGTCCTTCGTCGAGAACTTGGTTTGCCCATTCTGATTCGCCTGAGCAGTTTCGCGCGGTCGGGACAATCGTTCGTCGAGTATTTTGAATCCTACGCCGAGAAACAGTTGCACGTTTCGCTCGGCAAGAAGTTTTTCGAGCGCGCGCTGGAAGATGGACAGGTAATCGTTTGCTTGGATGGCTTGGACGAAGTGTCCCAGTCAGCACAGCGCATCGATGTTCGCAATGCAATTACTGCGCTCGCCAGTCGCTATCCACGCAATCGGTTCGTCGTCACCTCGCGCGTGGCGGGGTACGATAGCACATCGCTCGATAAACGCGCGTTCGCGCATCACACCATCGTGCCGTTCGGCAAAAGCGAAATTCAATCGTTTGTCGAGAAATGGTACGCGGCGCGGGAACGAGAACCCGAACAAGCCAAAACGCGCGCGGCAAATTTGTTCGATGACCTCAAAGCGAACGAGCGATTGATGAAATTGGCGGAGAACCCGTTGACGCTCACGATTATCGCGCTCGTGCATCAGCGCGCGCAAGGCAAATTGCCCGATGCGCGGGTCGAACTGTACGACCGTTGCGCCGAGACGTTGATTGAGGAATGGGACAAGTGGAAAGGACTCGCGCCTGAAGACCGTGAGCGACCGTATTACCGACTGCGGCGGCGATTATTGGAGCGCGCCGCGTACTGGATGCACATCGAATCGCAAGAAGCGGATGTCGCGCAAATATCCAAGCACGCATTGGAAATGAAGGTTGCCGAGTTTTTGGTCGAGGACAAGACGCTGAATCTTTCCGAGGATACCGCGCGCATCGAGGCGAAACAGTTTGTTGCGCTGGTGACGAGCCGCACAGGTATCTTGGTTGAGCGAGAGCAAGGCGCGGTGAGTTTCATTCACCTGACCTTCCAAGAATATTTTGCGGCGTCCGATTTGTATTGGCGTTACCGCAAAACGCCTGATGCGTTGTGGCAAGCGATTCAACCGCATCTCTACGACTCGCGCTGGCTGGAAGTAATTCTGCTTTTGCTCGGTCGTTTGAACGATGAGGGCGATACGCCAAGCATCATCGTTGAAAAAATTCTGCGTGAGCACGACAAGTTTGACGAGGTGATTCACCGTGATTTGTTTCTGGCGGCGCGGTGTTTGGCGGATGGCGTGAAAGTACACAAGACATTGCAAAATAAGATTGTAGATACGTTGCTCGAATTTGTAGGTGCCAAACACTCTCAATATGATTCCCTCTGTAATGATTCAATTCAGGCACTCGGTACTTTGCGGGGCAATCCGCGCGTAGCCAAAGGTCTCTTGGTGTTGGCACAAGGCGAAAGAGTGGATTACCAGGTGCAACATGCTGCCGTGCACGCGTTAGAGCAACTGGGTCGCAGCGATGGAGTCATAGTGAATGCGCTCTTGGCTTTGGCGCAAAACGGAAAAGTATACTACGAGGTGCAACACGCCGCCGCGCAAGCGTTAGGGCAATTGGGTCGCGGCGATGAGGTTATGGTGAATGCGCTCTTGGCTTTGGCGCAAGACGAAAAAGTATATTACCAGGTGCGATGCGCTGCCGCGCAAGCGTTAGGGCAACTGGAGCGCGGCGATAAAGTCATAGTGAATGCACTCTTGGCCTTAGTGCAAGACGAAAAAGCATATTACCAGGTGCGGTGCACTGCCGTGCAAGCGTTAGGGCAACTTGGTCGCGGTGATGCGGTTATGGTGAATGTGCTTTTGGCTTTGGCGCAAGACAAAAAAGTGTATTACCAGGTCCGATGTGCCGCCGTGCGGGTGTTAGGGCAACTGAGTCGTGGCGATGTGGTCATAGTGAATGCACTCTTGGCTTTAGCGCAGGATGTGCAAGCAGATTGTCACGTGCGACGCGACGCCGCGCAGGCGTTAAGGCAACTGGGATGTGCCGATGAGGTCGTGGTGAATTCATTCTTGGCGTCGGTGCAAGACGAAAGAGTAGACGCCTTGGAGCGAATCCTCGACGCATCAGTGTTAGGGGAACTGGGGCGCGTAGACGAAGCGGCGAAAATTCTCTTGGCGTTGGCGCAGGACGAAAAAGTAGATGCCTGGGAGCGATTCCTCGACGCATTGATATTAGGGCAACTGGGCCGCGTAGACGAAGCGACGAGAATTCTCTTGGCGTTGGCGCAAGATGTGCAAGTAGATTGGTATGTGCGACGCGAAGCCGCGCGGGAGTTGAGGCAACTAGGACGCGCCGATGAGGTCGTAGTGAATGCGCTCTTGGCATCGGCGCAAGACGCGAAAGTGGATGCTGGGGGGCGCGGCGGCGCTGCACATGCGTTGGCGCAACTGGGACGCGTGGACGAAGCGGCGAAAATTCTTTTGGAGTTGGTGCGAGATGTGCAAGTAGATTCGCGCGTGCGACGCGACGCCATGCGAGCGTTGGGGCAGTTGGGTACGAAAGAGGGATATATTGCGCTTGCGTTGCTTGAATTGGCAAATGATAAAGAAGATATTGTTCGGGGTGCCGCATATCGCGCGCTCAAAGAGGTGGTGGGAAATTTGAGGTACGCGGAGGTGGACAACGGGCAAAAGCGGATTAAACGCACAAGGCGGAAGGGAGTACAACGGACAAAGGCGAAAACAAACGGACGGGGGCGTGCGCGCAAACGTAATTCGTGAACAAGTGGATGTGTCCGTTGCTTTTCGGTGTTGTCCGTTGTAATCGGGGGATGACGACGGACTGAATCGAATTGAACGGACAGACCGCGCGCGATGTTCCGTCCGTTTAATCCGCACTTGTCCGTTGTTCTTGACGCACCGCCTAACATTGGCTATAATTAGCCAAGATTGGCTAATCGGAGGTGAGCATGAAGAACGCCCCAACGGTGCGCGTCGTGAGCGCGACGGAAGCGAAAAACAAGTTCGGCGAAATCATCAAGCACGCGTACGCAGCGAATGAACATTTAATCGTGGAGAAAAGCGGCATTCCCGTCGTCGCAATTATTCCGATGGCGGATTATCAACAACTTGTGCATGCAGGCAGCGCCTCGCCTGAGGTAGCGCAAAAGGTTGACGAGGCAAGTCGCCGCGCGCAAGCTCGCCGTGATCTTGCTGAGTTTCTCGAACAGGTTCACGCGACGATGCCTGATTATCCCGAAGAAGAAGTTGACCGTGACATTGCTCTAGCCATTGCCGAAGTGCGCGCGGAAAAAGCCAGGAAAATAGCGGCGGAATCAAAAACAGTATACAAGACACGTAAACGGAAACGCCAATGATTGCCATCGTCTTGGATGCTAATGTCTTTGTGAGCGCCTTGATCAAACCCGTCGGAAAACCAGCCCAGATTCTCGCGCGTCCAACGGAATTTGAGTTAGTGACATGCGAAGCTATTCTTGATGAAGCGCGTGACGCCTTGCATCGGAGACATATCCAGCGCAAATATAATCTAGATGAAGAAACAATCACTGGCTTCATCAACCGTCATCGCAACAGCGCAAGAATGATTGTCGTTCATCAAGTGGAAAACCTCATTCCGCAGGATCCACCCGATAACCTGGTACTTGCGTGCGCGGCCGAAGGCGGCGCAGATTATCTCGTTTCGGGCAATCAGCATTTGCTCGATCTCAAACAGCATCGCCGCGTCAAAATTGTAACGCCCGCGCAGTTTCTCGAAATCCTAAATCAGAAATCAGAAATCATAAATGAGGCAGAATGAATCCACTCAACCGTGACGAAATCTGGCAACTCCTCTGCGAGTACACGCAGAGCGATTTACTTCGCAAGCATTGTCTCGCCGTAGAAGCCGCGATGAAATGGTACGCGCGCAAGTTCGGCGAGGACGAAAACTTGTGGGGCAACATTGGACTCGTCCACGATTTTGCGTACGAAAAGTTTCCCGATCAGCATCCGCAGAAGGACGGCGAGATTTTGCGCGAACTCGGCTTTCCCGAGGAATGGGTGCGCGCCATCTGGTCGCACGGCGACGCGCTCGATATTCCACGCGTGACGCCGCTGGAGAAAACGCTCTACGCAGTGGACGAATTGACGGGGCTGGTGATCGCCGTCGCGCTCGTGCGTCCTTCGAAGAAACTCGCCGATCTGGAAGTTTCTTCGGTGAAGAAAAAATGGAAGGACAAGGCGTTCGCGCGCGGCGTGAATCGCGAGGACATTGCGAAAGGCGCGGACGCGCTCGGCGTGCCGCTGGACGAGCACATTGGGAATGTGTTGGCGGCGTTGAAGGAAGTCGCGCCGACGCTGGGCGTGTAATCAAAGTATGAAGGATGAAGGATGAAGGATGAAAAATTGCTTCATCCTTCATCCTTCATCCTTCATCCTTCATCCTTCTGCCTTTCTTCCCGTATCGCACCGCTATCACCTCCGCGATGATCGCGAGCGCGATTTCCTCCGGCGTGCGCGCGCCCAAGTCCAAGCCGATTGGTCCGTGCACGCGCGATAAAAATTCTTCCGAGACGCCTTGCGCGCGCAGTTCCGCGAAGTGTTGCGCGCGCGTCGCGCGCGAACCCATCGCGCCGATGTAGCGCGGTGGCGCGGTTTTCGACAGCGCGGCGAGCGCGGGCAGGTCGAATTTGGGATCGTGCGTGAGGATCGCGATGTACGTGGACGCGTCGATCTTGATTTGCGCGAGCGCGTCCTGGGGCCACTCGACGATGATTTCGTCGGCAGTCGGAAAGCGTTCGCGGTTCGCAAAGCGTTCGCGCCCGTCCACAATCGTCACGCGGAAACCGAGCGTCTGCGCGAACTGCGTCAGTGGAATCGCGGTATGCACACCGCCGAAGATGACGAGTTTCGGTTTCGGCGCGAACACGTCGATGAAAATCTCCGCGTCGCCATACGCGCGATTCTCCGGCATTTCATGTTCCATCGCGCGCTGCGCGTCGCGCGCGACTTGCGCGGTCAGCGCCGCGTCTCCCAAATCGCCAGACGTGCGACCGTCGGCGTACACGATCATCTGCGCGCCAACGTTCGCGCCGCTGACAATCGTTGCAAGCGCGCACAACTCATCCAATTCAATTGCGCGCTCGATCTCGTCCAGCCAACCTGGTTTTCCAACCTCCAATTTCCAACTTCCAATTTCCAACCAGACTTCAATCATCCCGCCGCAACTCAATCCCACATCCCACGCGGTCTCGTCCGCAATGCCGTATTTCAACAACTTGGGCTTGCCCGTTTTCAGGACGCGCCGCGCTTCCTCGATCACCGCGCCTTCGACGCAGCCGCCGCTGACGCTGCCTGCGAATTCGCCGCGCGCGTTGACGATCATCTTCGCACCAAGCGGACGCGGCGTCGCGCCGCCCGTTTTTACGACGGTCGCGAGCGCAACCGCGTCGCCACGCGCGCGCCACGCGTCAATCGTTGCTATCAAGTCCTCTTTCATCTCTCATCTCTCATCTTTCATCTTCCTCCCGATTATACGCGCGTCACACGTCTTGCGCAATGGCGGCGCGCCAAGTATAATGGCGAAACGGAAATGGAGGAGACGAGATGGCGACGCCCGAAACCATTGCGGAAATCAAAACCAAATTGGAAACCGAACGCGCGAAATTGCTGGACGCGATTGCGGACATGCCGCGCGAGGTGATGCTGCGCCCGTTCGGCAACGGCGATTGGTCGATCAAAGACATTCTCGCGCACGTCGCGATGGCGGAAGCGGTCAACGTCAAATTTGCGAAAATGATGGTGGCGCAAGACGCGCCGCTGCAACTGCGCGAGTTCGCTGCCGAGTATCCCGATTTTCCCGGCGCGTTCGAACTCGACAAGTTCAACGCGTGGATGACGGAACGCTGGCGCGCCAAATCGCTGGAGGAAATCAGCGCGGCGCTAGACGACGCGCGCGCGGACACGCTCGCGTGGCTCGCGACGCTTTCGCCAGCGCAATTGGATCGCACCGGCGAGCACGCGGTTTGGGGTAGCCAATCGGTCAGAGGGATGCTGCGGATTTTGGTGATCCACGACAAGTTTCATCGCGCGGACATCCAAAAGCGGAAAACGTAGCGCGGCAAAAAAACGAGGACTCGCCCCCGCGAGTCCTCGTTTTTTGATGCGCGTCGGATCTAGAGATAGCAGCCCGGCACGCGCAGCCACTGCCCGGCGTAAATCCAGTTCAAGTTGTAAATGCCGTTGTAGCGCGCGAGCGTCCACGCATTCGTGCCCAAGCGCCACGCGATGCCGCTCATCGTATCGCCGTACCGGACTTGATACGAGCAGCGGTAGATTGGACCTGGGTACGGATGCGGCTTCGGGTACGGTTGCGGGTACGGCTTGTAGCAACTCGGGCAAGGATAAGGCGGATACCAACAACCGGCGCACGGGATGTACAACACCTGTCCCGCGTAGATGTGGTTGGGATCCCAAACCCCATTCGCGCGCGCGAGCGCCCAGGAACTCACGCCGTAGCGCCAGGCGATGCCAGCCATCGTGTCGCCATAGCGAACGACGTAATACGATACCGGCGCGGCGGCGGATGTTGGGCTGGGATTAGCCGCGGTCAGCACCAACACCGCGAAGAGAGCGACGAGCGATAGCACGATAATCTTGCGCATTCTTCAACCTCCTTTGGCGATGCCGCCTCTCGCGTCGGCGAAAAGCGGTCAGTTGGGATATTTAGCCCTATGTAACTGTCTTATGTACCGCCATTATACACCAGAAAAATATTTTTCTCAATCCCCCTCTTTAGTACCGGACTTGACTCCGAACACTTGTTCTGTTATAATATCCCCGCATCAAGTTGAACCGCGCGGCGCGCCGGGTAATCTAATCAAATTTCTCTGCCGCTCTTCCGAATCCGTCTAACGTGCGCGGGCTTGCGTTTTGCGCCTACTTGATGTAAACTAATCCCACGAACTTGTGGTAGAGTGGCAGCCAAGGAGACCAAAATGCCAAGCGAAACCGGTAAAACCAAAGCACTCGAAACCACTCTCGCGTCCCTCAAAAAACGCTACGGCGAAGGGGCGATCATGAAGTTGGGCGATGCGACGAGCATGAAAATTGATGCCATTCCGACGGGTTCGATCTCGCTCGATCTCGCGCTCGGTATCGGTGGAATTCCGCGCGGACGCGTAACCGAAATTTACGGACCCGAGGCGTCCGGCAAAACGACGATTTGTCAGCACATCATCGCCGAAGCCCAAAAGATGGGCGGCGTGGCGGCGTTCATCGATGTCGAGCACGCGCTCGATCCGCAATATGCCGCGCGCTGCGGCGTGAACACGGGCGAATTGCTTATTTCCCAACCCGATACCGGCGAACAAGCCCTCGAAATCGCGGAAGCGCTCGTGCGCTCCGGCGCAGTCGATCTCGTCGTGATCGATTCGGTCGCCGCGCTCGTGCCGCGCGCCGAAATCGAAGGCGAGATGGGCGATTCGCACATGGGCTTGCAGGCGCGCTTGATGAGTCAGGCGCTCCGCAAACTTTCCGGTGCGATCAAAAAATCGAACACGGCGGTCATCTTTACGAATCAACTGCGCCAGAAAATCGGCGTGATGTTCGGCAATCCGGAAACGACGACCGGCGGCATGGCGCTCAAATTCTACGCGTCGGTGCGCCTCGACGTGCGCCCGGTCGACGCGATCAAAAGCGGCGAGGACGTGATCGGCAATCGCACGCGCGCGCGCGTCAAGAAAAACAAAGTCGCGCCGCCGTTCCGCAAAGCCGAGTTCGACATTTTGCACAACGAGGGCATCTCGCGCGAAGGGGACGTGCTGGACTTGGGCGTCGAGATGAACATCATCGACAAAAAAGGCGCGTTCTATTCGGTCGAAGGGACGCGCTTGGGGCAGGGGCGCGAGAACGCGCGCGAGTATTTGAGACAGAATTCTGAAATGATGGATCGGCTCTACGCGGCGATTCGCGAGAAGGCGGGCTTGCACGGCGCAGTGCCCAAGAGTCTCGAGGATGCGCGCGGCGAAGACGATCCCGACGATGAAGACGACGAAGACGACAACGAGGAATCAGAAAAGTAAAACATGATGCGCTCGCTTCACGCGAGCGCATCGTCGTAATTGCCGCGCCCGCACAAATGTTCGGCGCGGCGTTCCCACACGATTCGACACTTGGACGGCATTTGCCAATCGTGCCGCAATTTGGATTGGCAACGGGAAACTCGGTTCCGAAAACGCGTAAATGGATTTGCAAACGAGTGTAATAATCCAGACTGACCCTGGGGCGAATTTCAATCGCCGACAGTGGTATTTGATTTGGCGCGGTACGGCAGTGCGCTGGCGACCGCTTGCTTTGTCTTTTCCATTTTGTGCTAGACGCGTTGTTCAAACATCGGCGTGATTTCTGTGCGAAGCGACGCTTTGCGTCGCAGAGTCGAAGGATTGCGCCGACACGTCTGAATTGATTCGGACAATCACATAACCCCGATCTGCTGTCTGTGATGACACGCGTGTTGACGCGTGATCTGCGAATCGCCGTGGGAAATTCCTGCGGCGATTTTGTTTTGATATGGGAAAGATAACTGCGCTGGAACCGCAAGTCAAACACGCGAATCGGTTCAATCTGTACGTGGACGATCAATTCGCGCTGGGCGTGTCTGCATTGGTCGCCGCGAAATTACGCGTCGGTCAAGCGCTGACTGCCGACGATCTCAAGCGGCTCGAAGCCGAGGAGGCGTTTGAAACTGCGCGCGAAAAAGCGCTGCGATTTTTGGAACCGCGTCCGCGCAGCGCGGCGGAAGTGAAACAGCACCTCGCCAAGAAAAAAATCGCGGCAGAGGTGATCGCGCAAGTGATCGCGCGTTTGACGGACGCGGGTCTGCTCGACGACGCCGCGTTCGCCAAATACTGGGTCGAAAATCGCGAGCAGTTCAAGCCGCGCGCCGCGCGCGCGCTGCGCTTTGAACTAAAGCGCAAGGGCTTGGGCAATGCCGCCATTGCGGAAGCGGTCGGCGAAATCGACGAAAGCGAAAGCGCGTACCGCGCCGGACTGGCGCGCGCGCAGCGTTGGCGTAATTTAGAGCGGCGCGCGTTTCTGGAAAAACTGATCGCGTTCCTGGTTCGGCGCGGATTTGCATACGACGTGGCAAAGGAGGCCGCGACGCGCGCGTGGAATGAATGTCACGCGCAAGATTCCGAGGTGGAGACGCCTCGCTGAGATGGAGGATGGGTAGTATGGACATGTTGATTGAGTTAGTTTTGATTTTTGGAGCTGGTGCCATCGCGTTCGTGGTCGGGTACGTCATCCAAAAGAATTTTGCGAGCGCGCAGATCAAGGCGCAAGTCGCGGAGGCGCGCAAAACGTTGGCGGAAGCCGAGGCGAAAGCCAAAGACATCGTTTTGAAAGCCAAGGACGAGGCGCTCAAGTACCATGACGAAGTCGACAACGATCTGAAGAAGAAACGCCAGGACTTGCAGCGAGAGGACGAGCGCTTGCGGCACCGGCGCGAAGCGTTCGACCGACGGCAAGAATCGTTGGAACAGCGCGAGAAAAAATTGGAACGCAAGGAAAAAGACCTGGATCGCATTCGCGAGAACTTGCAGCAGAATGAAGCGAAACAACTTCAAGAGTTGCAGCGCATCTCCGGCTTGAGCGTGGAGGATGCCAAGGCAATCTTGTTGCAACAAGTCGAAAAGGATACGCGCGGAGATGCTGCGCGGCTGATCCGCGAAATCGAACAGCAAGCGCGCGAGGAAGGCGATCATCGCGCGCGCGAAATCATCACCACCGCGATTGAGCGCGTCGCGTCCGATCAGGTCGCCGAGACGACGGTTTCGCTCGTGCCGTTGCCGAACGACGAAATGAAGGGGCGCATCATCGGGCGCCAGGGGCGGAACATCCGTGCGATTGAGGTCGCGACCGGCGTCGATCTGGTGGTTGACGATACACCTGAAGCCGTGATATTATCTAGCCACAATCCGGTGCGGCGCGAAGTGGCGCGGCTCGCCTTGAACAAATTGATCAACGATGGGCGGATTCATCCGGGGCGGATCGAAAAAATCGTCGAGAAGGCGGAAGAAGAGGTCAACGCGCAAATTCTCGAAGCGGGCGAGCAAGCCGCGCTCGAAGTCGGCGTGACCGGATTGCATCCCGAACTGATCAAATTGTTGGGGCAGTTGAAATTCCGCACGTCGTACGGGCAGAACGTGCTGGCGCATTCGATTGAGACCGCGCACCTCGCCGGAATGATGGCGTCGGAGTTGAAGGCGAACGTCGCGATCACCAAAACCGGCGCGTTACTGCACGACATCGGCAAAGCCGTGTCGCACGAAGTTGGCGGCGCGCACGCGTTGACCGGCGCGGACATCGTGCGCAAGTACGGCGTCAGCGAACCGATCTGCAACATCGTTTCGGCGCACCACGGCGAGGACGAATCGCAATCGCTCGAATGTGTGCTCGTCGTCGCGGCGGATGCGATCAGCGGGGCGCGTCCGGGCGCGCGGCGCGAATCGTTGGAACAGTACTTGAAACGCGTCGAAGCGTTGGAGCAGATGGCAAACGCGTTCCAAGGAGTGCAGCAGTCGTATGCAATCCAAGCCGGGCGTGAAATACGTATCATTGTCAAGCCCGAAGAAATCGATGATCTGGGTTCGATCAACTTGAGCAAGCAGATCGCGCGCAAAGTCGAAGATAATTTGGAATATCCCGGTCAGATCAAAGTGACCGTCATTCGCGAAATGCGCTCGGTCGAGTACGCGAAATAAAATCATTCGGCTTCCGCCGCGCCGCGGCGGCGGAAGCGAACGCAATCGTTTTCGATCCCTGTTTAACAATCCCGAGACATCATCCGACTCTGTTGAATCCGGTGGTCATCACGCAACACGATTGCGCGTTCGCGCGAGGCAAGGGATCGCGTGAACGCGCGGGACGCACACACGCGGGAGAATCGCACTCAGAGTCAAACGTTCTCAAGCGGTTCGGCGTCACAGGAGGGATCCCATGGTAGACACGATCAAGGTCTCAGCCAAATCGCGCTCCACGGCGGTCGCGGGCGCAATTGCCGGAGTCATCCGCGAGCACAAACACGCGGAGGTTCAGGCGATTGGCGCGGGCGCGGTCAATCAAGCGATCAAAGCGATCGCCATCGCGCGCGGTTATCTCGAACGCGATGGGTTGGACATCGCTTGCGTGCCGACGTTCGTCGAAGTGGACGTGAGCGGCGAGGAACGGACGGCGGTCAAGATGTTGGTGGAGGTGCGCGGCACGTTCACACCCAAGGTCGAAGTACCCCCACCGCCAAAGCCCGAATAATTGGTTGGGGACGTTGACGCCCGCGTCCCCAACCCGTCATAATCAATATGCCTGATCCTTTTTCGGCGCGTGTAGATTTGCACGCGCACTCCACCGCGTCCGATGGCGAGTTGTCTCCGGCAGACTTGGTGCGCTATGCGTGCGAACGCGGTTTGTCCGCGCTCGCGTTGACCGATCACGACACGGTCGACGGCATCGACGCGGCGATCGATGCGGCGCGCGGAACCACGCTGGAAATCGTACCCGGCGTGGAACTGTCCTGCGACGTGCCGCAGACCGAAGTCCACGTGCTGGGCTATTTCGTGGACTGGCACGATCCAAGTTTTGAAGGAATGCTCGTCAAGTTTCGCGATGGGCGATACGGGCGCGCGGAGAAGATGGCCAAGAAATTGACCGCGCTCGGCGCGCCGATTTCGTTCGAGCGCGTCAAGCAGATTGCCGGAGACGCGTCGCTGGGACGACCGCACGTCGCGCAGGCGCTCGTCGAAGCGAGACACGTCGCGACGATATCCGAAGCGTTCGACCGGTACATCGGGCGTACTGGTCCGGCGTACGTCGAACGTTTTCGCTTGACGCCGGAAGACGCGGTGACATTGGTGTTGCGCGCGGGCGGTGTGCCGGTGCTCGCGCATCCACGCGACGTGACGCACTGGATCGAACCGCTGGTCAAGGTTGGGTTGATCGGCTTGGAAGCGCGCTATGGCGCGTACGATGAAATGATGCGCGATGATCTCGTTCGCTGGGCAAAGCGGTACGATCTGCTTGTGACCGGCGGGAGTGATTTTCACGGCTTGAAAAAAATGGCGCACTTGAGTAATCTTGGGGACGTGGATGTGCCGTTCGAGGTTGTGGAGCGGCTGCGGGAGAGAGCCACGAGCATACGCGCGTAGGAATGGGAATCCTGGTTTCTCTACGAAACCAGGATTCTTCGTTTCTATTTGCAGCTATTCGTAAAGACCGCTTGATTCGAGAACAGATCGTTGGGGGAGCCGACGTGAATCCGTTCCCAGCCGTTGGTCACCGTGATCGGCAGTGATGCCCATTGATCGGCGATACTTTGCGTCCCGGCAGCGGTGAAGGTCAGCACTTGGGACGGTTTGCTCACGCCGTCGCTGCGCTCCCACCGATAGGTCACTGTGCCGGGTCCGTTCATCGTGATCGAACCGGTAAAGTTGAACGTCGCGGGGCACGCGCCGGTGTACACCACCGGATTGACATTCGCGATCGCGCTCGTGACGATGCCCGGCACCGAAGTCGCGGTCGGCGTGTTCGTCGGCGTCGGCGTGTTCGTCGGCGTATTTGTTGGTGTGTTTGTCGGCGTATTCGTCGGCGTGTTTGTCGGCGTGAGCGTGGGCGTATTCGTCGGCGTGAGCGTCGGAGTTGGAGTGGGACCGACCAACGTGCGAACCAGGATGTTGTTGTTGTAATTCGATTCTTGAACTTCTTGCAGCACGTTCACATTCACGCTAACGCTCTGCGTGCCGAGCAGCGTAAAGTTCGGTACGACGAGCCGCGCTTCTTGTTGCGATGGCAGTGACGTGACGGGGCGGTCGGATTGAACGACGACGCTGTTGACCGTGACTTGGATCAGGAATGTGCGCGTCACATCGCCGCCGCCGATGTTGCGGACGGTGTAGATAACTTGATTGTTGGGAGTTAGCGTAATATCGGTGACGGTGAGATCGGGCAAGTCTTGCACGGTGATCGTCACGGTCTGAGTGGTGGTGCCGCCGGGATTGTTCGCGATCAAATAGTACGTCGTCGTCGCGGTGGGCGAAACCAAACGCGAACTCGCCGGATCGACTTTTTCTTGATTGAGAAAAACTTGATCCGCGTTGGTCACATTCCATTGCAGCAGCGACGGCGCGCCGCGCGCAATCGTCGACGGATTGGCGGTGAACATCGTGATCGTCGGCGGCGGGAACGGGGTGACGGTCCCGGTGGGTGTGGGCAGCAGAGTCGGCAGGATCGTCGGGCGTAGCGTCGGCGTCGCGGTCGGAAACGGAGTCGGCTCAGGCGCCGCGCCGATGCTAAACTGCCACCCGCGCGATGCTTTGTTGCCCGCCGTATCGCGCAATTCGAAAAGAACGACGTGCGTGCCCGGCTCGAAATCGGCGGCGAAGGTCGTGGTCGTGTCGCCGACGATGGCTTGCCGGGTCACGTCGAGTCCGTCGACGACGAGTTTGATCGAGCGCAGATCGACCGCGCGCTCATCGCGATAGGTCGTCCGGATGGTGACGCGCGTCAGCGTGCCGCCCGGACTTGGATTGTACGGGATGGTCGAATCGCCGGTTGGTTCGACGCGCGAAATAACCGGCATGGCTGTGTCGCGCGTCATCAAAAAGCCGATGCCGAGCGCGATCGCGATGATGCCGAGCGCGACGAGAAACGCGGTGCCGATCCATTGCCACGCGCAGCCCTCGAAGAGCGATCCGGTTTCGGTGAAGAGCGGCGCGCGCGCCGGTGGCTCGGCAGGCACACTTTCGGCGAGGACGCTTTGGGCGACGTGCGGCGCGGCGGCGATCATCCGCGCCGACGAAAGCACGCGCGCGCGCACAGTCGCCGCGAGCGAATCCGGCAAGACGAACACGGGCAAATAGCCAAAGAGCGAGCCGCCCGAACCGAGGCGGCGGTGCATTCCCCAAATGTGTTCCGGATCGATTTGGCTCGACACCGGTCGGCTTTGTGAGCGCGCTTGCGAATCGAATTGCGCGTTGAACAAACGCCGGGCTTCCTCGAGCAGGCGCGTGAAATCGGTGCGCGCGATGCCGAGCGCGTGCGCTTTTTCGGTGGGCGAGAGTCCGTGGAGTTCTTCGACGACGAGGACCGCGCGATGAAACGCGGGAATCGCGCGCGCGGCGCGCCAAATGTCGCCGGCTAAACCGGAGACGCTCGGCTCGGAGGAAGGCGGCAGCGAATCGAGCCAGCCCTTTTGGCGGAGAAAACCGAGCGAAACTTCGCGCGCCAGTCCGTACAGCCAGCCGCGCACCGAAATTTGATCGTCCAACGTCGAAACGCCGGCCGGCACGCGCGCGAAGGTTTCTTCCAACAGGCGCGCGGTTTGATCGCGGTCGCCGATAATCCGGTAGATGAATTCGTACAGCGGCGGGCTGTTCCGGTCGAACAATTCGCCCAACGCGCCGCGCCGCCCTTCGCGCATTTCGTTGATTAGTTCGTGGTCGGATTTGCTGCTCATAGCAAATTTCCTTACGCGCGCGTCATTTGGGTCAACGACAATCCCGCGCGCCACACATAGAAAATTCCCAACAACGTTACAGGCAAAATCAGCGCCGCGTGCAAGACCAACGTGTAACTCGTCGCCAAGTTCGGTTCGATTCCGAAAGTCGTCAGCACGTAGATGACCGGCGCATCGAACACGCCGACGTACCCCGGCGTGCTGGGCGCAATCGTCACCAGGTTGGCGAACGCGCACGCGACGAGAAAGACCGGCAACGGCAAAACGATGTCAAAGCCCCACGCGATCACGACGTACATCCCGGTCTCGAACAGCCACGCGAGAATCGACAGCGCGTACACCGCGCACGAATCGGCGGGACTGCGGAGCACGCCCAAGCCCGCGAGCAGCGAATGCGTCAGCGCCGCCGCGCGCGCGCGCAGCGCTTCGGACGGAACGCGCTGGATGAAAAAATCGGCGAGCCGCTCGACGCGGCGCGGCATTCCGGCGAAGAGCGCGAGCGCGACGATTGCCGCGCTGAAGAGCGCGCCGACCAAACGCAGCCGCGCGGTCAATTCCGCGTCGGCAAAATTCAGCACGAACGATCCGGCGACGATGAAGGTCAGCATCGTCAAGCCGTCGAAGATGCGCTCGACGACGATGGTGACGAGCGTCGCGGCTTTGCTGACGTTTTCCTGTCGTCCCAGCACGTACGCCCGGACGATTTCGCCCATGCGCGCCGGCAAAATATCGTTCGCCATGTAGCCGATGACGACCGGCGGAAAGAGCGCGCGGGTCGGAATCGGCTTGAGCGCGCGGAGCAAAAAATGCCAGCGCGCCGCGCGCACGCCCACGCCAATAAAATAAAGCGCGAGCGCGGGCAGCAAGTAAATGTACTGCGCTTGTTGTAACGAGTCCCAGATTTTCGACGGATCGGTTTGATAAAAAACAAAAACCAATAAAACCAGACTAACCAACAAGCCAACCCAGAAACGTTTTTGCTTCGGCATATTTCGTCCCAGCAATCATAACACACATTCCGCAAAAAATAAAGTGGCGAGACATCCGCCGTTCTTGATGTCTCGCCATTGCAAGGTTTGTAGCATAGCCGCTTGTCGGCGTCGCCCACAAGGGCTTGCCCTGAGCGAAGTCGAAGGGGGTTATGCTACTGGGGCCAATCGCGTATTCAGTTGGTTGTCGCCGCCGACCGTAACGAAATGTTCGGGCGATGGCGGGAGCATACTGCCCAGCACGCGTTCCATCGCCATGGTGTGTTGGCACAAGCCGTGCGTCGAGAAATAGTGGCAGCCGCACGCCCAGTGCCCGCGCTCGAAGGTCACGTCCCAGGTGTTGTTGTCCCCTTCGATCCTGACGCGGAACTGATTGAAGACGACGCGGCGATTCGCTTCTGCGGCGTACCGCTTCGCCTTCTCGATCTTGCCGATCATGCTGGAGTCCATTACATCCTCCTGACTGGAATTTGGGCTGACGCCCGTGCCGAATTTTGGGAAAACAAAAGCACCAAACGCGCAGGCGCGTCTAGTGCTTGATGATTGCAGATGAAAGCGAGTCCCCTTCGGCGCGGGCAGATAATCCACTCATGGCGAATCAATCTCCTCAATTCCACTGATAGTATATGCCGATTCGCGCAAAAAGTCAACTGTCTTTACGATTTTTATGACTAGGTGATTGTCATTGCGAGGAGCGTTTTGCGCGACGAAGCAATCCCCAAGTTACTCGGGGATTGCTTCGTCGCATCCTTCGACTTCACAGCAAACTACGCTGCTCCGCTCAGGATGCTCCTCGCAATGACACGAGCGCGTGATAAAACCCTAACAATTTCCTGTCAGCGCGGTCTTCATCCGTTCCAACGCCTCGCGCAGAATCGAACGCGGACAGCCGAAATTCAAACGCACAAATCCTTCGCCGCCGCGCCCGAACGTCGCGCCGTCGTTCAACGCGACGCGCGCGTTTTGCAAAAAGAATTCGTGCGGATGATCCAGCCCCGCCGCGCGGCAATCGAGCCATGCCAAGTACGTCGCTTCAAGTTTCGTGACGGTGAGACCGGGCATTTCATTTTCGACGAACGCGTACACGTAATCGCGATTCGATTCCAGATACGCCAGCGCTTGCGTCAGCCATTCCTGTCCGTCGCGATACGCCGCGACCGCGCCGACCCAGCCCATAATGTTGATCCCGCCCATTAAACCGCGCGACGCGTGTTTGTAGCGCTTTCGCAATTCTTCGTTTTGAATGATCGCGAACGCGCAATCCAGCCCGGCGATGTTGAAAGTCTTGCTCGGCGCCATCAACGTGATTGTGTTGCGCGCGATCTCCGGATCGAGCGAGGCGATGGGAATATGCCGATAGCCGGAATAAACCAGGTCGCAATGAATTTCGTCGGAGCAGACCACGACGCCGCGCCGCAGACATTTTTCCGCCAGGCACACCAACTCGTCACGGCGAAACACGCGTCCGACCGGATTGTGTGGATTGCATAGAATAAACAAGCGCGTCTGCTCGGTAAGCGCGGCGTCGAACACGTCCCAATCGATGGAGTACGCTCCGTCTGCCGCGCGCGCGAGTTGCGCTTCTTGGTGAATCATTCCGGCGAGACTTGCCGCGCTCAACATCGGCGGATAGACCGGCGGTTGAACCAGCACGCCGTCACCCGGCGCGCCGGCGGTGTGGCAAGCCAGGTTGAAACCGCGAATCACGCCCGGCGTGAAAACAATATCGTCGCGCTGAATCTGCCACGCGTATCGCTCCGCCATCCGCGCGACGATCAGATCGCGCAATTCGCGCGGCTCTGCGCCGTAGCCGAAAACGCCGTGCGCGGCGCGCTCGCGCAGTGCGCGCACGACCGGCTCCGGCGAAACAAAATCCATATCGGCAACCCACAACGGTAACGCGTCCGCTGCATAATGATCCCACTTTTCGCAATTCGTACCGCGTCGTTCTGGACAAGTGTCGAAATCGTAAATCATTGATCTTCCTTTGCAAATTTGGTTATTCACAGAGAACGTCACGCTATTCGTAGTAACCGCTTCAGCGGTCTTGCGCGCTCGAAGCGCACACTACGAACTCCTACTCTCTTCGCAATCTTTCGAGTGTCGCATCGTCAAAAGGATTTTTTCCTGCTTTGAGTGCTTGCAGCCACTCCGCGCGCGTCGAGGCGTAGCGCGCGCGTAAACGCTCCGGCTGCCGCGCGAGCCAATCGAGAAACGCTTGCAAATCATTCGCCGCGTTCGGCAATCGCCCGAGTTGCGCGTACACGAGCGCGCGTGCTTCGCGGCTGCGCGCGTTCGCGTCGCGATGCACTGCCGCGTCGCAATGCGGCAGCGCGAGTTGCGGCTGCTTGTCAAGCGCGTGCGCCCAGCAGAGCGCGAGGCGCGCGTCGGAATGATCGGGTGCAAGCGCGAGGACGCGCGCCAAATCGGACTGCCACTGCCGCGCGTCGTTCAGGCGAATCGTCGCGACGCCGCGATTCAAATACGCGGTCGGCAAGTCCGGCGCGAGCGTGATCGTCTGCGAGTAGAATTGGATCGCCGCGCCGAGTTCCGGTGGCTTTGCCATTTGCGCGATATAACCGGCGTGCAAATTGAGAATCGCTTGCGTCGTTTGCTCTTGCACCGGACGCGATAATGCTTGCGTGAGCGCGGCGCGCGCCATTCCGAAATCGCCGTCGGCAAGTTGCAAATGCGCCAGGGCGACGAGCGCGAGCGCCTGCATTTCGTCTGCCGACGCGCTCGCGATTTTCATCGGCGCGTCGCACGGCGTAGCCACGAGCGCATCGAGCGCGAGATCGTCGGCGCGCGACGCGGCGGGCGCGACCGCCAAGCCAACGGCGATGTGTTCAGCCGACGGCGTTCCCCACACGACAATCGCCGCTTTCGTCTGTTGACGAATTTGCTCCGCGCGCGCGGCATCGCGGATCGTTTCAGGAAAAATGACGACGCGGACGCGTTCCAGACGCGCGGCGCGTACTTCGCGTTCCAGCGCGGCTTGGAGGCGGCTGCTCGCGTCGAGCGCGGCGACCGGCTCGGTTTCGGCAAAGCGGCGGACCGCCGTTGGCGCCGGTGGCTTGAAACTGTCGGCGAACTGCGCGATAATGACCAAGGTTTCGCCGGGCGCAGCGGAAGGCAAATTCGCGCGCGGGCTTGCCATCGCCGCGAAAATGATCGCGCCGCCGACGATCACCGCGAGCGCGGCGACAAGCGCGATCGCTGGACGCGGAATCGTGGGGAATCGTTTCGATTCGGGCGCGCGCGGCGTGGGCGCTTCGACAAGTTCGACCGGCGGCGCGGGTTGAACCGTCGGCAAGGTTTCTGGCGCGGCGACGACGGGCGTTTCGGGCGGGAAACCGGCGGCGAGGAGCAACGCATCGCGCTCGGCGGGTGTCAGGCGCAGTTTGTCGGCAATCCGCAGGACATCTTCGCGATAGCGCGGCTTTTCGACCAAGCCCTCTTTCCAGCGAAAAATCGTCTGGCGGCTGACGTTGAGCACGCGCGCGAGTTCGGCGTCGCTAATCCCGGTGCGTTCGGTAAATTCGGTAAGGAGTTCGGCGAAGGTACGCATAGTCGTCGTGAGAAACCCGTTTTCTCGCAGAAAACGGGTTTCTGTCGAGTCTGTTACACGGATTGCAACACTCGTTGGCTCAAGTGTAACACAAGTGGGGCTTGAATTGCAACATTGATCGTGTAAGAATAGGGGCGAAATTCGCTAGTCAAGGAACTTGGTTCGCATCTAGGCGTCTTTTCAATAGAGTGGAAAGCACGCAAATCTCAAAAGGAGGAAAAGATGTTGACGCGAAAATTGCTCTTTGGAATCGGTTTGTTGATTGTAGGATTGAGTGCGGCGTGTTCCCCTGCGCCGACGCCAACGTTTGGGGCGTCCTCGGCGCAAGCGCCGGTACCGACTGCCGCGGCGAGACCAACTTCTGCACCTGCGCCAGCGAGCGCGCCCGCAGCCGCGACGGCTGTCGCATCGATTGGTGGGCAGAGCGTGCCCGCGCGCATTGTAGACGCGAATCGCAAGATCATCAAGAACGCGAACTTGATGCTCACGGTCGAAAGTACGGACACGGCGGTTGATCGTCTCACCGGCATCGCGGGCGACATGGGCGGCTACATTACCAGTTCGCGCACCTTCTTTGAAGGCGGATTGAAAGCCGCGACGGTCACTTTTGCCGTGCCGGTGGATCGGTTCGAGGAAACGCTGCGGCGCGTGCGCGGGATCGCGCAGAAAGTCGAACAGGAGAGCGCGTCGGGACAAGATGTCACCGATCAGTACGTGGATCTCCAATCGCAAGTGCGTAATCTCGAAGCGACGGCGGATCGCATTCGCGATTTTCTCAAGAAAGCGCAAACGGTCGAGGAGGCGCTCAAAGTCAATCAGCAATTGAGTCAAGTTGAAAAAGACATTGAAACAATCAAAGGCAAATTGAATTATCTGGGCGACCGTTCCGCGTTTTCGACGCTCACCGTCGAAGTGCGTGAGTCCCGACCGACGCCGACGCCGACCTTTACGCCGACGCCGACCGCAACGCCAACGCCGGTCGTCTGGGATCCGAATCGTACGATGAGGCAAGCCACGGAAGCGCAAACGACGTTGATGCACGCACTCGTCGAATTGCTGATCTGGCTTGTCGTCGTGGTGCTGCCGTACGCGCTGATCGCCGCCGCGGTGATTTGGGTGATTGTCCGCCTCCAACGCTGGTTGGGACGCAACAAACCCGGCGGAGTGAGTCAGCCGCCGACACCGTAGGACAAGTTTGCAAACTTGTCCAACAAGGAGAAGAGAAAATGTTCACTCGAAAAATGCTTTTCGGAATTGCATTGTTGCTCGCGCTGGCGATTGGGCTAGGCGCGTGCGCGGCGCCGGTACCGGACGCGGCGAAAGCGATCAGCCGGAGCCAGATCGAATCCGGTCAGATTGTGCAGGCGGACCAGTTACGCGTCGCGGAGTATTTGCAGTACTACAAGCAAAACTTTCCGCAGCCGGTCAACACGACACTCGGCTTGGATCTGCGAGTTGGCAACGCGCAAGTGCCGGTCGAAGGCGGGGCGGCGTGGCTGCAAATCGGGATTCAGGCAAAGTCGTCTGCCGCCGAAGACATCGCGCCGCTCAATCTCGCGCTCGTGATTGATCGCAGCGGCTCGATGGATTCGCCGGAGAAAATGCCGTACCTCAAGCAATCGCTGCGCGTCTTTCTCCGCAGTCTCGCGTCGAACGACATTGTCGCGATTGTTGCGTTCAGCGATCGCGCGGAACTGCTCGTGCCTGCGACCAAAGTCGGCGACGGATCGTGGATCGAAAACGCGATCAATCGCTTGCAGCCCGGCGGCAGCACGAATCTGTACGACGGCTTGATGATGGGCTTTAAGGAGGTGGATCGCAACTTTGACGTGCGCCGCAACAATTGCATCATCCTGCTGACGGATGGTCTCGCGAATGTCGGCACGACCGATCCGAACACGATCGCGAATGCAGCGCGCGCGTACAACGACAAAGGGATTTACTTGTCCTCAATTGGACTCGGCAAAGATTTCAACGATCCGCTTCTCAGTCGCTTGGCGACCCAGGGCAAGGGTGGCTACAGCTATGTCGATTCGGCTCAGGAAATGGACAAGGTCTTTCGCAAAGAAGTGAGTGGTTTGATGCAACAAGCCGCGCGTGACGTGTCGGTTATCATCACGCCCGCGTCGGGTGTCAGCATTGATGGACTAACCGGCTACGACAGTCGCCCTCCGTCTGGCGCGATTCAAGTGAAATTACACGATATGGGCACCGGCGACAGCCAGGTCGTGCTCGCGCGCTTGAATGTGAGTGGGAGCGCGGGTGGACGCCGCTCGCTCGCGACCGTCGAGTTGCGCTATCAAGATTTGTTCTCGAAACGCAACGAGACGATGTCGCAAACGGTCGCGGTCGACGCGAGCCGGTTGAACAATTACGATCCGACCTGGGATGTCGAAGTTTTGCGGAACGTCACGATTCAGCGCACCGCCGAAGGGTTGAAGGAAATCGACCGGCTCTACAAAGCGCAGCGGTACCAGGATGCGTGGAACGTCGCGTATCGGCTGGAGCAGGATTTGCGCGCGGTCGCGCGCTTGACGAACGAAGCGCAAATGGTGAAAGACGCTGACTTGATGCGGACGTATCAAGACACGTTGTCGAAATGGGTGCAGCAGCAAACCGGTCGCCCGCCGCAATATTCCGAGCCGGGGGGCGGCTATAGTTCCGACACGGGACAACCGACGCGCGCGCGTCAGGTGCTGCCAACGCCGAGTGTGCCGGTGATTGAGATCAAGTAACAAAAAGACCTTCCAGGTTTCCGAAACCTGGAAGGTCTTCCAATTTTTATTCTTCGCCGCGGCGCGGCACCACGCAGATGAAATCAAACGGTTCTGTTCCGGTATTCGCCAGGTGGTGTGCTTCGTTGTCACGAATAAAAAGATAGTCGCCCTTCTTTAACGGGTGTTCTACGCCATCCGCGTCTATGACCACACCGCGTCCGGCTTGAATTGCCACCAGATGCGGAAAGTCGTGAGCGTGATGCGCTGTTGTTCCACCGGGCGCCATGCTAAAATAACGCATTACGATTTCAGTAGATCCGTCGGCGGGTCCAATGACGATTTGCTTGGTCACTTTGTCGTAGCCGCGCAAGTCGGCGAACGGTACGTCCGCGAGTTTTTTGATGATCACTGGCGACTCCTTATCTGAACATGGACAAACACTAAATCGCCGGGCGATACGATTGCAGCACCTTGATATAATTCGCGCGCTCGAACGCCGCCGGATACGCGACCGACTTTTGGCTCATGCTGCCTTGCATCTGCGTGATGGATTCGTACTCGTGTTTCTGCATCCACGCGGCCAGATCGCCCAGCACCGCGCGGACGTGCTCCGTGCCGTGTTCGAGCAGCGCGGACGTCATCATTGCGACGCGCGCGCCCGCCATCATGCACTTGAGGACGTCTTCGGCAGTGTGGACGCCGCCGGTGACCGCGAGGTCGGCGTTGATTTTCCCGTGCAGCATCGCCGCCCAGCGTAGACGCACGCGCAGCAAGTCGGGCGTGCTCAGTTCCAGATCATGAACGACTTCAAGATTTTCTAGATCGAAATCCGGCTGGTAGAAACGATTGAAGACGACTAGCCCGTTCGCGCCGGCTTGCGCGAGTTGTTGTGCGATGTTGGCGAACGCGCTAAAGTGCAAACTCAGTTTCACCGCAATCGGAATCTTGACGCTCGCCTTGACCGCGCGCACGAGATCGAGATACATTTGCTCGACTTGCGCGCCGGTTTGCGCCGGATCCGCGGCGAGATAGTACATATTCAATTCGAGCGCGTCGGCTCCGGCTTGTTCGATCTTTTGCGCGTACTTGATCCAGCCGCCGATCGAAACGCCGTTGAGACTCGCGAGCACCGGAATCTTGACGGCGGCTTTGACTTTGCGGATGTGGTCGAGGTACGCGTCGGCGCCGATGTTGTAACTTTTCTGCTCAGGGAAAAACGAGAGCGCTTCCCAGAAACCTTCGGTGCCGTAGTTGAGATAGTGATCGAGGATGTTGCTTTCTTTGATGATCTGCTCTTCGAACAACGAATGCAAGACGACCGCCGCCGCGCCGGCGTCCTCCAAGTGTTTGATGTTATCTACTTTTTGCATCAGCGGCGACGACGATGGAACGATGGGGTTTTTGAGTTTCAAGCCGAGATAGGTGGTAGTCAAGTCCAGCATCGGAATACTCCTTTGGTACGTGATACGTGATGCGTGATACGTGATACGTGACGATCAGTCTGGGAGTGGGATGTTGCGTAGTAGATCGTTGAGCTCGGCGATCGCGCATTCTTCGTTGATTTGATAATCGGCGCGTTCGTCGTGGAGTGTATGACCGCGCTCCTCAGGAACCATCTTGAGCAAGAGACGAATCACCGAAACGAGAAAGCGCAATCTGTGGTCTGTGACTTGCTCATCCAAGATGTGCCGACCTTTGTAGTACCAGTCGCGACTTTCGCGAGCCGAGCCCAGGGAATACTCATAGAATCGCGCGCGATCTTTGTTCGAGCCGCGCGAATATCCTTCGGCAACATTCGCGCTCACCGACCCGACTGCTTCGTAGAGCTGACCTGCCAAGTCGAGTGTGCGTTTGTCACGCATCAACTTGGTCGTGTCGTACCAAGCCAGGTCGGAAAGCAATAATCCGAGGCGATACACTTCCACCTTCCAAAGTGTATCGCCTTTGATCGCCTCCGGAACCGACTTTTCCCATTCCTCGTAATTCACCCGGCTCCCTTAACGCTTACGGATCAAGCATCACGTTTCACGCACCACGCATCACGTCTCACGTCTCACGTTTCACACGTCACTTGCTTCCATTCCCCGGCGCGTTCGCCCAATTCTCGTACATCTTCCAACGTTTGTTCACGTCTTCCTGCGCGAGTTTGAGCAATCGCTCGGCGGCTTCCTCGTTGCTCTGCATCAACTGGGTGTAGCGCGTTTCGTTGTACGTGTATTTTTCGAGCGGCAGTGCCGGCGCTTTGGAATCGAGCGTCAGCGGGTTCTTGCCTTCCTTCGCCAGGTTCGGATTGTAGCGAAAGAGGGGCCAGTATCCGGTCTGCACGGCGAGTTTTTGCTGTTCCATGCCCTTTGCCAGATCGATGCCGTGCGCGATGCAGTGCGAGTACGCGACGATGAGCGAGGGTCCATCGTACGCTTCGGCTTCGATGAACGCGCGGATCGTCTGCGCGTCGTTCGCGCCCATCGCGACGCGCGCGACGTAGATGTTGCCGTACGTCATCGCGATCATCGCAAGGTCTTTCTTCGGCAGCGGCTTGCCGCCCGCGGCAAAGCGCGCCACCGCGCCGCGCGGCGTCGACTTGCTCATCTGCCCGCCGGTGTTCGAGTACACTTCGGTGTCGAGCACGAGGACGTTGACGTTGCGACCGGACGCGAGCACGTGATCGAGTCCGCCGTAGCCGATGTCGTACGCCCAGCCGTCGCCGCCCATGATCCACACGCTCTTTTTCACGAACACGTCGGCGATGCTCAGCAGTTCTTGCGCGATGAGCGATTTGTTGCCTTGCAATTTCTCTTTGAGCAACTGCACGCGTCCGCGTTGCTGCAAAATGCCGGCTTCGTTCGATTGATCGGCTTGGCGCAACGCGTCGACAAGTTCCGCGCCGACAAGGTTGGCAACTTGGGGTAACAATTCGCGCGCGTATTCGAGTCGCTTGTCAATCGTCAAACGGAAGCCGAGTCCGAATTCTGCGTTGTCTTCGAACAGCGAATTCGACCAGGTGGGTCCGCGGCCGTCCTTGTTCTTCGCCCACGGCGTCGTCGGCAGGTTGCCGCCGTAAATCGAGGAGCAGCCGGTCGCGTTCGCGACGAGCGCGCGGTCGCCAAAAAGTTGGCTGACGAGTTTGACGTACGGCGTTTCGCCGCAGCCACCGCACGCGCCGGAGAATTCGAACAGCGGCTCGAGCAACTGCGAATCCTTGACTAATCCGACATTCACTTTGGAGCGATCCATCTCCGGCAACGTGAGGAAAAATTCCCAGTTCTTGGCTTCCGGCTCGCGGAGCGGGAGTTGCGGCATCATGTTGATCGCTTTGTGCTTGGTGTCGCTCTTGTCCTTGACCGGACACGTTTCAACGCACAGCGAACAACCGGTGCAATCTTCCGGCGCGACTTGGAGCGTGTACTTTTGCGTCGAAAATTCTTTCCAGCGCGCGGCGGTACTCTTGAACGTCGCGGGCGCGTTGGCGAGATATTTTTCGTCGTACACTTTGGAGCGGATCGTCGCGTGCGGGCAAACCAAAACGCACTTGCCGCACTGAATACAAATTTTCTCGTCCCACACCGGAATATCGATTGCGATGTTGCGGCGTTCCCACTGTGTCGTCGCGAGCGGGAACGTGCCGTCGATGGGCATTTTGCTGACCGGCAGCGTATCGCCTTTACCGGCGACAATCGGCGCGAGCACGTCTTGGACGAACGCGGGCGCTTCGGCGGGAACCGCGGGGCGCAGATCGAACGCGCTGGTGACCTTGTTGGGATATTTCACTTCGTACAGATTCGAGAGCGACGCGTCGACGGCGGCAAAGTTTTTCTGCACGACCGCTTCGCCGCGCTTGCTGTACGTCTTTTCAATCGCGTGTTTGATCGCGTCGATGGCTTCGGTGCGCGGGAGCACGCCGCTGATCGCGAAAAAGCACGTCTGCATGATCGTGTTGATGCGTCCGCCCATGCCGGTTTCTTTTGCGACTTTGACCGCGTCGATCACATAGAATTTCAGTTTCTTGTCGATGATTTGTTTCTGCATCGTGCGCGGCAAATGATCCCACACTTCGTCGGGACCGAACGGCGCGTTCAGCAAAAAGACCGCGCCGGGATCGGCTGCGCTCAACAGATCGTAGCGTTCGGTGAACGAGAATTGATGGCACGCGACAAAATTCGCGGATGTGATGAGGTACGACGAGCGAATCTGCTTGGGCCCAAAGCGCAAGTGCGATGTCGTCATCTGACCCGATTTCTTCGAGTCGTAGACGAAATATCCTTGCGCGAAATTGTCGGTGTCTTCGCCGATGATCTTGATCGAGTTCTTGTTCGCGCCGACGGTGCCGTCCGCGCCGAGACCGTAGAACATCGCGCGTACGATTTCCTTGCCTTCGGTCGAGAAGGTTGGATCGAAATCGAGACTCGTGTTCGTCACGTCGTCGTTGATGCCGACGGTAAAATGGTTTTTCGGCTGCGCTTTTTTCAATTCGTCGAAAACCGCTTTGACCATCGCGGGCGTGAATTCTTTCGACGCCAAGCCGTAGCGACCGCCGATCACGCGCGGCATGGCGGGCAGGCTGCCCGCTGCCACAGATTCCGCGAGCGCGGTGATCACATCTTGGTAGAGCGGTTCGCCGATGCTGCCCGGCTCTTTGGTGCGATCCAAAACTGCAAGCGATTTGACTGTGGCAGGCAACGCTTTGACGAAATGTTCGACCGAGAAGGGACGATACAAGCGCACTTTGAGTACGCCGACTTTTTCGCCTTTCGGCAGCAAGTACTCGACGGTCTCTTGCGCGATTTCTGCGCCGGAGCACATGACGACGATCACGCGCTCGGCGTCCGGCGCGCCGACGTAATCGAACAAATGATATTGGCGTCCGACGACCTGCGCGAATTTATCCATCGTCTTTTGAACGATTTCCGGCGTTTTCAAATAAAAAGGATTGACCGTTTCGCGTCCCTGGAAGTACACGTCCGGGTTTTGCGCGGTGCCGCGCAGCACCGGATTGTCGGGCGAGAGCGCGCGGGCGCGATGCGCGCGCACTAGGTCTTGATCGATCATCGCGCGCATGTCGTCGTCGGTGAGTTGTTCGACTTTCATCACTTCGGCGGACGTACGAAAGCCGTCGAAGAAATGGAGAAAGGGAACGCGCGATTGCAGCGTCGCCGCGTGCGCGATCAGCGCGGTGTCCATCACTTCTTGCACCGAGTTCGACGCGAGCATCGCGAAACCGGTCTGGCGCACCGCCATCACGTCGCTGTGATCGCCAAAGATCGAAAGCGCCTGCACCGCAAGCGCGCGCGCGCTGACGTGAAACACCGTCGGCGTCAATTCGCCGGCGATCTTGAACATGTTCGGGATCATCAAGAGCAAACCTTGACTCGCGGTAAACGTCGTGCTGAGCGAGCCGGTTTGCAGCGCGCCGTGAACCGCGCCCGCCGCGCCGCCTTCGCTCTGCATTTCGACGACGAGCGGCACCGTGCCCCAAATGTTTTGCTTGCCTTCCGCCGACCATTGATCCGCCCATTCGCCCATCGTGGACGACGGCGTGATCGGGTAAATCGCGATGACTTCGCTCAAGTGATGCGCGACGTACGCCGCGGCTTCATTCGCGTCTAGGGTAACTTTAGTTCTTGCCATTTTTTTCCTCGATTCAAGAATACAAGCGACTCAACCTTGCGAAGGTTGTGAGAAACCTGTGAATATGACACCCTTTGGCACGGGCAAGCGCATTGCATCGAAGACGACTGCCGAACCTTCGCAAGGTTGGCTGATTACGAATCCAATTTGTCCATCGGATATTTTATCGCGCGAGGGTACGCGTTTAGTCAGATTTCGGTCTGAATTCGGTTAGCCCCGAATTTGACTTTTGCATATCCGTTGATTATACTTGGGTTGACTCCGGACTCGCGCGCGGTTCTCGGCAAGTTAGATCAGCGCAGAGTTCTGTTTCCTCCTTAGTTAGGTGCCTAGGTCGTTTCGAATTTCGGGTTAGCACGCGTGTGAGTAAACGGGCGAGGTTGCCTGTTTTCCTGCAGGGTTTACATCGTTGCTCCTTATCGGTCCCATCACGCGCAGGTTGCAATCCGCCCTCTTTCCTGACCAGATCCGACTGGGAATGGTTGGTTGTGAGATCCTTTACCCCGGTCGAGTCAATGAACAGAAGGGGGTGATCGAAAGCAACAAAACACCACCACTGAACGACCTAATCAATTTGTACGGACTAGTACTCACAGGAGGGAAAAATGTCAGAGAAAGAAGCGAAGACGCTTCAGATCGGTGTGAGCCGACCGCCGTTGGAACTCGACGACTTGCCAACCCCGGAAGAGGTCTTCAAGGTTAAGAAGATTGGCACGGCGGAAATCATCAAAGTCGTGATCGGTCCCAGTCTGATCGCGCTGGGCGTGTCCATTGGAAGCGGCGAGTGGCTGCTGGGTCCGCTCAACGTCGCGACCTACGGCTTTGTCGGCATCGGCTGGATCATCCTCGTGTCAGCCGTACTCCAGACGTTCTACAACGTCGAGATCGGTCGCTTCACAATCGCGACCGGCGAGGTGCCGGTGGTGGCGTTTGGACGCACGCCGGGCGGATTCAAATTCTGGACTCCCTGGGCGGTGTTCTGCCTCTACCTCGCTTTCGTTTGGGGCGGCTGGGTCGCCGGCGCCGGTCAAGCGCTTTTCGCCATCATCTTCGGCCGGGTCAACGCACCGGCGGAAATTGCGACGGTGCGCTTTCTTGGCATCGCGTTGCTATGCGGCGTGTTCCTCATCGTGTTGTTCGGGGAGAGGATCTCGAGAACGCTGGAAATCGCTAACGCGGTTCAAGTGATTTTTCTCCTCGTCTCACTCTTCATCTTTGTCCTCTTTTTGGTGCCGCCGGATCGCTGGGTCACTGGCTTTGTCAGTCTCGTCACCCCCGCTCTGCCACCCAAGGGTTCCGACCCCACGCTCCTCGGCGCGCTGGCTGGCTTTACGGCAACTGCCTCCGGTCTAAATTTCTTCCTTATCAACTACTACCGGGACAAGGGCTATGGCATGGGGCACAAAGTCGGCTTCATTGCGGGCATGGTCGGCGGTAAGCAGGAAAAAATCCTCGCGGTCGGCAAGATCTTTCCAGAGAATGAGAAGAACGCAGCGCTGTGGAAGCGCTGGTTCCGCTATCTGACGATTGACCAGTGGGTGGTCTTCTTCGGTGGCGCAATCCTGGGCATGATGCTGCCGAGTATCCTGGTGGGGTACCTGGCAACGCTCCCCGGCGCGGAGAAAGCGACCACGGCGAACATGCCGGTGTACGCCGCGATGCAACTCAACAAACTCGCGGGACCGGTGTTCTTCTACTGGGCACTGTTCGCCGGGTTCCTCATTCTCTTCTCGACGCAAATGGTGCTCTTTGAGATGTTGGTGCGGAATTTCGTGGATGCGGCGTATGGGGTCAGTGAGCGGTTCCGCTCGTGGATTCACGGCGATCCCCGGCGCTTCTACTATCCCTTTATGATCGTGCTGGGTATCCTGATCAGCATCCTGATCTTCCAAGCATTGCCGACGGAACTGATCCTCATTTCCGCCAACATGTCGAACTTTGGGGCGTTCTTCTTCCCATTCATCATGATGTACCTCAACAGCAAACTGCCCAAACCCGCCAGAGCACCCTGGTGGTCGTACGTCGTGCTGCTACTGAACGTGCTGTTCTTTGGGTTCTTCTTCCTCAACTTCATCGTCAAGCAGTTCACCGGGGCACCCTTGATCACGTTCTAAACGGCGGTTCGACACCCCGTAAGAAAAACGGCATCCCTGTGCCCTGTGGGGATGCCGTTCTGTTTGGAGTCGTATGAAAATCAGTGACATTATGAAACGTGACGTCGTCTCGGTTACGGCGTCAGCCACAATCGGTCAAGCGGTTGACCTCTTTGTCGCGCGGCGTATCGGGACGTTGCCGGTGGTGGACGAAGCAAACCGGCTGGTCGGTATGTTGCTTCTCAGCGACGTACTCGAATTGGTCATGCCCGATTTTGTGCGGATGATCGAGGATTTGGATTTCGTCCACGACTTTGGCGCGGTGGAAACACAAAAGCCCTCGCAGGCAATACTGGCGCGCTCGACGGCAGCGGTAATGAAAAAGCCGGTTTCGGTTGAAGAGACCGCAGGGCTACTGCGCGCGGTTGCCATGTTGCGCCAGCACAACCTGCGTGATCTGCCCATCGTTGCGGATGACGGTCGTCTCGTCGGTATTGCCTCTCGCGTGGATGTTGGCGCTGCGCTCTTGGTCAGTTGGGGTATTTCCCGTTCTTCCAACACGACTGCCACGGGAGGCACATGATGATCCCAGGGATCCTCTCCATTCTGATTTTCGCCGTCAGTCTCGGTCTGATCCTGTCCGAAAAAGTCCATCGGACGATTGTGGCAATCGTGGGCGCAGTTGTGGCTGTAGGTGTGGGGAAAATCCTGAATTTCTATTCCGAAGCGGAAGCCCTGAAGGCGATTGACTTTAACACACTTGGACTCTTGCTTGGAATGATGATGATCGTCGCTATGTTGGAGCCAACCGGTTTCTTTCAATACCTCGCCGTGAGCGCCGGGCGATTGTCGCGCGGCAATCCTGTGTGGTTATTCATGTTGCTTGGCGCATTGACCTCAGTGGTCTCGATGTTCTTGGACAACGTGACGACGGTCGTGTTGATCGCGCCGGTGACAGTTCTGATCACCGAAATTCTCGGAGTGAGCGCGATACCATTCCTGTTGGGCGAGGCAATCCTCTCGAACGTCGGCGGCGTAGCCACGCTGGTTGGCGACCCGCCGAATGTGCTGATTGGCTCCGCCGCCGGTCTCTCCTTCAACGATTTTCTCACCCATGCGTTGCCGCTCGTCGCAGTGGTTTGGTTGGTTGCGCTGTGGCTTCTCCGCTACCTCTTTCGCGCGGAACTCGACGCACCTCCGGCTAATCTCGAAGCCGTAATGAAAATGAACCCGACCGAAGCGCTCGAAGACTGGAAGACTGCGCGCCGCGTGCTGATCATTCTGGGAGCAGCGGTCGCGCTCTTTTTCGTTCAAGAGCCCCTGCGCCTGACGCCGGCTTTGATCGCGCTGGGCGCGGCAGCCGCGGCACTCGCCTGGACGCGCCCGAACATGCACGAGTTGTTCAAGCGAATCGAATGGAGTGTGCTGATGTTCTTTGCCGGATTGTTTGTGATGGTGGGCGGCTTGGAAGCGGCAGGTGTGATGCACGCGCTTGCCGGTTTGGTCGCGCAAGCCCAGGGGATGCCGATGGTGCTGTTCGGCGTGATTGTGCTCTGGGTTGTGGCTCTCGCGTCGGCGGTCGTAGACAACGTGCCGATCACGATTGCGTTGATTCCGGTGATTCAGGGCTTGGGCGCGGCTGGTGTGGAAGCGGCTCCCTTGTGGTGGGCGTTGGCTTTTGGCGCGGGGTTCGGGGGAAATGGAACTATTATTGGTGCCACGGCGAATGTCGTAGTCGCCTCGCTCTCTGAGCGAATGTCGACGCCGATCACTTCGGCATTGTGGAACAAGCGCGGCTTGCCGACGATGCTCGCGACGTGTGTGGTCACGACTATTTTGTACGTGCTGTTTTTTCCACTCTTCCGCGGGTGATGGCAAAAAAAGGGCGAAGCATTTTTCATCCTGAGCGGAGTCGAAGGATCAGAAAAATGCTTCACCCCTACTTGCGATTATCCTCGCATGTCCGCACGATTTCTTTCAGATTCGCGATCGGCGTTTGCAGCGGGATGGCGCATTCCGGCGCGATGATGTCCACGCCGGCGTCAATCGCGCGCTGGGCTTCGGCGCGCACTTCTGCCGGACCGCGCGTCATCAACGTCACGGGATTGTTGACATTGCCCGCCAATTTGAGTCGCCCCGCCGCTTCGCTCACCGCCTTTTCCGCTGGAACCTTGGATTCAAAGTGAAACGCGGCGAAGCCGACTTGACTGAAATATTTGATCCGATCGCCGGTGGGGCCGCAACAATGCAAAATGACCGGCGCGCGTACTTGCGGGACGAGTTGCTTGTGCAGCGGCAGGAGAAAATCGCGATACATGGTCGCGCGGATCAGGTCGCCGGTCGCGTGATCCGCCCACACGATTGCGTCCGCGCCGGCGTCAAGTTGCGCTTTGGCAAAGACGAGCGGCACGACTTTCAGCGCGTGCAGCGACGCGCGCACGCGCTCGGGGTTCATCAGTGTGTTGTACAAAAACTCTTGCACGTTGCAGAGATGATACGAGAGCGTCCAGGGTCCCATCACTTTGCCGAGAATCATTACCGCGTCGCCGAAATGCTTCTTGAGCAACCGAATCGCGTCAATCGCGCAGCGCACGTAGCGGTCTTCCAGAAACGAATCGGGAAAACCATCCGGCAGTTTCATCTCCGCGGCAGGATCGCGCCAGGGAAACGTCGCCGGGTTCGGCATCGTCGTCGGATCCGACCACTCGACGTAGCAGCCGAGCGCGGTCGCTTCTTGCGCGATGCTGAAGATCGGCATCACGCTGTCAAAGCCCATCACGTCGTGCGCGGCTGCCGCGAGCGTCGCCATCGGTTCCGCTTCGATGTTGCCAGCGGGGAAATGGACGCCGACCACGTCCATCAATTCGTAATTCGCGACCGACGTGATGCTCGCCGCCGGTGGACGATCGACCGGTTCGCCGCGCAGCGCGGCCATGAATCGTTGTTTGGAGGTCAGGCGCTCCATCTATTCCCCCCTTTCGCAAGACCACAACAACTTGTGCGGCGCCGAGTGATCGAGTTCCCCATCTCCGCGCGCGACCAGAGTTTCGTACAGCGCGAGCGCGCTTTCGAGGTGCGGCAACTGGATGGACAACGCGTTTGCCAATTCCCGCGCCAATTTCAAATCTTTGAGTTGCGTCGTGACTTTGGCGCCCGGTTTGTACGCGCGTTCGATCATGCGTGTGCCGTGAAGTTGCAGAATCTTAGAATCGGCGAACCCGCCTTGCAGCGCTTGCTGCACGAGACGCGGCTCGATGCCGGATTTTTCCGCGAGCGTCAGCGCTTCCGCCACCGCTTCGATGGTCAGCCCAACGATCAGTTGGTTGATGATTTTGACGACGTGTCCCGCGCCGGGTCCGCCGACGTGCGTGACGTTTTTGCCGACGGCTTCCAAGATCGGCTTGGCGCGCGCGAAATCCGCGTCCGCGCCGCCCGCCATGATCGTGAGCGTGCGCGCGGCAGCGCCTTCCGGTCCACCGGAGACCGGCGCGTCCACCCAGCCGATGCCTTTTGCGGACAGCGCTCGCGCGTGCGCGCGCGGGCGCTGCGGCTCCGATGTGCCCATATCGAGCACCAATTGCCCGGCGGCGAGGTGCGGCTCCAATTGCGCCAGCACCGCGTCCACCGCGGCGGAATCGGACAACATCAAGAGACACACCTCCGCTTGCGCGGCGTGCGCGAGGTCGCGGCAGAGTGGAAGATCGCGCGTCAAATCCTCCGGCAGCGGCGAGCGATTCCACCCGCGCGCGTCATAGCCCGCCGCGCGCAAACCGCGCGCGATCGGGCGGCCCATGAGTCCGAGACCGAGAACGGAGATGGAGGGGATCACGCGACAAACACACCCGAATTCAAAATCCCCGCCGGATCCCACCGCGCCTTTAACGCGCGCATCAACTCGAGCGTTTGCGGCTGATAGCCCCACACGTCGAGCGCGCCGCGCAATGTCTCCGGTGCGTTCAACACGACCGCGTAGCCGCCCGCGCTCAGCGCGGGCTTTCGCAGCGCGTCCACCCACGCGCGCGCGCGCGCCGCGTCTTCCGACGTTGCGACTGCATACACCAATCCGCTCGCGACGTCCGCGAGAAACGCGCCGGATTCAAGCGGCGCGGTCTGCGCCTTCACGTACGCGCTCAAATCTTTCGGCGCAACGCCGACGCGCACGCGCAACGCTTGCGCGGACGAATCTCCCAGTAACGCCATCCACAGATCGGTGCCGCTTGGCGCGTCAACCTCAATCGGCGTGGGCGCGCCGGACGCGCGCAACACTTGCTTCACCTGATCGAGTTCCGCGGCCACATCTTCGCGAATGCCTTCCGCGGAATATGCCAACACGTAGGGAGATTGGAGATTAGAGATTGGAATTTCGAATGGTCCGACTTCGCTCACCACAGGTTTCGAATTTCGAAAATCGAATTTCGAATTCTTCAGAAGGACAATCGCCGACGCAACCAACGCCAGCGGCAAGCATTTGCCCGCCCACTCCAAGCCGCGCGCGAGATCGTCAACCGGGGCGAGCAGCGTGCGGCGCGCGCGCGGCAGCGGCGTGAGTTTGAAGGTCACATCGGCGATGAGTCCCAAAGTGCCGTGCGAGCCGACGAACACTTTGGGCATGTCGTAGCCCGCGACGTTCTTGACGACGGGACGCCCGGCGCGGATCACGCGCCCATCCGCGAGAACGACCGTCGCGCACATCATGAGATCGCGGATGCTGCCGTAGCGCATTCGCAGTGGCGCGTTCAAGTTCGACGCGACGATCCCGCCAATCGTCGCGCCCGCCCACGGCGAGGCGAGCGGCGCGAGTTTCTTTTCGCGTTCGAGGAATTGCTGCACGTCTGCCAGCGGCGTCCCCGCGCCGACCGTCACGTACAGATCCTCCGGCGCGAATTTCTTGATCCCGCACAGCGCGCTCGTAGAGAGAACGACCGCCGCCGACCGACCGCCGACCGCCGACTGCCGACTGATGTAGACAGGGCGTTTTGCTTTCCCAAGTTCCACAAGCCCTTGTGCGGCTTCCTCGGCGGTTGCCGGAGCGAAGATGTCACCTGGCAGTCGGCGGTCGGCAGTCGGCAGTCGGCGGGCAACTTCAGGCATTTTCGTCGGAAAGACCTTGCCCGGATTCATCAGCCCGCGCGGATCGAAGACCTGTTTGACGTCCCACATCGCCGCGAGTTCCGCGCCGCTGTACATCATCGCCATGAATTCGCGCTTTTCGATCCCGACGCCGTGTTCGCCGGTAATGCTGCCGTCTTTCGCGACGCCGATCTCAACCGTTTCTCGTCCGGCGCGCACTGCCGTCTCGATCAATTCCCGATCATCGGGGCGCGGAATCAGAATCAACGGATGCAGGTTGCCGTCGCCCGCGTGAAAGACGTAACCGACGCGCAGACCATAACGATTGAATACCTGATTGACTTGCGCGAGTGTCTCCGCGAGGCGACTGCGCGGGACCGTGACGTCCACCAAATAGTACGCCGGAGCGAGCCGCGTCATCGCGCCCGCCGCGCTCTTGCGCGCCAGCCAGATCCGGTCGCGCTCGTCCGCGCTCTGCGCGATCCGCAAATCGCGACCACCGTTCGCTTGGATGATGTCCGCGATTTCTTCGATCTGCGTGTCCAAACTGGCGGGGTAGCCGTCGGCTTCGATGATCAGCACCGCATCGGCGTCGGCGGGCAAACCCGCGTGCGCGTATTCTTCGATGATCCGCGTAATGTTCCGATCCATCATCTCCATCGTCGCCGGCACCAATCCGGCGGCGATCACGGCGGAGACCGCGACCCCGGCTTGCTCGACCGAATCGAAAACTGCCATCATCGTCTTAACGCCCGGCGGATTGCGCACGAGGCGCACGTCGAACGAGGTGATGATCCCCAGCGTGCCTTCGCTCCCCACGATCAGTCCGGCGAAATCGTATTCGGGATAATCATACGCGCGCCCGCCGACGCGTCGCGTGCCGCCATCGGCGAGAACGATTTGGAGCCCGGTAACATAGTTTACCATCACGCCGTACTTGAAGCAGTGCGGTCCGCCGGCGTTCTCTCCCGCGTTCCCGCCGATGGTCGAAGCGCGCTGGCTCGCAGGATCGGGCGGAAAGTACAGACCTTGTTTCTTGGCAAGGTCGTCGAACGCGAGATTGGCGATCCCCGGCTCGACGACCGCGCTGCGCCCGCGCGCGTCCAGTTCGACGAGGCGATTCATGCGCGCAAAGGAGACGATGATGCCGCCGCGCTCGGCGACCGCGCCGCCGGACAAGCCGGTGCCCGCGCCGCGCGCGATCAGCGGCACATTATTTGCCGCCGCCCAGCGCGCCAAGCGCACGACATCGTCCGGGGTCTGTGGCAGCGCGACTGCCGCTGGCGTGCCACGGTCGAGACCGGCATCCACTTCGTACGTGATCAGTTCAACCGGATCCGTGACGACTTGCTTGGCGGACAAAACATTTTGCAGTGATCGTTGTGTATCTTGGTTTGACATGGGAGACCTCAAGTGACACGTGATGCGTGACCCTTCGACTTCGCTCAGGGCGCTTCACGCATCACGTATCACATTTTACTTTCTGCCGCGTACGATTGATCGAGCAATTCGACGAGGTGAACGACGCGCGCGTTGAGTTTGGCGCGCCGGACTCCGGCGATCAACTGCAAATGGCAGCCGGTATTCGTCGCCACAATGGTATCCGCGCCCGTGCTGGCGATGTCCGCCATCTTCGCATCCAAGATTGCATTGGCGGTATCCACCTGGACGATGTTGTAGACGCCCGCGCTGCCGCAGCAGCGATCGGGCTGTTTGAGTTCGACCAGTTCGACGCCGGGAATGGCTTGCAACAAATCGCGCGGCGGCTTGATCACTTTTTGGACGTTTCGCAAATGACACGAATCGGCGTACGTCGCGCGCGCCTTGACGATCCCTTTCGGCGGGACGTTGAGATGCTCCACGAGGAATTCATTAATGTCTTTGAGTTTGGCGACGAATTGTTTTGCCTTTTCGGCGTACGCCGGATCGTCCTGGAGCAAGTGCGCGTACTCTTTCAGCGTCGCGCCGCAGCCGCCCGCGTTGTTCACGATCGCGTCGAATCCCTCTCCTGTCGCTGACGGGGGAGGGGCAGGGGTGGGGGTCAGAAACGCGTTGATATTCTGCCGCGCAAGATCGCGCGCCAGTTCTTCCTCGCCGACGTGCAACTGCGCCGCGCCGCAGCACGTCTGCAGCGCCGGAAAGTGGACTTCATATCCATTGTGTTGCAGCACGCGAATCGTCGCCTCATTCACCTGGGCGAGGAACGCGTCCTGGATGCAGCCATAGAAAAATGCGACCGCGCCGCGCTTTGCTCCAAGCGCCGGAGCGGGTTGGCGGTAATCGGGATATTTCTTGGGCAGCGGCGGCATCAACGTTTCCATCGCCTTGAGATTCTTGGGCAAAAAGTTGAGCGCGCGCACCAGCCCTTGCAAGCCGATGAGTTGGTAGAGTCGCATCCACGCCGTGACGAAGCGCAAACGCTGGACATGCGGCATCATTTCGCGCAGCGCAAGACGCCGGATCGCGCGTTCGATCACCCCCGATCGGCGCGCGGCTTCAAGCGCGATGCGCGTCGTCTCGACGAGCGCGCCGTACTGTACGCCGGAGGGGCACACCGGCTCGCACGCGCGGCAAGCCAGGCAGAGATTGATGTGCTTGCCGACCGCGCCGTTCAAAGCGACGCGCCCCTCGGAGGCGGCGCGCATCAACGCGATGCGTCCGCGCGGCGCGTCCATTTCCGTGCCAAACACGGCGTAGGTGGGGCACGCCGGCAGGCACAACCCGCAATGAATACATTGATTGAGGAGTTGCTTGAAACGGGGCGTGGTCAGTCGGTCGGGCGGAATCGGTTCGCTCATGGTTTTTCCTCGCGTCGTTGTGAGTTCACATCCTTGCGAAGGTTCATCCTATAACCGGATTACATCTTGAGATCAACCTTCGCAAGGTTTGGAAAGTTACATCCGCTCCGGTTGAAGCGCGCCCGCGTCGTCGAACGACAGGGGCTGCCACTCTCCGACGATCTGCAGATTCGAGTTGGTTTGAATTTCCGGCAGCAATCCTTCAGAGGCGAAAAAACGTTCGGGGTGCAGTGTGTTCTTGATGCGGACGATCTTGGCGCGCGGCGGCTCGACCGCGCCGGCGGTGACGAACGCCCACTCGACGGCTGCGCGATCAGTTGGCGCGGTCATCGGAATGCGCCCCTTTTCCGGCGCCATCGCGGTCAAGCAGTTGATGTACGTGGGGCGATGATCGAGTTTGTCCACCAGGCGCTGCGTGACGAAATCTGCCAAGCCCAAGCCGATGCCGCAGCCGTACGTCTTGTCGGTGAGATCGCGCACGACGATGCGCGTGATCACAGGCGAGGTCGGCTCGGCTTCGCCGAAAACCATTCGCCGCCCGATGACGTTCGGATCCAATCCCGCGCCGCTGATCTCTTTGCCGATTTCGTCAACGATGAGAATGTCCAACTTGGGGAATGGCAAGCGGGGCATGAGTTCCTTGGCGCGTTGCAGCGCGGCTTGTTCGATCGGTTCGAAATCGGGGGGCCACGCCGCGATGACTTGTGCGGTCTGATCGTACGCGTTCTCGATCACGCCCAAGCCGAAGAGGAGCGGCGCGCGGCGGATGATCTCGCGCGCGACCGAGACGATCGCGACGCGATAGGTCAACTGCACCGCGTTGCGATGCGCCATCAGCGCGCCCCGATGCTTGCCCAAGCCGATCGTCAGCATTTTCATCCAGCCGCTCTCGACCGGTCCCGTGTACTCGGTGTGCGCCTTGATGCGATTCACGACGATGATGCCATCCGCGCCCGCGGCGATCTGGTCAATCAGCACCGGTATGCCCTCCGGCGTTCGACCAATTTGCGTCGTCTCCATCGAGGAATGAATCGGGCAGCCCATGGCTGGCTCGGTAATGCCGAGCGAATTGAGCACCGCCACTTGACCCTCCGCCGTCGCGCCGCCATGGCTGCCCATCGCGGGTATCAGGAAGGGGTCCGCGCCCAGGCGTTTCAATTCGTCCACGACGGTTGCCAAAATCGTGACGATGCCGGCGATGCCGCGACTGCCGGCTGTGATCGCGACGCGCATGCCGGGGCGAACTTTGGTCGCAACTCCGAGACGCTGCATCTCCGCGCGGATCGCGCCCGGCACATCGTCCACGCGCGGCGTCGCGATGCGCTGTTCCACCCAAGCCATTCTGGGAAAAGTAATGTCCACTGGAATTAACATTGGTCGCCTCCGAATGCTATTCCGTTGTACTTCTATTATATCATCTTCGCCGTGTTTTTCATAATGAAAGAGACCTGTTGGGTCTTAAAGCCCAACAGGTCTCCGCTACACGCCAACATACTTGGCATAGACGCTGCGCGCCACCGCCGCGTCATCTGTCCCTTTGATGATCGCGCGCGCGTCGGGGAAAATCGTAATCTCGTACCGATCCGCTTCAAAGCGTAACAGGTATTCGTTCTCGGCAACCTTGCCTACCTCGCGCAACCGTCCTGCAAGCGCGGTGAGATCCAGCGTGTGTCCGCGTCCGGGATTCACCTGGATCGCGTTGCGTCCGCACAAAAACGCGGTCATCGTTCCGCCGCGCTCGCCGTCGAGGTACTCGAATTTGCGCGGAGCGTGTCCGCACGCAGGGCAATCGTCCCGGCGCGCAATCGCAAACGATTCGTACGAGTTGTCCCACAGATCGACGTTGATGATGCCGGCGTTGCGTGTCCCCGCGCCTGCGATGAATTTGATCGCTTCCGCGCTCGCGATGGACGCCATCACGTTGACGATGGGCGGAATGATCCCGGCAGTGTCACAGGTTGGCAATGTGCCGGGCGCAGGCGCGCGCGAAAAGACGCAGCGCAGGCACGCAGTTTCGCGCGGCACAATCGTCATCGTCATGCCGTAACTTGCAACCGCGCCCGCGTAGACCCAGGGAATCGAATGTTTGACGCACGCGTCGTTGATCAAAAAGCGCGTTTCGAAATTGTCGGTGCCGTCCATCACGAGCGTCGCGCCCGCGATCAAATCCTCGATGTTCTCCGCGTTCACGTCGGTCACGATCCCTTCGATCTGAATCGACGAATTCGCGCGGCGCAATTTTTCGGCGGCGGCAATCGCTTTCGGCGTGCCGCGCGCCACGTCGTCTTCGTCGAAGAGGATCTGCCGCTGCAAATTTTTCAGTTCGACGAAATCGCGATCGGCGATGACGAGTGTGCCGACGCCCGCGCGCGCGAGCGTGCTCGCCATCATCGAGCCGTTCGCGCCGCAGCCGACGATCACGACGCATGCAGCGAGCAAGCGTGCCTGTCCGGCTTCGCCGAACGGCGCGAAAATTGTTTGACGCGAATAACGATCACGTTGGTGTTCGTTCATGGTTGAAATTATAAGCCGATTCCAATAGAGCGCAAGACGCGAGTCCGACGTGTTCCGTGATGCGTGTGACGTGAATTCGGCGCGGCGCGTTGCTTTGGCTTGGCGAGTGTGATATAATCAGTCCCGCGAGGTGAACGGGGGCTTTGCGGAACATTGGCTTGCCAATTCAAGAAAGCAAAAGATTATGTGGAGGTATGGCATGACTCACCCAGCGACTGCCGACACAATTACAATCGAAAGACGCGAATTGAAAGAGATCATACGCGAAGTTCTGCGTGAGGAACTTGCGCGATTTGCCGTTACCCCGGA
>DYJA01000022.1 GCA_020723345.1 Candidatus Aquidulcis sp. | reverse complement strand
TGACCCACAACATTCCTTCGTCGTAGATCAAGAAACCGCGAATGCCGATGTCATAACCGCGCTTGATGTCTTCGATCCCGCGCAAAAGTTGTTCCATCCCGCGCAGGCGATAACTGATGCGAACGCCTTGCGACGACAAAACCGTTGCGCCGGTATCGTACGTGGCGCGCGGACCAACCGACATCAGCAACTCCGCGCCGTACTGATTGCACAAGCGGCAGTACTCTTTCAGTTCCTGGCGCGTGTGGCGGAACATCCCGTACGTTTCGGTGACGCGATTGATCGTGATGCCCAACTTGGTCGACGTATCGAGCAACGCCGCGACCGCGTCCGCCGAGTTGACCGTCGGACATTCGATCCGATACGCCGCGCCGTCCGGAAAACGCGCCGTCGAGGTCGGCATATCGAATAGATCGCCTGCGGGTAATCCAAGTTTCTGAACGTACTTGCGAGTCTCTTCGAACATGATGACAAACTCCTTTCGAAATGAAATTGATTAACTCTTGTGCTGCGGCAATGGCGGGCAATAGCACCAAACAATTCTCAGCGGCTCATTGCCGATATTTTCGACGCGATGCTTTACGCCAATCGGCGAATAGAACGCGGTTTCAGGACCGATCTCCCATTCTCCTTCGCCCTCGATCACGATCTTAGCGCGCCCGCTGATCAGAAACAACACCTCTTCCGATTCCTCGTGGACGTGATCGGGAATCATACTGCCGACTTCGGTGATGTTCATTCCCATCGAAACGTTCTTGACGCCGCCAAACTTGGGGGCAAGCAAAAGTTTGGAGGTGCGCGGTGGCATCCGGAATTCGCCCGCGACATCCGCGGCTTTGACAAACGGTAACTGACTCATTGCTCTATCCTTTCTGTGGAGATTTATTTCCGTGCCGAGAATTGCATCGTCAAACCCAATTCCTGGGTAATCGCATCGGCAGCCGCTTTGACCGATTTGCCCAACTCGGTCATGCGCTCGCGCGACAACCGAAACGCTGGTCCTGCTAGCGCGATCACTGCCAGAGGATGTCCATTCGGAGCGAGGATCGGCGCGGCAACTGCATTGATGCCATCTTCGAATTCTCCCGCCGAGACGGCATATCCTTGCTCGCGCGCCGCGCACAAGTCATCGCGCAAAGCAGTCAGCGTCATTTTTGTATGCTCGGTGTACTTGTGTGCGCCTTGTTTGAAGATCCTTTTCACTTCCTCATCAGGCAAAAACGCTAGGAACGCTTTGCCGGTCGCGGTGCAAAATGCCGGAAGATGTTCACCGGGGGCGGCAGCGATTTTTACGCGCTGCGGACTCTCGATCACGTGGAGATAGACGACCTCCGCGCCCTCCAAAATCGCCAAGTCTACCGACTCGCGATGCTCTGCCGACAGTCGCTGCATGTACGGCATCGCTTGTTCGATCAGATTCGTTCGCTTGAGCGCGGAGAATCCGAGTTCGATCAATCGAATGCCCAGACGATAAGACCCATTATCGTCATCGCGTTGAACAAAGTGTTTGCTTTCCAACGTCGCCAAGAGCCGATGCACCGTGCTCTTGTGCAATTCAACGCGCTCCGCGATCTGAGTCAGCGTGAGAACCGGCTCATCCCGATTGAAACACAAGAGGATGTCGAGCGCTCTTTCCACCGCGCGAGTTGATTCTGCCATGGCAAGCCATCATCTCTCTAAACAAAAAACACCTAACGCCTCTCGCAAAAAACGCGTGAGGGAGGTGTCTTGATCTTTCGGTTGGCTGGCTGCATTTGGGATTGCACGCATGGCGTCATTTCGCTCGCCTTTGAACGCAGTACCGTCTAATGAAACTTAGTTTCATCTAATAGTATAGCATATGTCTTGCCGCTTGTCAAGTTTTTTTCGTTGGAAGAACGCCGCCGAATGGAATTCGGCGTCTCAGCGAGGTGAAAAATCGGTTGGAAACCGATTGGTACCAACTCGATTTATCGAGTTTCCACCTTGTTGAGCCGTCGTTTTGAAACGACGGCGGACAGGCGATGAGACCACCCAAAACTTTGACACACACCCTCAAAAGAACTTGCGCGTGATTTTAATCTGATGCTATAATACCTTCGCGCCAATGCAGTTGCGTGTTCGCCAACGATAGAAGGGGAAATGAATCTACCCTATCAATTCACGCCGTACATTCTTCCGATGCTTGCCACTGCCGTGCTTTCGTTCGCGCTGGCGATCTATGGCTGGCGTCGCCGTACCGTGCCCGGTGCATTTCCGTTCTCGATTCTAATGGTGCTGGATGTTCTGTGGGCAACTGGCACGGCGCTCGTTTTGGCGGCAACCGATTCGTCCACCAAAATATTTTGGTACCAGTTCCAATTCTTTTGGCAGGGTCCCATCGCGGTTGTTGGGCTGTGCTTTGTGTTAGAGTATGCCCGCCTCAACCGGTTCCTGAATCGCCGCAACTTGTACCTGTTGTTCACGTTTCTGCTAATCGGTTTTTTGTCGATTCTTACCAATGACGCGCACCATTGGATCTGGATCGGTTTCTCATCGGAGCAAGTCATTCGACCGATTCCCGGCGCGGGAAATCTCCTCCTCGTTGCCGTGGGCGTGCTGATTTCTCTGCTGACTCTGCCGGTGCTCATTTGGTTGTTTATCCGTTCGCCGCAACAGCGCGCGCCGGTGATGTTGATCCTATGCGGTCACGCCGTCGTGCGAGTTGCCTATGTGCTGAATGTCGCGAATCTCAATCCTGTTGCGCCGATGGATTTTGCGGTGCTGATGTTGAATTTCACTTCGATGATGTACGCCATCGCGTTGTTCGGTTTTCGCATCTTCGATCCGATTCCGATGGCGCGCCGCACCGTCATCGAGCAAATGCACGAAGGCATGGTGGTCTTGGATACCCACGGGCGCATCGTCGATCTGAATCCGGCGGCGGAAAAAATTCTGAGTGTCCGCACGGTTCGCGTCAAGGGTCACCAGGCGTCCCAGGTTTTACCGGTGCATTTAGATGCGCTCACGCAATCGAACGAGCCGGGCGTCGCACATTCGGAAATCACCATCGGCGCGGGGACGGCTGCCCGGTTTTATACGCTCTATCTCTCGCCGCTCAATGACTCGCGTGGTTTTGCGCTGGGTTTCTTGATTTTGCTCCACGATGTCACCGCGCAAAAAGCGGCGCAGCATAAGGTGCTCGAACAACAGCGCGCGGTTGCGGCGTTGCAGGAGCGCGAACATTTGGCGCGGGAACTGCACGATAGCGTGGGCCAAGTCCTGAGCTATGCCAGCATCCAGTTGGAAGCCGCGCGCAAATTGCTGGACAATGGACAGATGGCGATTGCCAACGGTCAACTCACCCGCCTTGCGCGCATCATTCAGGATGCCCATGCCGATGTGCGCGAGCATATCCTCAACTTGAGCGTAACGTCTTTCTCGACTCAGCCCTTTTTCACAGCCCTGGGAAATTATCTCGACGGTTTCGCGCAGAACTATGGCATCGCGACGCGACTGTGCGTTGGCGAAGGATTTGACGACGGAACATTCGAGCCGGAGACGCAAATGCAATTGTTCCGCATCATTCAAGAAGCATTGTCGAATGCGCGGAAACACGCCGCCGCGCGTTCCGCACAAGTCCAGTTCGAGTTAGCGGCAAGCCACGCTTGTGTCACGATCCAAGATGACGGGCGCGGCTTTGATCCCGCGCTCCTGAACGACGAAGCATCCAAGCGGTTCGGCTTGCGATTCATGCGCGCGCGCGCAGAGCAAATGGGCGGCTGGCTGCGCGTCGATTCAGTCCCGGGCGAGGGAACGCGCGTCGTCGTGCAAGTACCAATCAAGCGCAGTATTCAGTAATCAGTATTCAGTGTTCAGTCTGGATACTCAACACTGAATACTGAACACTGATTAGGGTGGAGACACATGAAAGTACTTCTCGTCGACGATCACGCCCTGCTCTTGGAAGGATTGACGAACTTGCTCACCGCGCACGGCATCGCGGTTGTTGGGACGGCGCGCGATGGCGTGGAAGCGGTCGCGCAAGCGCGCACACTCCAGCCCGATCTCATTCTGATGGATATCGCGATGCCGCGTTGCAACGGGCTTGCCGCGACGCGTCTCATCAAGGCGCACCAGCCCGAGGTCAAGATCGTCATGCTGACCACCTCGGCGGAAGACCAGGATTTGTTCGAAGCGGTCAAGAGCGGCGCGTGCGGTTATCTGCTCAAGAGCATGGCGGGCAAGGAGTTTATCGACGCGCTGGGTGGATTGGAACAGGGTGTGCCGCCTTTTTCGCCCGGGCTTGCCGCAAAAATCCTGCGCGAATTTGCGCGGCAGGGAGAGCCGGGGCAATCGATCGCGCGCCCCGCGCCCGGCGATGCTCCGGCGCGCGAGAACCGCGCCGAACTGACCGCGCGTCAGACGGAGGTGCTGGGATTGGTCGCCGCGGGCTTGACCTACAAAGAGGTCGGCGCAAAACTCGGGTTGAGCGAGCGCACGGTGCGCTATCACATGGCAGAGATCATGGAGCAACTGCATCTGGAGAACCGCAGTCAGGTCATTGCGTATGCAGGACGAATGAAATTGTAGGGCAATTTTCCAAATTGCCTCACTGTCACAAACGACAGTCCGCGAAATCTCGCGGACTGTCGTTTTTTTGCCGCTTTAGACATTGCGGCGCGAGGAAATTTTTGTTATGGTGTTCGCGAGATGAAAACCGATGTCGAACTTGAGCCACGGAACAATCAAACCAAACGGCGGGTCTTGCTGTACGGCGAGTCGTTGATCCTCGATGCCGTGGGCGCGACCCTGCAACAATATCCGCAATTGGAAATCATCGCGCTGGCGTCATCGCGCGCGACGATCCAGGAACTTGCCGCGCTTGCGCCGGATGCGATTATTTTCGATGTTGCCGGCGCGCATCCCGATGCGGCGCTGTCACTGCTCGCGGCGCGCCCCTGGCTCGCGTTGATTGGGATTGATCCCAGCACCGATCAAATGCTGTTGTGGTCGGGACAACATTCGCGCGCGCTGACGATGCAAGACCTGGTTCAGGTCATCGACACACCGCCGGATCAGGTCTTGTCGCAAGCGCCGTGAGCAATTCACGACGCAAAGGAGGTCACCGCACTGTTTACTGTTCACTATTTTCCGTTCACTGTTCGCAGACCTGACAGGTCGCTTGCGCGAAAACCTGTCAGGTCTCCAACCCAAAGGAGGAAAAAATGAAAACTCAAACGTTTCGATTCACCTTGTTCGTTGCGTTAGCCGTCCTGCTCACCCTGCTTGCGCCGATGGCAACGCCCACCGCGCACGCGGCGACTTGCACCGTCACGACCAACGCGGACAGCGGCGCGGGTTCCCTGCGCGAAAAAATTGCCGACGCGACGTGCGACACGATTAACTTCGCGGGCGATTACACGATTACGCTTGCCAGCCAATTGCTGATTGCCCACAACTTGACGATTGACGGCGCGGGACATTCCGTCACCGTTAGCGGCAATAATGCCGTGCGCGTGTTCTACGTCCACTCGGGCACCACCTTCAACCTGCAAAACATCACCGTGGCGAATGGCAAAGACATTCCAGCCACAGTATACGGAGGCGGTGGCATGTATAACGATGGGGGCACGGTGACGGTGACGAACAGCACTTTCTCCGGCAACAGCGCGTCGCTGTTTGGCGCAGGCATCGTTAACATTCGCACCGGCACGTTGACCGTGATAAGCAGTACCTTCGTCGGCAACAGCGCAGCGGGGGCTGGCGGTATACTCAGCGCGGGCACGCTGAATGTGACAAACAGTACCTTCTCCGCCAACAGTGGGTCCGATTATGCCGGAGCCATCTATATTCAGTATGGTACGGCGACGGTGACGAACAGCACTTTCTCCGGCAACAGCGGAAACTATAATTACTCGGGTGGCATCCATATTGGTTCTGGCACTTTGACGGTGAGGAACACCATTGTCGCGAACAACACGGGCGGTAACTGCGGTGGTCATATCGAATCAATCAGTGGCTCGAACAATCTGGCAAACGATGGGACCTGCGGCGCAAGTTTTGCCAATTCGTCTTCCATCTTGCTCGGCACGTTGGGCAACTATGGCGGCAGCACCCAAACCATTCCAATCCTCGCGGGTTCCTCGGCAATTGACGCTGGCACTGATACGGGTTGCCCTGCCACTGACCAGCGCGGCATCGCGCGTCCGCAAGGCGCACACTGCGACATCGGCGCGTTTGAACTCGTGGATAACACTGCACCCAGCATCACCATCACCGCGCCCACCGCGACCAACTATCAACTCAACCAAGTCGTCGCCGCCAACTATGCATGCGCGGATAACGAATCGGGCGTGGCATCATGCGTCGGCACCGTCCCCAACGGCGCAAACATTGACACCGCGACGCCTGGCAGCAAGACCTTTACCGTGAACGCGACCAACTTGCTCGGCAGAACGAGCAGCCAATCGGTCACGTACACCGTTGGGCAATCTTTCCCCACGACGAGCATCCTCGACAATTTCAATCGCGCGAACGGTCGGCTGGGCAACAACTGGGACGGCGCGGACAACATGGGATTCTATCGCATCGTCAACAATCGCGTGGATGTGATTGCGGGCGGTCCAACCGTGTGGAGTCCGGCATCGTTCGGCGTGAACCAGGAAGCGTTCGTCAAGTTGAGCGCAATTGCCCCGCGCGGTCGCGAGCAAGGTCTGCTGCTCAAAGTTCAAGCCGGTCGTTTGCCGCAAACGGCGGGCATGGCAGTCGTCTACGATGCGGTCGCACACGCAGTCCGCGTCGAGACGTTGCGCGTGCATCCCTTCGATTGGAATCGCTATCCCAACCAAGCCGCGACGTTTGCGAACGGCGACCAGTTGGGCGCGCAAGTGCTCGCGAGTGGCACGGTCAAGATTTACAAGAACGGCACGCAAATCGCGACAGTGACGCTGAACGCGCAAGACCAAACATTCTTCAACGGCAAGGGCGGCAAGATTGGTTTGTGGACGGTCGGCGCGCACAATGCCGCGTTTGATGATTTTGGCGGCGGCAATACAAACTAGTATCCAGTATTCAGTATTCAGTGTTCAGTGTTCAGTCGCTGAATACTGGATACTGAACACTGAACACTGGTTCCATGGAGATGAACCATGAAAGACCACACACTCGCTAAACTTGGAGGGACTTGCTCCATCTTGGCTGGCATCGCGTACATCGTCATCGGCGTCAACTTTATGTTTCTGCCGCTCGACCAAAGACCCGGCAGTTCAACCTTGAAATTCCTCCCCTCGGTCGCGCAGGACCGAACCGCGCTCATGATCGAATATTGGGCATTCGCGCTCGGCGCGGTCTTTGCGCTGGCGGCAGTTCTCGCCATCTCGGAAAGAGTTCGTGCTGCCAATGCCGGCTGGGTGCAGTGGACTCGCACTTTGGCATTGATTGGATTCGCGATCACCGCCGTCACGTATTTTCGGTTGATCGCGCAGGTGCCGCACCGCGCCATGATGTTTGTGGCTGGAGATGTTCACTTGCAGCAAGCTCTTGCGGTAACCGAACTGGAACTCTACCTGGATCCGCAGGGCTGGATGGGATATGGCGCGATCGGACTCTGGGTCTTGGTGGTCAGCGTGCTCGCGTTACGCGCGAACCTGATGCCAAAACCGCTGGGGTACGTCGGCATTGGCGCGGGGTTGCTGTACTGGCTGGTCGTCGCCGGATACGTTTCGGGAATCGGGACGCTCACCCTGATCGCGGCGGCTTTCGGCGGCATCATTTTGGGACCGATCTGGTACATTTGGAACGGAATCCTCTTGCGGCGGACGAGCGGCTGATTCACATCGAGAGACCTGACCGGTTTTTGCGAAGCACCCCGTAGCGAAGCGGAGGGGCGGAAACCTGTCAGGTCTGACCGCCGCGATGATTTGGCGGCGGGAACGCAATGCCGCAATGTTTGGTAATGCTGCGAAGAAACACACGCGACAGGTGATTCACCTGTCGCGTGTCTTTTTGTGGGTTGACATTTGATGGCTTTCATTTACACTGTAATCACACCGATCAAGAGGTCGTTCCGTTGGAAACACATTTGGCGCAATCGCTCAAACAAATTCTGGATCAACGTCAAGTTGTCACCGATCCAATCGAACTGATCACGTACGAAATGGATTCGTCGCTTGAACGGGGCACGCCCGATGCCGTCGTCTTTCCGCGCACAACCGAAGAGGTCAGCCGCGTCGCGCGATGGGCAAACGAGAATCACATTCCGATTGTCGCGCGCGGCGCGGGCACCGGGCGCTCCGGCGGCGCGGTGCCGGAGCGCGGCGGCATCGTCCTCGAATTTTCGCGGATGAATCGTGTGATCGATCTGGACGCGGCGGGGCGAAGCGTGGTCGTCGAACCAGGGCTGGTAAATCTGACTTTGGACACGCTCGTCAAAGTCGAAGGGCTGTACTATCCGCCCGATCCTTCGAGTGGGCGCGTTGCGACGATGGGCGGCAACGTCGCGGAAAATGCGGGAGGTCCGCACTGCTTCAAGTACGGCGTCACAACCAAGTACATCACCGGATTGGAAATCGTATTGGCGGACGGACAAATCGTGCGACTCGGCGGACGCGCGCTCGATTATCCAGAGTACGATTTGGCCGGCGTCGTCACCGGAAACGAAGGGACGCTCTGCGCGATCACGCGCATCGACGCGCGCCTGGTTCGGATTCCGCCGAGCATCAAAACGATGACCGCCGCGTTCGATTCGATCGCGCAAGCCGGACAAGCAGTGTCGGCAGTAATCGCGGCAGGACTGGTTCCGGCGACGCTCGAAATGATGGATCAGAAAATCATGCGCTTTATCGAACAGTTCGCGCATCCTGGGTTGCCGATTGACGCGGGCGCGATGCTGATCGTCGAAGTGGACGGTTATACCGCCAGTCTCGATCCGCAGATCGCCGAGATCGCGGAGATTCTCCGACAGAATGGCGCGCGCGATCTCCGCATCGCGCAGACGGAACAAGAACGCGAAACGTTGTGGTTCGGGCGCAAGAGCGCGGGCGGCGCGTATCCGCATTACACGGTGGACAGCACCGTGCCGCGCAGTCGGATCGCGGAAACACTCGACGCCGCGAATCGAATTTGCGACAAGCATGGCGTGCGCGTCGGACACGTTTTTCACGCGGGCGACGGCAACTTGCATCCTTCGATTATGATGGAGGAACACAATCCGCAACAGGTTCAAGCCGTCTTGCGCGCCGCGCGCGAAATTATGCAAGAGATCGTCCGGCACGACGGCGCGATCACCGGCGAACACGGCGTTGGAATCGAAAAGCGCGAGTTTATGCCGTTGATGTACAGCCCAAACGAACTTGCCGCGCTCTGGGACATCAAACAAGTTTTCGATCCGAACAACTTGATGAATCCCGGCAAGGTTTTTCCGCCGGAGATGCCGCGCGCGAATCCGACGCCGCCCGCGCCCCCTTCGACTGCCCCTTTCGACTCCGCTCAGGGCATGGCTCAGGGCACGCCCGGCGCTCTGTTCACGCCGCGCACGGCGGAAGAAGCCACGGCGGGGCTCGCGGCACTGTCGGCGGCGAAAAGAGCCGTGTTAATTAGTGGGCAGTCAACAGTCGTCGGCGGTCGGCGGTCGGCGGTCGTTTTATCCACCGCGAATTTACGCGGCATTGTGAAGTACGCGCCGGACGATCTGTACATCACCGCTGGCGCAGGCACAACGCTCGACGAGATTCAAATGTTCCTTGCCAAAGACAAACGCCAAGTCTCGCTCATGTCGCCATGGCGCGACGCGACGATTGGCGGGCTTGTCGCCGCGAATGTGAATTCGCCGCAGCGAATGTTGTACGGCGCGGTGCGCGATCAACTTTTGTGCGCGACGATCGCGCTTGCCGATGGTCGCGTGATTCGCGCCGGACGTCCGGTCGTGAAAAATGTTGCCGGATACGATTTGCCGAAACTTTTCGTTGGCTCGTACGGCACGCTCGGGTTGCTGGTGGACGTCACACTGAAACTGATGCCGTTGCCGCGCGCCAAGCGTACGTTGTTGGTTCCGGTTGACGATCTGAATCGCGGAATTTCGTGGGCAGGACAATTGTTGCCGCTCGCGCTCGCGGCTTCCGCGATTGTTGTGCGGAAAAATGATGCTGGATCTGCCGCGCCTTTTGTTCTGGCGTACACCGCCGAGGGAATCCCGGAAGACGTGGAATCGGAATTGACGCAAGTGCGCGCGGTTCTCGCAAAGATCGGCGCGGCGCAACCGATGGAAGTGGCAACGCCGAGCGGTACGGAACTTTGGCAGGAACTTGTCGCGCGCGCACACCCGAACGCGCTGCACGTACGCGTCGGCATCGCGCCAAAAGACGTAACCGCGTTTGTGCGCGAACGCGCCGCGCGGCTTGATGTGGGATCGTTCCTGGTAGATGTGGCGAACGGACAGATCACAATCGGCGCGGAGATTGGTGAGCCGGATCGCGCAAAGGAATGGCTGGAGGAATTGCGGCGCGCCGCGCTGGACATCGGCGGCTATGCGATCGTCACCGCGACGCCGGAGAAAATGCGCGGCGGCGTCGAGCGTTGGGGCTATCGTCCCGAATCGCATTTTTTGATGCGCGCGTTGAAAGCGCGGTGGGACCCTGCCGGGATTTTGGGAGACGGTACATTCGTGAGCGCCGCCGCGTGAAAAAGAAAAAACGTCCCGCGAAATTTCTCGCGGGACGCGTTCGTCTCAGCGTCTACATGTGCGCGATGACCGCGTCGCCAAATTCACTGCATTTCACTTTGTGCGCGTCGTCCATCAATCGCGCAAAATCGTAGGTGACGATCTTTTCGCCAATCGCGCCATCCATGCCCTTGATAATCAAATCGGCGGCTTCCGTCCATCCCATATAGCGCAGCATCATTTCGCCGGAGAGAACGACCGACCCAGGATTGACTACATCGAGATTGGCGTACTTGGGCGCGGTGCCGTGGGTCGCTTCAAAGATGGCGTGCCCGGTATCGTAGTTGATATTCGCGCCCGGCGCAATTCCGATGCCGCCCACTTGCGCCGCAATCGCGTCGGAGACATAGTCGCCGTTGAGATTCAGCGTAGCAATCACGTCGAATTCGTCGGAGCGCGTCAAGACCTGCTGCAAGGTAATGTCCGCAATCACATCTTTGATCAAAAGTTTGCCCGCCGCGAGCGCGGCTTTTTGTTCGGCGTTCGCCGCGTCTTCCCCCTTCTCCGTCTTGGTCTGATCCCACTTGAGCCAGGTGTAAATGTGATCGCCAAATTCGCGTTCCGCCAGATCGTAGCCCCACTGCCGAAATGCGCCTTCGGTGTACTTCATGATATTACCCTTGTGTACCAACGTCACGCTGCGGCGATGGTTCGCGAGCGCGTAATTGATCGCGGCGCGCACCAGCCGTTCCGTGCCTTCGCGCGAGACCGGCTTGATGCCGATACCGGAAGTACCGGGAAATCGAATTTTCTTGTACTTGTCGGGAAACGCCTCTTTGAACATCGCGAGGAATTTCCGATTCTCCTCAGTGCCTTCTTGAAATTCGATGCCGGCGTAGATGTCCTCGGTGTTCTCGCGAAAGATGACCATGTTCACTTTGTCCGGACGTTTGACCGGCGCGGGGACGCCCTTGAACCAACGCACCGGGCGCAAGCAGACATAGAGATCGAGCAACTGACGCAATTCGACGTTCAATGAGCGGATGCCGCCGCCAATGGGCGTCGTCAGTGGTCCCTTGATGCCGACCAGATAGTCGCGGAAAGTTTGGACGGTTTCGTCCGGCAACCAGGTTTTGAAAAGGTTGAACGATTTTTCTCCGGCGTACACCTCCATCCATTTGATCTGGCGATTGCCGCGATACGCGTTGGCGACTGCCGCATCGATGATCCGCACTGAAGCGCGCCAGATGTCGGGACCGGTGCCATCGCCCTCGATGAATGGGATGATGGGATTGTCGGGCACGCGTAGTTTTCCATTTTGGATTGTGATTCGTGTACCGCCACTCGGCGGGGTAGGTTGCGCGCTAGCCATTGGGTGCCTCCTTCAAGTAGAATCTCTCGCAACTATTATGCCTCAAGTTGTTCACTAAAACAAATATGAACATCACGACCAAAAGACTGCGCGTCGCGAGCTCGAGCGGATATGCCGCGCGGTTGATGATTTCCGGGCGGGTGAGGGTGAGATATTGGGCGAGTGTTTTCATGGTTGCTCGAACGCCATTTTAGCACAACCCGAGCGCGGCAACAAGTTGCTCCAGATCGCTCGAAGATTGCTCGAGAATCGACCGCGAGAAGCGAAGACACAAAGATTTCCAGAGACACGCCGGTGCTCAAGCGAAAGGTTGGGATGGAAAGCAAAGATATTGGGACGCGGATAAACGCGGACGAACGCGGATAAGACCTATCCGCGTTCGTCCGCGTTCCAAGAGATGAAGGGGAGGTGCTGCGCGAAAAAGCAAACAGGCGACGCGTTTCCAGCTATTGCCCGGCGAAGCCATGCTGGGGCAAGCCCTTGATCGCCGCCAGGATCAGCGCGTCCTCGCTCAGATCGCCGGTGATTCTCCAGGAGGGTGCGGGAAACAACTTGAGCAGCGCGGGCGTCCGGCTAATTCCATCCATCCGCGCATTTAAGGGGGCTGGGCGTATGTCGATGATTTCGATTTCATAGTTCCGCCCGAAATACGCGCGGCAAATCGCTTGCAGGATAGCAAGCGCGCGCCCAGAACTCGCGTCGTCAGACGCGATGTAGAGACGGAAGATGAGTTTGCCCTGGCGCGGTGCGCGCCGGGGAGGGGTCGTTTGGTGCTTGTTCATGATAGTCGTTCGGCAGAGAATTCGGTGCCTGCTTTTCCGTCGTCAAGTTGTTCGCGATCATCCAGCGCGCTTTGGCTTCCATCGCGAGGATGAGGGATTGGTCGAGCGTGAGCGCGAATTGATTTTCGGACCAAAAAATCTCCATGTAAGCATTAGACATTATCGGAAATAAACCCAATCCAGAATTTGGACACAGATTAACACTGATTCACACTGATCTCTAGGTTTCCAATCTGTGTGCATCTGTGTTTATCAGCGTCCAAAATTATTGCCGATAAAGTCTATTGTCGTAATTGACGCGTTTCTGCACGCTGGCTTTGGCGGCTTGCGGTAGCATCGCCCCTCGTGGGCGTCCGTGATTGCGTGGCAAAAACGCCGACAAGCGGCTATGTTACGGGTTTCTCCGCCAGACTGCTAGTTCGAGAACGGCATGAGCATATTGCTCCGCAGATCATAGCGCCACGGCGTATCGTTCATCATGCCGAACAAATATCCGGGCAATTCCGGATCGACGACGAGTTGCGACGTGAGCCCTTGCATCGGCGAGTTGTCCAAGCCGTACCAAGTTTTCCCTTCATCGAAACTCGCCGAGACGCCGAGCGGATCCAATTTGCCGGGTGTCGCCGCGGGCGTCGCCAACTGAGCGTACACCTGCTGCGAATTTTGCGGATCGACGACGAGCGTTATGACGGTGATGTGCGTTGGCGTGTTCAATCCGAATTCCAAATATTCCCAGGTTGTTCCGCCGTCGGAACTGCGGTACAGTCCGGCGCTCTCCGTCGAAAGATAAAGCCGCTGCTCGTCCGCGCCGGTCGCGAGCGCGAGGGGAACATCCGGAAGTTGGCTGACGCGTTCCCAGGTCGCTCCGCGTCGGGTGTACAAATCGCTCCGGGTTGCGACATAGAAACGCGGCGGATCGGCAGGCATGACGGAAATCGCGATGACCTGGTCTTCAGCCACCCCCATTTCGTTCGCCGCTCTGCGCTTGATTATCGCGATGGCGGAAACGGCAGATTGGCGCGCGTCCGCATCGCGGTCGATGACTTGCAGGCGTTCCAAGCGCGGCAGGACTTGCCAGGCGTACAATTCGCCTAGAGACGTGATGGCGGCGCGGCGAACGCGCGCGCTGGGATCGCGCGTCGCCGCGGCGAGATTGCCCATCGCCGAAGACTCGCCTCGCAACCCGAGGACGCGTGCGGCTCCGGCGCGCACGCCTTTATCGCGATCGTTCAACGCTTCCAGCAAAATCGGCACGACCTGCGGCAACGCATTCCTCAGTACAGCGATGGCGATCTCGCGATGCGACTCGGGCTCGCTTTCTCTCAACCGCTGAGTCATTTCACGATACGCCGACGGAGAACTTTGGGTGGCAAGTTCCTCCATCTCGTCTTCGAAGGCGCGTTTGTCGGCGCGCTCTGACGGACTCGCGAGGTTGCCGGTGTTGGGGACGCGCGCGGGCTGTGGCGCATGCGGAAAGAGGACACGCAAGAGCGTATTAAAGGTCGCCGCGCGTGATGAAGGTGACAGCGCGAACAGTGCGACTAATCCAATCACCAGGATTGCCAAAGCGATTTCCACGATGCGGATTTTCGATCCACTCCAGAAACGGGTAGTGTCCCTGTAACGGGCAGGTGAGCAAGCCAACCGAATTTTGTAGGGTTGCCCACTGTCCTGTTGCTACACGTTACAACACGTTTCCAAGCGTTGTGTTGTAGAAAAACGAGGCTTGATCATCGCAAAAAGCGAACGCGTGTTTGCCTGCCCGTTACAGGGACACTACCCGACAATCAAAGTACGTTTGAACATGGCACTCCTCTTTTCTTTCGCGGTATGGGTGTTCTCGCCATGACACCCGAGTCGTTATCTTGCGCCCGAAGCAACCGTGTGGGGATGCGGTGGCGCGCCACGCTTGTGTGAGTGGCTCGTGCGGAGCACGCGCTTGACTATCGGCGCGAGCCGATCGAACTGCGTCGACTTGTCGAAGAAGAAATCCGCGCCGGCATCCAGGCAGCGCTTTTGATATTGCGGGTAGGGGTAATTCGTGAGGATGATGACCAGCGGCGGCGGCACGATTTGTTTTACCTGGCGCAGCACGTCGATCCCCGAACTGTCGTCGGCGAGGCGCAGATCCAAAATCACGAGATCCGGTTTGAGATCGTGGATGGCTTGAACGGCTTGGCGCGCTTGGGTCGCCTCGCCCACGATGCGAACCTCTTGAAAGGGATAAAGCATTCGGGTTACTCTTTGACGGATATAAATTGAATCGTCAACTAGAAACACTTTAAGCATAGTTTCTTTGAGCATAACTCACACCCGCGCAAAAGGGAATCCCTGGAACGATTAAATTCTCGTCGCAGTCCTTTCGATCACGCTGTCGTATTTTTTGCGACAAAATAAAAACCTTGCAGAGTGATTGGCAACTCTGCAAGGTTTCGTCGACGCGCGCGTCATCTATTCGATCAGTCGATTTTCGACGGCGTAGCGCGTGAGTTCGGCGTTGGTTTGCGCGTTCATCTTTTCCAAAATGCGCGCGCGATACGTGTTGACCGTGCTGGGACTCAGCGACAATTCCGCCGCAATCGCAGTGATCCTTTTCCCCGCCGCGATCAGGCGCATGATCTGAAATTCGCGATTCGACAGCGTTTCGTGGGGTAGTTTCGCGTGATCGGTCGCCAATTCGCCTGCCAACTTTTCCGCAAAGGCAGGGCTGACATACTTTCCGCCGCCGACAATTCGGCGAATCGCCTGCACCAATTCCGCAACCGCGCTCTCTTTGGTGATGTATCCCACCGCGCCCATTTTGAACGCGCGCACCGCAAAGCGATCTTCGGGGTGCATACTGAGGATCAACACGGGCAGTTTGGGATGATCGCGCGTCAGCGTTTCCAACACTTCCAGCCCACTGACGCCGGGCATGGAAATATCGAGCAAGACAATGTCCGGGTTCTTTTGGATGCTCTCGAACACCTCGGACGCGTTCGTCGCTTCGGCGATCACCGTCATGTCGGTTTCGCTTTTGAGAATCTTTTTCAACCCTTCGCGCACCAACACGTGATCGTCAGCGATCAGAATATTTATCATAATGTCACTCCATCGGAATCTGCGCAGTGACGGTCGTCCCCTTGCCCGGCATACCCTGCCATTCGACGGTGCCGCCGAACAGCAAGGCGCGCTCGCGCATTCCGAGAATCCCAAACGATTTTTGATTGGAGATCTCGCTTGCCGTAATGCCGCGCCCATTATCGCGCACCAAGAGCGCGAGTTGACTGTTGCGATGTTCCAGTCGGATTTCGACGCGCGTCGCTTGCGCGTGGCGCGCCACGTTCGTCAGCGTTTCCTGCAAAATGCGAAACACTGCCGTCGCGCGGTCGAGGTCGAGCGAGATTTCCTCGTCGCTCGAATCGAACTGACAGGCGATGCCGGTATGCGTCTGAAACTCTTGCGCTTGCCATTCGATCGCCGCCTTGAGTCCCAGGTGATCGAGAATCTCCGGGCGCAGTTCGCGAATGATTTCGCGCATCTTGGCGATGCTCTCGTCGACTAACCGCGAGGTCGCGTGGATGTCCGCGACGACGCTGTCCAGCGACGCGCGCTTGCCGTGTTCGGACAGACTGCGCGCGAGCAGCGCCAGATCCATTTTTACGGCGGTCAAGACTTGACCCAACTCGTCGTGAATCTCGCGCGCCACGCGCATCCGTTCTTCTTCGCGCGCGGATTGGAGATGCGCGGAGAGATCGCGCAATTGCTCGTTCGCGCGCTGGCGTTCGGCGATTTCCTCTTGCAACTTGCGATTGGTCGCCTGCAATTCAATCGTGCGTTGAACGACGCGCTGTTCCAAATCCTCGTTCGCTTGCTGCAATTCGCGAAAGAGCCGCGCGTTATCCACTGAGAGCGCGGCGCGATTCGCCAGGTCTTGCGCCAACGCCAAATCATCCATCGTGAAATGGCGACCTGATTCCGTCGTCACGAACGTGATTGCGCCGAACGTGCGCTGACGCGCGGTTAGCGGAACGATCAGCGACGATTTGACTCCCAGGTCGACCAAAAGATTGAGGTGCTCGACGTCGCGCGCGGCAGCCGCAAGTTGTTCGTCCGTCACCCGTTCGACAAATTCGTGATGCCCGGTGCGAATCACGTGCCGGACGCCGCTTTGCGCATCGGGCGCGGGCGGATAGCGCCGCAATAATTCTTCGGCGCGGCTGACCTGCGCCGGATCGATGTGCGCGAGCGCGACTTGCTGAATGTTGCCAGCGTCATCAAGCAAATGGATCGCGCACCAATCGGCGATGCGCGGCACGGCGAGCCGCGCGACGTTGGCAAGCGTCGTTTCGTACGCGAGCGAAGACCCCAGGAGATCGCTCACTTCGGAGCGGAAGCGCTGCAACGCTTCCGCGCGTTTGCGCGGCGTGATGTTGCGCGCGATGGACGACGCGCCGATGACGCGTCCCATACTGTCGCGCACGAGCGACACGCTGACGGACACGTCGACGCGTTTGCCGTCTTTGCGAAGTTGCGCCGTATCATGCTGGGGGATCGACTCGCCTTGCTTTAGTCGCTGCGCGATTTCGCGGAATTCATCTTGCCGTTCAGCCGGATAAAGGATCGCGATGGATCGTCCGATGATCTCATCTGCGGTGTAACCGTACAGTTGCTCCGCGCTCGGGTTCCACGATAGGATGATGCCGTCGAGGGTCTTGCCGACAATCGCGTCTTCCGACGACTCGACAATCGCGGCGAGGCGCGCGGTCGCAGCTTGCTCGCGTTTGCGTTCGGTGATGTCGATGGACGCGCAGGTGACGCCGACGATATTCCCTTCGCCAGCGCGCAGCGGCTCGACGGTCAGATCGAACGTGCGCTGCTTGCCGTCGACGATTGCCGAAACTTCTTCGCGCGTTCCCACTCCGCTGCTCAACACCGCGCGCTTGATCGCGCTCCATTGCAGCGCGTCCGGCTGCGTCATGATGTCGGCGTCCGTCTTGCCGACGACCGATTGGGACGGAAAGCCGCGGGCTGGATTGTAGACCCAGATATAACGCAAATCCTGATTTTGGTGGGAGACGACCATCGGAGAATTTTTGAGCGCGACCCGAAAGCGTTCTTCGCTTTGCCGAATCGCTTCTTCGGTGAGCCGGTGCGCGGTGATGTCGCGAAAGATCAGCACCGCGCCGATCAATTTGCGGTTATCATCGCGCATCGGGGCGGCGCTGGCGTCGATTGGAATCAGTTTGCCGCTGCGGGCGACGAGCAGGACGTGCTCGCCGGGTTCAGTGGCTTGTCCCGTGCGTAGAACTTGCGCCGCCGGATTTTCAATCGGCTTGCCGGCTTTCTCGTCGCGCATTTGGAAAACCTGTTCCAGTTTTTGAGCGAGCGCGTCGGCGTGACTCCCGCCGGTCAACGCGAGCGCGACCGAATTGACGAAGGTGACATTGCCTTGCGCGTCAGTCACGATGACGCCGTCCCCGATGCTGGCGAGGGTGGTCCGCAGCCATTCGCTCTGCGCGCGAACCTGGGTTTCGTTTTGCACGCGCTCGACCGCGTTGGCGAGCATGTTCGCGAATGCCTGGAGAAATCCGACGTCGTCGTGCGTAAAGACGCGGCGTTGGGTGGTGTAGACACCCAGGATTGCAAATGGCTGCGCGTGTCCGTGGACGACCGCGCTCATTCCGCTGATGACCGCGTGTTCGGTCAACAACGCGGGAACGTTCGACGCGTTTTCGGTGCGGAGGTCGCGCCACACGACGGGTTCCTTGGAATCCAGCGCCAGCCGCATCAGCGAATCTTCGTCCGCGCGAACGACCGCGTGACCGATTGCGCCAGCGCGCCAACCGCATCCGGCGCGGAGCGCGAGCGATTGCCCATCGGGCAAAATTTCAAAGACTCCGGTATAATTAGCGCCCAGAGATTCGCAGAGGAGCGCGGCGGCATCGTTCAGCAGATCGATCTGATCGTGGTTGGTCAGCGCGCGCTGACCAAGTTCGGCAATTGTGGATTGGCGCAGCGCGCGCGTCCGGGCGATTTTCTGCGACTGGTCGAGCGCGGCGGTGAGCCAACTGACCACCAGCGCGATGAACGCAAAAACGCCGAGTTGCAAAATGTCGTCCGGGTTTTGTACGGCGAGGGAGTAGAGCGGCGGCAGGAAAAAGTATTTGATCGTCGCGAGGGAGCCGAGACTTGCCAAAAGCCCTGGTCCCAAGCCGCCATAGCGCGCGCTCAAAATGATCGCCGCGAGGAACAACAGGAATTGACCGCTATTTCGCAATGAGGTGGAATAGGTCAAACCAAACGCAATCGCTGCGAGGAGGACTGCCACGCAATATGTGAACAGAGGCAAACGTGAAACTTGCCGCATGTCGATCTCCGGACTAGTACTCACAACTCGACAGGCGCAATCTTAGCACATTCTTGCGGTAGCCGCAATGGGGGGAATTACTTCGCTGCGCGACCGGACTCTTGATAGATCGCGCGGATCACTTCTTCCAGCGGCGGGTCGGCAATCGTGATGTCGACGATGCTGCCGGCGCGCGCGAGTTGCGCGATCACATCTTCGACGCGCGTCGCGCCGGAATCGAATTGCAGTTTCACGCCGTACTGACTTGTCTTCAAAACTTCAGTTCCCGCGATCCGAAAATCGGCGGGCACTTGTTCGGCGTAGCGGATCGAAACGGTTTTCGTCGTGAGATAACGCCGCTTCAATGTCGAGACTTTGTCTTGATAGACGATCTGTCCGTGATTGATGATAATGACGCGCTTGCACAACGCTTCGAGATCGCCCGCGTCGTGCGACGTGAGGATCACGCCGACGCCTTCTTCTTCGTTCATCCGCCGAATCGTGTCGCGAATATTTTGCTTGGCGATCACGTCGAGTCCGATCGACGGCTCGTCGAGCAAGAGCAAGCGCGGGCGATGCAAAAGCGACGCGGCAACTTCGCAGCGCATCCGCTGCCCGAGCGATAATTTTCGCACCGGCGTTTCGAGCAAATCCTTGATGTCGAATGCCTCCGTCAAAAACGCGATGCGCGCGCGCGTCGTCTGGTCGTCCAGTTCGTAGATTTTGCCGAAGAGGTAGAACGTGTCAATCGCGGGCAGATGGTACCACAACTGCGGTCGCTGTCCGAACACGGTGCCGATGTGGTATGCGAGTTCGCGCCGCTGTCGCCACGGCACGTAATCGAGCACGCGCGCGGCGCCGCTCGTTGGAAAGAGAATGCCGGTGAGGATTTTGATCGTCGTGGATTTGCCCGCGCCATTCGGTCCGATGAAACCGAGGAGTTCGCCGCTCTCCATTTCGAACGAGATGCCGCGCAGCGCGTCGATCGTTTTTTGTTCGGGGCGGACGAGCGCGCGCAAACTGCCCGCGAGTCCGGCGGCTTTGCGTTTGGTGACGAATGTTTTGGCGAGCGACGAAACGGTGATGGCGGGCATGGTTAACTCCAGAGGAGATAGAGGGCATCAGAGGGCTTGAGAGGGCGATAGAAGGCGCAGGGCATTGTTGCCGATTTTAGCTTTTGTACATCGCTGTCAGCAATGAGTCAGAATTTGAATCAGGATCGGTACGTGTCTTTTTCGCGACGTGTGATTTCGTACACTGCCACGCGCCGCGTCTTGTCATCCACAAAGTACAAAATGCGATAATCTTTGCGAACGACGATCCGCCATGCGTCTGGAATGCCGTGAATTCTTCGGCAATGCGGAGGACGTGGCGTGTCGCGGAGATCACGCAACACCTCATCAATGAACTGAATCACGTCTCTGGGGAACCGCGCCACTTTGCGTTCCAGATGCGGGTCAACCCACACCGCGTAACTCATTTGACAAGCCCTTTGGCAACCAGACGCTTGCGGACGGTTGGGTAGGGCACTAATTTCTTCGAGATTACGACTGCGCGCAAAAGGGCAAGCGCGTCTTGCAGTGATTCTATTTCTTCGATAAGCGCGTTGTAACGTGAGGACGGAAGGACGACTAGATTCTGAGAACGGAGAGTGTTCAACAAAGTTCGCGCGTCGCTGACGCTCAATGACTGATTGGGCACTGACATAAACCTCCTTGAACGACTTTCACTGTGGCACATTATACCGCAAGAAGGTACAACGAGCAAACAGATGTTGTTTTCCGATAGTGTATGCTCACTGCAACGCGACCTACGAGAAAAACGACTTGAATTCGGCGCAAATCTCGTCGGGCAATTCTTCGGCGAGATAGTGTCCGCCATCCAACGAATGTCCGCGCACGTCGGTCGCGACTTCTGCCCAATCTTGCAGCGGCGCAAAACAACGTTCGATCACACCGCGCTTGCCCCACAGCGCGAGCAGCGGGCAAGTGATCTTGCGCCCGGCGCGAATGTCTGCGCGGTCGTACTCCAAATCGATGCTTGCCGACGCGCGATAATCTTCGCAACTGCCGTGGATTGTTTCGGGCGTAAAGCAGCGCAGATATTCGCTCAGCGCTTCGGGCGTGAACGGCGCAAGTCCCGCGCTGCCGCTGCCGATTTTCTTGAGCAGATAAAATTGCGGATTGCCGCCGATCAATTTTTCGGGCAAGGGTTTCGGTTGGATGAAAAAGAACCAGTGATAGTACGCCTGCGCGAATTCGCGGTTCGTGCTTGCGTACATTTTTAGCGTCGGCGAAATGTCGAGCGTCGCGAGTTTGAGGACGCGGTTGGGATGATCGACCGCGAGCCGGTGCGCGACGCGCGCACCGCGATCGTGTCCCGCGAGATAGAATCGCTCAAACCCGAGTTGGCGCATCAATTCGACTTGGTCGCGCGCGAGCGCGCGCTTGGAATAGTTGCTGTGATCGAGCGCGCCTGCGGGCTTGCCGCTGTCGCCATAACCGCGCAGGTCGGCGGCGACGACGGTGAAATGCGCGGCGAGGCGCGGCGCGATCTTGTGCCAGATGACGTGCGTTTGCGGATAGCCGTGCAGCAACAACAGCGGCTGTCCTTGCCCGCCGACGACCGCGTTGATGGTTACTTCACTTGTGTCCACGCGCACTTGTTTGAATCCTTCGAACATGGTTGCCTCCTCAAGAGTGACTGCTGCGATGGCTGGATTTTACCACAGAGGCGCGGGGGATGTTTAATTTTGCCACAGGGGACACAGAGGAAAAGGAAAAGCGATTCTCGCAGAAGAGAATCGCTTGAGAGTAGTCACATACCGCCGAGGAAGAACACTCAGAATGAGCGCGTCTTGTATTTCTCCAGTTCTTCCGCTGTCAATTCCTCTGGGCCAACGAGTTTGTAGTGCTTCTCGGCAGAAACTTTGATGCCTTCGTTGGTTTGTTCTAATTCGAATAAAGCAATTGTGTTTTCTTCCATAAATTGCGCGGCAAGGGGGCGGCAAACAAGGTCAGGAAACTTGGCGGCACAAAGCGCAATATCTTGTTCTATTTGGATAATTCCGATTCTGTCGGCGCCACCTTTCGCTTGAACAGGCAAGACGTACTGCACGCCTCGTTTGTCAATGCCGATATAAAGTTCGTCGGTTTCGACTTGTCCCATGCCAGCCACAGTCGTTCTCAAATGGTTTTGCAACGAATAACATGCAAGTCCAGTGAAGATATCCACCAATCGATTGTAACGTAATTTGGCCAAGAGTGCCTGCTCGTCATTCAACGCATATTTCGCGATGATGCCAGGCGTTGCATCAGGGATTTTGGTTTCAACCAAGACGTCTGATGGCGCAATTGCAGATCGGGTCACCAGCACAAATTTATAGCGTGAGCGTCCCGCTGCGCGAATGACCCATTCAGAACCTGATGGAGCTTTGGCGGTGATGCTGTCAGGCAATTGAGTTCGATAGCGGAAGGAATAGAGGACATCACCCAAGTTCTTTGGCAAGACAATCTTCAACTTCTCTGCCGCGCGGCTAATGTCCGATCTTTCAAACTCGATTTCAGTATTTCCTTCCTTGTAGTATTTGAAGAAAATTTCCTCAATCAGTTGGGTGTAGCGATTTTTTTCTTCTACCATGTCTATGCTCCTGTCTCCGCGCCAGCGAAGGATTACAACTTCTTCGCGCAGTTGTTCTTTTGTTGCTGTGGCGAATCGGGTCCGGAAAAGATCTATTCTCACCAATTCGTAACCAACTGCTTGGGCAATTTCAGCCAACAAGCGTCCCGTGCGAATCATCACTCGAAAGTATGAGGCTTGGTCTCCAACGACATAAGCCAGCAAGGCACCTGGACGCAAGAGAGGACGTAATTCAATCAGGTGACGTGCCATTGCTGCAAAGTAGAGACTCGTAACCCTCCCATACAAACGCTCAAATCCCGAGTCTTTGCCGAGCTCTAATCTACGTCGCTCGATCGCTCTCACAATTCGCCGAATTTCTGTAGGTATCCTGATCCATGTGTCATCATCGTCGCCCTTGTAGACACCACGAGTGTTCGAGCGAACTAGTTGTTTCTTGAGTTCTCTTAGGTCTTCTCTCGTCTTGATGTACCCAAGAATTACTGACTCAAGTCGAGTCGTCCTGGTATAATCTTTTTCATTCGGATAGGGCGGCGATGTGATTACAGCGTCAACTGATTGTGGCGCAATCGATCCTGATTTGGAATAGGCGAGGCGGCTGCTCTCTCTCGCGTCTGCCTGGTAAACCTGACAATCGGGATAATCTTTAGTAGCGACAAGCCGTAAATCATCTGCGATTTTCTCTACTTCGGCTAACCAAGCCGCGACGACCGGAGTGTCCTTTTTCAGTTCACCTACTCCGACTTCTGGACCAAAACGAAGATTGCTGATTTTGAAAACTAGTGCATTGGCTAAAGCCAATTCGGCATGACGGTAGAATGGTTCATTGATGAATTCGCGCAAGCAATCTAAAAGTATTAGAACTTTGTGTAAAGGAATGGGGCTGATTGAATCAGTCAGGAGCAGTTTCGCTGCCTCAGGTTCAAGCGATCGGAGTATGACCTTGTCGGGATCACCTTGAAATGTTTGGTTGTCGTCAATTCCTTGTGCCGCCAATTCGGATAATGCGGAATCAGCAACATCGTGTGCTCGCATTAACAAGACGTCGGGATCAACGGACCAATCTACTTTGACAGAAGTGGCGAAGTAAGCAAATGGATTGGCTTCAAGTCCAATCGCGTGTACTCGATTCAACTTGGCTTCAACGAGGGTCGTACCAGTTCCACAGAAAGGATCAAGGAGTGTGCTCTTCTCGGTCAATCCAAAATCTTGAATGTATTTTCGTACGAGATGTGGGGGAAATGCAAGTACAAATCGGAACCACTCGTGGAATGCTCGGTCTTGGGCATCCAATTTGTTGGCTTTGCTGTTGGTTGCAAGTATTGGAGTTATCTCAGGCTCTGCTGTTGCCGGAAACGGTAGAGGAATTGTGAACTTGGTTGTCATTCTTACAACACCAACTTTCCCTTCTTTCTGCGGTGATTCTAGCATTGAACAATGGTCGTGTCAATTGACGCGCGTCACGCGCGCCACTTTGCCCCGCACCGCCCTCGTGTTATAATCGCGTCACCCAATCCCAGGAGCCAGCCATGTCCGCTACCAGTCCGCAACAAATGTTCGCGATGCTCAACGCGCTCGTGCAACCGTGGAACGATGCCGTCGCCGACCCAGCCACAGCGCAACAGCAAGTCCTCGCGCGCTTGCTGCAAATCTACGCGCAGACCGATTACGGCAAGCAACACCGCGCCGCGCAGATCAACACGATTGACGAGTATCGACGCCAATTCCCAATTACCGATTACAATTTTTACAAGCCGCTCATCCAACGCGTGATGGCGGGCGAAGTGAATCTCCTCCTCAACGAGCCGCCGATTGGCTGGGCGATCACGCGCGGCACGACCCAGGGCGAATCGAAATTCATTCCGATGACGCCAACCGATTTGAAGATGCGCGTCAGCGCGAGCCGCGCGATGGTCAACTATGTTTTGCAAACGAAACGCTTCGATCTGTTTCAGGGCGTCAACCTCAACTTGAATTTTCCGTCCGTCGTCGGCAAAGTGCAAGTGGGGGAGCGCGCGGTCGAGTACGGGTACAGTTCCGGGATTTACACCAAGTACGTCTCCGCGTCCACGCCGATTCGTTCCGCGCCAACGCAAGACGAAATCGACGCGCTCGGCGGCGGCAAGTCGCAACGCGACTGGGACGCGCGTTTTGAACTTGCGTACGAGAAATGCCGAAACGAAAATGTCACACTCGTCGGCGGCGTCGCGCCAACGACGGTGCTTTTCGGTAGTTACCTAAGACGAAAACATCACGTCTACCCAAAGGATTTGTGGAAGACGCAGATCATGACGCTGGGGAGCGTCCCGGGGATCAACACGCGCTATCAGCCCGCGCTGCACGCGCTCTACGGTCCCGCGACGATTCGCGAAATCTACGGCGCGACTGAGGGGATGTTCGGGCAGCAGCGCGACGACAAACGCGCGTGGACGCCGAATTACGATTTGTTTTTGTTCGAGGTCGACACGCGGTCGGGAATCAAGATGCTCTACGAAATGCGCGCGGGCGAGATGGGGTCGCTCGTCGTTTCGACGCCCATTCTCGCCCGCTACAAAATCGGCGATCTGATTCGCGCGTACGCGCCGCCGTACTTTCGCTGCATCGGTCGCGACCGTTGGTACATGCCCATCGTTTACGCGTGGGAAGAATTCCAGTCGCTCAACGTGGGAAGATTATGAAGGCAAAAGTCAGAAAGATGAAGGATGAAAAACGCACTCTGGTATTTCATCCTTCATCTTTGAGAGCAGGATCCTGCTGAGGTGCTGAAAACTGCCAAAAAACGCGGCGAATCCCACTTGTCGGCTGCACGCTGTGTTAGCCTGCGTCAACGATGAAGGCATCCGCTTCGATCTCCACCAGCATGGCTGGGTCTATCAAGGCACTCACTTCCACCATCGCCGTGGCAGGTCTCATCTCTCTAAACACTTCTCCGTGCGCTCGACCAACTCTCTCCCAGTCGGTAGCAATGTTCACTACATACATTCGTGTTCGCACGACGTCTTTCAGGCTGGCGCCAGCCTTGCTCAACGCTGACTCCACATTCTTCAGCGCCTGAATCGTCTGAGCATAGGCATCGCCAATACCGACAATCTCTCCGGTCTCATTCGTTGCCGTTGTGCCGGATACCCAGACTTGGTTGCCGACGCGGACGGCACGCGAGTACCCGACGATGGGCTCCCAAGTCGTTCCACTGGAAAAGTTCTCGCGCTTCACGCTGTCCTCCGAGTCGCTTCGATAACGGGTGCCGCATGCAGGCTAACGACTTGCGTTACCTGCGTGTGGGTGGGCGTGGACAAACCGTCAAAGCAGAAAAAACTCAAAGCGAGGAAAATGCCCGAAAATGCCGCAGAATCCCACACGTCAGGTGCACGCTTTGTTGGCTGGCTCTTGTTGTGCCAGACTCTTTGCCTAAAAAACAGAACCACCGCAAACCCGCCGAAATTATAGCCCGACTCTTTTCTGTAAAGGTTGCCAATTATTTAGAAATTGACTCAAATCTCGAATCGGGTCTTTGAAAACATCATTTGCAATCGCTTCTTTTTCTGCGTTTCGTAAATCACGAGTTTCCCAACATTTACCAGTTTCAGTAACCCAAACATAACTTTGGATTGTGTCAGAAGTTTTACCTAAACTTTTATATCGCTCAAGTAATTTGTTTGGCTCAATAATCACGAAGTCATAATCTCGATGGCTGAAACGATACAAAACTAAAACCCATAAATCTGCTTGGGATTTCTCAATCTTGTCATACTTGAATGTCCACCAGCCGCCCGCCTTAATTTTAGAACTTACACCTTTGTTGCCCAAAAAGTCTTTTGAAAACTTTACTTGCAAAGAAACCGCACGAACTGAATTTTGGGAACTTGCTTTTGGATTAGTAACGAGTAAATCAATACCTGTATCGCTTGAAGGCAACCAAATTTGCAGACCTTTGAATTTTTCTTCAAGGTGAGATGCTACAAGATATTCGCCTGCGTGTATCGTGAAAATCGGTTTCATTGATTTACCATTTGCATTGATTGTTGCTCTTAAGCCAGCCAACGGCAAGCGTTAGCGGCGGTTTGCCACGAGAACCACGCCACTAAACGGAACAATATCTTCGAGCAGATAAACCCCCTTTAACGGTACGTGGCAAACCGTCCGCTGCACGCTATGTTGGGCAGGTTTTATGTTTTACTGTGCTGATCTTAGAGGTTGTTGTAAGAGCATTGCCCAAACGAACCCCGTTATTATGGCGGGAATTGTTCCAACCAAAATAAAAATTAGTTCAGCAATATTACCCATCCAATTGCCAATGAAAATCCCAAGCAACGCGGCACCGATGGCGCTGGCTAAGATCCACCAGTTTGTATTTGCGTGAATAGTATGTTTGCGAAGGAATAGCCATTGCGTGAAGCCAACTGATGCTCCATACAGTGTTAGTGGCACAGCCATAGAAAATGCACCTTGCATTACTTTTGACATTCTATCAACACCAATGGTTATATTAGCAATCCACGCTACGAGTCCAATGGCGATAGCCCCAAGAAAGACTCCAAATACGCTCGCCACTATCCACAAGACAGCGCGAGTTGCGTATTTACGGACTATGAACCATTGGGAAGCCCCAATGCAAATGGTAGTAGCGACTACTAAAACAGGCGATATGGTACTACTGTCGTAATTAAATCCAATAACGTATACAAGCGGTATGGTGCTGTCGTTATCAAATCCAATAACGTAAATGGCAACAAGAGTTATTGCCAATCCTATTGCCGCACCTATCGTGTTGGCAAATATCCATAAGAGCCAAGATGCCCAGAAGGTTTTCATTGATTGAGTATGAATCATGACTACTCCTTTGGAAGAACCTGCCCAACTACGTTTTATGCGGAAACGATTCCGCATAAGACCCCGCTGGGGTAGTTATGCGGAATTTTTTCTGCATAATAGACTATGTGCAGATTATACGGTCGAATTTCTCCGAAGGCAAATACCATGAATCAACAGCGAGTTGGCTCATTGCCGCGTCATCCCTTGATTACCGCCACCGGCTCCAACCGCGCGACCCTGCGCCCGATGCCCGCGCGATGCACCACCTCGACGACGCGCGATACGTCCTTGTACGCCTGCGGCGCTTCCTCCGCGAGTCCCGGCATCGATCCGGCGCGCACGACGATGCCGCGCGCCGCGAGTTCTTCGCGCAGTTTTTCGCCGCGCACTTCCTTTTTCGCTTTCGCGCGACTCATCACGCGTCCCGCGCCGTGGCACGTCGAGCCAAACGTTTCAGCCATGGACGCGGCGGTGCCGATCAGCACGTACGACGCGGTGCCCATCGATCCGGGAATCAGCACCGGCTGACCGATGTCGCGCAAGTCGTCCGGCAGCACGTCTGACCCCGGACCGAACGCGCGCGTCGCGCCTTTGCGATGCACGCACACCTTGACGCGCTTGCCTTCGATGTCGTGCTCCTCGACCTTTGCCATGTTGTGCGCGATGTCATAAATCTGGAACAGATCGAAATCCTTGACGATGCCGGCGAGTACTTCTTCAAACGACCGCCGGATGTGGAACGCGAGAACTTGCCGATTCGCAAACGCGAAATTCGCGGACGCCGCCATCGCTTGAAAATATGTTTGCCCTTCCGGCGAGTTGAGCGGCGCACAGACGAGTTCGCGGTCGGGCAGTTCGATCTGGTACTCGCGCACCGCGCGCTGAAAATCGTTCACGTAATCGGTACAGACTTGATGCCCCAACCCGCGCGAACCGCAGTGAATCTGCACGACGATTTGCTCGGAGAACAAGCCGAGCCGCTCCGCGATTTGCGCGTCGTACACTTGCGCGACGTGATCCACTTCGATGAAATGATTCCCCGCGCCGAGCGTGCCGAGTTGATCGCGCCCGCGCGCTTTCGCGCGTTGGGAAACCGCGCCCGCGTCCGCGCCGGGCATCTTGCCGAATTCCTCGGTGCGCTGCAAATCTTTGCGGCGCGCGTAGCCATTTTTCACTGCCCACTCGCTGCCTTGCTCTAGCACATCGTCGAGTTGTTTCGCGTTGAGCGGGACGCTTCCTTCCGAACCGACGCCGCTCGGACAGTTTTTGTACAGCGCGGTCGCGAGGTCTTTGATCTGCCGCACGATTTCTTCCGCGCGGAGATGCGACGCGAGCAAACGAACGCCGCAATTGATATCGTACCCGACTCCGCCCGGCGAAATCACGCCGTCCGGCGCTTGCGTCGCGACGACGCCGCCAATCGGAAAACCATAGCCCTGATGAATGTCCGGCATTGAGATCGCGTACTTGACGACACCGGGCAGCGTCGCGGTGTTGATCAACTGCTCGACCGATTGATCTTGCAGCGCGTCTTCCAACAGTTCTTCGCTTGCGTACAGGCGCGCGGGCGCGCGCATATCGCCGCGAAAATTCTGCGGCACTTGCCAGATGTAATCCGTTATGCGTTCAAAGTTTTGCTTGGTGATCATCGCAACCTCCAGTATTCAGTGTCCGGGTTGTTGAACACTGGATACCGAACACTGAATACTGAACACTGAATACTCGACTCACACATCTACAACAATGGTTGCCTGCCATCCCTCCGCCGTTTGTTTGATTTCCAAATTGTGATACGTCACTGCTTTGATGATCTTGTCGAGATGCGCGAGCGGCGCGCCGAAAACTTGCGCGCGCAATCCTGTCGGCGAGAGTGCTTCGATGTGAAAGCGCGCGTACGTCTCGCGCTGCGATTCTTGCAGCCACAACAATTCGGTCAGCCAGTTGACGAGGAGCGCTTCGTAATCGATTGCGCTGACCGCGACGACGCGCGCGATTTCAGGCGCGTGTTCGCGCGCGCGCGCCCCTTGCAACGCAAAGAGCGCGTGCGCGGCGTTCTCGAACAACGCGCGCAAATCTTCGCCGAACGCGCGGAACGACCAATCGGCGGTATGCGGAATTTCCTCAAAGCGTTTTATCGCCATAAATTTAACGCCGCGAATATTATACGGCAATTCGCGGCGTCCGTCTACTCAAGTGAAGGGCGAAGCACACTTGCGTCCCGCCAGGGCAAGTGTGCTTCGCCCCTACTCCCAGCGCGCGATCTTGCGCTTGAGCAATTCCCGAAAATGATCGGCTTGCTCGCGGTTAGTAAAGGCGCGTTTGGGAATCGGCGCGAATCGATTCGCGTCGACGTAGAGCATAAAGAATCGCGCGTTCTCTTTCACTTTGGGGTACGCGCTCCATACGTTTTTCGATTCGGCAAATTCGGTTTTGCTGCTGACGCCATCTTCGTCAAAACGCCACGCGTGCTCGACAAAATATTTTGGCTCGCGATGAACGCGCCAACGCGTGAGCGGGTTGTAATAGAGCAACGAAAAGTAGAGCACGATTGCGCCCGATGCAAGAATGAACGGTTCGATTCCCTCGATTCCCAACAGCACCGCCACACCGCCGCCGAGAAAGACGACGAGCGCAAGAATGAACGTGAGGCGCAGATACCACGCGCGCATCACGGACATGCGAGTCATACTCAGCAATTCGTCTTCGGTTAATTTGTAGCGCAGATTGATTTCACTTGGCATCGTGATTCTCTCGCGCGAGCACGCGCCGCGTTTCCGCGACATCGCGCTGCATCTGCTCGACGAGCGCGTTCGCACTCTCAAATTTTATTTCCGCGCGCAGCCGCTCGACGAATTGTACTTCGATCACCTGATCGTACAGATCGCCGTCGAAATCCAAAACGTACACCTCGACTAACCGCTGCCCCTTGTCGAACGTCGGACGGATGCCGATGTTCGCCGCGCCGCCGAACCACTGATCGCCGATTCTCACGCGCGCCGCGTAAATGCCGTCGGCGGGGATCAACCGGCGCTCCGCAATCGCGAGATTCGCGGTCGGAAAGCCGAGCGTGCGCCCGCGCTTGTCGCCTTCGATCACGCGCCCGCGCACTGATGGATAGCGTCCGAGCAAACGCGTCGCCTCGTCCATTTCGCCTCGCGCGATCAGATCGCGCACGCGCGTGCTCGAAACGATTTGCCCCTCGAACGCTTGCGGCTCGACGACCGTCACGGCGAAACCTTTTTCCTGTCCGAGCGCGCGCAAGAATTCGACAGTGCCTTCGCGTTTGTAGCCGAGCGCGAAATCTTTGCCGCAAATGATTTCGACGAGGCGCAGACGATCCACAAGCAACTGCACAAAATCGCGCGCGCGGATCTGCGACGTTTCCAAACTGAACGGGAACACGACGACGTAATCCAAGCCGAGCGGCACGAGCCAGTCCAAGCGCTCTTCAATCGTACTCAGATAGCGCAGCGGTAAAGTCGCGCGCAAGACGACTTTGGGATGCGGGTGCAGCGTGATCAGCGCGCTGTCCGCGCCGATCTCTTTCGCGCGCGTGACGACGCGGCTCACGAGATATTGATGCCCGCGATGAATTCCATCGAACGAGCCGATGGTCAGGACGGTGGGGCGATTGAGATGAACTGTGTTGATGTCGCGGATAATTTCCATTTGAACTATTATGCGGTTTGCGGTAGCGCAGATCGAAGAAAATTTAGCCAGTTCGCGCTCAGCACTTGCTCGCGAACCTCAGCCGGTACGACGGACCCTACTTTGCGCAAATCAGCCACTGTATCGATTTCTGCGGGACTCTCTTCAAGACCAAAGCCGCCATCCAAATCAGATCCGATGCCGACGTGCTCCCAACCAGCGAGATTCGCCACATAGTTCGCTTGTCGTCGCAGGTGGTCGTCCAGCGTGACCGCGATCGATGTGTCTTGTTTCCAACGCGGTTCGAGAAAACCGTTGTACAGGACGAGACCCATCACTCCATTCCGTTCCGCGATGGCGCGAATGACGTCGTCGCTCAAATGTCGGTCGGTTGGAGTCAGGGCTTGCGCGTTCGCATGTGACGCGCACACGCGCGGAAACTTGCGGTCCAGCCCTTGCCATATTCCCTCTTCAGCCAGATGTGAAATATCCCAGACAAAACCCAGTTCTGCCATCTGCTCAAGCAATGCAAAACCCTCCGCCGTCAAGCCACCCTGCTTGAACGTTGAATTACCTCCGCACACTCCAGTTCCATATTTCGTGTCGCCAAACGAAAGCCCGATCATCCGAAGACCGCGTTGCCACCACTGCGATAGGTCACGGACGCGAACGATTGGGTCTGCGCCTTCCATGAGCATAACCAGACCCGGTTTACGATCATTCTGCCACAATTGCAAGTGATGATTCAAGTCATTGACCGATTTGAGCAGTCGCACGCGTCCTTGCTTTTCCCACGCTTCGTACAACGCAATCTGGGTCAGCGCCTGCGTTTCGGCTTCCTCAGGTGTATGGTAAATTGCCGAGCGCGGTTCAAAGTTCTCGCCAACGTCCGCCGCCAAAAAACCTGCGGTCACTGTCGCAAATACCACGGCGATGCCACCGCGCTCGAGTTCGGGGAGCGAAACGGTCGCTTGCCGCGTGGCGCGTTTTTCTATCGTTCTGATTTCAGCCGCGCTCAGGGTCAGGTCACGTCCGAACAGTGTCACATTTTCTGCGAGGTCGAGATGCGAATCCACGAGGGGCAGATTATTCCAAGATGGTTGTTTCATGTTCGAATCTACGAATCTTGAATCCCGAAAACTTTTTGCGGTTTCCACTCTCCCGCTCGCCTGCCGCGCTCCAGCAGCGCGATACACTGTCCGCTTGGCGCGTAAGCGCGGAGCAGCGGCGTGGCGTACTCGCGTTCGCAGTCCAAACTATTGCCGAGCGTGACGCGCCGCGCGCTTTCGGCGTTGACGACGACGGCTTGAAATTGCAGCAGCGCTTCGTCGAGCGGATTCAAATAATGCGCCGCGCACTTTTTGTCAAAGGCGGCGCGCAGTTGATCGAGCGAAACCGCGTCGTCGAGCGCGAATCGTCCGCTCGCCGTGCGCGTCAGCGCGGTCAGCGTCGCGCCGCAACCCAGTTTTTCGCCGAGGTCGTGCGCGAGCGAGCGGATGTACGTCCCCTTGCTGCAATGCACGTCGAACTCGACGTCGGGCAGCGCGATCTCGCGCGCGTTGATCGAGAAAATTTCGACGGCGCGCGGCGTCCGTTCGACTTGAACGCCGCGCCGCGCGAGATCGTACAGGCGCACGCCGTCTTTTTTGATCGCCGAGTACGCGGGCGGCATTTGCGATTGCTTGCCGACGAAACTCGCGAGCGCGGTTTCGACCTGCTCGCGCGTCGCGGTCACCGCGCGCTGCGCGACGACTGCGCCTTCCGCGTCGTACGTGTCCGTTTCAATTCCAAGTCGGACGCGCGCGCGATATTTTTTATCGTGGTCGATCAAATATTCCGTCACGCGTACCGCTTGCCCGACGCAAACGAGCAGCACGCCGGTCGCCAGCGGATCGAGCGTGCCGGCGTGACCAACGCGCGCGAGACCGGAGGATTTGCGGATCGCGTGGACGACTTGGTGCGAGGTCAAGCCCGCGGGCTTGTTCACGTTGAAGATGCCGTGCATTCCGCGCGGCGGGGCAGGCGCAAGTGGCGGCGTAAGTTGAAAGGGGCACGCGTGCGGCGCGCCGCAGATGGAACATTGGGACATGGTGATTGGTCAATCAGTCAATCGGGCAATCGGTCGCCTGATCGCCTGATTGACTGATTGCCTAGTTGCCCGATTGACTGATCGCCTTTTTGATCTCGGCAAGCACGCGTTCCCGCGCCGCCGCCAGCGGTCCGTCCAGCAACGCGCCCGACGCCTGTTTGTGTCCGCCGCCGCCGAGCCGCGCGGCGATTGCCGCGACATCGTAGCCGACGCGCGAACGCAAGCCAATGTCGATTTTGCCGTTTTCTTTTTCGGTGAACAGCGCGGCGATCTTCGCGTCCTCGACGCTGAGCAATTGATTGATGATGCCGCCGGTGCCGTTGCCGTTCAACCCCAGTTCGCGCTGCAACTTGAACGGCACCTCCGCCCACAGAATCACGCCGTCGAGCATCGCGCTGCTGAAAATCTTGCCGCGCAATCGCAAACTCGCCAGCGGAACTTGGTTGAAGGAATGTTCGATGATTTCGGGAATCGAGCCGCCCGCTTCCATCAACGCGGTCACGGTCTTGAGCGTGTCGACCGTCGTGTTCGCGGTGCGAAAGCCGAGCGTGTCGGTGACGATGCCGGTCAGCAAACACTGCGCGAGGTTGCGGTCGAACGATACGCCGAACGCGTTGACGAAACGAAAAATGATTTCGGCGGTGGACGCGACGCGCCGATCCACGAAATTGAGCGGCGCGAAATTATCGTTGGTGACGTGATGATCGATGACGAGCACCGGTCTGCCGTTGAATTTCGCCGGATCGTACGCCGCGCCAAAGCGATCCGCCGAGCTGCCGTCCACGAAAACCAGGAACTCTTCGCCGGTCGGCGTCTTGGGCGCGAGCTCTTCAAAGCCCGGCAAAAACTTGAACGTGTTCGAAACGTGATCGGGACACGTCACCGTCACCGTCTTGCCGATTTTTCGCAGCGCCCACGTCAAGCCGAGCGCGGAGCCGATGCAGTCACCGTCCGGCATGATGTGCGCCGCGACGAAAATTTGATTGTGGCGTCGAAACAGTTCGACGGCTTGCTCGAATGTGAGTGTCGTTCCCATATTTTACGTTATTCGTCTCTCTGTTCCGACGCGCGCACTTGCTCCAGCGCGCGGAGAAAGCGTTCGCCTTTTTCGATGGAGCGATCCAGCAGAAAACGGATCTCCGGCGCGATGCGCAAATCCAAACTCTGCGCGATGCGACGCCGGAAGAAACCGGTCGCGCGGTCGAGCGCGTCCAGCATCGCGCGCGTCGCGTCGTCGTCGCCGGTGATCGGCGCGACGAAAATCTTGGCGACGCGCAAATCGCCGCTCACCTCGACGTGCGTCACGTTGACGTCCGCTAGGCGCGGGTCGCTCACCTCGCGCTCGAACAGCGTGCTGATCTCTTGTTGGATTCTTTGGCTCGCGCGCGCGGCGCGGTAACCAGCCATTTACTCAACTCACTTTCACTTTCTGATAAAACTCGACTTGATCGCCGTCGTGAAAATCGGTGAATTTCTCCAGCGACAAGCCACATTCGTATCCTTCCGCGACTTCGCGCACGTCGTCCTGGAAACGCTTGAGCGCGGCAATCGTGCCCTTGAACACTTCGTTCGCGCCGCGCATCACGCGCACGGTGCCGCTGCGGACCGCTTTGCCCTGCGTGATCCGCAAGCCCGCCACGACGCTCTTTTTCACGCGGAAGAGTTGCAGCACTTGACCGCGCCCGATCAGCCGATCTTCGAACACCGGCTCCAGCATCCCTTTGAGCGCCTTGTCGATATCCTCGATCAATTTATAAATGATATTATACTGCCGAATGTCAATCCCTTCGCTCTCGGCGAGCGATTCCGCCGCCGTTTCGACGCCGACGCTAAAACCGATCACGATACCTTGTGACGCCATCGCGAGCATCACGTCCGACCGCGTGATCGTGCCGATGCCTTGATGGATGATCTTGACTTTGATTTTTTCATAGCCCAGTTTCTCGAGCGACGAAACAATCGGTTCCAACGAACCTTGCACGTCGGCTTTGACGATGAGATTGAGTTCTTTGACGTTGCCGGCTTGGAATTGCGCGAACAAATCGTTGAGCGAAACCGCGCGCGTCGATTTTTGTTCCGCTTGGCGTTTCGCCAGCGCGCGCGCTTCCGCGCGATTGCGCGCGTCGCGTTCCTCTTCCAGCACGACGAATTTTTCTCCCGCGGGCGGCACGTCGGACAGACCAGTCACCGCGACCGGATCTGCGGGACCCGCGTCTTTGACCGCGACGCCGTGATCGTTGAACATCGCGCGGATTTTGCCCCACACGCCGCCGATCAAAACAAACTCGCCGACGTGGAGCATACCGTCTTGCACGAGCAGCGTTGCCATTGGACCTTGCTGTTTGTCGAGTTTCGATTCGATGACGATGCCGCGCGCCGGCTTTTTCGGATTCGCGCGCAGATCGGCAAGTTCCGAGACGAGCAGAATATTTTCCAGCAGATCGTCCACGCCGATTTTTTGCTTCGCCGACATCGGGACGACGGTCACTTCATCCGAGCCACCGTACACCGCCAGCCCCATGTCCGAAAGTTGCTGCTTGACGCGTTCGGGGTTCGCGTTCGCTTTGTCAATCTTGTTCAGCGCGATGATGATCGGTACTTTCGCCGCGCGCGCGTGATCAATCGCTTCGCGCGTCTGCGGCATCACGCCGTCGTCCGCCGCGATGACGATGATCGCGATATCGGTCGCTTGCGCGCCGCGCGCGCGCATTTCGGTGAACGCTTCGTGCCCGGGCGTATCGAGAAAGGTGATGCGTTTCGCATCGTGCAAAATCTGGTACGCGCCGATGTGTTGCGTGATGCCTCCGGCTTCGCCGCCCGCGACGTCGGCGTGCCGGATCGCGTCGAGGATCGAGGTCTTGCCGTGATCGACGTGTCCCATCACGGTGACGACCGGCGGACGCAGTACGAGATTGGCGAGTTCGGCTGTCGTGTACTCGTGTTTCTTTGGAATGCTCGTCAGCGTCGAAACTTCCGGCTCGACGATCTCCGGCTTTTTTTCGATCACTTCAAAACCGAGTTCGCCCGCGACGAGCGCGGCGGTGTCGAAATCAATCGGCTGATTGATGTTCGCCATGATGCCGCTCGCCATCAATTTTTTGATGATGTCGATCGGTCCAACTTTGAGCGTGGCGGCGAGATCGCGCACCGTCAAATTGTCCGGCAATTCGACGGGCGGCTTGGGTGGCGGCGGTGGCGGCGCAACCGGCGCCGGTCTGGGCGCAACTACCCCGGCGGGACGCGGCGGCGTACCTGGGCGAGTCGCCGGTCGCACCGGAACCGCGCCGGGTTTGGCGACGGGCATACCGTGTCTAGGTGCACCGGGACGCGGTGCCGCTGGTCGTGTCATCGGCGCGCCGGGTTTCGCGCTGAGAGCCACTGGACGGGAAGTCGGTCTGTGTGCGGACGCGCCGTGCGAACTGGGATGTTGAGTCGGTCTGGTTGGCGCGCCGGGTTTCACTGGCGAAGGTGCGACTGGTTTGGGCATCGGTTTAGACGACGCCGCGCGTTCGGGATGCGCGGGCTTTGGCGTCGTGGGCTTGTGCGCCGGTGCGGCAGTCGTTTTGGTTTCACTCGGTTTTGTTTTTTTCGATTCATCCCGCTTGCTCACGGGTTTCGTCTCAGGCATAGCACACTCTCCTTTCCAATCCCATTTCCAGGCGCGCTCGGATCCATCCTTGCCAGGTTCAAAAGCGGATCGACGATGCCGCGCGTCAACTTTCGCAAGGATGGGTTGCGATTGGATAAAATATTCAGTTGAGGCAATCGTCGCGGGAAAACGCGCGGAAGGAATCGAACAGGGCGAGCGACCCAGCGGGTTGATGGGTCAATCGCAAGCGCAGAGAGGAGGCACAAACGCGGGGCATGCGCGATGGACACGCTCAAGCGTTCATCGGTTTACTCTCCTCGATCTCCGCGCAGCGTTCCACGCGGATTCGCGATTCCGTTAACGACTGCGTTCATAGTGTTTCGTTTTGTGGCACTGCAAGCATTGGTTCGCGCGACGGCAGTGTCGCCGCAAACTCGCGCAAGCGCGCGAGGTCTTCCGGACGGATCGGCATTTCCAACTTGAGCGCGTTTTCCAAACGACCGGGCGCGCTCACCACGGTCTCCCAACATTCACGCGCGCGGCAGAGATACGCGCCGCGCCCGGCTTGTTTGCCGGTCGGATCGGCTTCCACACGATTTTCCGCGGTTCGCACCACGCGGAGCAATTCTCTTTTCCCGCGCACCGTCCGACAAGCGATGCAGGTGCGTTGGGGGATATGTTTGGTGCCCATCTCGCGATCAGTCAACCAGGCAATTGGTCAATCAGTAGACATTATCGGAAATAAACCCAATCTAGAATTTGGACACAGATTAACACTGATCTCTAGGTTTTCAATCTGTGTGCATCTGTGTTTATCAGTGTCCAAAATTATTGCCGATAAAGTCTAGTCAATCAGTCTCTGATCACTGATTGCCTGGTTGCCCAATTGACTAGGTGATTTCGTTTTCCCATTCTTGCTGTCGCCCGCCTTTGCGCTTGCGCTTGGCGACAACTTTGCCCAGGCGTTCGTCGAATTCGAGCGTCGTGCGTTTGCGCCGGTCGGCTTTGCGCTTGAGTTTTTCTTCCGGCGACACATCTTCCTCTTCCGCTTCGAATTCCGCCAACGCTTCTTCGAAAGTTTGCTCTGGCTCGGGCGCAGCCGCCTCGACCGGCGCCGGCGTTTCCACGGCTGACTCGGGCGCAACCTCTACCGCGACCGGCGCCGGTTCTTCCGCGGCTACTTCCGCTGCGACCGGTTCGACTGTTTCCGGCGCAACAACCGCGGCTTCCGGCACGACCTGTTCTTCCATCGGCGCGGCGGTTGGCTCATCTGCCGCGATCGCTTCCAATTCAGCCAGCGCCGCTTTTGCCGCTTCTTCCGACACGACCGGTTCCGGTGGCAACGCGGCGAGCCGTTCGGCTTCCGCCTGCGCTTTCGCGGCGGCGAGTTCGGCGACCTGCGTTTCGCTCTTGATGTCGATGCGCCAGCCGGTCAATTTCGCGGCGAGGCGCGCGTTTTGTCCTTCTTTGCCAATCGCCAATGACAATTGCTTATCGTCCACCATCACATTCGCGACTTTGTCGCCGTTCGCGTCTTCGCTCAATTGCACCGACAACGCTTTGGCGGGACTGAGCGAATTCGCGATGAACTTCGCCGTATCCGCGCTCCATTCGACCACGTCGATCTTTTCGCCGTTCAGTTCGTTGACGATGGCTTGGATGCGAATACCGCGCTGACCGACGCACGCGCCGACCGGATCGATGCCGTCTTGCATCGCACCCACGGCGATCTTGGAACGCGAACCCGGCTCGCGCGAGATGGCTTTGATCTCGACCAAGCCATTGAAAATCTCCGGCACTTCGAGTTCGAACAGACGGCGTAAAAAGTTGCGATGCGTGCGCGACAAGACGACCTGCGGTCCGCGCGAAGTCTTGTTCACTTCGACGATGTACGCGCGCAGTTTCTGGTTATGCCGATAGCGTTCGGTCGGGATTTGCTCGGCGCGCGGCAGAATCGCTTCCAGTTTACCGAGACTGACCGTGATATTCTGCGAGTCGATATTATGCACCGTTCCCAGAACGATTTCGTTCTCGCGTTCGGAGAACTGCGTGAATAGCGTGTCGCGTTCCGCTTCGCGGATGCGCTGCAAGATCACCTGCTTGGCGGCTTGCGCGGCAATGCGTCCGAAATCGTCCGGCGTCGATTCGATCTGGATCGTCCCGCCGACTTGCGCCATCGGATCGTAGGCGCGCGCGTCTTGCAGCGTGATTTCCAGTCGGCGGTCGTGGACTTCGTCCACGACGGTTTTGATCGCAAAGATTTTGGCTTTGCCGGTCGCCGCGTCCATCTGCGCCGTAATATTCTGCCCGCCGCCAAAATTGCGCTTGTAGGCGGACACGAGCGCCTGCTCGACGGCTTCGATGACGATTTCTTTGGGCAAGCCGCGGTCGTTACACAGTTGCGTGATGGCGACGAGAAAATCGTTCTTCACGTGCGGTCCTCTTCTGGAGATTGGAAATCTCAAATCTCCAATCTCAAATTCACTCCGCCTGATAACAAGAAAAGTGGGGGATGCCCACTTTTCGAAGAAGGTCGTGCGGAGGTTTACGCTGGCAAGTATAGCACAATCCTCAAAATCGCGCAAATCGTTTGACACCCAGTCAAGCCCGGTGTATGATGGGGCAAAGGCAGTGAACCGTGAACGGTGAACAGTCAACCGTGAACGGTGAACGGTGAACAGTCAACCGTGAACGGTGAACGGTCAACAGTGAACGGTGAACAGTCAACAGTGAACGGTAGGCGTAAGCGGAAATGGGTGATGCTCGCGTGGGGCGCGTTTGCGCTTGTTCTCGCAGTGCTGGCAATCTTGTACGCGCGCGTCGACGCGCGTTCGCAAATCGACCGCGCGCGCCGCGCCGACGCGATCATCGTACTGGGTTCGGCGGTGTGGGCAAACGAGCGTCCCTCGCCGTCGTTGTTGGCGCGGACGCAGCACGCGATCGCGTTGTACCAAGCGGGTTATGCGGCGCATCTGATTTTGTGCGGCGGCGTCGGCGGCAATCCGCCGAGCGAAGCCGAAGTGATGCGGCGCATTGCTACTGGCGCAGGCGTCCCGGCAGACGCGCTCGTGCTCGAAGACCAATCGCATTCGACGGAAGCGAGTCTGACGAACGCGAAAAGGTTGATGGACGCGCGCGGCTGGCGCAGCGCGATCATCGTCAGTGATCCGTTTCACCTCTATCGCGCCGAAATCATCGCGCGCGACGTGGGAATCGAAGCGTATGGCTCCGGCGCGAGCGACAGTCCGACGTACGCGCGCGCGAATCTGCGCGCGCAGTACACCGCGCGTGAAGCGTTCGCGCTGGTATGGTATTACGTCACGCGCGTTACCGGCGAGCCGACGTGGTTGTATGGAATTTTGAAAGGGAAGATTTGACGGAGGATTTATGGATCGCGGCATTCCCTCATCGGCGAATGAAGATATTGAATTATACATGCGGACGTACTATTCGCTTTTGCGGTCGAGCGGCGAAATCCAAATCAAGTCGTTGATCGAAACGCACACGCAAATGGATTCGTCGCTGCACTTGAACGCGCGCGCGGAATATCCCGACCTCGCCGCGTTCGTCTACGCCACGCTGCGTTTGCCCGACTGCATCAAGCAGGTGCAGCATATTTTGTTGGGACAGTCGGACGAAGTGTTCGACAAGGCGAGCTATCCGGACGTCGAGCATTGGCAAACCGTCAGCGCGGCGGGACGGCGGCGCAAAATGTTTTTCGACGGCGACGCGACGCTGGCTGCGTTCATCGCGAGCGCGTCCGACATCGACGACTTGATCCCGATTCTGACCGCGTACGAAATTGAATGGAACAAGCTGCGCGATCTGATCGTGCACGCGGGCGGCATCGCCCACATTCCCGGCGATGTGCCGCTCGATTCCGCCGCGCGCGAGGAGTTGGCGCGCATCCTGCGCCTCAGCATGTCCGATCTGGGAACGCTGGAAAATATTTGGGGCAGCCACCTGGTCGCCAATCTGCAAATGATTGGCGCGACGACGAAACAATTCGCGCTGCGCCTGCTCGCCGGATCGCTCCTGGATTATCGCAAGGCGACGCGGCATTGGTGGAACAATATCGAGCGAGATGCGGCGCGCTTGCTCGACGGTCGCCCGGTCTATTTCATTTCGAGCAACACGCACAGTCTGGCGAACCTGATTTCGGGTTACGCGCACGCGCACGAACGTGAATTGATCCAGTACATTCACGATATTCGGCACGAGAATTTGACGCGCGAGTATCAAGCCATTCAAGCCGAAGCGGTGAAAAGCCGCAAAGAGAATTTCTTGTACTACGTCCTGAAAAAATACTGCGCCGATCCCGAAAACGCGTCCGCGGCGGATGAGAAAGCGCGCGCCGAACGCGAAGTCGGGCTGACGCATTTTTCGAGCGAACGCTACTTGGACGTGGACGCGCAGATCATCGAACTCGACCGGCTGATCCCGGAGCGGCTCGATCCGCGCCTGCCGCGCGAACGCTTGGCGCGCTTGCGCGCGAGCCGCGCGATCATTTTCAACATCGACTATCCGCTCGGGCTCGCCGCGTACCAAATTCTCTCCGAAGTCGCGCGCAACATGGATCAGATCAAAGGTTTCTATTCGCTGGGCAAATCGGCGACGCTGAACGGACGCGTCGGCGATGTGATCATTCCGAACGTCGTCTACGACGAACATTCGCAGAACACGTACCTGTTCAACAACTGTTTTACCGCGCGCGCGGTCGAGCCGTATCTGACGTACGGCTCGGTGCTCGATAATCAAAAAGCGATTACCGTCAAGGGAACGTTCCTGCAAAACGAAAAATTCATGGAATTGTTTTATCGCGAAGGATATACCGACATCGAAATGGAGGCGGGACCGTACCTTTCGGCAATCTACGAAATGATTTTCCCTAAACGTTTTCCGGTGAACGAGATCGTCCGGTTGTATCAGAGCGATTTCGATTTCGGTTTCCTGCACTATGCGTCGGACACGCCGTACAGCAAAGGCAAAAATCTCGGCGCGGTGCATCCGTCGTACTTTGGCATGGATCCGACGTACGCGACGACGCTGGCGATTTTGCAGCGCATTATCCAGCGGGAAACGGAGTAACCGTGAATGAAACCCCGTCAGGTCATTTACGCCTGACGGGGTTGATTTTTCTGCGCCATCGTTAAGCGGGCGGTTTATCGATCATCCCGGAGACCAGAATAAAGGATTTGGCTGTGTGTCCTTGTTGGATCAGTTTGATCAAACCCTCGGTTTCGTTACTCACGCGCAAGAGAACGGCATCTCCGCCCGGCGCGGAAAATCGGTGATCGAAGAAACGATGGTGTACCATCGAGATGATCAGCGCCGCGGGTTTCTTAAAGCGGATCCACTTGACGCCTTCCCAGCGATCCATTTTCTCGCGTCCGAAAATGTTGTACAGCACGAACACATCATAATCCATCGAAGAACCCAGCAAGTCTTCGAGGCAAGAAAAATCAATCACGGTCGCGTCCAACCGAGTCGCGAGCGTGCGAACCAACACCTCGCGCGTGACGCGATGCGGATGAACGAGACTGATTTTCACTGCGCCAACCTCACAACTCAACCCATTCGTCTACCGAAATCTTGCGCCCGATTATTTCCTCAACTTCGCGAATCATCATCCGTAATTGCGCTACAGAATACTCTGCATTGGAAGGAATCGCCAGACGCTGTTGCCGATATACCACAAACTGGTGGCGCGTGCCCGAAATTGGACCTTCAAAGCCGAGCATGCGCACGCGCCTGATAAATTCACGCCGCTTGATGGGCGACCATCCGCGCATGGTTCGGCTCCTTGTTCAGATTGATACCACCCAAGATGGGTAACCGATGCCCCAATTTGAGCCCGACAAAAATCCAATCCTCTAATGTCGAGCGTAACTCGGCTTCACACTTTCGCAAACTCGGAGCAAAAGCGACGACGCCCTTGCATTGCGGAATCCGTCCCGCAAAAGTGCCATCTTCCAGTTTGTCGTACACCGCGTTTGCCATTGCACGCTCAACATAGTCGCTCAGAATAAACCGAGTTGCCATCGCGTACTTCCTTTCTAGCGAATTTCTACGCTTCCCACGCCGCCATCCACCTCAATGTCGATCTTGTTTGGCGCGCTCGCGAACTCTGCGCTCTGGTACACGTTTCCCGATTTCGGAAAACGCGTCTCGTCCACGCGAATCGAGCCGATGCCTTTGTTCACGCGAATTCGCGCGGCGACGCCTGACGGGATCGTGACGCGCAGATTGCCGACGCCGCCGTTCAGCCGCATCGTCATGCTGCCGGACTTGGCGCGGTGATTTGTACCGTGCCAACGCCGGCGTCCACAATCCTAAATCGCAAATCCTAAATTGGATTACTTTCTGCCGAACTCTCTTTCCAATTGTCCGATGTTCAATTGAATCATCGTCGGTCTGCCGTGCGGACAAGTCCGCGGCGCGGTCGTCTGCTCCAAGCGCCGCACGAGTTCGCGCATTTCTTCGAGCGATAGCACTTGTCCGCCTTTCACCGCGATGCTTTTGCATACGCTCGAAATCAAACGCGCTTCTGCCGATTTTTCGAGCGGCGTTTCGCCTTGTTCCAACTCGTCGAGAATGTGCGCGAGCGCGTCGCGCGGATCGCTCTTTTTCATCACCGCCGGTACCGCGCGCAGCAAAATCGTCTGCGCGCCGAAATCCTCGAACTTGAAGCCGACCGACGCGAGCGCGTCGCGATGCGTTTCGAGCGCGGCTTGCTGCGCGGGCGTGAGTTGCAGCGCGAGCGGATCGATCAATTCTTGCGCGACGACTTGCGCGCTGGCGCGCTCCGCCATCAATTGCTCGTACAGCACGCGCTCGTGCGCCGAATGTTGATCGATCAAATACAAGCCGTCGGGTCCTTCGGCAATGATGTACGTCGAAAGGATTTGACCGAGGACGCGCAACATGGGCAATTGGGCAATCGGGCGATCAGGAGATTGGAGATTGGAAGTTGGAATTGGGCGGTGCAAGTCAATCGCGAGTTGGGTTTCGGCGCGGCGCGGCGCGCCCTGAGCGATAGTCGAAGGGGGCGCGGAAGCGCTGATCGTCGGAATCGGCGCGTGCGCGGTGAGCGCGGCGCGGGCGGTGTGCTGCACCGCGCGAAAAACCGCGCTCGTGTCGCGGAAACGCACTTCGCTTTTTGTCGGATGCACGTTCACGTCCACCGTGTCCGGCGGCAGCGCGATGTCGAGCGCGACAATCGGCGCGCGTCCGACCATCAGCGCGGTGTGGTACGCTTCGATGACCGCGTGCTGCAACGTGCGATCTTGCACCCAGCGATGGTTGACGAAAAAGAGCATGTATTTGCGCGACGAGCGATTGACGGCGGGCGGAGAAATGAAACCGGAAACCTGGATGTTGGAGGTTGGAGGTTGGAGGTTAAAAGTTAGAGGTTGAACACTGGACGCGCCTTCCGCCGTATTTTCCAATTTCCAATTTCCAACCTCCAACATCTGATTCGCGATTTCGATCCCAAACACCTTCACCAATACGTCGAACATTTTCCCGGTGCCGGGCGATTGAAACAGCAAGCGATCGTCATTCACGAGTGAGAACCGCAGCGCGGGATACGCAAGCGCGTACGCGTTGATCAGATCGGCGATGCGTCCGGCTTCGGTTGCCGGAGTCTTGAGGAATTTCAAGCGCGCGGGCACGTGGCGAAACAAATCTTCGACGGTGACAATCGTACCTTGTGGCGCGCCTTGCGCGCGCTGTTCGACGATCTTGCCGCCGTCGACGCGCATCTGCGTCCCCGATGCTTCGCCGCGCGCGCGGGTGATGAGTGTGACGCGCGAGACCGCCGCAATCGACGGCAGCGCTTCACCGCGAAAACCGAGCGTCTGGAGCTTGAACAAGTCGTCCACCGAATTGAGTTTGCTCGTCGCGTGACGCGCGAACGCGGTCGCGACCTCGGCTGTGGGAATGCCGCCGCCGTCGTCCGCGACGCGGATCAAGCGCTGACCGCCGCCGCGAATTTCGATCTTGATTTCGCGCGCGCCCGCATCAATCGAATTTTCGAGCAACTCTTTGACGACCGACGCGGGGCGTTCGATCACTTCGCCCGCCGCGATTTTCGAGGCGAGGTCGTCGGGCAAAATGTGAATTGGCATCGGCAATATTTTAGCACAGGTCAGAGCGAATGGCGAATCGGGAGCGCCTGACTTTTGACATCGCGGCGCATCGGTGCTAAGATTCTTGCCGCACGCAGTTTGGATTCGACGAAAACGTCTTTTTCGCCAAGGGGCGTCCAATGGCGCGCAAATCTCCGCGCTATCGTCTTCACTTGCTCGGCGCATTTCAGATCGAAAGCGATTCCGGTTCGATCCGTCTTGCCACGCGCAAAGTCGAATCGCTGCTGGCTTACCTCGCGCTTTTCCCCGAAGCGCATCCTCGCGAAAAACTTGCCGCGCTCCTCTGGGGCGATGTCCCCGACGAGCAGGCGCGTCACTCGCTCCGCACCGCGCTTGCCGCCATCCGCAAAGAACTTGGCGACGATGTGGTCATCGCAGATCGCGAGACCGTACAACTCAATCCTGATTTTCCCCTTTGGGTCGACGCGCGCCAGATTTTCGATTTGCGATTGCCGATTGTCGATTTGGAAATCGAAAATCTGAAATCGAAAATCGAAGATTATCATGATGACTTGCTCTCCGACTTCTACGACGATTGGATTCTCCCCGAACGCGAACGCTTGCGCGCGCTGTATCTCGACGCGCTCTTGCGACTCGCGCAACACCATCGCGCGAAAAGCGAGTACGCGCGCGCGGTTGAATTCGCGCGGAAAGCGTTGGCGAGCGATCCCGCGAACGAGAAAGCGTACCAGCACATCATCTTTTGCCTCGCGGCAACCGGTGACCGCATCGGCGCGCTGAAGCAGTACGACGCGTGCGAAAAGAAACTGCGCGACGAACTGGGCGTCGAGCCATCCAAAGAGACGCTCGCGCTGCGCGATCAGATCGAAGCCGCGTTGACGGGCGGCAAAGCGCGCGAGGCGCTGTTCACGAATGTGCCCGCGCCGCTGACGAGTTTCATCGGAAGAGCAAGGGAACTGAGGGAACTGAAGGAACTCGTTGGGAAGACGCGCTTGCTCACGTTGACGGGCGCGGGCGGCGCGGGCAAGACGCGGCTCGCGATTCAACTGGCGACGGAACTCGCGAATGCGAATCAATTCAAGAATGGCGTGTGGTGGGTTGAACTCGCCGCGCTCAGCGATCCCATGCTCGTACCTCAGACAATCGCCGCTGTGTTCAAATTGGAAGAACAACCGAACACGCCAATCACGACCGTCCTCACAAATTATCTTCGCGCGAAAGACCTGTTGCTCATCCTCGACAACTGCGAACACTTGATTGACGCGTGCGCGCAACTTGCCGACGCGCTTTTGCGCGCGTGTCCCCAGTTGAAAATTCTCGCAAGCAGCCGCGAAGCGTTGGGCATCGTCGGCGAAACGGCGTATCGCGTCCCGTCGCTCGCGTTGCCGCCCGCAGACTTGCAAAGTCTCCAAGACTTGGCAAGTCTATCGCAGTACGAAGCCGTGCGTCTGTTCATTGATCGCGCGCTCGCGGTCCAGTCCAATTTCGCGGTGACGAATGCGAACGCGACGGCGGTCGCGCAAATCTGTCACCGGCTGGACGGGATTCCGCTCGCGCTCGAACTCGCGGCGGTGCGCGTGAAAACGCTGAGCGTCGAACAGATCGCGGCGCGGTTGGACGACCGTTTTCGTTTGCTCACGGGTGGCAGTCGCACCGCGCTGCCGCGTCAGCAAACATTGCGCGCGCTGATTGATTGGAGTTTTAGTCTGTTGACCGAAGAAGAGCGCGTGTTGTTACGCCGCCTGTCCGTGTTCGCGGGCGGATGGACGCTCGATGCCGCGCAAGCCGTGTGCGGTTGCGATCCCGTTTGCGCGGACGATGTGCTTGACTTGCTTGCGCGATTGGTGGACAAGTCGCTCGTGATCGTCGAACCGCACGATGCGGAAACGCGCTATCGGCTGATGGAGACGATTCGGCAGTACGCGCGGGATCGTTTGTTGGAATCGGGCGAAGTGGAAACGATTCGCGATCGGCATCTCGATTTTTTTGTCGCGTTTGCGGAAAACGTCGAACCTAGGTTGATGGGCGCGGAACAATTCGAATGGTTGGATCGGCTTGATGTCGAACACGATAATTTGCGCGCCGCGCTGGATTGGTCGCAGAGTCCAGGTCGCGCGCAAAAAGGACTGCAGATCGTCGGCGCATTGCGCTTGTTCTGGGATTTGCGGGCGTATTCGAGCGAGGCGTACGCGCGGATTCAGAAACTTTTGGCGCGACCGGAAGCCGCAGAAAAAACATTGGCGCGCGCGCGCGCGTTATTCACGCTCGCGGCGTTGGCGGAGAATGTCGAATCGGGCAAAGCGGCGCGTCCCTATCTGGAAGAAACGATTGAGATCGCGCGCGCGTGCGGCGCGCCCGGTCAACGCCAACTCGCGATGGGTTTGGCAGAATTGAGTTTGGTCATCCGGACAGAGCAACCTGAACGCTCGCAAGCTCTCGAAGATGAAAGTTGGGCAATCGCGCAAGTGCTGGGCGATGAATGGATGAGCGCGACGATTCTGCATTATCGGGGGCATCGCTTTTTGAACGAAGGTAATCGCCAAGCCGCGCGCGCCGCGTTTGAAGCGAGCCACGCCGCGTTCAGCAAATTGGGCGACCAACGCTGGGCAATGGTGTTGTATCGCGACATCGCGCGCGTCCATTTTCGCGACGGCGATTACGCAACCGCGCGTCGGCAAAACGAAGAAGCATTGCAGTTTTTTCGCGCGCGCAAGGATCGCCTCCTTGCCAGCAATGCGTTGCTTACCCTGGGCGAAATCGCGCGCGTGGAACAGGATTATCCGCGCGCAAAAATATATTACGAGGAAGCGCTCGCGATTGCACAGGACTTGGGCACGTTGCTCGGAAATGCAATTGTGCTGGGCAACCTCGGCGTAACCGTGTTGCGGCTCGGCGATGTGACGCGCGCGCGCAAATTGTTGACGGAAAGTCTCGCGCTCGCGCGCCAAGCCGCGCGTGCCCCCATCATTATTGGCGCTCTGGAAGGATTCGCGTTTATCGCGACTGCCGAAAAACAATTCGCGCGCGCCGCGCGATTGTTTGGCGCGGTGGATGCGCTTGGAACGCGCGGGGAGGGTGTCTACACGCCCGCCGATGCCGCCGAGCGCGAATACTATTTCGCCATCGCGCGCGCGCAATTGGATGAAGCAACTTTTAGCGCGGCACAAGCGGAAGGACGAACCATGTCGCGCGAGCAAGCGATTGAGTACGCGTTGGAGAATGTGAAATGAATCTGAAAGCCCCGTTTTCTTGAAGGAACTGGGGTTCTGAAATAAGAAAACGAACGACCTGCAGACCGCAGGTCGTTTTTTTCTTTCCGTCAAAAAAATATTCCTCGATTTGACGATAGAAACCCCTGATTTTTGCCGATGGCTTGTCGCGTGCGCCGTATCCTGCGGATGGAAATTCCAAAGGGGAGGCGCAAAATGCAAACGACGGCAAGCAAACTCGGCAAGTTCTTCTTCATCGCACTGAGCATCATCGTTCTGGTCAGCGTGACTCGCACCGATGCGGCGGCATCCGCCGATGTGCTCGATAACATCACCTTCGCCGGTGGATACACCCAAGAAGATGTCGCTTATCTCCGCACCAACCTCCAATTGCTCCAAACTCGATTGCCCGCCTGGCAGCAATACGTCGCCCAAGCCGGGACAATCGTGTTCGCGATTGACCTGAGCGAAGGCGCGCACGGACGCGCGGCGACGGCGAAATGCTGCGACGCGCAGGGACGCGGCGTGATCACGTTCGGGTTTCACCTGGGACAATCGCCGGACGACGCCGGGCAAACTCCAGAGGCGAAGCAAGTCGCGTTCATCGGCACGTTCATCCACGAAGTCACGCACATTCGCGATCAACGCTCCGGTCGTTTTGCCGCCAAGACCGATTACAAATCGTGCGTCGCAGCAGAGAAATCGGGATTGGAAAAACAACTCCAAGTCAAACGCGAATTCGCCGCCGCGAATTCGGACGCCGCTTTTGCGATGGCATTGAATCAGCAAATCAGCGCGGAAGCCAGCGCGCTCATGTCGCGCGGGTTGTGGCAGCAATATTGTGGCGCGTTCATCGATTGAGCGCAGCACGCACCGCGTCTTGATCGCTCCACGGAATTTCCGTCGTCCCGAAACACATCGACCGCTCGTGTCCTTTGCCGCAAACGATGACGACGTCGCCCGCGCGCGCCATTTGAATTGCAAATGCGATTGCCTCCGCGCGATCATCGACGATGAAATAATCCTCGCGCGCGCGCCGCCCCGCGCGTTCCAAGCCCTCCACGATTTGCGCGTTGATCGCGTCAAGCGATTCAGTGCGCGGGTCTTCGGCGGTCACCACGATCTTGTCCGCAAGTTTCCCCGCGATTTCGCCCATCAGCGCGCGTTTTTGAACGTCGCGCAAGCCCGCGCAACCGAACACGACGATGACGCGATTGTGCGCCAGTTCGCGCGCGGTTTCCAGCGCGTTCTGCAGTGCGTTCGGCGTGTGCGCGAAATCGACAATCGCCGTGAACGGCGCATCCTGAGCGGAGTCGAAGGATTGCAAAACTTCCATCCGCCCGCTCACGCCGCGCACGCGCGCGATCCCGTCGCGCAACGCGTCGAACGGCACACGCCGCGCCATCCCCGCGCCGATTGCCGCGAGAATGTTCGCCACATTGTACCGCCCAATCAGCGGCGATTCGATTTCCAATTCGCCGTGCGGTGTGACGGCGGTGAAGCGGAGTCCATGTGAGGAGTGTTGGATGGCGCGCGCGAAAATGCTGACCGCTGACCGCCGACCGCTGACCGCTGAGCATTGATTGTCTTCGGTCATTCGTCGTTGGTCGTTGGTCGAATAGATGATCTGTTCGTCTGTCTCAATCGCGCGCAAGTAATCAAACACCCCCCGCGCGTGATCGTCCGCGTTCAGCACGGCGACCTTCGCGGTGCGCGGTTTGCGGTACGATGTGGCGAGCGCGCGAAAGAGCATTGCTTTCGCGTCGCGATAATTTTCCCAGGTCTTGTGAAAATACAAATGCTCGTGCGTAATGTTCGTGACGACCGCGACGTCGAATTCCACCGCGTCGAGGCGGCGCTGCGCGAGTCCTTCGGAGGTCGCTTCGATCACGGCGTACTCCGCGCCCGCGTCAACCATCTGCGCGAGATAGCGTTGCACGTCGGGCGCGTCGGGCGTCGTCGTGTGCAAGCCCGTGTCAATCTCCTGATCGCCAATCGTCGCGCTCACCGTCGTAATCGCGCCAACCCTGTGCCTCGCGCTTTCGAGAACGGACGCGATGAGGCGGCACGTCGTCGTCTTGCCATCGGTGCCCGTGACGCCGATGACGCGGAGTTTGCGCGAGGGAAAATCGTGCCACGCGGCGGAGAGGTGGGCGAGAGCGCTACGAGCATCAGGAACAGTGATGGTGGGGAGTGATGCGTGATGCGTGATACGTGATTCGGTGACGATGGCGGCAGCGCCGCGCGCAAGCGCGTCCGGGATGAAACGCGCGCCGTCCACGTTGACGCCGGGAATCGCGACGAAGAGCGCGCCTGGGATCACTTGACGCGAGTCGGGCGTGACGCGCGTGATTTCAACGTCGCGGGCGTTGTGAATTTCGTACGCGGGGAGCGCGCGGAGGAGGGAGGAGAGGTTCATTCCTCAAGAAGGTGTCGGAGCGAGGTGTTCGACGATCCATTGACGCGCGAGAGCGATTGGTTCAATGCCCTGTTCCCTGCCAATTTTTTCTAGTTGTCGTACCATCGTTTGCTCTAGCGGCACCGCAAGCCGAATTCGCAGCGGGCGGCGAAATTTGACTTTCACGGGCTTGAATTCTTCGGGAAAATCCTCGGAAGAATGAGTGTCCCAAAATAGGGCTTCCTCTTCGTATGTTTTGAACGTGGGAATTCGTGCCGTTGTTTTCTTTTTGTTAGCCATTTGGATCAGTGTCCTTTCGAACCGTGATAGCAAACTTCTTCAACCTCGTATTGCGTGATACCGTGTCGCGCAATGTGATCGAGATTGCGTTCATCCCAAATCAAATCTTCGACGTATAACATCGTGGCTCGCTCACAAACCGATTCTACAACACTCTACCCCACTCGTCAAACGCCTTTCTTAAACAACGAGCGGACAAACTCCGCCGCCGTATCCATCGCGCCTTTGGGAATGGAGCCGGCAATCTCTTTCAACTTGGCGGCTTCTTCGCTCGTGAACATTCCATGAAACTCTTTATCGCGCAGCCATTCGCCAAAATCTTTCGCGTCGCGCGTGCGCGCGACGACGTTGTTTATCAGCCACGGGACGATCCCGCCCGCGGCGATGCGCCAGTTCTCGTTGTGCCAGCAGACCGCGCCCGGCGCGGCGTCCGATTCGACGATGCCGAGATCGCGCAAGTGCCGCAAGTCGGCTTCGAACCATTCCAAGTTGCCGAGTGCAAGTAAATTGAAACTGCGTCCGCCGATATAGCCGGTATTCTCCGTGAACTCGGCAAGCGCGAGCAACAACAGCGCGCGCTGCGCGTTGGGCGCGAGATGGTGGTGCCACAAATCATCAAAGTGCGCGTCAGCGCGGCGCTGGAACAACTCGGTCGCGGCGGCAAAGCGCGCGTCGTCCGTCTTGCCCTCCGCCATCGCGTCGAAGAGCGATGCGCCCGCGACTTGCAACAGGAATGGCTGCCGTCCGGCAATCGAAAAGAGAAACGCGTAATCGTCAGCCAGAAATTTGATCGCGTCGCCCGCGCGCTTCAACGCGTCTTGCACAAGTTGTTTGGCGTTGTCGTCGTCGAAGGGCAGGAGAAAAGTCGGAATCATAAAACCAAAAAACGGCGAGCCGTGCGGTTTTATTTTTCGACTCTCCCGATTCATTTCCGCGACCGAAAGCCGACTGGCGGCGACGAGCGTCAGCCCTTTGGTACGCGTCGCGAGCGAGCGCAACATGCTGAGCAACTCGGATCGATTGGCGGAAAGATGATTGAGCAACTCGTCGAATTCATCCAGCAGGAGAATGATGCGATTGTCGCGCCCGGCGACGAGTCGGAAAAATTTGTCCAACTCTGACGAACTGTACTGGTTCTGCCGCAATAGATCGTAGTGCGATGCCAGATCGCGCAGCAATTGGCTTTCCTGCGCGCGTTCAAATACGATTTGCCAAAAGTCCATCGGCTTGAAATCGTTCGCGGGCAAGATGCCGCAATCGATTTCGACGAACGTGTACTGGTCGACGTGTTTGCCGAGCCGTTCCGCTTGAACGCGCGTATCGGCGAAATAATTTAGCAGCGACGTTTTGCCGATGTTCGGCTCGCCGACAATCGCGGTGGCTTCGCAGTTCATCAAGCGCGAGAAGACAACTTGCAACTCGCTCTGTCGGTTACAAAAATTTTCGGGTGGAACAGGACTGCCGTACAAAAATGGATTGCGTAGCATCGGCGTTCATCCTCCAATCTTGACACGCGCGGATTCTGGACTGTTTCTAATCGCGGGCGGAATTTACCGCCCGCGCAAGACGATGGACGATCAACATGGCGATCAATTGGCTCAGCGTGATCCCGAACAGCGAACCCGCCGAAACTGCAACGCCCGCGCGTCCGATCTGTGCGCCGAGCACCCAAGCGAGTATGTTGATCAGAATGATCAGACTGATCGGGATTCGCCTCAGCAGGACTTGAATCAAAGCGAAGAGTAAAACCACGATGGCGACGACGCCAATACTCCAATTACTCAGTGGTTTGCCCAAATAGATCATGCCGAGATACGCCGCGCAGAGAAAGACGATTGGAGCGGCTGCCCAGCCGATAATACTCGTGAAGATCGTCCGGTGCATTTCCGGCGCTTGCGTGCCATAAATCAACCATTGCCCGACACTGAGAAGACTCCCAAGTACCCCACCGACAACGAGTCCAACAAATAACATCACCAACGCAACAAAAATTTCCAAACCGTTGTTGAGCCCCAAAACGCCTCCGCCGAATCCGCCCAGCGCGCCGCCAAGCATACTCGCAACGCACCAACCAATCCACCAGCGCCCAGCTTGTTTTCGCTGGGCTTGCTCTGACGCTTTTTGCCAAGCGCGTTGCGCGCGCTCAAGCGATCTGCGCCAACCTTTTTCGCTTGGATAAAGAGTCGCCAGTTGCTGATAATTTTTGACCGCTTCATCCCAATGTTCGAGTTTGGTTGCCAGTTCGGCATTCTTTTTCAACGCGAGTTTTGTCTGCAATGCTTCCACGTACGCGGCTTGGTCGCGCGCGCCGGCTTCGGAGAACGCCAGGAGGGCGGCGCCGAGATCGTTGGCTTGCAGCGCCTGCTCGCCTTTTCTCAGCCACGCGGTTTGCCGCCGCGCGACGATCGTGTCGCGCTTTTCTTGGACGACGGGATTGTCCGGGTTGATCAGCAAAATCTGGGAATAGTCCTTCCACGCTTCGTCGACGCGATTGTGTTCTTCGTGCTCGTGCGCGCGTTGCATCAGCGCGGCTTGCAGGGGCGCGCTCGCGCGCTCGTCGTCGCGGTGGTACGCTTCCAACAACGCCTGAACGGCGTCGTCCAGACGATTGTGGATGCGGTGGATTTCGCCAAGCAGCAGGTACGCGCTCACGTGATTCGGATTGAGTTCGAGCGCTTGCTGTAGAAATTGCATCGCTTCGCCGTACATCTTGTTGCGATATGCCTGACTGGCATTTTCGAACCAGGTCGCCGACTGGAGAATCGCGCGATCCAAATCGCCCATGGCTTTGCTCGGCGGCTTGCGTTCGACGACCCAGCGCCGCATCAATTCGATAAAGAATCGGAATCCTCCGTCAACCGGCGTCAGGACGTCGTGCTCGGTCAATTTGGCGGGCGTTAACTGTCGCGCCTGGATCACGCCGCGAATTTCCTGACGCTGCAAAATATTGACCAGGTCTTTTTCGGTGATCGTCGTCGCCTCGCTCGTCCCGGCGGCGATGCTCGAAAAGATGAAATGCTCGGCGGGCGAAAGTCCATCCCAAATCCATTCGAATACATTGTCGCTGGTTTCGATTACGACCGGTACGATTTTATCCACGTCCGCCGCCGTAATCGTCGGGACGCTCGCGGGCGGCTTGCCCCAAAAATATAATTTTTCAAACAGCGACTTGCAGACGAGTTGCGTGAAAAACGGATGCCGCCCCGTCAGCGCCAAAATGCGTTCCACCGCGGCATCGGCGAAATAGAGCGACTGTTCGCGCTCGGCGCTCCGCACCAATTCAATCGCGGAATTCCGATCCAGGACGGAAATCGGATAATAGCGCGAACTCTTGAAGGTGGCTTTCAATTCCATCCCCAGGTCGGCGGCTTTGCGCCCGACGACGAAGACGAAACTCACGCGCGGTTCGTCGATCATCAGCCGCCGCAAATAGGGGAACAACGCGCGCGCGGCCGCCGTCGGCGCAAGTTCTTCTTCCTGGCGAATGTCCAACACGTCGAACTCGTCGAACAGCAAGACGAGTCGTTGATCCTCTTGCAACGCTCGGCACGCGTGCGGCAGAAACTTGTCGCGGAAACCCGAACCCTTCTCGTCAAACATCGCCGGACTTGGCAGAATCAATTCCAGGCGTTCGCTGATCGTCTCCGCGAGCGCGAGCAAAACATCGGCGAGCGATTTGCGGGCGCGATCCATCAAGTCGAAATAAACGGGGACGAACTGCGCGTCGGGGAGATAGCGCGGCAAATTCAGCAAGATCGAGGTCTTGCCGATGCGCCGTCGTCCGGATAATACGACGGAATTTTGATCGGGAGAAGACAAAGCCGCGCACACAAAATCGAAAACATCTTGGCGACCAAAAAAACCGTACGCGTCGTTCAATGCCCTACCGGTAATGTAGGGATTACGAGGTAAAATGGACATCCTGGCTCCAAGGTTATGAAATTTGTCGTGCGACTATCCTTCCGATATTTTACCACCAATCGTGTGGGGTAACAAAAAGACCTTCGCGGTTTCGGAAACCTGGAAGGTCTACGTCGTCACCACAACTTGAGCCAATTCGTTCCTGTGATGATGTTACATGCGAGAAACAAAAAGAGGCAGAAGAAAATTATCCCGCAGCCGATTCCCGAACACGAACATCCTTTGCCAAATCCGAAATTTCTTTGTAGCCAATCGAATACGGTGTTCAGCAAAAAGAGTTCGAGCAGTCCCGCGAGACAACCTTGACGATCGCGCATCGTAACTCCAATCTCTATTTCACCATTGCCATCGACCACGCGGCGAGATTCAGCAACGGCTCGGGCCACACTGCGACGAGCAGCACCATCGCCGCGGAGACGACGAGCGAAAACGTGACCGCCGGCGCGATTCGAATCGGCGTCGCGTCTTTTGCTTCTTCGAAGAACGCCTGACGGACGACGCTGAAATAGTAGAAGACGGAGATGACGCTGTTGACGACGGCGACCGCCGCGAGGAACAGGTAACCTTCGCGGAGCGCCGCGCCAAAGACGAAGAACTTGCCGATGAAACCCGCCGTCGGCGGGATGCCCGCGAGTGAGAGGAAGAAGATGACGAAGAGCGCGGCGACGAGCGGCGCGCGTTTGACCAAGCCCGCGTACTGCGAAATCTCGACGATGCCGGTCGCGTTTTCGATTGCGATGACGCAGATGAACGCGCCGAGATTCGTGAACAGGTAGGCGAACAGGTAAATCAAAATTCCGTTCAAGCCCGCGAACGGCGATGCGCCTTTCAAATTGAGCGCGACCAAGCCGATCAAGATGTAGCCCGCTTGCGCGATGGACGAGTATGCCAACATTCGCTTGACGTTCGTTTGCCGCAGCGCGACGAGATTGCCGAGTGTCATCGTGATGATCGAAATCACGGCGAGGAGTTGCGCCCAGTTGCTTTGAAACGCGGGCAGCGCGATCAGCGCGACGCGCAGCAGCACCGCAAACCCAACCGCTTTCGATCCGACCGAGAGGAACGCGGTGATCGGCGTCGGCGCACCCTCGTACACATCGGGCGCCCATTGGTGGAACGGCACGAGCGAAATCTTGAAGCCGAGTCCCGCAATGACGAGCGCGGTCGAAGCGAGCGCGACGACGCGCGTTGTCGGGTCAACGCTGGACGCGAACGCGCGCGCGATGTCGTTCAGGTTGAGCGAGCCGCTGATGCCGTAGAGCAGCGACAAACCGTACAGCATCACCGCGCTCGTGATCGCGCCATAGAGAAAATACTTGATCGCCGCCTCGTTCGATTTCTTGTCCTCGCGCAAAAATCCCGTGAGCAGGTACGACATGTAACTCAGGAATTCAATCGAGAGATAGATCATCAGCAGACTCGCGGAACTTGCCATCATCACCATCGCGAGAATCGCGAATGTGAAGAGCGCGAAGAAATCGCCGCGATAGGGCGTGCGTCCGCGCAGGTAATCCATCGAAACGAGCGTGATGAGAATGCCCGTGATCGTCGCAAGCAGTTTGAAGAAAGTCGAGAACAAGTCAACGACGTACATCCCCGCAAAAAGCGCCACGCTCGCGCCCCAGATCGAGATCGTCGCCGCGAACGCGAGGGCGAAACCCAGGAGCGTGAGCCACGCGAGCGCGTTATGCCCTTTCTCGCGCCAAATCAAATCCGCGACAAGAATCAGCATTCCAAAAATCGCGAGTATCAGTTCGGGAAGAATCAGAAGGAAATTGACATCAGGCATATTTGTCACCTGGTAGGCAAGTGGACAAGTAGACAGGTAAACAGGTAAACAAGTTGTAGTGACTTGTCTACCTGGATACTTGTCTACTTGTGTACCTGTCTACTTGCTAGAATTTAAGTGCTTGCAACACCGCGACCGACAATGTGTTAATCGTATCCAACACCGACGACGGATAAACGCCGACGAGCACCATCAAGAAGAGCAGCGGCGCGAGCGTGACGACTTCAAAGCGCTCCATATCTTTCAGCCCCGACCATTTTTCGTTGAACGCGCCAAGCAAAACTTTTTGGATCACTTTCCACAACAGCATCGCCGCGCCAAAGACGATACCCAAAACCGAAATCGCCGAGATGACGGGCATCGTCGCGAACGCGCCGCGGAACACCATGAACTCGCTGATAAAGCCCGCCAGACCCGGCAACCCGAGCGACGCGAACGTCGCGGTCATCAGAATCGCGCCGTAGACGGGAACCTTTGCGCCGAGTCCGCCGAATTCGGAGAAGGCGCGCGTGTGCGTCCGTTCGTACAACATGCCGACGATGAAAAAGAGCGCGCCTGTGATGACGCCGTGATTGAACATTTGCAGGACCGCGCCGTTCATCGCGATCGCGCGGTCGGTGAGCGATGCGCCGCCCGCTGCAACCGCCGCCGCGATTCCCAGGATTACATAGCCCATGTGATTCACGGACGAGTACGCGATCAGTCGCTTGAAATCGGTTTGCGCCATCGCCGCGAGCGCGCCGTAGACAATCGAGATCGCGGCGAGAATCGCGATGATCGTCGCGTTCGCTTGAAACACTTGCGGGAAAATCGGAACGAGGACGCGGACGAAACCGTACGTGCCAAGTTTTAGCAGGATGCCCGCGAGGATGACCGAGCCAGCCGTCGGCGCGGCGGTGTGCGCGTCAGGCAACCAGGTGTGGAACGGGAAGAGTGGGACCTTGATCGCGAACGCGAGAAAGATGCCCCAGAACGCGAGCGTCGCGAAAAGGAAATCGTTCGCGAACGGTCGCCGTGCCGCGAGTTCGATGATGTCGAACGTGCCAGGCGTCGTCGCGCTGCTCGTGTTGATGTACATCGCGATAATCGCAAGGAGCATAAAGACCGAACCCGCGAGTGTGTAGAGAAAGAACTTGATCGAAGAATACAGCGGGCGGTCTTCGGCGTGCCCCCAGATCGCGATCAAAAAGTACATCGGTACCAAGCCGAGTTCCCAGAAAACGTAGAACAGGAAAAAGTCGAGCGAGACGAAGACGCCCAACATTCCCGCTTCGAGCATCAGGAACATGAAGAAGAATTCGCGCAGTCGCTCGTGAATCGTCCGCGCGGAATAAAACAGCGAGAGCGTCGTCAGCAGCGTCGTGAGCCAGACGAGTGGCATGCTCAAGCCGTCAATGCCGACGTGATAACGCACGTTGATCGCTTGAATCCACATGTACGTTTCTTCGAATTGCATCTTGCCCCAGTCCAGGTTTATGTACCCGAACCAGAGAAACGATGCAAGCGCGAGCGGAATCAAACTCCAGATAATCGAAAACCATTTGATCGTCGCGTCCGATTTTTCGCCCTTGGGGAGCAGGAGCGTAATCACCGAACCCAGGAGCGGAGTTGCGATTAAGAGTGTAAGCCAGGGAATCATTGAATTGCCTCCGAGAGATAATGCCTGTTAGTGTCTTGTATTTCTTTTTGACTTGCGCCGATGGGATGGGATATTCCCGACTTTTAGCGACGCGCCGATGCCGACAAACCGCGCGCGGGATGTTGTCGCAGCGCGTGTCGCGAAGCGCGCGGACGCGCATGTTCCTTCAAGACCTTGCGACGTCGAGCGGCGCGTTGTTCGAGCCATTCTTTCAATGAACGTTGACTTTCGCCAGAACGCCTGCCGAGCACGATGCTCTCAACGCTGATGTCTTCGTCAAGGTCGGGCCAGTGAATACCTTCCCCGTCACCAATGAGCCGCCATTTGTTGCGTTCTTTTGCCGTCCCGTGGACGAGCCGCGGATACCACGTCAAAGGAACCGAAACGGTGCGCCCATCGGTTAGGTCAATGGTAAGCGCGTCTTTGCTCACCGCGACACGTTGTGCGGTGGTTGTTCGTATTTCAAGTTCCAAAGAATTCATTCCATTTCCCCAAAAAGAACTGCTGATTTTCTTCGACGAGCCGTCGTATCCTGTTGATTTCAGTTTGCCCGAAACCTTTGCTGTATTCCAGTCGGATCGGGTCGAGCCAGAACTTGGCTTTGTTCCTCTCGCGTTCTACGTGAATGTGCGGCGGCTCGTCGCGGTCGCTTGAGTAGAAGAAGAACCTGTATGGACCAATCGTATCAGCAGTTGGCATGACTATCGTTCCTGCAAATTATGAACGTGTTCGCAGAATAGCCGATGCGTGTTCTCTTTCCGTTCTTTCTCATCGTGCATCACATCCAACTATTGTGTAGCATCAAGCATTGCCTTCATAATCATATAGTAGAATGGCTTGGGGTTACCGTCTTTATCAATGGGTAGCGCGTCTGCGATTGGGCTATTGAGTTGGGGGCTTCCTTGGTCTTGGTTCAAAAACCACCATGACTCTGTGTCGGGAGTGCCCCAGGTTGTATATTCACGGACACCATTCTGAAACATGGGTAATATGAAATTGTATGCCGCATTACCCTGCCATATCAACCTATCAGGCGTTGTTAAATCCTTGATATTCAAATCATGTTCCCCAATAACCAATTTCATCGGCCTGCCATTTCTCGCCGTGAATTTTTGGTATGCCTTCATCGCTTGGGCAATCTGATCTGGCGGGGTGATATACGCTGGCGACGTTGTGTTTTTCTGATGACCGTGTATATCAAGATAATCAAGCGGCTCATTATTGTTTTGTAAGAACTGGAGCGCTTCCAGCGAAAGTCGTGTTCCCCCAGTATTTATTCCATGATTGTCTCTTTGGCTTATCCCAATTTCGATGGAGATTCCCGTCGGTCCCCCCGCTTTCGCTTTATCAAGAATCTCTTCTCTCATCTTGTTGGCTATTCGTACCGCAGCAAGAACGTAGTTATTGGTACCACCCAGTTGTTTTGAAAAGAAATCGGTACTCCATGCTTCATTAACTGCGTTGAATTCAATCGTTATTGGCTTATTCCCAATCTTTGCCTTCACCCGATCATAGACACGTTGCATATGCTCTCTAATATGCCGTGTTAATTCCCGTTCGGCTTCGGGACCAGATAATCCTTTCAACCATGCTGGATTGTCTGCATCAAACGCAAGATGCGTCACTCGAATAACACTCACTCCCATATTTATCGCGTAATCAATTTGCTGATCTTGATATCCAAAAACGATCACACCTCGAGTTTTCTCACGGTTTGCCCAGACATCAGTTATCGACATGATATTGTCGAATGTACCAACCTTTGTTGAATGCCAAAAATTCGCATCTGGGGCTGTTCCTGGTGGACGCGATATAGTTCCCACAAGAAAGCCAAGTTTCGGTGCTAAATTACTTGGAGTTGTTTTGTACCACTCCCCTTTTTGGTCTCTGGTCAATAGCGGTATCCCGTTTTTTGTAACAGCAATTGTAAACGGCTTTTCGTTGCTTTTGTCATTCAACTGTTTATAACTGATTTCCGTTACAACTTTTTGCGCGTCAAGACCCATCGCTTTGGCGTATGGTCGAACGGCATCAGCTAGGGCTTGTTGTTCTGGATAAGGAATACCATCCAACCCCACTATCGTTGGCCTCGGTGTGACAGTGGCGGTAGCAGTCGCTGTTGCGGTTGGTGTAACCGTCGCTGTTGGCGTGTTCGTCAATGTCGGCGTCGCAGTCGGCAATAGCATATTGGTTGGCAAAGGCGCGTTCGTAGGTGTGGGAGTTGCCGTTGGCGCGGGTTGACAAGCAACCAGCACGAGTAACGAGCTGACTAGCGCGAGCGCAAGTTTCTTCATTTCAAGGGTTCTCTTGATTTGCCGTTGAGTCGTGGCGCGTGTGTTGCAGATGTTCATCTATTCCTCTTGACGATATGAGCGCGCAGCCAAGCCGTAAAATCGTCGCGCTCCAATTCGCCAGAAGCAACTTGCAGGATGATTTGTTCTTGCTCATCCACCGATGCGTCAATTTCAAAACCGTTCAGGACGAGAAAAGTTTCCATCGCGGCATGACCCGTGCGCTTGTTGCCATCCACAAAGGGATGATTTTGGATGAGCGAAAAGCCCAACGCCGATACTTTTTCGACCAGCGTGGGGTAAAGTTCCTGACTGCCGAACGTCATGCGCGGTTGCGCCAATGCCGATTCTAACGCGCCCGAGTCGCGAATGCCCCGCGAGCCGCCAGATTGTGCGATGATTCGATGATACAATTCAAGCGCTTCACCGAGAGTGAGGTAGCGCATCATGCCAACCGTTTGTAGAGTTCGGCATTCTTTTTGAGAACATAGTCTACCGCCTGCTGGAACGCCTCTGTGGGTCGTGTTAGCAACTCTTCGATGCTGATGCGTACCAACTCTTCGGGTGACACCTTCAGTTGAGAAGCGGTATCTTTCAATTCGCGCAAACGCTCGTCTGGCAGTGTAATCGTGATCGTAGTCATAGCAACCTTCGTTCACAAGTATACCACAGAAAACAACAGGTGTCCGCAGTGGCTACTCAGCCCTACTGTCATTTCGAGCGGAGCGAGAAATCTCTGTCCAGGCAGAACGAGATTTCTCGTCGGCATCCTTCGACTCCACTTCGTTCCGCTCAGGATGCCTCCTCGAAATGACACATTATCGAATCAAGAAAAACACGAACGCGAAAATCGTCGCGCCTGTGATCGCGAGCAGCAGATAATTTTGCACGCGACCCGTTTGGATGTATTTCAAGCCGTCGCCGATTTCGTTCGTGAGCATTGCGGCGCGTGTGTTGCAGACGTTCATCCTACCAAGTCGTAATCGCCAAGTTTTCGATTTCGTCGAAATGTGTGTCGCGAGTAGCCAAAGTCAAATTGCGTTGAAGCGCAATCGCCGCAATCCAGATGTCATTTTCGGGGATTGGATGTCCTTTTACCCGTAACGCATTCTTGATTTCCCCGTATCGGCGCGCGGTCTCAGCGTCACATCCCAACACAACGCTATTGGCGACGAATTCATCAATGCGTTTCAGGTTTTCGTCTACCCGCGCGGATTTGCGCGCGCCAAAACACAACTCGCCCATCGCGATGCTGGGAACGAAAACCTCATCCGCTTTGGCGAGATTGTCTTTAACCGCTGTATCATTTGCGAACAGGGCAATTACAATGTTGGTATCGAGAAGGTATCTACCATTCATTGGCGTCCACCCGCTCGCAACCTTCTTCAATCGCTTGGCGCATTACTTGCAAATCATCCAGAGGAATCGCGCCTGCAAACCGTACGAGTTGTGAACCAGGAACGCCGTGCGGCACAGACACGACGAGCGCGCGCGTGAATTCATAGACCCGCCACTGCATTTCATAGGGCAGGGTCCTGAGTTGGTCAACTACTTTATCAACCAGCGTAGTCATTTTGCCCTCCTGCCGACAATCATACCCGTATCTTCGAGGAGAGTCAACATCCTGTCAAACGGAATGTCCGCCGTGATTACTTCGGCAATGCTAGATGAGCCACAGAGGACACAGGGGACACAGAGAATTTTTCTCTGTGCTCTCTGTGTTCTCTGTGGCTTTCAGATTATCGAATCAGGAAAAACACAAACACGAAAATCGTCGCGCCTGTGATCGCGAGCAGCAAATAATTTTGCACGCGACCCGTCTGGATGTACTTCAAGCCGTCGCCGATTTCGTTGGTGATCATGCCGACGAAATTGACCGCGCCGTCTACGAACGTCTTGTCAATCCAGCCACTGATCGCGCTAAAGACACGACCGAGCGCGCCTGCGAGATTGACCAAGCCGTCCACGACCCACTTGTCGAACGCGAAACTGATTTCGGAGAGCCAGCCGACAAAGTACAGCAGCAACCCAGGTTGCACGCGCACCGAATCGGCTTTGCCCGTCTTGCCCGCCGCGCCTTCTTTCTGGACGATCACGATGCCGTACAGTTCGTCCATCCAATATTTGTTGCGGAAGACCGACCAGAGAATCGGCACGCGGCTCAACGGATCGCGCTGACCGTGCTTGACGGGATGCCAGCCGTAGACCAGCCAGCCGAGCGCGATGCCTGCGACCGCGATGCCAACCGACAATCCCGCGATCATCGGATTGAACGGCGTGTGTTCGAGATGCTCTTTGATGCCGAGCACGTACTCGCCGACGAACTTGCCGAAGAAGGTGATGCCGAATGGCGTCGCGTTCGCAAAACCGATCACGCACGCGAAGAACGCGAGAATCGCGAGCGGAATCCACATCACTTTGGGCGATTCGTGCGCGTGCTCGACCGCGTGACGATCACGTCCCTCGCCGAAGAAGGTGAGGAAGATTTGGCGCGTCATGTAAAACGCGGTGAAGAACGCGGCAGTCGCGAGCATCACAAAGACCGCGCTGGCGACTGGATCGGGATGTTCGCCGAAGCCGCGCTCGAACGCGTGCGCGAGAATTTCGTCCTTGCTCCAGAATCCCGCGAGCGGCGGAATGCCCGCCAGCGCGAGCGCGCCGATGATAAACACCGTCGTCGTAATCGGCATCTTTTTCCGCAAGCCGCCCATGTTCATCATGTCGTTCGTGCCGACGCCGTGAATCACACTGCCTGCGCTCAAGAACAACAACGCTTTGAAGAACGCGTGCGTGATGAGATGGAACGTGCCCGCGACGTACGCGCCGATGCCGAGCGCGGCGACCATGAACCCGAGTTGCGAAATCGTCGAGTAGGCGAGGACGCGCTTGATGTCGTCTTGCGCGACGCCAATCGTCGCGGCGAAAATCGCGGTGAACGCGCCGACAATCGCGACAGCGGTCATCGCGGGTCCGCCTGCTTCCGCCGCGGTGATGTACAGCGGGTACGTGCGCGCGATCAAGTACACACCGGCGGCGACCATCGTCGCGGCGTGAATCAGCGCGCTGACGGGCGTGGGACCTTCCATCGCGTCGGGCAACCAGACGTGCAGCGGAAACTGCGCGGACTTGCCGATCGTCCCGCCGAGAATCAACAGCGCGATCACAGTGACCCAGGGTACGCCGGGGATCGCTTCAGTCGTCGCAAGCAGATGTAAAGTTTTTTCGTTGAAGATGTCGGGGAAGTTCAAGTCTTTGGCTTGGATGTACAGAAAAATCAAGCCGACGAAGAAAATTGTGTCGCCAACGCGCGTCGTGAGGAACGCTTTGATCGCGGCGAGTTTCGCGCGCACGGTTTGCGCGTCGTCAATGTGATGCTCGTTAGGGCGGCGCACGGACCAAAAGCCGATGAGCAGGTACGAGCACAAGCCCATGATTTCCCAAAAGATGAACAACTCGAACAGATTCGAAGAAATCACGAGTCCCAACATGCCGCACGCGAAAAGCGAAATGTACGCGAAAAAGCGCGCGTAACGCGGATCGTCGGTGACGTGATGATGCCCGTGCTCGTCGGTGTGGCTGTGCTGCATGTAGCCGATGCTGTAGATGAAGATCATCAAGCAGACGGTCGTCACCATAAACAGCGTCACCGCCGCGAGCGGATCAATCATCCAGCCGACGAAGAAAAACGATTTGCCCGTCGGCAGCGTCCACACGAACGGGAGCGTTTGGAAGAACGGATGCTTTGCCAACTCTGCGCCCGCGCCAATCGCCTCAAACAACACACCGTACGCGAACACGCCCGACAGGAAAATGCCTGCGACGGCGGTCAGCGCGCTGACGCGATTGTTGCGATTGAGAAAAAACACAATCAGCACGAACGCGAGGAGCGGGAAAATTGGAATGAGAAATGCAAGGTTAAACATTAATTGCCTCGGTCAGCAAGTCTTTACGCATCACGCATCACGCAATACGAGTTCCGTGATACGTGATGCGTGATATGTGACGCACTACCATTTCATCAGATCGACGTCTTCCACGTTCACCGTATCGCGCGAGCGATAGATCGCGATGACGAGCGCGAGCCCGATCGCGGCTTCGGCGGCGGCGAGCGTGATGACGAAGAGCGCAAAGATTTGCCCCGCCAGGTCCATCGTCGGCGCGGCGGGCTTGACATAGCGCCAGAACGCGATCAAGTTGATGTTCACCGCGTTCAGCATCAACTCGATGCCCAGCAAGATCGCGATGGCGTTGCGCCGCGCGAGCGCGCCGTACAAACCGATGCAAAAGAGCGCGGCGGCGAGAATGAGATAGAAGGAGAGTGGGATCATCGTTACACCAATTGTTTTGTATTCTTGTCATTGCGAGCGGTTTGCGCGACCCTGGCACTTGCGTTCCCGCCAGGGCAAGTGAGCAATCCCCGCCCCCGAACCGAAAATCTATGCCGCTGCAACTTCGGGCACGACTTGATATTTCACAGGCAACAATCGCTCAAGCGCAAGATGTTTGGACGCGTCGAGAATTTCGATGCCGACGATTCTGTCTCCTGCGCCGATGTCCAGGACGATGTCCTCCGAGACGCGTTTGTTTATCACGGGCTGCTTCTGATCATCCAGACGGATGTAGAGCAGGTCGGTTTGGTCGTTATACAGGATTTGCATTTTGCTCCTCCCATTTTCCGTAGAACACATAGACCGTTACGGTCACATTGGTTTCTTCTTCTACGGTATAAATCACTTCTACTCGTTTTTGCTCGTAATACTTGTCGTGTCGTTTTTGCTTAAAGTCGTAGACCTTGAACTTGCCCAAACGTCCGCGTTTTGCTGGAATGGAAACTCCAGTATTGATCACGTCCTTGATTTCTGTTTCGTTCGCGCCGCGTTCCTCTGCGCGTTCCAGGGTGTGCGGATCAATCTGGATTTCCATTCCTCAATCCTTGTTCGCGATGGCGTTGCGCCGCGCGAGCGCGCCGTACAAGCCGATGCAAAAGAGCGCGGCGGCGAGAATGAGATAGAAAGTGGAATCATTTATGACCTTTCTGAGTGTCGCATAATGGCAGGAAATTCAACTACCACCCTGACATGAGAGACGGCGCTCCACCTAGCGGAATCGCTTATGGTTTTGCATTCTCTATAGTTTTGGCTGAAACCCTATCTGAGCGATTCGCCGCGTCTCGCCATCTGCAAGGATTCCAAAATCGTACGATTGCCTTTGCGAGTGAATACTCTGGCACTTTGTAGTGAGATACGCGATAACATCCCACCACAAAGAAAAATGCAGCCAATCCGCAAGTCAGAAGGCCAATAAGCACAAAATGGATGGGCATTGGCTGGATTTGTTTGGTCGCCACAGCAACCACTGCCAGCAAGAGATTGTATGTGATGAAAAATGTACCCACTCGGACGTAAAAGTAGCTCAAATCATCTGAGACAAGGGCGCGTTGGTGGGCAAGAATAGCTTCACCCTCAGCATTAGTAAATAAATCACCCTGACGGTATTCAAGAATCTTGGAATAATTGTGAATTGAGTCAGTCAGCAGAAAAACTGCCAGGATAAAGCATAGATTGGTTGCACCCACCGATAAAAGAATCGCCAGTACGAAGAAGTTCCAAGCAGAATCGATCCATGACCAGGGCACTTGGCTACTGCTGGAGAGTAATCCTTGGTTCACCGAGAATACTCCAACTGCAGTATAAACGGCTGTAAGTCCGCCCGCTAACACGGTAACGAGCTGTCTATTGTGCTCAAGGGAATCAATTCTGAGTTTGATTACATCCGTGATTTCTGCCATTGTTCTCTTCCGCACCCAAGGCTTCGAAACTACGCTGATGCAGTGTGCGCCTGTCTTTGTCCTCGCGTACTGGGGAACAAGATGCCATATACTGTCTTTCACTCCCGCGCAATCACAATCGCATCCACCCGCGCGGCGCGCATCGCTACATTGCTGCCGCGAAAACCTTCCGCGCAAGCAACTGCGGCAACTTGATCGGCGCGAAATAATCTGCTGGATACAGATAATCTTCGCCTGATTCATCTATCACGCGGACGAGTCCGTGTTTCGCCGCGCGCGCGTCTGGCAACACGCGATAGATTTTTCGCAACTCCAGCGACGCGGGGTAGTCCTTATTGTTGACGCAAACCAGAAATCTCATTGCCGAATGGCGTCCTGCATCTCTGGCGGCAACAACGAAACTACAAACTTGTACAACCCTTCTGCCGCCGTCAGCGCGCGGTCAAACTGCTCGCGGGTTGGTTCTGTCGCATAACCAGGATAACGATAGATGCGCGCATACGGCGTCAATTCGATTCCAACATCAATCCAGTCCACAAATTTCTCTGCGCGCGACATCGCCAGCCGTATCAATTCCTCAATGTCATGAACGCGCTCGAATTCTTGGTCGCAGTAAACCAAATAGCCCTTGACCGCTTTTTCTGCGGCTTGCTGACAGTGATAGATCGCCGTGTCCAGCAAAGGCGGGGTGCTCGCCGCCAAGACACGCGCCGAAGCCAGGTCACGCTGCGCTTTGGTGAGCCAACTCTGCACGAGTTGCGTCTTGGCGTCGGTCATACAACAATTTCCCTTGCCGCGCGATTTTGTACTCGAGCGACGCGCGTACGTCGCGAAAGAAATCAAACTCGGCGCGGGTCTTGACGATCACGTCTTTGGCGATGTTGATACCGCGCAGGCAACGATGTCCCAACACCGCGCGCTCATAGTCCGATAGTTTGCTTTGCGGGACGATGACGAGCAAATCCAGATCGCTGCTTGTGGTCGGCTTGCCCCAGACGTACGAGCCGAACAAGATGATTTGCTCTGGATGAAATTGATCTACTAGTCGCCGCGTTACCTCTTGCAACACGGCATCGTCAGCTTTTTTCATGTGCGTTGGCTAATCACGTAAAGGTCAAGATTCCTGGCGAAATCGGGCGGCGCGTCAATCTTGACGCGCTTGAGTTTGGACATGAGACTCGGCGATGCGGCGCGCTTTTTCGAGTCGGCGAATTTCTTGATGAACGCGTAAAGTTCGTTCAAGTCTTTTTCGTTTAGAGTTCCTATCTCTGTTGCGATTAGTTCCTTGGTTGTCATACTGCCTCCTACTCACGCGCAATCACACTCGCTCCCACCAGCGCGGCTTCGTTCGTGTGCGGCAAGTTCACACCGCCACTCCTTCTCTTTTCGCGCTGCGATAGAGTTGGATGTTGCCGCGCTCGAACTCGTCCAGCGAAGCGGGTTTCGCGGAAATCAGTTGGTCGGACTCTAGTTGAATCGGGTAAAGTAGTTCGATAATCTCGCGCAGTTCGTCAAAATAGTTGAAGGGTCGGCTCAACAGGACGAGCAAATCAATATCGCTGGCGGGGCTTGCTTGATCCCGCGCGACTGACCCGTACAGAATCAAGCCCTTGAACTGGGCGCCGTAGTAATCGGCAAGCGTCTTTTTACATTTCTGGATTATTTCTGCGATTGCCATTCTGTCATACCCTCGCAATCACACTTGCGGCCACCTGCGCGGCTGCAGCAGCCACACTACTACACCGCTGTTGCTTTCTCCAATGTCTGCGCCACCCATGCATCAACGTCTTTGCCAGTTTTCTCTGCCGCCAAAATGATCCTGCGATGTTGCTCAGGCGAAAGATGCACCGTAAACAAACCTGTGTATGGTCGGTTGGGTTCTTCGCCGCGTTCGGCGCAGAACTTGAGGTACTCCTCAACCGATTCCTCGAACGCCTTGCGTAATTCAGTAACGGCTTTGCCCTGAAACGTGATGACATCGCGAATGTTGATCACTTCGCCGTGAAAGATGTTGGCTTGCTCATCGAATTGGATATGTGCGAGATAACCTTTGTATTTCATTTCAAGGCGTCTTGGGGCTGACCTCAAACTCAAGTTTCGAGCGATAAAAGCAGATGTCGAATTCCATGAAGAAATTCGTCTGTCCAAGTATCAACGGGACATTGTCGCTCTTGACCCACGCGAACGCCAAGCGCACAGGCGCGAAATCGCCAACCTGAGCCATCGCAAACAGCGGTATCCCTGCCAGATCGCCAAGACTGCCCGCCAGTCGTGCAGTCGCGCGGCGATCATCCCACGTTGCGCCAAGTCGGAGCCCAACTTCATACGGCAACACATTGATCGTCGCGCCGCTGTCTACCAGTCCAACCACTTCGACGCTCTGGTTGTTCGAGCGAAGCACAAGCGGCAATCGCGGCAACGCGTCAAATTCGTTTTGAGACGGGTCGGTCGTGGAATATTTGAATCGCATGTTGCTCAGTTGCTGTTGCCGTATTCTTTCTTCATTGCATCCATCAATGTCTTGCCTGCGCCATAAATATTGTACGGAGTCGGAAGATAGTAGATTTTGTATGGCTGAAAAGGCGAGACTTCTTCTACCTTGTCCAGTTCTTCTGCCACGATACGCAGCAGCCGAATTTTATCGAGCGTAGGCAATTGTCGAACGGCAGGAAGAATTTCAGTCAAAGTCATTCTGACCTCCCTCGACTCTACTCCCGCGCAATCACAATCGCGCCCACGAGCGCGGCGAGCAGCAGCAACGATACCGCTTCGAACGGCAGCAGGTACGTCGTCATCAACTCGGTACCGATTTTCGGAATGAGGTCGCCCGCCACCTTGGTTTCGACCGCGCGCCAATTCGTGCCGATTGTCACGTAGAGGAGCGCGGCGAACATCAGCAGCGAAATGAAGATCGCCGCGATCCACTGCGCGTTTTGCGCGGGCAAATCACGCTTCATCAAGCCGCGCGTCAGCATCACCGCGAACAATATCAAAATCGAAATCGCGCCGACGTAGACGAGAATCTGGACGACCGCGACGAATTCGGCTTCGAGCACAAAGTAAATGCCCGCGACGCCGACGAGCGCGATGATCAAGCCGAGCGCGGCGCGGATGAGGTTGCGTGCGCTGACCGCCATCAAGCCGCCGCCCAGCGTGATCGCCACCATCACGAAAAATCCAACGTAAGTTAAGACGAGAGGAGTGGACATTGTTATTCCCCGATATTACTGTAGGGGCGAAGCATTTGCCAAATCAAATTGCTGGACAAATATGTCTCGGAATCCCGATCCATTTCTTGTGACAAGAATATCCGAGCAAATGCTTCGCCCTTACATTGGTTACATGCTAAAACCCAATCATCTTGAAAATCGGCAGCGCGATGCCCGCCAGCACGATGTTGACGAGCGCGATTGGAACGAGCACTTTCCACGCAAAATTCATCAGTTGATCGACGCGAAAGCGGGGCCACGTCATCCGAATCCACATGCCGAGCAAAACGAGCGCGTACACTTTGCCGATGAGCCACACATAACCTGGCAGGAATGGTCCGTTCCATCCACCCAGGAATAAAGTCGCGCCGATGATGCAAACGATGAAAAAGTTGAAATATTCGGCGAGATAAAAGAGCGCCCACTTCATTCCGCTGTACTCGGTCATGTAGCCCGCGACGATTTCCGACTCGCCTTCGGGAATGTCGAACGGCGTGCGCCCAACTTCCGCGAGCGCGCTGAGATAGTAGACGACGAATGCAATCGTTCCCACGGGAAACGCGAAGACGAACCATTGCATGCCGAACCAACCGCTTTGCGCTTCGTTGATCTTGACCAGCGACATCGAGCCGACCATCAACACAATCGGAATGATGGTGAGGACTTGGGGAATTTCGTAACTGACCATCTGCGCGACCGCGCGCATCCCGCCGAGGAGCGAGTACTTGTTGTTCGAGCCATAGCCGCCGAGAAAGACGCCAATCGTTCCGATGGATGCGACCGCGACGATCCACAAAACGCCGATGTTGAGATCGACGGGAAACATTCCTTTGCCCCAAGGGATCACCGCGAACATCAACACGGCGGGCAACATCGCGATCATCGGCGCGATCGTGTGGACAAAGCGATCGGCGTTTTCGGGCACGATGTCTTCTTTGATGAACATTTTGATCGTGTCGGCGACGGGTTGCAGCAAGCCCCACGGCCCCACGCGATTCGGTCCGACGCGATCTTGGATGCGCGCGGCGTTTTTGCGTTCCAGCCAGATCAGGATCAACACCATGACCACCATCCACAAGATAATGGCGATGATGACGAGCAGCGCCATGATCGCGGTGACGAGCGCGCTCTCCGCGTCTTTCGGCAAATTCAGTCCGGCGACCAGCGACTGAATCCAATACGCGATCCATTCGTAAATGTTCGGGAAAATGTTGTTGAGGAAATCCATGGTGAGTCCTATGGTCAAATAGTCACTTGGTCGCGTAGTCCGACTATCCGACTATTCGACTACGCGACCACGCGACTAAACTACGTCCATTCCAAAAGTCCCTTGCGCCACGCGTACGCGAGCGCGAGCGCAAGGATGCCGAGGAAGATGATCATTTCGACGAGCGCGAACAAACCGAGCGCGTTGTACGCAACTGCCCACGGATACAGGAACACGACTTCGATGTCGAAGACGACGAAGATCAGCGCGTAGATAAAATACTGGACGCGAAATTGCACCCAGACTTGTTGCGCGGCTTCGGGGAAATCTTCGAATTCAAGTCCGCATTCGTACGTCGCGCGTTTCGACTTGTTTGGCTTTTTGGGACGGATCACCCACGAAAAAAGCAGCGGGATCGCGGGGAAGAGCACTGCCACAAAGGCAAAGAGGGCGACAATTCCATATCGGTCAAGCACGGGCGGCTACTCCTTCGTAGAAATGAAAGTGTCTTTTCAAACAAAATCATTATACCACACACGTTCGGATTTGTGAAATCGCGTAAGCCCAGACGCGGAGACACGGTGTCACGACGACGTGGCGACATTCCCTCCGCGCCCGCGCATCTTTTGTGTTATAATGCGCTCCGTGAACGGCGAATACCACATTCTCGAAAATCCCGACGCGAGCGCGTGGGACGATTTCGTCACGGCGCGCGGCGGACATATTTTGCAATCGTCCGCGTGGGGTGAATTGAAAACGCGCTTTGGCTGGCGCGCGCTGCGTCTCGCGCTCGCGCGCGACGACGCGCTGATCGCAGGCGCGCAAATTCTGTTTCGACAACTGCCGCTCGGACTGCCATTCGCGTACATCCCGCGCGGTCCCGTCGTCGATCCCGCCGATCAGAACACCGTCGTCGCGCTCTTTGATGCACTCTGCCGCGCCGCCAAATCGCACGGCGCGTTCGCGCTCAAAATCGAACCGAACTGGCTTGACGATACCTGCAATTCGCAATTCGCAATTCATAATTCGCAATTCGCCAATTCGATCCAACCTCGGACGACCATCCACCTCGACCTCACGCGCGATCTCGACGCGATCCTCGCGCAGATGAAACCCAAGTGGCGCTATAACATTCGATTGGCGGAACGCAAAGGCGTCGGCGTGCGCGCGGGGCGCGTGGATGATCTCGTGACTTTTTATCGGCTGATGCAGATCACAAGCGCGCGCGACCGATTCGCGATTCATTCCGCTGATTATTACCGCGCCGCGTTCGAACTTTTCATCGCGCGCGATCCTTCGACTCCGCTGCGCTCCGCTCAGGACGCGCGCCTCTTCGTCGCGGAGTACGCGCGCGCGCCGCTCGCGATGATCTTCGTCACCGCGTTCGGCGGCGAAGCGATTTACCTGTACGGCGCGTCGTCGAACGCGCACCGCGAGCGGATGCCGAACCACGCCTTGCACTGGGCGGCGATTCAGTGGGCAAAATCGCGCGGCTGCGCGCGGTACGATTTGTGGGGACTCGGCGCGACGACGGACGCGGATGCAAACGCGGCGCACGGTCTGTACCAATTCAAGCAAGGATTTGGCGGCGCGGTCGTCAAGTACGTCAGCGCGCGCGATGTCGTCTTCTCGCGCTGGCGGTACGCGCTGTACGCGCGCGCAGTCGCGTGGCGGCGCGGCGGGATCGGATGAAAAAGCGGCTCTCACTTTCGAGAGCCGCTTGATCAATCCTGCTTACTGCAACCATTTGACATTGAGGTTCTTAAAGTGGAGTTTCAACCCCGGAAAGTTTGCGTTTTTCGCCATGCCTGTGCCAATGTAAAACTGACCGGAGAGCATGCGCGCCGACACATCCATCGCTCCGATGTACTGGTCGTTGACAAACAAAAAGCCATTGGTGTCTTTGACGACCAGACGATATTTGTTCGTGCCATCGGCAGCGAGATTGAGATTGGGAACGATACCTTGAGTGATCGTTTTGCCGTCGACCGCATCCGGCAGATTCGTATCGACTAACAGCAAGTACCAAATCTTGTCTGAACGAATCACCAAGCGGTACTGGTCGAGTTTGCTCGCGCGGAAGAAAAAGCCAAAATCCCACAGATTTGCCCGTGCGTCGGCTGGATTGAAGAACTCCACTTCGGCGGCAAGGTTCTTCATGTCCAGTTCGGGATAGAAAGTGGTTACGTAGGGTGATGGTTTGCCGGCGACCGTTTCTTCCTTTTGCGTGTACGGTCTGGCCGTCTGCGCGTCCACCATGGCATTGATCGCGGCGACGAGCGCCTGCGTCGTCGCGGTGGCGGCGGCTCGCGCGGCGTTGGTCGCTTGCGCGCGCGCAGTCGCCGTGGCTTGGGCTTGCGCGGTTGCCGTCGCTTGCGCTTGCGCGGTTGCGCTCGCGATGGCTTGCGCGTTGGTCGTGGCTTGGGCTTGGGCGGTCACCGTGGCGCGGGCTTGGGCAGTGGCATTGGCTTGCGCCTGCGCGGTCGCGGTGAGTTGCGCTTGGGCTGTGGTGGTGGCTGGGACATCCACCGTGGGTGTCGGTGTCCACGTGCTAGTCGGAGTGGGTTGCCCCACGGAGATCGTGATGCTTCCGGCTTGGCATGCTGACGCGACGAATGCGATTAACAAGAGAACAACGAGCGAACGCATGTAAACCTCCTCCAAAGATCAAACGCGTAAACAGAATCGGTCTGATACGCGTTCGATAAAAAAATACCTGACGTACACGCGTAACAAACGCCGAACATCAGGAATAGTTTCTGTGTGTCTCCCCCTCGAAGGAAATCGCAAAACCAGTTGGAGTATACAGGCGATTGTCTAAAAGTCAAATTTTCTCCAACCCACCTACCCACGCCAGAAATTGATCCCCGCGTTGACGAAATAAAAACTGAGCGCGATCAAAAACGCGCCGCACACGATCAAGATGCCGCGATAAACGCGATCCGTCATCCCGCGCCGTCCCGTCGCCACGGCGAACGCGACGACGTTGTTCCACACCCAATCGGCGAGCGAATGACCAACGTAGAACGCGACGATGCCCGCGATGCCGAACGCGCGAAACGCGATCAGGGACGCCGCGCCGACGGTCGCCCACCACAAAATCCAGTACGGATTCGCGATGCTCGTCAAGACGCCGCCGATGATCGGATTGCCGCGCAATACGTTGTGCGGAGTAGCGTCCTGAGCGGAGCGCAGCGAAGTCGAAGGATGTGTGGTGTCAAACGACACTTTGCCGCGCCACGCGTCGCGCACAATCGAAAAACCCATCCACAACAAAAATATTCCGCCGAGTATACCAATCGTTCCGGCGACCGCGTTCTGCTTGAGCAAATCGCCCAAGCCAAAAACAAGCGCGACAACCATCGCGAGTTCGAGCAGTGAGTGTCCGATTGTGATGAGGGGACCCGCAATAAAGCCGCGCCGCGCCGTTTCCGTCACGATCAAAGTCGTCACTGGACCCGGCATCATCGCGCCGGTAAAGCCGATGAGCCACCACGAAGTTGCAAGTACAAGTAATTCCATTATTCCTCCGATGCGACGGGGTGCCTTCTGCCTATGCTCAATGGCATGCCGACACCGATCCTGTCGTTAGGATAGTAGAAAAATCAAGGAGTGTCAAGCGAAGTCTGGATACGCGACACGACAGCGTAAATCCTCGCGCCAACCGACACGGAGTAAATTGGCTGAACGTGGAGATTGGACGCCGCCCTACTTGATACTTCAAGCGATAATCTGGAGATCAAAGGCGGTTCTGTGGTATAATGTTGCCGTGACCGTCTCGCTGATCTTCACCGTCAAAAACGAAGCGGGCGCGCTGCCGCGCCTGCTCGATTCGATTGCCGCGCAAACGCGCGCGCCGGACGAAATCGTCGTTGTGGATGGCGGCTCGACCGACGCGACGCTCGACGTGCTGAACACGCGCGCGAAAAATTTGTCGATGCAAATCATCATGCACCCCGGTGCGAACATTTCGCAAGGACGCAACATCGCCATTCGCGCCGCGCGCGGCGACATTATCTGCGCGACGGACGCGGGCGTGCGGCTGGACACGCGTTGGATTGAGGAGTTGGTGAAGCCGTTCGACAGCCGACAGCCGACAGCCGACGGCGAAGTGCGATCTGCGGTCGGTTGTCAGCGGTCGGCGGTCGTTGACGTCGTCTCCGGCTTTTTCGTTCCCGATCCGCGCGGCGTTTTTGAAACCGCGCTTGCCGCGACGACGCTGCCGGTGTTGGCGGACATTCGCCCCGAAAAATTTCTGCCGTCGTCGCGCTCGGTCGCGTTCCGCAAGCGCGCCTGGGAACAGGTCGGCGGTTACCCGGAATGGCTCGATTTCTGCGAAGACCTGATCTTTGATTTCGCGCTGCGCCGCGCCGGGTTTCGCTTTGCGTTCGCGCCGCGCGCGGTCGCGCATTTTCGCCCGCGCGCGAATTTGCGCGCGTTCTTTCGGCAGTACTACCAGTACGCGCGCGGCGACGGCAAAGCCAATCTCTGGTTTCTGCGCCACGTCATTCGTTACACCACGTACCTGGTCGCGCTGCCGCTCGCGCTCGCGCTCGTTTTTGTTGTTCCGCTGTTGGGATTTGCGATTTTGATTTTTGGATTTCTCGGCATGTTCTTCACGCCATACAAACGGCTCGCGCCGATGCTGCGCGATTTTTCCTTCGGCGATAAAGTGCGCGCGGTCGTTTGGACGCCGATTATCCGCGTCACCGGCGATGTCGCGAAAATGATCGGCTATCCGGTCGGCGTCGTGTGGCGGATGAGAAATAGACAAGGACAGAAATGACGACGGCATACCTGTATTCTCCGGTTTTCCTCGAACACAAGCAAGCCGGTCATCCGGAAGCGCCGGAACGCTTGATCGCGATTCTCGATACGCTCACCGAAACCGGACTGCGCGCGCGACTGACCGCGCTCGAACCGATCCCGGCGACCGACGCGCAACTGCAAGCCGCGCACACGTCGGAGCACATCGCGCGCGTCAAAAGTTTGATCGCGCGCGGCGGCGGTCACTTTGATCCGGACACGTACGCCAACGCGCGCTCGCTCGACGCGGCGGTACTGGCGGCAGGCGCGGGCGTGCGCGCGGTTGACGCGGTGATGGCGGGACAAGTGGATAACGCGTTCGCGCTGGTCCGTCCGCCGGGACACCACGCGATGCGTTCGCGCGCGATGGGCTTTTGCATTTTCAACAACATCGCCGTTGCCGCGCAGCACGCGCTGGACGCGCACAAATTGGAACGCGTGCTGATCGTCGATTACGATGTGCATCACGGGAACGGCACGCAAGACATTTTCTATCGTTCGTCGCGCGTGCTGTACTTTTCGACGCACCAATATCCACATTATCCCGGCACCGGCGATTGGCGCGACATCGGCGAAGGCGAAAGCGCGGGTTTCACCGTCAACGTGCCGCTGCCGCCGCGCATCGGCGACGCCGGTTTTCAACGCATCTTCGACGATTTGCTTTTCCCGTTGGCGGAACGCTATCGCCCGCAACTCGTCCTCGTTTCGGCGGGGTACGACGCGCACTGGAGCGATCCGCTCGCGATGGAAAATTTATCGATTGCCGGATATGGCGCGCTCGCGCGAACGCTCGTCGCGCTGGCGCGCGAATTTTGTGACGGGCGCATCGTCTACACGCTGGAGGGCGGCTACAACTTGCCCGCGCTCGCGCACGGCGTCGCGGCGACGTTTCGCGCATTGCTCGGCGATCCGGACACGCCGGATCCGCTCGGCGCGTCGCCGCGCGATGACTACGACGCGGACGACATCGGCGATTACGTCGATCAGTTGAAAGGCGCGCATCGTCTCGTGTGAACATTTCGATCAGTTCCTTGATTTCTCTGACCCGACAGGGAATCAAGGGAACTCTGGGAAATTTATCCTACTTGATTGACATTTGTGGTGCTTTGGGGCATAATACGACTGGAGGAAATCGTGGACGAGCAGGTTACGCTCGCGAGTTATGCCGACGAAGTACGCGAACTGATTCACAACGATCGCAACGCCGAAGCCGTCGCGATCTGTATGCACATTCTCCGCTACTACCCCAAGTGCGTGGACGCGTATCGCCAGTTGGGTCAGGCGTTGTTGGAGAAAGGTCAACTTGACGACGCCAAAGAAGTCTTTCGCCGCGTCCTCAGCGCGGATCCGGAGAGTGTGGTTGCCTACGCCGGTCTCGCGGTCATTCTGGAACAAGAGCATCTCGTCGCGGAGGCGGCGTGGCACATGGAGCGCGCGTACGAAGTCGCGCCCAGCAATACGGAACTGCACAAAGAACTGCACCGCCTCTATCACGAAATGGACGGGCGACCGCGCGCGCGGCTGGAATTGACGCCGGGCGCGTTGGCGCGTTTGTATATCACCGAAGGATTGTACACCCAAGCGATCCAGGAATTGAACGCGATTGTCGCGACAGACGGCGGTCGATTTGACGCGCACGTCGCGCTCGCGGAAACTTTGTGGCGCGTCGGACAAATGCGCCAAGCCGCGGAAATCGCGCAGACGCTGCTCGACCGGCTGCCGTACTGCCTCAAAGCGAACTTGATCCTGGGCACGGTTTGGAAAGAGACCGGTTTGTCCGAGAGCGATCAATATCTCCAGCGCGCGCAAGCGCTCGATCCGACGAATCAAACCGCGCAGCGATTGTTTGGCGCGCGCTCGCCGTTGCCGCTCACGTCCGCGCGGGTGCCGCGCTATGTCGAAGGCGCGCCGATTGAAGTTAGCCCCTCCGAGGAACCGACCGAAGCCGCGCGCCTGACCGAAGCGCCGGTCGAATTGTCTTTTGAAGCCGCGCGCGAATCGGCGTTGTTCGGTACGCCCGCGTTCAAGCCGCCGATGACCGACGCGAATTTGCCGCCTTGGTTGCGAATGCCTGCGCCCGGAGCCGTCGAAGAACCGGTCGAACCCGTCGCCGAAACTCCAACGGAGATTATCGCGCCGCCGCAACCGGTCGAACCGGTCGCTGAAACTCCGGCGGAGACTATCGTGCTGCCGAAACAAGCGGAAGAGCCGCAACCCGAACCATCCACCGAGTCCGCCGGAGTGCCGTCGTGGCTCGCGCAGTTGCGGCAGTCGGCGGAACCGGAGCCATCCGCCGAGCCAGCCGGACAAGTGCCGCCGTGGCTCGCGCAACTGCGGCAGTCGCCGGAACCCGCGGCGGAGGTGACGACCGAAGCGCCGTCCGAAAAGGCGGAAGAGACGACGGGTGAGTTGCCGCCGTGGTTGCGCGCTGAGCCGCGCGCGGAGGAGATCGCGCCCGCCGCGCCGTCTTGGATTGAGGAAGCCAAATCGGCTGAAGCGACAGAAGCGCCGTTCGCACCGACAGAGGAAACAAAATCTGAAGAAGCTCCGGAGATTCCACCCTGGGTCGCGGTCTTGAGCCACACCGAAAAACCAGCGCCGCCACTTGCAGAAACTCCACTGAGCGATCAAGAATTGCCGCCCTGGTTCCGCCAGCCCGCGCAACCGGCTCCCGCCGCGCCGTTTGAAGAACCGGCGCCGCAACCGGAAAGTACACTGAGCGAACAAGAATTACCACCCTGGTTCAGCCAACCCGTGCAGCCGACTGCGCCCGCGCCGGTTGAAGAACCAATCGCGGCGCAGCCCGAACCCGCGCTACGCGCCGAGGAATTGCCGCCGTGGCTCAGCCAACCCGCGCGACCCGCCGAACCCGCGCCGCTCGCCGCGCCTGCCGCGCCCAAACGCAGAAAAGTTCCGACGCGCGGCGATTCGCATCTCATTTTGGCGCGCACGTACCGCGACGCGGGTCAAATGAAAGAAGCATTGACGGAGTACGACTACGTCGTGCAAAAAGCGCCGCGCCTCGTTCGTCAGGTCATCGAGGATTTGGAAGTGTTGGCGAAACGCCGCGACGTGCCGGTCGAAGCGCATCGGATTTTGGGCGATGCGTACACGCGCGCGGATCGTTTGGCGGAAGCGTTGGAGGAATATCGGTTTGTGTTGGGGCGGGTGTCCGCCTAATCTGAGATCGAGATTTGCCCATGGGCGATAGCGCTGTCCCGCGCCCCTTTTTGAAATGGGCGGGCGGCAAAACTCAACTTGTAAACGAACTAACGCGACGCTTGCCGGTTGATTTCGGCGATTATCACGAGCCATTTATCGGCGGCGGCGCGTTGTTCTTTGCCTTGTTCCGCGCAGGCAAAATTCGCAAGGCGATCCTTTCCGATGTGAACGCGGAATTGATCGACACCTACACCGCGATTCGCGATTGCGTCGCTCAGGTCATTCGTCACCTCGTCCAGTTTCCGCACGCCAAAGATTTTTATTACCAATTGCGCGCGCAAAACCCAGCCGATCTGGATTTGTCGATGCGCGCGGCGCGCATGATTTATCTGAACAAGACCGGTTACAATGGTTTGTACCGCGTGAATCGGCGCGGCGAGTTCAACGTGCCGTTCGGCAGTTACAAATCGCCGCAGTATTGCGACGAAGAAAATCTGCACGCGGTTTCCCACGCGTTGCGCCAAGTCGAAATTGTCTGCGCGCTGTTCGACGTCGCGCAAACGCGCGCGCACGCCGGCGACTTGGTGTACTTTGATCCGCCCTACGCGCCGCTCTCGCCGACATCCAACTTTACGGCGTATCACGCGAACGGATTTTCACCCAAGGATCAGGAAAAATTGCGCGATGTGTGCGTCGAACTGACCCGGCGGAAGGTTAGCGTGATGCTGTCAAATTCAAACGCGAAATCAATTCGCGCGCTCTACGCGTCGTCGCCGTTCGTCGTCAGCGAAGTGCAGGCGAATCGCGCGATCAATTGTCGCGGCGCGCAACGCGGCAAGTTGACCGAGTTGATCGTCATGAATTATTCAAAGTAGCGCGAGCGGCTCGCTCGTCGCACCGCGAGCCAGCGGCTCGCGCAACAAGTAGCGCGAGCGGCTCGCGCAACTAGGTAGCG
>DYJA01000021.1 GCA_020723345.1 Candidatus Aquidulcis sp. | reverse complement strand
TATGACATCGGCATTCGCGGTTTCTTGATCTACGACGAAGGAATGTTGTGGGTCATCAACGAAATGCGAAAAGATGGCGCGCTGCCGAAAGAGATTCATTTCAAGTGTTCCGCGCATCTGGGACACTGCAATCCGGCGTCGTTCAAAGTGCTGGAGAATCTGGGCGCGGACACGATCAATCCGGTGCGCGATCTGCAAATCCCGATGATCGCGGCGTTGCGCGCAGCGGTCAAGGTACCGATTGATGTGCATACCGACAATCCTCCGGGCTCGGGTGGATTCATCCGCGTGTACGAAGCGCCGGAAATCGTGCGCGTCGCCGCGCCAGTGCATTGCAAGACCGGCAACTCGGTGATCGGCGGACACGGCGAAATGACTTCCGCCGCCGAAGGCAAGCGCATGGCAGACCAAGCCGCCATCGTGGTCGAGATGTTGACCAAATACTATCCCGAAGCCAAACAATCGGGCAAGCGCGCGGCGGATATGCGGATTCCGGTTGCCTAGCAAGGATTATGGGACACTGATTGACACAGATTAACACAGATTTTCTTATCAGTGTACATCAGTGTTTATCTGTGTCCTATCCTTTGAGGGAGAGGCGAATGAGCAAATGGCAGTTGCCGCCGGAAGGCGGGCATATGGAACGACCGAGCGGCGTGTATTACCAAACGATGAACATGACCGAGATCAACGCGCGGCTCAAGCAGAATGATTTAATCATCATTCCGGTCGGCAGTACCGAATGTCATGGCGCGGCGCAGCCGCTCGGCGAAGATACGTTTTTGGTAACGCGAATGGCGGAGCAGGTCGCGCTCAAGATGGGCTGCACGGTTGCCGAGCCGGTGTGGTACGGCTCGCATCCGTACAATCACTTGGGAATGCCCGGCACCGTCGTCGTGCCTGAAGACGCGTTTCTGGCAAACTTGCGCGCGGTCATCGCAGGGTTTTGGAACACCGGCTTTCGCAAACAAATCCTGCTGAACGGTCACGGACAAGAAGAAGTCATTCCGCTGGCGTTGCATCAGTGGGCTAAGAAATATCAAGTGCCGTGCATTTTGATTTCGCTCCATTGGCCCACCGTAATTCACGATTATCTCAAAGACAAAGCGCATGGCGGTCCCTTTGAGACGCCGTTCCAACACGCGTGCGAAGTCGAGGCATCGTACTCGCTCGCGCTCTTTCCCGAGTTTATGGACATGAAACTCGCGGTGGACACCAAGCCGGAAGGATTTCTTCCGCCGGGGCACGTAGACAAGGGCGGCGAAGTGTACCATCTTCCGATCAAAGGGCATGAACATGTCGGACTGGGCGGAACCGAAGTGCTGGTTTATCCCGAAGGCGTGATCGGGCGACCGACGTTGGCGAATGTAGAGAAAGCCAAACCTGGGTTGGACGCGTTGTTCGATTATATGTGCAAGTTGATCAACGACATCATGACGCGTTTCCCCGCCGGACAACTTCCGCCAGTGGACAAAGTGACGCAGCGCGATCCCAAAGAAATCGAAGCGCTGCTCAAAGGTCCGCTCAACGGCGGCAAGCATATCTACACCGTGGCGTATCCGCCGTAAGAATCAAGCCAGCATCCTGAGCGGAATGAAGCGAAGCGGAATGTAGTCGAAGGATGCGCCGGATTGGAAGACGTCTTGCTCTTGACGCCTCCTTCGACTCCGCCGCAACCCTTCGACTCCACTTCGTTCCGCTCAGGGTCGCGGCTCCGCTCAAGATGCTTGCTGAATCAGAATCAAGGACAACGCAAGTGCTTTACGTGACAATGTCGTCAAACATTCTGAATAAAAAACGGAACGCGGAGCCGCGCGATGGAAACATCGTCGTGGGTTCTCCGCGTTTTCTCTTTTCGGAGGAAGAATGAAATTACTCCGCGTTGATATGACGCAACTCAAAACACAATTCGATCCGACGCCGCCGGTGTACGAACGACTGGGCGGGCGCGCGCTCATCGCCAAATTGCTTTTGGAAGAAGTGCCGCCGACGTGCGATGCGTTGGGTCCGCACAACAAATTGATCTTTGCGCCGGGTTTGCTCGCTGGCGCGAACGTGACGACCGCCGGACGATTGTCGGTTGGCGCGAAGAGTCCGCTGACCGGCGGCGCGAAGGAAGCGAACGCGGGCGGTACCGCGGGCGATACTTTGCCGAAACTTGGCATCAAAGCGATCGTCGTCGAAGGGCGCGCGCGCCAAGGCGAATGGTACATTCTGCGCGTGAAAGACGATTCCGCCGAACTATTGCCGGCGAACGAGTGGCTCGGCTTGGGCACCTACGCAACCGCGGATCGGCTGCAAGAAAAATTCGGCGCGGACTGTTCGATCATTTCGATTGGGCAGGCGGGCGAGTACTTGATGACGGGCGCGAGCATCGCGTCGACCGGCGAACGCGATCAGCGCAGCAATCACGCGGCGCGCGGCGGTCTGGGCGCGGTGATGGGCAGTAAAGGATTGAAAACCATCGTCGTCGACAAAGCGACCGGCGCCATTCCTGTCGCGAACGCCGAACTTTTCCGAACCGCCGCCAAACGTTTCGCGCAAGAACTGATCAACGATCCAAAGACCGGACAAAAAGGATCGCAACATCTGTACGGCACGGCGTCAATCGTCGCGACGGTGAACGAAATCGGTTCGCTGCCGACGCGCAATTTCAGCACCGGCAATTTTGAACTATCGGCAAACCTGCGCGGTGAGTTTATGCGCGAAGTGATTTTGAAACGCGAAGGCAAAGTCGGCACGCATTGTATGCCGGGTTGCGTAATCGCTTGCCGCAATTCGTACGTGGACGAATCCGGCAAGCCGATTGTCGGCACGCTACAATTTGAAACGATCGCGCTCGTCGGCTCGAACCTGGGTCTGGGCAACTTGGACGACGTGGCGCGGCTCAACTATATGTGCAACGATTTCGGACTGGACACGATTGAAACCGGCGCTGCGCTCGGCGTCGCGATTGAAGCCGGGCTTGCCAACCCTTCGACTATGCTCAGGGCAAGGTTCGGCGACATTGAAAGCATCGTCGGGTTGCTGAAGCAAGTTGGCGAAGGCACGCCGCTCGGACGTGTGATCGGCAATGGCGCGGTGACGACCGGACGCGTTTTGGGAATTCGCCGCGTGCCAGCAGTGCTGGGTCAAGCGATGCCGGGGTACGATCCGCGCTCGCTCAAGGGCAACGGTGTCACGTACGCGACGTCGCCGCAAGGCGCGGATCACACGGCGGGCAACGCGTTTGGCGCGCGCAATCAAGTGAATCCGCTCGCGGTGCAAGGGCAAAAAGAACTTTCGTTGAAATTGCAGATCATCGCGGCGATGCTCGACAGCACCGGCTTGTGTTTGTTCGCGCGTCCGCCCGTGCTGGCTGACCCGACATTGATGGCGGATCTGATCAATGGGTTGTACGGTTGGAATTGCACGACGCAAGATTTGGATCGATCCTATCGCGACGTGTTGCGCGCAGAAATCGAATTCAATCGGCGCGCGGGAATCACGGCGGCGGATCATCGGATTCCGGAATATATGCGCGAAGAACCGCTCGCGCCGCACAACGTGGTCTTCGACGTGCCGGATGCGGACTTGGACGCGGTGTTCGATACGTTGTAGGTTGCGCGGGCAGCCTGCCCGCAGCGGGCGAGCCGCCCGCGCCACAGGTGAAGCGTGATCGAGATCGAATTGTTTGGGCAACTGGCGCCGAATCTGCCGCGCCGTCAATCGCTGATCTTGGAACGCGCGCTGACGGTTCAAGAAATCGCGCGTCGACTGGGTCTGGATCCGGATCAAGTCGGACTGATCGTCATTAATGGCGTTCAACGTGAAATGGACGACACAGTGCCGCCCGATTGTCGGTTGTGCTTTTTTCCGCCGGTCTCAGGTGGTTGAGCGGGCAGCCTGCCCGCAGCGGGCTAGCAGCCCGCTCCACAGCGGCAATTTCTCAACGCGGAGGGAAGAAATGCCTTTTTTGCAAGTCGAAGGACTATGCAAGTCCTTTGGTGGTTTGAAAGCAGTCAATAACGTGACGTTCGACGTCGCGGAGGGTCAGATTATTGGACTGATCGGTCCCAATGGCTCCGGCAAAACCACGACGTTGAACCTGCTCACCGGATTTCTGAAACCGACTGCAGGCGCCGTAACGTTCAAAGGTGAGAACATCATCGGTCGCCCGCGCAGTCAGATGTGTCCGAAGGGAATCGCGCGAACGTTTCAGATCGTCAAGCCGTTCCTGGGTTTGACCGCGCTCGAAAATGTGATGGTGGGCAAGGTGTACGGGCGCGATTCGGCGAAGAGTCTCAAGGCGGCGGCGGAAGAATCGCGCGAGGCGCTTACGCGGGTCGGACTCGCGGACAAGGCGCGCATGTTGGCGAAAGACTTGACGCTGATGCAGCGCAAACGCTTGGAGTTGGCGCGCGCGCTCGCGGCGAAGCCGCAACTGTTGCTGTTGGACGAATTGATGGCGGGCTTGAATCCCAAAGAAGCCGACGACGCGTGCGCGTTGATCCAGCAGATCAGACAATCCAAGATCACAATTCTGATGGTGGAGCACATCGTCAAAGCGATTTGCGCGTTGTCTGATCGCATCGTCGTTTTGAACATGGGAGAAAAAATCGCCGAAGGGACTCCGGACGAGATCATCTGCAATCCCCAAGTGATCGACGTGTATCTGGGGAGGGCGCATGCTTAAAATCGAAAACATCAACGCGTTCTACGGCGATTTGCAGGCGCTTTGGGGCATTTCGTTCGAAGTGAACGAGGGCGAACTGGTCGCGCTGGTCGGTCCCAATGGCGCGGGCAAGACGACGACGTTGCGCGTGATCAGCGGTTTGCTCAAACCACGCGCCGGGAATGTGCGACTGGATAATCGCGATCTGGGAAAAGAAGACGCGCACAAGATCGTCGAGTTGGGCATTTCGCAAGTGTTGGAGGGCGGCAAAGTCTTTACGGCGATGAGCGTCCTCGAAAACCTGGAACTGGGCGCATTCGTCGGTCGAGCGCGCAAAGTCAGAGACGAGACGATCAAGTGGGTGTACCATATCTTTCCGCGCCTTGAAGAACGCAAAACGCAGCGCGCCGGAACGTTGAGCGGCGGCGAACGACAAATGCTCGCCATCGGCAGAGCGTTGATGGCGAAACCGAAAGTGCTCTTGCTCGACGAACCGTCGTTCGGTCTCGCGCCGATCTTGGTGGAGCAGATGTTTGAGATGATCACAGAGATCAACAAACAAGGTGTGACCGTTCTGCTCGTCGAGCAAAATGTTCGCGCGGCGTTGGAACTGACCAACCGCGCGTATGTGATCGAGAACGGGCGCATCGTCGGACAAGGTACCGGCGACGATCTCTTGTCGTTCGAGTCGATCCGCAGCGCGTACTTGGGGGATTGCAATGCTTGAAGCACTCGCGCAAAACCTGGTGTACGGAATTTTGATCGGTGCCCTGTACGGTTTGGCGGCAGTTGGCTTGTCGCTCGTCTTCGGGGTGACCAAGTTTCTCAACGTGTCGCACGGCGAGTTGTTGATGTTGGGCGGCTATGCCAGTTTCTGGCTCTTTGCGCTGTGGAAAGTCGATCCCTTCATCTCGCTCCCGGCGGCGATCATCTTTCTGCTGGTCGCCGGCGTCGTCTTTTACAAACTGCTTTTTGGACGGATGGTCAAATTGGCGGAGGGGGACAAGATCCAGAACACGCTCCTCGTTGGGTTTGGACTCTCCTTGATCCTGCAAAATCTCGCGCTCCAGTTTTGGACTGCCGACACGCGCAGTATCACGACGGCGTACTCAGGCGCGGTGTTCTCTTTCGCCGGTGTGCGCTTTCCGCTGGTGCGCGTCGCGAGTTTGGTCATCGCGTTTGTCCTGATCGTCGCGTTGCAACTTTTCTTGCGAAGGACGTACACCGGCAAGGCGTTGCGCGCGACCGTCGAAAACTGGGAAGCCGCGACGTTGATGGGAATTGATATTCAGCGCGTCTATCTCTTGTCGTTCGTGATGGGCGCGGCGTTGGCAGGTGTCGCCGGCGCGCTAGTCGCCGTCGGCTATTCCATCGAACCGGCGATGGGGATGAGTTGGACGCTCAAAAGTCTCGTCGTGATGGTGCTGGGCGGCTTGGGAAGTATCACGGGAACTTTTGTTGGCGGGATCATCCTGGGAGTGACCGAGTCGGCGACCGGCTTTTTCCTGAGTCTCACCTATCGCGAAGTCGTCGGCTTGGTTTTGTTCCTCCTCGTGTTGGTTTTCAGACCGCAAGGGTTGTTCGGCGTAAAAGAGGGGTAACCAATGAGTAGAACTAGTCCTGAGCAAAGTCGAAGGATCCAAATCATCTTCATTCTGCTTCTCATCGCGATCCTGGTCGCCCTTCCGCAGGTGATCAAATCCGACAGCACGATCAATCTCGCGGTCTACGTTCTGCTGTTCGTTTCGCTCGCGTCGAGTTGGAACATTCTAGGCGGCTTTAGCGGGCAGACGAATTTGGGACATGCCGCGTTCTTTGGCGCGGGCGCGTTGACAACGCGCATGTTGTGGCTCTCCGGCTGGAATCTCTTTCCAAGTTTGCTGGCGGGCGGTTTGGTCGCCGTCGCGTTGGCGTTATTGATCGGCGTTCCGGCGTTTCGCTTGCGCGGCGTCTATTTCGCGATTGGGACACTCGCGCTATCGCAGATTCTCTACATCACCGTCGGGAATATGCTGCCGATGATCTCGTCGCTCCCGGCGCAAGACTTGGCGGTCTATCAACTCGCGCCGCGCTACTATCTCTTCCTCGCCATCGCGCTGTTCACGATTGGCGCCGGTTACGCGTTGATCAATTCGCGGCTGGGCTTGGGCATTATGGCAGTGCGCGAGGAAGAAGACGCGGCGGAATCGTTGGGCGTCAGCGCGCTGAAACACAAACTTGTCGCGCTCGCGCTCAGCGCGTTCTTCGGCGGCTTGACCGGCGGCGCGTTCGCGTTCTATCATGTCGGCTACTATCCGCAACTGACTTTCGGTCCCGAATGGACGTTCGATGCGTTGATGATGGTGTACATCGGCGGCATGGGCACGATTGTCGGTCCCATCATCGGCGCGGTCTTCTTCGTCATTCTGCGCGAACTCCTTGCGCTCAATCTGGCAGAAATGCACTTGATCGTTTTCGGCACGCTGTTCATTCTCGTCGTTCTATTTTTGCCCGGCGGGTTTATGGGAGTCTGGGGAAAGATCAGCAAGGCACTTGCCCGCCAGCAGTAAGTCCACTCAAACGCGAAAGGAGGGAAATCGAAAATCCAGAATCAAGTTGAAAGAGGAAATCGTAAAGTCAACCATCCTTAATGAAGAGGAGGAAAGAACGATGAACGAACGTTATCTGAATTGGGCAGTGCGCGTGATCGGCCTGGTGGTGCTTGTGACGATCATCGTCGCGTGCGCGCCCGCGCCAACGGCGACACCTGTTCCGCCGACGAAGGCACCGGAGCCGACCAAAGCCGCGGTTGCACCTACGACAGCCGCGCCAACGACGGCGGCACCTGCCACCACCAAGCCGCCTGAGCCGACCAAAGCCGCCGCGCCGCCAGCACCGGCGTACATTGAAATCGGCGCGTCGATTCCGCTTACGGGAAAATTTGGATCACTCGGTCAGCAAGTTCGACCTGGGTATGCCTACGCCGTGAAAGACATCAACGATGCCGGCGGAATCTATGTTAAAGAATACGACAAGAAGATTCCTCTGCGGCTCACGGTTTACGACGACGAATCAGATCCCACCAAGGCGGTGAGCAAGATGGAGACGCTCTTCGCTGATAATAAAGTGGTGGCGTACCTGGGTGGCGCGGCGAGCGATATGCATGTCGCGACGACCGCCATCGCGGAAAAGAACAAAGTCCCGTACCTGGGAATCGCTTTCGCGCTCAACGCGATTCACCAAAAGGGCTACAAGTACTTGTTCTCCCCGTTCCCCAAATCCGTCCAACAGGGTCCCGACACGTTCACGATCCTCAACGCCTTGATTCTGGATCAATCACAACGCCCACTCAAGGTTGCCATCTTCCAGGAAAAATCGGACTGGGGCGCGGAACAAGGCGCGCTGTGGAAAGAGAACGCCGTCAAGAACGGGTATACGGTCGTGGTTGCCGAGGAGTACGCGGTCGGCACCACGAACTTTGTGGATCTGATCAACAAAGCCAAAGCCGCGGGCGCAGAAACGTTGCTCGCGCTGCCCAACCAGCCCAGCGGCGAAGCGTTGGTCAAGCAGATGGTCGAACTGGGTTGGACGCCCAAATTCAGTTTGATCATCCGCGCGCCGGAAAATGTCACGTGGAGCACGAACCTGGGCAAGAATGGCGACTATGTCACGATCTTCCCGGGCTGGCACAATGGAATGAAATTCCCGGGCGTTGACAAACTCAACGCGGCGTACCAAGCGGAATTCAAACGCCCCGCCGATTTGTTGACGGGACCTTCGTATGCCTGCGTGCAGATCCTCGCCGCCGCGATTGAAAAAGCCGGCACCTTGGATCGCGACAAAATCCGCGATGCGATTGCCGCGACCAATATGACGACAGTGATTGGTCCTGTGACCTTCAACCCAGACGGCACCGCCAAGGTTTTGGATCCGCTGATTCAATGGCAGAACGGCAAACTCGAAATGGTGTGGCCCAAAGATCAAGCCACCAAACCATTGGCTTATCCGGCACCGGCGTTCGACAGGCGATAGATCTTCTAAAGAAATTGTTGGTGCAGGAGTGTCCCTCCTGCACCAGCACAAACGATGATGGAATCTCGACAAAGTAACAACGTACTTTACACAAACGAACAATTGAGTCGCTTGCCACTTGAACAACTCAAGTGCGTGGACAAACCAACCAGCGTCATCACCGACGCGGTTCAGCGCGTTGATCTGCGCGACACGGCGTATGGTCTCGCGGCGCGCGGGGAGTACGGCGCAGCCGTTCAAAAGGGCGTGCAACAGAGTTTGCCCGGCAAGTATCCACTCTCCGCCGCGCAAAAAGATGTCATCGATCACATCGCGCTCATCCAATCCAACGCGACCGCTGAAAAAATCGCGCCGATCCCGCAAGACCCAGCCGTGCTGACGCGGCACATCAAATCGGTCGGGTACTTTATGAAAGCCGACGTGATGGGCGCGTGTAAAGTGCCACGCTCGGCGTACTACAGCCACGACAAACAAGGCAATCCGATTGAGTGTCGGTACGAAAATGCAATTATCATCGTAATGCGAAAAGAGTGGAACGCGATGCGCGCGTCCCGAGGTTTCGATTGGATCGGCGATCCGCTCAGTTTTCAAGCGTACGCGCACCTGGGCTTGGTCGCCGAGACAATCGCCGATTATATTCGACGCTTGGGTTGGGACGCCGCGCCGCAGTACGGTCCATCGTTCGTCAACAAGTACGTTGTGTTGTTGCCGCCGCTGCTAATCGCCGCAGGCATCGGCGAAGTGAGCCGCGCGGGAATCATCTTGAATCCATTTCTGGGTCTTGCTTTCAAAGCCGCCGCCGTCTTGACCGATATGCCGATCGTTTCAGACAAGCCGATTGATTTTGGTCTGCAAAATTTTTGCGGCGCGTGCAAAATCTGCGCGGAGAATTGTTCCAGCCACGCGATTTCGACGGGCGACAAGGTGATGTACAACGGCTACGAAACTTGGAAACTGAACACGCAGCGTTGCGCGAGTTTCAATTTTACGAACAAGCGCGGGACGATGTGTAATCGGTGCGTCAAGAGTTGTCCCTGGAGCAATCCGACCGCGTTGCCGCACAATCTGATCCGCGCGCTGGTGATGCGTTCGCGTTTGACGCATCCCATCGCGATTCGCGCCGCCGGCGCGCTCAAACCTGGGAATGCTCATCCTGAAGACAAGTGGTGGTTCGACATGGAATATGTTGGAGATCAAATTGAAATACGATCGTAGGACAAATCGTGTAGTGAGCGAAGCCGAACCATTGTAAATTTGTCCTACATTTTCTACGGAGGATTAAATAATGACAGACACATTTACGCTACCCGACGCGGCGATGAAATTGATCCTGGATCGCCGCAGCATTCGGGATTACACGCCGGAACCGGTTTCGGAAGAAGACCTCGCAAAAATCTTGGAGGCGGGACGCCAAGCGCCTTCCGGCGAAGACGCGCAGCCGTGGCGCTTTATCATCGTCAAGGACGCGGAGGCGCGCAAAAAACTTGGCGCGATCGCGGGCGGCGGCAGCGGCAGACGCTTTACTTCCGAATTCGTCACGCAAAAGATGCAGGAACGTTTCGCCAACTTGAAAGACGAAGCGAAGAAAAAAGCCGCGTTCGAAAAACTGACTTCGGGTCAGGTTTCGGCATTCCTCGCCGAAGCGCCGGTCAATATCGTCGTCTGCGGGAAAAAGCATGTGTGGGATATGCCCTTCGACACATCCGCCGCAATCGAGAATATGCTGTTGATGGTCGCGGGCTTGGGCTTGGGCGCATGTTGGGTGATCGCGCCGTGCATTGACATCCGCGATGAGGAACGCGTCAAGGAACTCTTCAACATCCCCGAAGGATACAAAGCCGTCAGCATTATTTCCGTCGGTCACCCGACCCGATCGCACCGACCGCGCCCGCGTTTGCCGATCCATGAACTGGTCTTTAACGAAAAATTTGGCGAACCCTACTATAAGAAACCGGAAGAGGCACAAGCATGAGCGACAAAGCAATTTCCCAAGAATACGCCAACGATTTAATGTTCGATCTCCAGAAATCATTTTGGGATGAACGCGGTCTCGGCGCGCGCTTTCGAACGGTGTCGGTCGGGCGCGAGCATTTCAAATCGAAAGTACTGCCGCTGCTCAAATCGAACGCGATCGGACAATTCGTTCAAGCGATTGAGCAAGCCCTGCAAAGCGAAGGCATCGTCAGCCGCGTCACGGCGACGGAAGATGGGCGATTGCTGCGCGTGCGCGTCGAGGGCTGCATGCACCGCGCCGTCGAGGATCGGCTGGGCAAATTGGAAATCCCGCCATTCACTTGCGTGCCTGCCAATCTCGTCGCGTTCGCGATCGAGGAAAAACTAGATCGCCCGGTCGAACTTGCCGAGATCAAGATCGAAGACGGCGCGTGCAATCTGTTGTTGGTTCTGTTCGAGCAACGACCCGTGTTGAAATAGGAGGCGTGCGTGAACAAACTAGTCACACTCGCCGACGCGGTCGCGTCTATTCCATCGGGTTCGCACGTTTCGCTCTCCGGCTTTGCGATCACGCGCTGCAACATGGCTTTTGCGCGCGAGGTGATTCGCCAGGAAATCAAACGCCTGACGATCTCGCAATGCGTCGGCGCGATGGACGTGGACTTGCTCGTCGGCGCGGGCGCGGTCGAGCGCATGATCTATGGCGGCGGCTCGCTCGATCGTTTCGGGCGACTCGCGTGGGTGAATCGCGGCATCGAAGACGGCACGCTGATCGCGGAAGAGTACAGCAGTCTTTCGATTGCGTTTCGTTATCTCGCGGGATCGTTGGGCTTGCCGTTCATCCCGATTCGTTCGCTCGCCGCGTCCGATCTAATGAAACGCTTGCAGGAACAAGACGCGTCACAGATCGCGACGATCACCGATCCCTTCACAGGCGATCAATGGCTCGCGCTCAAACCGCTGCTACCCAATGTCTCCGTTGTCCAGGTCCAAGTTGCCGACGAAGAGGGCAATGCCTGGATTCTCGGACCGCGCTGGGACAACACGGAACAGGTCAGGGCGAGCAAACGCGCGATCGTGATCGCGGAGGAGATCGTGTCAACCGAAGTGATTCGCCGCGAGCCAGAACGCACGGTCATTCCTGGGCTCCTCGTTTCGCACGTCGTCCATCTCCCCTTCGCCGCGCACCCGACTTCAGTCTATCGCGCGTACGATTACGATGCCGAACAGATCGAAGCGTACGTGGAAGCGCAAAACACGCGGGAAAGTTTTCGCGCGTATCTGGATCGTTACGTCTACGGCGTCAAAGATCACTGGGAATATCTGGAACGCGTGGGCGGAACGAAACGCTTGAGCGCGCTGCGCGCGGATCCGATCCTGGGTTATTGATAGCCCCCGAATGAATTCGGGGTCTCAGCAAGGTGGAAATCGGTTGGAAACCGATTGCGATCAACTCGATTGATCGAGTTTTCACCTTGTTGAGCCGCCGATTTCCAATCGGCGGCGGGATATTGATGAGGAAAAGCAATGAATCTTGAATACACATCTTCCGAATTGATGGCGGTAGCGGGCGCGCGCGAACTGAGCGATGGTCAAGTCGTCGCGGTGGGATTGGGCTTGCCCATCGTCGCGACGTTTTTGGCGAAGTTGACGCACGCGCCGAATATGACGATCCTGTTCGAGTTGGGCGTGATTGACCCAGAACCGATTTCGACGGGTGTGGGCTTGGCGGATCCGCGCGTGTGGCACCGCGCCAAAGTGTTGAGCAGTTTCGTAGACATCCTGGGCGCGGTCCTTCACAAAGGACGCGTGGACGTGGGTTTTCTCGGCGGACTCGAAGCGGATCAGTACGGCAACATCAACACGACGCTGATCGGCGATCCGCGCGGCAAGTTTCGGCACATGATCGGCAGCGGCGGCGCGAACGATATCGCGTCCTCCGCGCGCAAGACGATTTTGATTATGCGTCACGAAGCGCGCAAACTCAAGCAAGCCGTTTCATTCATCACAAGCCCCGGCTACGTGGGCGGCGGCGATAGTCGAATGCGCGCGGGTTTGCTCGGCGGACCGAGCCGCGTGATCACCGACAAGGCGATCTTTGGATTCGATCCGACGACCAAGCAGATGACTTTGCTCTCGATTCATCCGAGCACGACGCGCGAAGACGTGCTGGCGAATATGGGTTTTGCGCCAATCGTCCCCGAGCGTGTGCCCTTCACCGAACCGCCCACGGCGGAACAACTGCGGCTGATTCGCGAGCAGATCGATCCGCAGCGGACGTACCTGGGTTAGCGGACGATCAATCGTCCGTCTGATCAGGTTAAGCCCGATGAATCGGGCTGTTGCCAATCGGCTTGAGCCGATTTTAACCTGGTGAGACGCCGATTTCTAATCGGCGGCATAAGCGCGAAAGGAAATTGGAGAATGCCATACGTAGTGACGAGCGAATGTAATCAATGTGGCGCGTGTATCACGGGGTGCGAGAGTGATGCGATCGCCGAAGGCGAAACGCAATCCATCATTGATCCAATTAAATGTATCGAATGTGGAAAGTGCGAAGCGAACTGTCCATTTTCGGCGATCATTTTTGTTCAAGATGAAGCAGAGCAGACAACTCAATCGGCGGGAGAAGTGAAAAGTGGTTGAGCAAAACGTCTTGGTGCCCGTCGCGCGGATACGCGAATTCACGACGGAGATTCTCGTACGAATGGGCGTGCCGCGCGACGACGCGCGCATCGCCACCGACATTCTGATCGCCGCCGATTTGTGGGGCATTCAATCGCACGGTATCGCGCATCTCAAGTTGTATCATCATCGGATCAAGGTCGGGCATCAGCGCGCGACGACAGATCTGCAAATCGTCAAAGAGTCACCGACAACCGCGGTTGCCGATGGCGGAAACGGGATGGGTCAAGTCGTCGGCTTTCGGATGATGAACCTCGCGATTGATAAAGCGCGCCAATTCGGAATGGGAATGATCGCCGTGCGAAATTCGAGTCACTACGGCGCGGCGGGTTATTACGCCAAAATGGCAACCGACCAGGGACTGATCGGAATGAGCGTGACGAACGCGCGTCCTGCGGTCACGCCGACGTTCGGCGCGTATCCGCTACTCGGCACCAATCCGATCGCGTTTGGCGCGCCGACCGATGAGCCATTTCCATTTCTGTACGACGCGGCGACTTCCATCGCCGCGCGCGGCAAAGTCGAAGTGGCGCAGCGCGCGAACAAGCCGACGCCTGCGGGCTGGGTGATTCAAGAGGACGGATCGTTACCGACGGACAGCGCGCAAATCCTCAAAGATATGGTGACGAAGCAAGCCGCGCTGCTGCCGCTCGGCGGTCCCGGCGAAATGATGGGCGGTCACAAAGGGTACGGCTTGGGCACGATGGTCGAGATTCTCTCTTCGTGTTTGCAGAGCGGCGTGTTCTTGAGCGGCTTGACCGATTTCGACGCGCAGGGCAAACCGCAACCACTTCGCATCGGACATGCGTTTCTCGCGATCAACGTGGAGAACTTTTTGCCGCTCGAGGAATTCAAAAAGAGTACGGGGGATTTGCTGCGCGAATTGCGCGCCACGAAAAAAGTGCCAGGCGCAGATCGAATTTATACCGCGGGCGAGAAGGAATATTATCGCGCGGAGAAAGCGCTAGCGCACGGCTTGGAAATCACACCGGGATTGCAGCGTGATCTAAAATCGTTGCAAAAGGAATTAGGGCTGGAGTTCGATCTGGGATTTTAAGTAGGGACGAGGCATTCGCCAAGGTGTGTTCGTCAGGTCAACGGATTGGTCTCTCGTCGTCATTCTAGCATTGGTCAGCAGGACTGTCAAAGTAAGGGCGAAGCATTTGCCGACATGAATTCCTGGACAGCGACGATGTTACGCAAATGCTTCGCCCTTACCGAAGCGTCAGCCCAATTTCACGCGCAAGCGCATCGGTCGTCGCGCGCAGAGCGGGTCCCAATTCCAACATTCGTTCAAGCGTCATTCGAAATGTCGGGCCCACGATTGCCATCGCCGCGACCGGATGTTGGCGCGCATCCAGAATCGGCGCGGCAACCGCGTTGATGCCGAGTTCGTATTCTTGTTCCGAGACGGCAAAGCCGCGCGCGCGCGTCAGATCAAGTTGCTTGTGGATTTCGGCAAGATCAGTCGTGGTGTGTTCCGTGTACTTGCGCCTGCCTGTTTTGAGAATTTCTTTGACCCGCTGATCAGGCAGAAAAGCCAAAAACGCTTTGCCGGTCGCGGTACAAAAAACAGGCAGCCGCTGACCGGGCGCGGAAGAAATTTTCACGCGTTGTGAACTTTCGATCACTTGGAGATACAGGACCGAAGTGCCATCCAAAATCGCCAAATCGATGTTCTCGCGATACTCTGTCGCCAGGCGTTGCATGTACGGCGTTGCCTGCCGATGCAGATCGCTGTTCTCCAGCACCGAAAATCCCAATTCGAGGAGCGCCCACCCCAGACGATAGGAACCGCTCTCTTCGATCCTTTGCAGAAAGCCCTTGCGTTCGAGCGTCGCGAGCAAACGATGGACGGTACTTTTGTGAATGCCGGCGCGTTCGACAATTTGAGTAAGCGTCAGTGTGGGTTCGCTTCGACTGAAACACAAAAGAATATCGAGCGCGCGATCGACGGACCGGGTTGAGGGTTGCGGCATGGGACATTCTCCATTACGATTTTTCGCGCCGATTGTAGCACGCGCTACCGGGGTTGTCAACACGAACAAGGGAATTTCTTGCCGGGATTGAGAATCCCCTTCGGGTCCAAGACGCGCTTGATCGCCTGCATCAATTCGATCTCAATGGGCGATTCAGCCATACCCAGGTACGGCAACTTGAGCACGCCGACGCCGTGCTCGCCCGATAGCGTTCCTCCCAACTCAACCGCAATACCGAAAATATCTCGACTCGCCTGTTCGACCCGGCGGACTTCCGCCGGGTCGCGCTTGTCGTACAGAATATTCGGATGCAAATTTCCATCGCCGGCGTGACCGAAGACGGAAATCGGTAAATTATATTTGTCGCCGACGGCTTTGATGCGGCGAATCGCTTCCGGAATCGCCGCGCGCGGCACGCTGATGTCTTCGCCCAATTTGTTCGGACGGCGGCGCGCGAGCGACGGCGAAACCGAACGCCGCCCGCGCCACAAGTCGTTGCGCTCTTGCTCTGTTTTCGCGACGCGAACTTCGGACGCGCCGCTCTCGCGGCACACGCGTCCAATCGTTTCGATCTCCTTCGTCACGGTATCTTCATCGCCGCCATCCACTTCGATGATCAAGATCGCGGCGGCATCCGTCGGCAATCCCAGGCGCAAATATTCCTCAATCGTCCCGATGGTTGTGTGGTCCATCAATTCCATCGTCGCCGGAAGAACGCCCGCGCGCAAAACATTGTTGACGGTCGCCGACGCGCCTTCGAGCATCGGGTAAACCGCCATCGCCGTGCGCGCGAATTTCGGCAGCGGAATCAATTTGAGCAAAACTTCGGTGACGATCCCCAGAGTTCCTTCGGAGCCGACGAAAAGATTCTTGAGATCGTACGTCGTCACGTTCTTGATCGCTTTGCCGCCGGTTTGCAAGATGCGTCCATCCGCCAAGACGACCGTCAGTCCCATCACGTAATCGCCGGTCACGCCGTACTTTAAGCAGCGCGGTCCGCCGGCATTGCACGCGACGTTGCCGCCAATCGTCGAATGTTTGATCGAAGACGGATCGGGCGGATAGAATAACCCCCGCGCTTCGACTTGCGCTTGAAGGTCGGCAGTGACGACTCCGGCTTGTACGTGCGCCATCATGTTTTCAGCATCCAGGTTCAGAACGCGATTCATTCGCGTCAGGCACAAACTGATTCCGCCGGACATTGGCACTGCCGCGCCCGCCAGCCCCGATCCCATTCCGCGCGGCGTCACAGGAATTGCTTCGCGATTACAAATTTGCATCACGCGGCTAATTTGCTCGACATCAAGCGGAGAGACAACCGCGTCGGGACGATGCTCGACCGACGTGCCATCGTACGAATACGCGACCAAATCTTCGGGTGATGTGAGAATGTGCTCGCGTCCGACGATGCTTGACAGTTCTTTACAAAGCGTGTTAGGTAACATGGAGATTCCTTGAACGAAAGATGACCGCTGACCGCCGACCGCAGACCGCTGATCCTTCGACTCCCTCTTCGACTCGCTCCGCTCGCTCAGAGTCCGCTCAGGATGACAGCGGTCGGTCGTCGGTGGTCAGCGGTCGTTGTACGCGCGATCCAGCAATTGGATCGGATGCTGGACTTGGACTTTCAATCCGGCGCGCTGCGCGCCCAGCCCAAGTTGCAATTGGCAACCGGGGCAGCCCGCGGTGATGATCGCGGCGTTGGTCTTGGCAACGTTTTCTGTTTTGCGCGCGAGAATTTGCATCGAACTTGCATAGTGCGTGATCGCCTGCGTGCCCGCCGAGCCGCAGCACCAATCTGCTTCGCGTAACTCGATCAATTCCGCGCCCGCGAGTTGGAGCAACCGGCGCGGCTCGCGCCAGACATTCTGCCCGCGCCGCAAATGGCACGGATCGTGATAAGTGACGCGCGTCTTCAACGGATGTTCGGGTTCGCGCAGCGGAATCGCGCCGAGAAATTCGGCAACGTCTTTCACCTTGACGCTGAACGCGCGCGCCTTGTCGCGATATTCCGCGTCGTCGGCAAGAAGGTGCGCGCCGTATTCCTTCAACGTGGAACCGCACGTCGCGCAATCGGTGATGATCGCGTCGGCGTCGAGTTTCTCCAGGATGTCGATGTTGTGGCGCGCCAACGCGCGCGCGGTCGCCACATCGCCGTAACCGAGGTGCGGCATCCCGCAGCATTTTACATTTTTCGGCGTGACCACTTCGCAACCGTTGCGCGCGAGCACGCGCACGGTCGCCGCGCTCGCGTCCGCGAAAATCATATTTTGGAAACAGCCGAGAAAAAAAGCGACGCGGTATTTGCGTGGTCCGCGCGCCGGTGTTGTTTCAGGCAGACGATGGCGTAGGGAACGCACGGGAAGCGATGGCAACATTCGTTCATAATCGCGCAGTCGCGTTGGCAATCGCCGCGTCAGCCCGAGCGTGTTCACGACGCGCTGGATGCCGAGACGCTGATAGAGCAACATCGGCATCATACAAGTTTCCATCAAACTTGCGTTTGGAAACAAGCCGCCGAAGATCAGCGGCTTGATCCACGGCTGCGGTTTGGCTTGGTGAATCACGGACCGCGCCGCGAGCGCGAGGTCACCGGGCTTGATGCCGACCGGACAAATCGCGTTGCAGGCGAGACAATCGAGGCAGCGGTACATCTTGTCGGTGAAACCGTGCGACATTTCCAATTCGCCCGCAATGACTTTGCGGAACAACATCAATCGCGCGCGCGGCGAATCGGTTTCGCGCAGCGTCTCGCGATACGTTGGACAAACCGAGAGACACAAGCCGCAGCGAATACACGCGAGATATTGTTCTTCGCTGGGGAGTTGGATGCCTTGCCAAATATTCCGAGCGTCAGCCATGTTTGAGTTCCAAAGTTATTAGACTTTCGGGAATAATTTTGGACGCTGACCCTGGCACTTGCGTATCCGCCAGGGCAAGTGTAAACACAGATGAACACAGATAGAGAATTGAAAATCAGTGTTAATCAGTGTTAATCGGTGTCCAATAATGGGTTGGGTTTATTTCCGATAACACTTATTACGCGATGACTGGCAGCGTCAACAACGCGTGCGGCACGATTAGCACATCCAAATTGCCGCCCAGTTCGCGTTGCGCCAGCGCGAGCGCGTCTTCGATGGTCGCGGCGGGAATCATTTTGCAGTCGCGCACGAGTTCCGGACACTCGCTGCCGACGATCACGACGCGCGCCTCTTCCAAAACTTTCGCCATGACGAACGCACGTTGCTGTCCCGGTGGATAACCGTTGCGCCGCGCGTCGTCCAAAATAAACTGGATGTTCGGCGCGTCGCGCATCGCGCGGAGAAAACGTTGCTCGCCCACGCCTTCCCCCGCGCCTTCTTCACAACGCGCCGGAATGATGAGGAATCCACCCGGTCGCACGACTGGAACCGGCGCGAAGAAAAGATACGACGCGGCGCGGCTCGCCTGATACAAGTTCGTGTCTTTCGGAAAACCGACGCCGCCGATGGCGACATCGTACTGATGCGGGATTGGAACTTCGTAGACCGAGCGCGCGAACGCGACGAGTTCTTCAAATGCCGGCTCCGGCGCGCCCGCGCCGACTTTCAGGATTCGTTTGTAATCGTCCAACACAACATTGACGATGAAACGCAAATTCGCGCGCCGCGCGGCTTCGGTCACCGCATCGTGAAACGGATTTCCTTCCACGCGTCCCAAGCGCGTTCCAGGATGATCGACAAACGCGGGTCCGTGCGTGTGCGCGATCAACGCCTCGCCCGCCGCGCCGACGGCTAAGGTCTTGCGCCCGCCGGAATATCCGGCGTATTGATGCGGCTCGACGATGCCGGTCGCGATCAGCAAATCGGTTTCGACCGCGGCGCGATGCACCGAGACGGGCACGCCGCCTTGCGTCGTACCGAGGTCGACCAGCATTTTAGGGTTTTGCGGTTCGTTGTCAATTACGCGATAGCGTTCGACGATCTCCGCGCCGAGTTTGAGAATCTTTTCCGCGCGCGTCGACGCGCGGTGCATCCCGATACCGCACAACAAGGTCACATCGGAATCGCGGACTCCGGCTTGCCGCAACTCTTCCAACACAGCCGGCACCAGAAGATCGTCCGGGCTGGCGCGCGTAATGTCGGTGAAGACGATGCACACGCGAGCGCCGGGGCGCGCCATCGCGCGGAGCGGCGGTGAGCCGATCGGATGGCGCAGCGTGTGGACAATGGCTTGCGTCACATCGAGCAATGGCTGTACTTGCCGCGATTCAACCACCGTCGCGCGCATTGCCGGCGAAATCTCAAACTCCAATTCCGATTTGCTGTATGGAAGATGAAACTTGTTTCGAGATTCCATTTTTGCTACCTTTCTCTAGGACGGGATCGGAACCGTGCGCTGAGATTTGCGACGCGTTCTTCCGACTGTTCCGCAGTACACGTCTCATCAACCCGGCAGGGGATCTGTGGTTTTATTCTATGAAACAGTGTTTCACATAGTAGGATACAACAGAATCGCGATCTTGTCAATCTCACATTTTTCGGGGGTGTACAGCCTGGGAGCGAGCTGGGGGCTGCCTTCCACACTTCACCAAAACGTTAGCTCGCGTTTTCCGCACGCCTGGGAGCACCTGTTCCACACATGCTCCATTCCAACGCATGCTTGGTCCGGCGGTTCTTTCGTTTTGAGTGGAGGTGATCCCAACCGACTCGCCGATTTGCGCCGCGCGCGGCGGTCATGAACGCGCCTTTGCATGCCGGGCGAGCGGTGATCAAAGTGGATGCGCGCGTCCGCAAGACGTCTGCCAGCGTGTTTGCCGCCGCACGCACGCTGATCGCGCCGCGCATCCTGGCAGCGCGATCAGCCGATCGAGCGTGAGGTCTTCGTATTTGACCGGTTGATCGCGTCGACTCCTGGTTTGCCTCTCGCGTGCCGGTTTTGGAAACGAATCGCATGTACAATGAAATCGTCACGCAGTTTTTTCAAGTCATCAATGCTCTTGGTATTCCAATCGTAAAATCCTCTGCCCGATTTGACACCCAGGTCGCCGCGCTTTACTTTGTCGGCGAACAGTTGGACCGCGCGCGGTTCGTTGTTCAGCGCGGGCAGGACGCTGTTTTGAATCGTCAGGCACATATCCAAGCCGACCGCGTCAATGTGTTCGAGCACGCCCCACACCGGCAAGCGAATCCCCAAACCATTTTTGATCGCGCTGTCAACATCTTCCGGCGACGCGACGCCTTCTTGCACGAGATTCGTCGCCTCGCGAATCATTCCCTGCAAAATTCGATTCGCGAGTTGTCCGGGCAAATCTTTGCGCACGAGCACCGGCTGTTTGCCGATGCGGCGCAGGAATTCGAGCAAGGTCTGCGCGGTTTGCTCCGACGTGTCTGGACTCATCACGACTTCGACGAGCGGGACGAGATGCGGCGGATTCCAGAAATGCGTCGTCGCGATCCGGTCGCGCTGTTGCGCGCGTTCGCCAATCGCGGTGACGCTCAAGCCCGACGTGTTCGTCGCGAGAATCACATCGCGCGCGGTGAGGCGATCCAGTCGTTGGAACAATTCTCGTTTCAGCGCGAGATTTTCCGAGACCGCTTCGACGACGAGTTGCACATCGCCCACACCCGCGTCCAGATCGGTCGTGCCGCGCACGCACGGTTGCGCGCGCGCAACCGCGTCGCGCGTCGTGAGATCGTTTTGCAGCAGCCAATCCATCGTCGCGCGCGCCTTGTTCACGCCATCATCTGCCCACTCGATCTTTTCGCCGATCAGCGTCACGTCGCAATCCGCGAGCGCGATCATCGCCGCAATGCCGGGTCCCATTTGCCCAGTGCCGATGACTGCAACTTTCTCGATGTTCATCGCATCTCCAAGTCAAAGCAGAAGGATGAAGGATGAGGGATGAAAAATGCGCGCTTCATCCTTCATCCTTCTGCCTTCATCCTTTAGTCCACCCGCTGCGGGAACGGACACAGGCTATCGCATCCCGTCTTCGTCACCGCGAGATTTTCTTCCAGCCGCACGCCGCCGAAACCTGGGATGTAAATCGCGGGTTCGATGGCGAACACCATTCCTTCTTCCAGCACATCGTTGCTCGCGGGATGCAGCGTCGGCGGTTCGTGAAACTGCAAGCCAACGCCGTGACCGAGTTGATGATTGAAATATTCGCCGAAACCCGCGCGCGCGATCACCTTGCGCGCAATCGCGTCGAGATCGGCGCAGCGCACGCCCGGCTTGCTCGCGGCGATGACCGTATTCACCGCTTCCTGTACCGCATCGAAAACTTTTTTCGCTTGCGCGTTTGGCGCGCCGACGAAGAACGTGCGCGTCAGATCGTTGAAATAGCCGTTCGTCATCGCGTCGAGTTCGACCAAGACCGGCTCACCCCACGCGAGGCGTTTGTCCGTCGAAACACAAAACGGTCGCCATGAGTTGACCGAGTTGACGCCGGACATGACGAAGCAATAACCGCGCGCGCGCGTCACGTTCTTGTAGCCGACGCCGCGCCCGTAAATTCGTCCCTCGACCGCGCCGGCGATTTCCGCTTCGCGCACGCCTGCCGCGATCATTTCGCGCGCCGCGGCGTAGCCCATCGACGCGACTTCGTTCGTGATGCGGATTTGTTCGATTTCCATTTTGGATTTGACGAGGCGCGATTTTTTGATCGCGTTCGTCGCATCCATGAATTTTGCTTTTGGCAGCGCGGCTTGAAACGCGTGGATCGTGGCTACGGTAACGACGCGCGCCTCTGCCGCGACGTTATTTCCGGCGACGAGTTCAAAATTTCCTTCGTAACCGATCACCGCGTTCGCAAAACCTTTTTCGGCGGCGAGATCGCGCAGTAATGCCTGCGTTTGCGCGGTCGGATTTGCGAGCGCCTGCATGTTGATAAAGCGAAACGTGCGCTGGTCGGCGACCCAACCCGCCGCCGCGTAATCCAATTCCGAAAATGGCATGATCAAGGTCGCGTCGCCGTTCGCCGGAAAGACCGCGAGCGACGCGCCGATCACGGGCCAATAGCCGGTCGCGTACAAAACGTTTTCCGGCAAACGCAATAGCAGCACGTCGATTTTTTCTTCCGCCATTATTTTGCGTAAACGCGCAACGCGTTCGAGATCCATGATTCTCCTTGAAATCAGTAAACAGTGAACGGCGAACAGTCAACAGTAAACCCCATTCGACTACATACTGCTCACTGTTGACTGTTGACTGTTCACTGATTTGGTTCGACGACGACTTTGATCGCGCCGCCGCGGCGATTCACAAACGTATCGAGCGCGTCGGCGAATTGTTCGAGCGGAAAAGTGTGCGTGACGAGATCGTCCACGCGCAATTGCTTCGCCGCGATCAGCGCGATCACTTTGCGCGACGCGTTCGGATTCGCGCGCGAGCCGAAAATCGCGATCTCGTTGTGGACGATGTATTTGAACGGCAGCGGCTCGATCACGCTGTTCGGCGGCACGCCGACGAGCGCGACGCGCCCGCCCTTACGCACCATTTCGACCGCTTGCCGGAACGTGCCCGCCGCGCCGGAACACTCAATCGCCTCGTCCACGCCGATTCCGCCGGTCGCGTCGCGGATCGCTTTCACCGGCTCGGTTTTCTCAAAATCGATCAGCACGTCCGCTCCGGCTTGCCGCGATGCTTGCAACCGCGCGCCGCGTCCAATCGCGATGACGCGCGCCGCGCCGAGCGCGCGCGCCAAGCGCATCGCGATCAACCCAATCGGTCCCGGACCGATCACCGCGACCGTACCGCCGGGCGTCACGCCGCTCAATTCCAAGCCGTGCATCACGACGCCTGCGGTGTCCACGAGCGCGCCTTCGCGCCAAGTCATCGTGTCCGGCGTCTTGTTCACGCTCTTGATCGAAATTGCGATGTACTGCGCGTACGCGCCCGGCGTGATGAACCCGTAATGACGATGTCCGGATTCAGGACGACCGTAATTTTCACAAATCGTGTACCGCCCTTCCAGACAATTTTTGCAGACGCCACAACCTTTGTGCGCCTGACCCGCAACGCGATCGCCGACCTGCAAATCCATCACGCCGCGACCAAGCGCGACGACTTCGCCCGCCCATTCGTGACCGGGCGTGAACGGGTACTGCGACGGCCACGTGCCGGCGAGATCGCCGCGCAAGATTTCCGGGTCGCTGCCGCAGATCGCGACGGCGCGCACCTTGCACAGCACCTCATAATCGCCGGGCTGCGGCACCGGCACCGTTTGGATTTCGAATTTTCCCGGCGCGGGCAAAACCAGCGCGCGCATCGTTGTTGGAATCACTTCTGGCATGAAAAAATTCTCCGCATGATAAAAATGCGTTCGTAGTGCGCGCTTGAGCGCGCTGAAGCGCACACTACGAACAGGTCAACACAATCCGTCCGATCAAATCGCCGCGCTCCAAGCGCGCGACCGCCGCGCCGATTTCCGCGAGCGGATAACGCGCGCCGACGATCGGCTGCAAACGCCCTGATTGTACGAGTTGGACAACCTGGGTCAAATCCTGCTTCGTGCTGCCGCGACAACCGATGATTTCTTGTTCCGTTTTGAAAAGCGGCAGCGAAGGAATTTCAAACGACTCGTCGAGGTACGCGATGACAAGAAATTTTCCGCCGGGACGCAGCAGCGCCAAGCCCTCGCGCACGCTCGCGCGCGTGCCGATGTTGTCCACGACGACGTCCACGCCTTCGCCGCGCGTGAATTCGGCGACGATTTCCTTGAGCGATTGCGTCGCGGGGTTCACCGGCAGCGCGCCGAACTGTTCCGCGATTTTCAGGCGTTCCGCGCGCCGACTGGTTGCCAGTACGTCGGCTCCGGCGATGCGCGCGATTTGAACGCCGTGGATTCCCAAGCCACCGACGCCGAGAATCAAAACCTTTTGCCCAACGCCAACTTTGCCCTGGCAAATCAAACTGTGGTACATGCACGCGACCGCGTCCGGCAAAATCGCGGCGGCATCGTCGGCGAGTTCGCGCGGAATCACGACGAGGTTCGACGCGGGCACCGCGACGTACTCCGCATGCCCGCCATCGCGCTCAAAGCCGATGCGCAACATCGCGGTACAGCGCTGCGTCTCGCCGGTCAAGCAGTGCCGGCATTTGCCGCAGACGACATCAATCGCGACGACGGCGCGGTCGCCGATTTTCCAGTCGCGCGTCGCCGCGCCGACTTGTACGATTTCGCCCGCAATCTCATGTCCGACAATGCGCGGCAAACCGCCGAGTGGCATTCGACCTTGGAGCAAATGCAGATCGGTACTGCACAGACCGCTCGCGCGCACGCGCAGTAAAACTTCGTTCGGCGCGGGGCGCGGCAGCGGACGCTCCATCAACTCAAGCGCGCCGCCGTACCGCGCGACGACGACCGCGCGCATCACTCCTTCAACCCCGTAATCGCGATCCCTTGAATGAACGAGCGTTGCAGGAAGAAGAAGAGCAGCAGCATCGGCAGCGTGCCAATCGCCGCAATCGCCATCAATTGATCCCACGCGACGCCAAAGTTGCTCATAAAGAGCGAGATGCCGAGTGGGACCGTCTTCAGCGAATCTTTCGTCACGATGATGAGGGGCCAGATGTACATGTCCCACGCCTCGCGGAAAGTGAACACGCCGAGCGCGGCGAGCGCGGGCTTGCAGAGCGGCATCACGATCTGCGCGTAAATGCGAAACTCGGACGCGCCGTCCATGCGCGCGGCTTCGAGCAAATCCTTCGGGATGCTCAACAAATATTGGCGCATCAAAAAGACGCCAAAGCCGTCCACGAAAAACGGCACGATCAAACCTTCGTACGTGTTCGCCCAATCGAATTGTTTGATGATGAGAAAGAGCGGCACCATCGTCACTTCGAGCGGGAGCATCATCGTACTCAGGATGAGCAAGAATAAAATGTTGCGACCCTTGTACTGAAACTTTGCCAGACTGTACCCGGCGAGCGACGCCAGCAGCAAATTGCCAAGTGTGATCGCGATCGCGACGAACGCGCTGTTGACAAAATAGCGCGTGAAATCCTGCGCCTTCCACGCCGCCGGATATGCTAACCAATTGATCGGATCGGGAAACCATTGGAGCGGGTACGCAAACATATTTTCGTTCAACTTGAACGAACAGGAAACCATCCAATAGTACGGCAAAAGTCCGATGAACGCGACGACGAGCAGGAGTGGATAAACGATCAGGTTGGAGCGATGGCGCAAAATGTTTTTCATCTCACTCCTCCCCGCGCGCGAACAAGCGAATTTGGAAGACGGTAAAGATCATCACGGCGGCAAACAAGAAAATGCTCATCGCTGCCGCGCGTCCCATCTTGAAGAACTCGAACGCGGTCTGGTAGATCATCAGCGGCAAAACGCGCGTCGAATCGGCGGGACCGCCGCCGGTCATGATCATCGGCACGGCAAAGACTTTCATCGCGACGATGACGCTCATCACCATCACGAGCAAGGTCGTCGGTTTCAACAACGGCAGGGTGATGTGCCGGAACTGCGACCACGCACTCGCGCCGTCGATCTGCGCGGCTTCGTAATATTCTTCGGGAATCGCTTGCAAGCCCGCGAGAAAAATGACCATATAGTACGGCGTCGCGCGCCAGATGCCGATGATGATCACTGCCCACAACGCCCACGCGCTGCTACGCAACCAGGGAATCGGATCCACGCCGAACCAGCCGATGACCGTGTTGACGACGCCATCCTGGTGGTACATGAACGTCCAGACGACCGCGTTGACGACCGCGGGCATCACGACCGGCATAAACGCGGCGGAGCGAAAGAAATTCTTGGCGACGATGTGGCGGTTGAACAGCACCGCGAGTCCGAGCGACAAGACCCAGACCGGCACGCAACTCAACACGACGTACATGATCGAGATGCGCGCGGAACTGAGAAAAAGCGGATCTTGGACAAGGTCAATAAAATTTTCCAGACCGATGAACTTGGGCGGGCGTAACAGATCGTACTCCGTCAGACTGACGTAGAACGCCTGCAACATCGGAAAGAAGCGAAACAGCGCGAGGATCGCGATGGTTGGAAAAAGAATCGCGTAAGCGAAGAGGGCTTGCTTCGTGGTGACATTCCAGTTGAGACGTTTCCAGATGGGACGAGTTTGGGTCGAGGTGAGCGCGCTCAAACGAACCTCCATTATCAAGTGTCATTGCGAGCATCCTGAGCGGAGCGGCGGTTTGTGCCGCGTAGTCGAAGGATGCGAAGCAATCCCCAAGTTGCCTGGAGATTGCTTCGCTTCTCTCGCAATGACAATTCGCGCGATTACTTTTTCAGAACTTTTTCGACGGCGGCTTGCGCTTCGTCGAGCGCGGCTTTGGGATCCTTGCCGTCGTACACGACGCTATCCACCGCGCGCCCAACCGCTTGCGCGATTTCATTGACGAACTCGGAGCGGATGTACCAGGTCGCGGTCTGCACGTCCTTCATGTGGACGTCGAAGAACGGGAAATTCTTCGCGGTCGCCGAATCGCTCACGCCTTTGACGGGTTGCACGAAACCGGCTTTGCCGAGCCATTCGTCCGGCTTGGACAGCATAAACTTGACGAAATCCCACGCGGCGATTTTGTTCTTGTCGGGTCGTTTGTTGTACACGCCCCACGCCCAGCCGTACACCATCGTCTTGGGTTTGGCGGGATCAACCTGCGGCAAGCCGACGACGGTGAAATCGTTCTTGACCGGCGACGCGGTGACTTGCGGAGTCGCCCAGGGACCGGTGATCCACATCGCGGTAAAGCCGTCGAGGAAATCCTTGTTCGGATCGCTCGCGGTGTTCTTGGTATTCTTGGGATCGCCGCACGCTTTGGTCACATCGCGCCAGAGCGTCAACGCTTTTACGGCTTCGGGGCTGTTGAGGTACGCCGTCTTGCCGTCGTCGCTCAACAATTTTCCGCCGAATTGTTCGGTCATCGGCTGGAGGTCTTGCAATTGCCAGCGCGGGCTGTGGTACGGGAACTCGAACGCTTTTTGGCTCGTGCGATTGCCTTCGACTTTTTTCAATTTTGTGCAGAGCGCCATCAAATCGTTCCAGGTTTTGGGCGCGTCTTTTTTCACGTCGAGTCCGGCGGCGGCGAAGAGTTTGTTGTTGAGGAAGAGCGACATCGAATTGCCCTGGTAGGGCAGCGTGTAGATTTTTCCGTCGAACGTGCCGGAGGCAAGACCGCCGGGAACGTACTTGTCGGCGAGTTCTTGATATGTCTTGACGCCAAACACGTCGAGGTTCGCCGGTTCGAGCACGCCCTTGGTGTAGTACGCGACGTAGTACGACGCGTCGGCGTCCATCACGTCGGGTCCGGTGCCGGCGGCGAGCGCGGCGGTGAGTTTGGTATTCATGTCAGTCGAAGACGCGACCGTCGCGTTGACCGTCACGTTCGGGCGAACTTTTTTGTACGCTTCGATCAATTCTTTGACGTACGCGGTCATCGGCGCGTATTCGTGCCACCAAACTTCGATGGTGATATTTTCGGTGGGGAACGCGAAACCGGCTTTTGTCGGTTCGGGCGCTTTGGTCGCCGGAGCGGCGGTCGGTTGCGCGGGCGCGGTCGTTGGCTTGGGCGCGTCCGTCGGTTTTGGCGCGGCAGTCGGCGGGATCGGCGTGGGCGCGGGCGCGCACGCGGCGATTACCGCGAGCAAAATCACTACGAGCAAAACGAGTGACAATCGTTTGGACATTTCTTCTCTCTCCTTGTAAATGATTGGGATCGTTTGAATGGACACAACGTTGTGTGAAATGCTTATGTGGGTCACCTCCTTCGTTTAGAAATTGGAGACTTGTCCTGAGCAAAGTCGAAGGATTGGAGATTAGAGATTGGGTACGATTTCTTTGAGACGCGCAAGAATGTCTGGACGATGCGGCGCAAAAACGTCGAGTACGAGAACGTACTCGTCGAGACTTTCGATGGAATGTTCGACGCCGCCGGGAATATGCGCGACCTCGCCGGGTTCGAGCACGCGCGCCTCGCCGCCGATCACGAATCGCATTTTGCCTTTGAGCATGATGCTGAATTGTTCGGCGGGATGCATGTGCGGCTGACATTTCAAATTGGGAAACGCTTCGTGCATGCACAGCATCGCGTTTTCGCCGACGATGCTTTGCCGCGACATTCCGGCGGGCAGAGTCGGATTGGGATTCAAGTCTTTGACGATTTCGCGCCAGGTGTAGAATGGCATCTTTGCTCCGCTGGGTGACGTGTCATTGCGAGGAGCGTCTTCTGCGACGAAACAATCTCCTGCTTGCGATTTGGGGATTGCTTCGCTGCGCTCGCAATGACAAATGGTGTTTACTCCGCGAGTTTCTTTTTGCGTTCGAAGGTGCGCAGCAGACGCCGCGCGGTGCCTTCGTGGTGTTCGATTGCAAAGCGTTCGGCGTCGGCGATGTTGTTTTGCGCGAGGGCTTGTGCGATCAGCCGGTGGTCTTGCGTGATCTGATCGATGCGACCGGGGAGGAGCAGACTGATGTTGCGAAAACGCTGGCTCGCGTCGTACAGATTTTGCAACAGGGCTTGGAGACGCGGCGCGCACGCGGCTTGCCAGATCACTTCGTGGAATTCGCGATTGATGACGAGCAAGCGATCATTGTCCTTCGCTTGCACCGCCGCGTCCATCTGATCGAGAATTTCGTTCAAGCGCGCGTGATTCTGTGGCATGAGGTTTGGCGCGGCGAGGCGCGTGGCGAGTCCATCCAGTGCGCCCCGGATGTGATAGATCTCGACGATCTCTTCTTCCGAAACTTCGCTGACGACTGCGCCTTTGTGCGGCACCATCGTCACCAAGCCGATTACTTCAAGTCGGTGCAGCGCCTCGCGAACGGGCATCCGGCTGACGCCCAATTCTTTCGCGAGTTCGTCGGCGACTAGGCGCTGACCGGGCGGATACTTGCCGTTGAGGATCGCGTCGCGGAGGGTGTCCGTGACGATTTCCTGCATCGTGCGATAGTTGGAGACCATAGCCCACTTCCTTAATCTTGTTGGCAAAACTACGTTTAATGGATATTGTATCCAATATCCATTATATATCAAGACATTATGTTTTGTCAAGGATTCGGTGTCTTGGATGGGAGTTGCTTCCCCGACCGGCTCAACCTGCACTTTAGCCGAACCCACGCGCTACATCTGTCCAACGATGGCGACTGAAAAGAAACTACCCCGCACGCTTGCGCGCAAGCAAGACCTCTACCGCCTCTTTGCGCGCATCGCCGCCGCCATGGCGAATCCGCATCGGCTGGAACTGCTCAACCTGCTGGCGCAAGGTCCGCGCACGGTGGAGGAGCTCGCGCGCGAAGCGAATCTGAGCGTCGCGAACGCCTCGCAACATCTCCAGCGATTCAAACGCGCGCGCTTGGTGATCGACGAACGACAAGGGTTTTACATTCGCTACCGGATCGCCGATCCGCTCGTTACGCGCTTGTGGCTCGAAATCCGCGAGGTCGCGTCGCAACAACTTGCGGAAGTGAGCGTCACACTCGACGCCTACCGCGCGCAACGTCGCGTGTTCAAGCGCGTTTCACTCGATGAGCTGCGCGCGCGGATGGAAAAAGGCACTGCCGTGCTGCTCGACGTTCGCCCGAGCGCCGAATACGCGGCAAGCCATTTGCCCAGCGCGATCTCGATTCCGCTCGAAGATCTTGAGCGACGTCTGAACGAGTTGCCGCGCCGCCGCGCCATCATTGCCTACTGCCGCGGACCGTACTGCGTGCTTGCCGATCAAGCCGCTGAAAAACTACAACGCAAAGGATTCCGCGTCGCGCGCCTGGAAGAAGGCGTGCACGAGTGGCAGCAAGCCGGCTACCCGCTTGCGCTTGCCGAATCGCAGGGAGGTTCCGACATGCTCGTCAAACCGTTCGTCGACGAAAATCTCGGCAATTCGTCGTACCTCGTCGCATCGGAACAAACGCGCAAGCCGTTGTGATTGACGCCGAACGCGACGTTGTGGACGCACGTGCGCCGCGCGAATTTGCCGAGGGGCATATTCCGAACTCGTACGGCATTCCTGTCGGTGCGCCGCTCAGCACCTGGGCGGGCTGGGTGTTGCCCTTTCGCGCGCCGATCATTTTGATCGCGGATGATCGTGTCGCACGCGAGGATGCCGTACGTCAACTCATTCGCATTGGTTTCGATGACTTGCATGGTTATCTTGAGGGTGGAATTGCAGCGTGGCAAGCCGAAGGATTCCCTGTGTCGCGCGTACCCGCGCTTTCCGTTGAAGAATTTTATGCTGCGCGCGAACACGGCGATTCAGCGCGCGTACTCGACGTGCGGCAGAACGCGGAATGGCGCGCGGGACATTTGCCGCGCGCGATTCACGTCGAAGGCGGGCGGCTGCCGTTTGGCGATCTACCCATCGCCAGAGACGAACCGCTCGTCGTTCATTGCGGGCACGGCGACCGCTCGACGGTTGCGATTTCCATTTTGGAACGACGCCGCTATCGTGATTTGCGATTGATGTACGGGGGATTTAGCGCATGGGCAAGTGCGGGCTATCCCACCACACGGTTGGGCACCCATTTCCCTGGCTTTACCGGGATTGAAGGCATATCACTAGAATTGTTGGTGACTCTCACCGCGTTGTACCGGGTGCCGCCCGGAACGGAAGTATCCGAGATGTGTGAAGCGCTATCTTCCGATACGCTCGCTCTGTCGCCTGTCCCTCACAATCCAAAGTGATGTTTGGTTGGACGATCACGCGCGTCAGTGGGGAAAAGCACAAGCAAAGATTGAGAAGGAACCTCTCCCACATTTTGCCAACGATGTGGCAAATGAGATTCGAACAGAAGACTGTCACCGGGTTCTAACAGATAGGTTTGAGACTCGATCATGTATGCGATGCGTCCCTCGAGGCAGAAGACGAACTCGTATCCGGTATGGACAATCGGATTGTGACCGCTGGTGGCAAAGGGTTCGAGTCGGACGACAAATGGTTCCACGGCGCGGTCTTTCAATCCCACGCCCAGATCCTCCAGTGTACCATGTTCAAATGCTACGCGCGAGCGCTGGATTGTCTTGACATGCGCGATATTGCTCTCGGGTACATTCGTTTCAAAAAACGCCGTGATCGGCACTTCTAGCGCAAGGGCGACTTGTTGCAGTGTGCTAACACTTGGCGAGGTCTTTCCATTCTCGATGAGTCCCAAGGTATTGATGTTTAGACCACTTTTCTCGGCAAGGGCACGCAAGGATAGATCGCGCTCGGTCCGCAGTTCGCGTAATCGGCTCCCCACATCAACTTCGGGAGCAGACTGCGATCCGTTCGAGATTGTTACGTTCCGCTGCTTGCGCTTTCTCACACCGCTCGATGTTTGTGCAGCCATCTCATCACCAATAATTTGGAGTTGCTGTCCAGAATTATAGTTCAGAATACTGTTCCAGCCAACGCAATCGCGCTGCCGCGCGGCGGCTGGGCGCGGCGATTAGCCACAAGAGCGCTGCCATGGCGACGGCAGAACTAAGACACCACGCGCAAGTCGCGCCAATCACGAACGGTTCCAGAAAAGTCAGGTAGATCGAGAACAGGGTTCCGACAAGTGTGATTCCGAACAGGACGAGCAGCGCCAAGTTGCTGAACCATCCGTGGCTGATTCGATAAATCGTCCACGCGATCAAGATGGCGATATAACCGACTATCCCTAGCATGCCGATCGGTATCCAGCCAAACAGTCGCGCATATTCGCTTTGTTGAACTGTGTTACAATCTCCCACCGGACCGCAGACCGCGGCGACCTGCATCGTTTCGACGTACGCCAAGTAACTGGCGATTCCCAAGCCGATCAAGGTGATTACCGGGATTGCCCCTGCCTGCCAAGCAACTGGAACTTGGTTGACTGCGCGTGTACCAAACCAAATCGTCGCGGTGCGTCCCACGACGAAGATCATGCTCAGCAAGACCACAATCGCCAAGGTGTTGCCTGCTGGATCGCGCGCCAGTTTGTCGCGCCAAGACAACGGACGATAGTCAGGAATGCTCACGCCAGCCGCAGGCGCGCTAATGGTTGGCTTCGGCGCGGGCGCATTTGTCGGAACGATAGTCACAGAGATTGACCGCGTCGAAGGCGCAAGCGACGGGACACGCGTTGGATCTGGCGCGGAGGTGGCAGTCGGCGTCGGCATCGCCGCCGCGATTATTGGGGCAAGACCAGGAATATCGGGCCAATTCACGCCGCCCCGCGCGAGATATTTTTCGATCAGACCAGGAAACTGCTGCGGAATATCGAGCGAGCCGATCAGCACAACATCGCCGACGATCAGGGTGGGCACGGCAACGTCCTGAATTTTGAATCGCTCCATCGCGGCTTCGTACATCGCTATTCCTTCTGGTTGAGAGATGTCCAAGCCGACGATTTGCAGCCGCGCGCCGTATTTCTTGAACAGGGGCGGCAAATCTTCGTTGATAACTTGCGCGCAATGTCCACAGTACGGCGAGAAGAAGATCACCGCGCGAACCACGGGACTATCCGCCGAAGCAGGCAGCGCGTGCACCGTGCCAAGCAAAATGAAGATGAATCCCGACACAGAAAACGCATAGCGAAAGAATCGCGCCATTTTTCTGCCCCTATTCAATCCAGTAATCGCGCCAGACGATTCACCGCCAATCCGAAAAACACTGCGGCGAACAATCCCAGCGCCAGCAAATCGAAGACCGCGTCAACCTGTACTCCTCCAACCAACGCCGCGCGCAATGCTTCGACCGCGTAGGTCAGCGGTAAAACGCGCGCGATGACCTGGAGCGCGAACGGCATCGAGTCCACAGGCACGAACACGCCGCCGAGAAACATCATCGGAAAGCGAATGAAATTGGCGAGCGTCTGCGCTTCGAACACTTCTTTCACGGCAACCGAGACGAATGCGCCGAGCGCAGAAAACGCCGCCGCCGAAAGCAGAATCGCGAGCGCGAGCAAAAGCCAGTTGACGCTCGCCGCGCCAAAAACGCCGAGCGCGATGACCAACACGACCAGCGTCACCGTCAGTCCAAAAACCATCCCGCCGAGTAACTTGCCTGCTAACAGCGCGGGCAAACTCACGGGCGCGAGAAACAATCGTTCCAGCGAACCGATCCGTCGTTCGAACGCGATCACGATCGCTTCCATCGAACTCGTGCCGAACAGGAGTGTCAGCGCGATTAGCCCAGGCACCAGTGCGCGCAAATCGCCTGGGTTGCGAATCGCGAACGCCAGGACGAAGGCGAACGGAAACAAGATGCCCCAACTGATATTGGGCGGTTTCAAATAGTACGCGCGCAGATCTTTGAGCCCGATGTAAAATATGCCGCGCAAATCATCCGCCAGCATTGCCGCCTCTCCTTCGACTTCGCTCAGGATAAACTCTTGCCACCTTTTTCGGCTAACATCACATCTGCGCTCAAGCCCGTCAATTTGACGAACACATCTTCGAGCGTCGGACGCAGTGTATTGATCGCGAGCACGCGCCGTCCATCGGTTTGCGCGAGCGCGGCGCGCGCCGCCGCTTCAACATTCTCGCCTTCGACGCGCTTGGTCTCGACCTGGTTATTTGCATCCGCGAGCGTCATCTCGACGACTGTTTTGCTTTGCGCGGCAGATTTCAAGTTCTCCACCGTATCGAGTGCGACGAGGCGCCCCTTGACGATGATCGCGATGCGGTCGCACAAGCGCTCCGCCTCTTCGAGATAGTGTGTCGTCAGGAAAACGGTGACGCCTTCCTTTCGCAAGCCCGCGATCATCTGGCGCAAGTTGCGCGCGCTCATCACGTCCAAGCCCGTCGTCGGTTCGTCCAGGAAAATCAGCGGCGGACGATGCGCGAGCGCGGCGGCAATCGTCAACGCGCGTTTCATCCCGCGCGAGAGTTTGGCGAAGAGCGCGTCGCGTTTCTCGCTCAACCGAAAGCGCGCCAGCAATTCTTCCGCGTGCGCTTGGCATTCGGCGCGCGTCACGCCGTAGAGTTGCATCGCGAAAACCAGGTTGTCGAACGCGGACAACTCGTCGTACAGATTCGACGCTTCAGGCACGACGCCAATTTTCTTTTTGATGCGCGTCCCGTCCGTTGCTAGATCCAATCCCATCACCGACGCGTTGCCTGCGGTCGGACGCGCGAGACCCGTGAGCATCCGAATCGTCGTCGTCTTGCCCGCGCCGTTCGGGCCCAAAAAGCCGAACACCTCGCCTTCGCGCACGGCAAAATCAATTCCGTCTACTGCGCGCAGCGGCGGTTTGTCCTTGCCGATTTGGTAAACCTTGGTCAATTGCGAGACTTTGACGATGTTCATTCTGGTTCTCTATTTCCTCTCTTGAAAATAGGTTCGTAATACGACCGTGTAGCGTGACGACCGCGAATCATCTTGCTTAAACCGCAGAGAACGCAGAGACGCAGAGAAAAAGCATAGACTCTACGCCTCTGCGGTGAGTGAATCGGCGGACATGCTACAGTCTCCGTAATACGCGCTTTAGCGCGACACCTGCACTTGCGTAACCGCAGGTGCAAGTGTGAATCGCGCGCTACCAACTCAACAGCATCGGCAACAGCAGCGCGCGCAAGAGCGCAATCGCCGAGAGATATGTTAGCGCGATGAGCGCGCCGAGCGCGAACGCGGGCAACGCCTGTCGCCAGTCCAGCGCGGGGCGCGTCAGATCCGCGACAAACGCGGTCACCAGCGTCGTGTGCAACGCGAGCATCGAAAACAAGATCGCGAAGTTGAGCGGATACAGCAACAGCGCGAACTCGCTGTGAACGATGAGCACCAACAGCGCGCTCAACCCGAGCAGCGCGAAAAACTCGCGGCGCGTTGCGAAGATGGACTCGGGATTGGGCGCGCGCCAGAGCATCGAATTGAACACAATAAAAATCAAACTGCCGATGGTGATCCCCGTCAGCGTCCCCGTGATCAGTCGCAAAAGATTCTGCGGCGGGTAGAGATGCGGCAGAGTTGGGATCATCGAGAAAAACGAGTTGACGCCGTCGCCTGCCCACGCGAAGAAGAAAAGCGCCAACGCGAAAAGAACCCACGGACGCGGCACACCCATCGCGCGCGGACGGCGCCACGCGTGAAAGATCATCGTGAGCAGCGCGCCGAGATACAACCCCGTGCAGCGCGCGCACAACGGCAGTGGCACACCTGCGACGTGATGCGAATGTTCAGGAAATTGGTGACACACCGCCGAACCGAACCAGTGCGCCGCGTTGAGCAGCCATTCCATCAGTTCATCTTCGATTCAAAATTGACTCGGGAGTTGATTCGGGTTCACCGCTCGGCATCGAGCGCGCGCGGGAACGCAACACACTCGCGATGAACGTGGTGATCGGCACTGCCGCGATCAAGCCCAGACTGCCGACGAGCGTTCTCACAACTTCCTCGGCGATCATCTCCCGGTTGAGCGTCTGCATCCACGGTTCGGGATAGAGTTGGAACAGCAATAACACAGGCATCGCCGCGCCGACGTAAGCCAAAACCAGCGTGTTGATCGTCGCGGCGATGTGATCCTGTCCGATGTTCATCGCGCGCTGGTACAGATCGCGCCAGCCGAAGGCAGGGTTGGCGTCTGCCAACTCCATCACGGCGGACGCCTGCCCCACAATCACGTCATCGAGCACACCCAGGGTGCCGACGATGATGCCCGCGAGCAACAACCCGCGCAGATTGACGGATGTGCCAGCGGTCTGCAAGAACATTGCTTCTTCGGATCCAAAACCACTCAGGCGCGACAGGTTGACGGCAAACGCCGCGAGCGCGCCAGTCAAGATCAGCGTGATGCAGACGCCGAGCAGCGCGGCGTGGGTTTTGAGTGCCCAGCCCTGGGTCAAGTAGAGCGTGACTGCCAGCAACCCCAACGAGCCAATGACGCTGACCAAAACTGGATTGCGCCCTGCTAGAATTTGTGGCAGGACGAAACCGAGCAACACGACGAAACTGACCGCCAAGCCGATCAGCGCGCGCACCCCTTTCCATCCGCTCACCATCACGGCAAAACCAAGAAAGATCGCGCCGAGCAATGCCAGCGCGCCCGTCCGCACCACATCGGTGATCATAAACGCGTAACCGCCTTCCGCGCGCGCAGCGACTGTCACCAACACGTGATCGTCTTTGCGAAATAGCGTCTCCTCGCTGGACAAATCCGTCGCGCCGTGTTCGACTTGGGCGCGCTGTCCGCGCAGAGGTCCGCTGACGATTTCGAGTTCCAATCGTTGAAGTGGCTGCGTGATGCCAGGACTCGTTTCCACGCGGCTTGTTTCGATCACACGCACGACGCGCGCCTCGACGGTCTGCGTGTCATCCGCCGCGCGTTCTTGGAGCGGCACTTTAGTAGGACGCGTCGAAAACAGTTGCGCCACAATCGTCAGGGCAATGATGAATGCCACCACAACAAACACTGCTGTGGCGACTTGGCGATCTCGTTTTTCTCGCATGGATCCTCCCAAAGTCGGAACTCGCATTCACGAATGTTTCCACTTCCGACATGCACGTACTCTCCAATTTCTCTGGAACTCTACCAGTCTTCGCCTACCACTTTCTCTCCGCCTCACTGCAATCAATGCCGGTCAGCTCCAGCACTGTCCCGGCTGGGAACGGTTTGACTCGGTCGCCGAAGGCGTTTGTCAGAGCGATCACCGCGCGCTCGCCCGTGCAGTGGTTGAGATGGAGACGCGGCGAGCCATACACCTCGCGCAACACTTGAATCACCTGCCGCAAATGCGTTGCGTCCGCATCAACCAAGTGCGCGCCGCCGATGATGGCAACAATCGGCGACTGGAACGCCTGACGAACACGCGCAAGTGTGTTCAGCAGACCCGCGTGGCAACATCCGCAGACGACAGCCAAACCGCGCGCAGTTTCCATCACGAGTGACATATCGTCACGGTAGGTGTCAGGTTGCCAACCACTCTCGCCGCGCACAACGTGGCGATTGCTGCGCCCTTCCGGCTCGGAACGGTCGGTGATCTCGCCGGTCGTCCACAGACCAGGAACGATCTCGGCGGGCGTCGCGCTGAGCCGCAAATCAACGCGGCGCGCCAAATCTTCGCGCGTCATCGTCAATCCGATGGATTTGTACGCGTTGTCGCGCGCCACGTAGCGCGGGCGAAAGAGATCAGGATAGTCTTGTCCATGCCTCATAATCGCAGACCAGATCAGGCGACTGGCATGGTGGGAGGACGAAGCGTAGTCGCCAACTCCACGACCCGTTGCGCCATCGGGTGAAACGGCTCGCCGGCGTAGTCCTCGATGTGACCCGCATCGCACAGCCGCGCGATCTCAGGATCAATCGGTTGACCGCCTGATCGTCACCCTCCAACAACAAGTTGATGGACATCGCCTTGATCCTCGTTCGACTTTCGACAGGCAGGATTGCGACAGGACTAGCCCCCGGTCGCGGCGCGTGCGCGAAAAACATTTTAGGAATGCTGGGTCCCGTAATATCGGCATCCAGGATCCCGACGCGATGGCCCTCGCGTCGCAAGGCAACGGCTAGCAGCGCGCTGACCAAGGACTTGCCAACGCCGCCCTTGCCGCTCATCACCGCAATCACGCGGCGAATGTCGTTCAGATGCTCCGCCGCCCCCGGCTTGCTTTCGCCAAAACCCATGTTTTTTATTTATCCTTTCTCGTTTCCCCTCGATCGGTCTGTGTGACTACCGATCACTTTTCCTGGCGCGCCGGCGCAAACGCCGTGGGCGATTTTCTCGAACAGATGGAGGTGACTGCAACCGCGTTCGCTCCGCGGCGCGGTTGAGCATCGTCTCCACAACCGCCGACGCGACGCGCGGGGCGACCTCGCGTCCCAGAAAAGTCAGCGCCGCGCCGACTGCTGGCGCGACCACGCGCGAGCGCGCCGGCACTATTTTCGTCTCGACGATAGGAGCAATTTGCGCGGCGGGGACGATTGCCGGCAACGTCGTCATGATCGCGTCGGAGGGACAAACCTCCGCACACGCCTGGCAGTCGTTGCGCCGCGCGGCGTCAATCTGCGCGCAGTCGTTCACCAAGCGAATCGCGTCGGACGGGCAGACTTGCAGACACGCGCCGCAGCCCGTGCAGCGTGTCGCGTCCACGTACATCCTGCGTTCCTTTCTCACTTGAAATGTGCGGCGCACCTTGTCAGCGCGTCGCACATTTCAACCACCTACGACTTGCCTTCCATCTCTTCGATGCGCTTGTTGATCGCGTCGAGTTCCTGCTTGAGCGATTCGGCTTGCGCTTTCAGCGCGTCGTTTTCTTGCTGCGGCGTTGGCGGTACGTAGCCAAAGCGCTGCCAACCCGGCAAGCCGGTCGCGTAGAACATATTGCGGAAACCGCGCCCGCCGCCGCGAAAACCCAGCCCGCGACGTGGCATTGGGTTGGCAAACCCAGGCGCGTCGTAGCCCGCGCATGCGCAGCGTCCCGCGCGGCGTCCGGTCATCGGACCAGCGCCCATCGGTCCCGTGCCATCTCCACGTGGCATATTTTTCACCTCCCTTCGACATCGTTCATTATGGTTTCCAAACTTCCCACACTTTGCCAATCAATGCAGTCGATCGGTCTGATCGGTCAGACGTCCTTCGATAAATGCGCGCGCGGCTTCGTCAATCGAAACAAGGTCGGTGACGATGGGTTGAACGTTGCGCGCGCGCATACTCTCGTACGCGCCGCGTCCCATTCCGCCGCACAAAAGCGCCTGGCAATCGGCAATCGCTTCCGCCATCCGCGTATGTCGATCTTGCGCGGCAGGTCCAAACCCGTGCGGTTGACCGGGTTGGTCTTCCTTGTGCGGATCGTTCACAAAATGCGTGTGCCCGAGTTTGTCGCGCATTTCGCGATTGACGATTTGCCCATTCTCAATCGTCACGACGAGATAGTACGGCGCGCGTCCAAAATGTTGACTGATGGTTTTCCCATCATCGGTGATTGCTGCAATCTTCATGTTATCTCCTGTAGGATGTGAAATCAGAATATCAAGCCAACACCGGCTTGGGTACGAAATGACTTTCAGTCGGGCGATCGCGTGAATCCGCTGGAAAGAGTACGAGCAAGGTCTGAGAGGGTTCGGCTTCCACGTTTTGCCAATGGTGCGGCAAATGCGATTCAAAGAGAAGACTATCGCCCGGCTCCAACAAGTAGGTGCGGTCTTGAATCGTGTACGTCAAACGACCCTGGAGCACGTAGACGAACTCGTAGCCGGTGTGAACGATTGGATTGGGACCGCTGCCCGCGTGTGGCTCTAATGTGACGACGAAGGGTTGCACGACGCGGTTGGGCAGTCCGACGCCCAAGTCTTCTAACGCGCCATGCGCGAACGCCGCGCGCGTGCGGTGGCTGGCTTTGATGTGCACAACGCCTGTCTTCGGCGCGCCGGTTTCAAAGAAAGCCGTGATCGGCACGTCGAGCGCGCGCGCGATCTGTTGCAGCGTGCTGACGCTGGGTGAAGTCTTGGCATTTTCGATCAGACTGAGCGTGTTCATCGCCAAGCCGCTTCGTTCCGCCAATTCGCGAATAGACCAGCCGCGTTCATCGCGCAACACGCGCAGACAACGACCAACGTTGACTTGAGACACGGGCGCGGCGCTCGATGGCGCGGGACATGCGCCTCCGCCGCGCAATCTGTGTCGCTTGCCGAATGAACTGTGATGTCTTGGTCCAAAATGCTTGGGGGGCATCTTCAACTCCACACTCCATTACTTCACCAATATTATAGTATATTTTCCTCGTTTTGTCAACGTTTGTTACTAAATAATTAGTTAATATACCAATAATGATGGATGATCAAATTTGTGGCATACAATCGCGGCTGTGAGAATGTGCGCATCGGGATGTCGCTAATTGCACGAGCGCAGAGTTTTTGCCTCTGCGCTCGTGTCAGTTTGCTATTTGCTACCGCTGGAGTGTTTTGCGACGTCACGGATTCGATAGAGAAAGCAGCCTTCTAACACCTGGAGGCGCACCTTCCGCGCGATGGCACGTTGGGCAACGAGGGAGGTTCTCCTTGTTCTGGGCCGTCGCCTCGCGCTTGTGGCAGGAGACACATTGATCGTGAAGAGCATCCACGTATCCCCGGGCAGCGTAATTGAACTTGACTGTTGTACTTTCTTTAGACGCCATCGTCTCGTGACACTCGTTGCAACCTACAGCGCTGTCTGCGATGTGCTCCCCAATATGACATTCGCTGCAAGAAACATTCCCGCCAAGCGCTTGCTGGTGGAACGTGTGATCAAAAATCGAGGTAGGCAAATACATATCGCGGTGACATTCCCAACAAGGAGTGGCTTGGTCACCCGGCTTGCTCAGATGATGGCAAACCGCGCAAGCCGTCTCCTCATTCGTTGCCTGTTGCCGTTGGCGCTCAATGTGCTTTTGGTGCTCAAAGCGTACCCCTTCTTCGTTGCGGTTGCCATCAATCCAGAGTATGTCGCCGCCCACCGCGCTTCTCACCTCGGTAGAGGGCATCATCCGTCCCTCGACGATCTGGGAAGGAAGCAACGCAAATGTCGCTGCGATCACGAGTACCACAACGAATGAACGACGCAATATATGGTTGCGCCAGAGATCATCTTGAAAGGCATAGGAGACTGGACTTGAAACACTCTGATCTAGTTCGTGTTTCTCTGGCGCGCCAAAAACGTTGAAGGTCTCCACGATGAAAAGGAAAACCAAGCCAATCGCCGAGAGCACACCCAGACTGATCAGCAACTCGCTCAAAGACGGAAAATACGCGGTCTCTGGCGGACGATATTGGGCAATCACACTGACTGAGAGCCGGTTCAGAATAATGCCCGAGACTCCCAGGATCGCCGAGGTTCCCAATCCGATTGGGCTCCGACGCACGCGCGGGATCGAAAGCAAGATTGCCGGGATCAGCGCGCCCAATCCAAGTTCGATGAGGAAAAGTACACCCTGCCACGATCCATTGAAAGGCGCGAGAATGAGTTTGCGAAAAATCAAATCGCCGATGCGGAGCGCGAGGTACACCCAAAGCACGATAGCCGCAACTTTTCCAAGCCCCGCCAAAAGACCGTGCGGCAGTTCGTGATCGTACAGATATGCCGAGACGAATGCCTCCAAGGTCACCGTCAACAATCCCAGCGCGACTGCTGAGACGAAAAAGAGGATCGGCTGAATCGGGCTGTACCACAGCGGATGCAAACGGTACGGCACAATCAAAAAGAGCGAGCCGAGTGAGGATTGATGTAAAGTCGAAAGCGCGATACCCAGGATCACCAAGGGAAGAGTCAGTCGTTTGAGCAGAGTCAACACGGCGCGGAAAATCGGCAATCGAAACCAAGGATGCTCGAGCACGACCGGAGCAAACTCAAGGGACAAGACCGTCGTATACAACATCACACACCAAGCCACCTCGAACATTACCGAATGGGGCTGCCAATTGACCATCGGCTTCCAGATGTGCCAGGGTAAACCCAGATCACAGAGCAGAGCGAAGATCACCGAGAGATAGCCGAGAAACGCGGTGAGGATCGCGGAGCGGAGCAAAGGGCGATACGATTCCAAGTGAAAAATGTAGACTGCCGCCGCGATCGTGAATCCACCGGCTGCCAGCGCGACGCCTCCCAATAAATCGAACCCGATCCAGAATCCCCAGGGAGTCGTATCGGATAGTCCGGTGGTAGCGCCCAGCCCGTACGCAAAGCGCAGGATGATCGCGACGAAACCGGCGGCGGTACAAGCCCACAGAAAATCTTTGACGATGGTTGCCTTGCGCTGGCTCATTGTGTTTCGCCTTCCGATGAATCGGCTCTTGCTCCCATTAGTTTCATCCGTCGCTGGATAACCCACCAGGTGCCTGCCATCAAAGCCATCACGCCTAGAGAAGTTGGCGCAACGAGTGACATCGCAAGCGCAGTGTAATCGGGTAGCGGCGTGGGACCGGGGGCGACATGATAGCCCAGCCAGTCCAGAGGAATATCGGAAATGTAGAGGATTAACGTCCCCCCGGCTTCGTGTTCACCATAGACCGTTTGAACGAATTTCATCGGCTCGCTCCGGATCAACCGGTGGGCTTGCGATAGCAACTCAGAGCGTTGACCGAAGGCGAGCGCCTGAGTCGGACATGCTTCGACACAAGCCGGCAACTTGCCTTCCTTCAATCTGGAGTAGCAGAGCGTACACTTGCGGACATAAGGAACAAGATGATCCCAGTCATAGCGCGGCACGCCGTACGGACACGCCATCATGCAATAGCGACAACCCATACAAAGAGAGGCGTCGTAGACGACCGGTCCCGCCGGAGTTTTCTGCATCGCGCCGACTGGACAGGCGGACACACACGCGGGCTCTAAACAATGGAGACAACTCTTGCGAACATAGCGTTCGCCAGGTCGGGAAATCACAGAGACCCATCGCTGCGACGACAACCCATCCGCCGAGTGTTGCGGCAGAGGAATATTTTTCCCGAGGCGGTTCGCGTTCACGCACGCTGCCACGCACTCACGACAACCGATGCAGCGCGTCACATCTACCAAGATGCCGATCATACTTTCCTCCCGTCGGATCCGTAGAGTGTGTGGATGACTTCTGACCCACCTTCGGGAGTGAGATGCCAAGCGATCTCGGTACAAAACCGGGTTAACGGAAAGAGAACGCAGTGCGCGATCTTGGTGAACGGAATCAGGATGACCAAGAGTATGCCTCCCCAGGTGTGGAAGAGCATCAGCGTATTGTAGGGAATCGGATTCCAGGATTGCCCGGCGATGTAGCCAGAGATCATCAAGCCGAGAATCATTACGAGAAGAATATAGTCCATCGCCGTGCTCAGTGTACGGACTGACAACGAATAAACGCGATAGAGCAAAAGAATCGTTGCCCCGGCGATAGCAAGCAAAGTCAAGCAGTCCAAAAGCGGGCGCGGTAACGCGATCCAAGCAATGCCAACATTCGATTGAAAAATATCAATGTGATTGCGCAAAAAGAGTCCTGCCAAGATCACGCCGATATGAAAGGCGAACGAGGCGACGCTTTGCAAGGGTCTGGCGCGGCGCAACGCGCGAATGGGAAAAATCCAACTGAGGGTTTCCTTGGCGATCTCCCGATAGGGCAACCGCCGGTCTTTCGCCCGGCGGATCGCGGTGAGCGCGCCACTCACCGTCAGTCCAACTTGCCGCGCCAAGCCCAAGACAAAGATCGCGAGCGCGAAACGAAAGATGGGACCTTGAGCAATCTCAAGCCAGTCCGTCATAGTAGTTCTTTCCTCTCGTATTTTCCGCCTACGCCTTCTCGGGTTTGAACTGAATCGCGCGCAGGATCAGATCGTGCAGTCCAACAATCTGGACGGGCAACTTGTAGTAGGTCGCGATCTCGCGCAGTTGTTTCTTGCAGTTGGCGCACGGGCTGACGACGATGTCCGCGCCCGTCGCGCGGATTTGCTCCGCCTTGGTTTTCGCGATGACCTGCATCCGCAAATCGTGCATCTCGTCCAGAGAGACAAGCCCCCCGCCGCCACCGCAACAGTAATTTTCCTTGCCATTCGGCTGCATCTCCACATAGTTCTTGACAAAACTCCGCAAGATGTTGCGCGGCTGATCCACGATCCAACCCGAGCGCGAAATGTTGCACGGATCGTGATAGGTGACGCGCTCTGGGATCGCGGCCGGATCCAAATCGAGTTTGCCGGATTGGATCGCCTGCCAAGTCAACTCAATAACGCTGACCACGGGCGGCGCGCCATTCTGACTGAACGTCGGCACGAATTGTCTGGCGGAGCGAGCCGCGTGCCCACATTCGCCGATCAGAATCTTGTCTGCTCCCAATCGTTGGGTCTCCGCCAATAGTTTCTGGATGATTCGCCCCAAGATCCAATCATTGTAGAACAAACCATAGTTGATGCCGTCAAAGTACTGCGATCCAATCGTCCAGGGAATTCGCGCCGCGTGCAACACAGCCGCATTCCCCATCAACGTATCCGCTTCCATCAGATAATCGCTCACGGCTGGAAAGAAAATGTACTCGGCGCCCGTTTGGTCAATCGGGAAAGGAATGGTGATCCCCTTGCTCTCGCGCAATTCATCTTGCAGGAATTCCAGGTTATCCATCAAAGCGGGCAGAGGAATCGCCGAAGTATTGCCTGTCTTGCCTTCGAGTTGTTCGCGTACCGAGACGACTAGTCCTTTCGGCGCGATCCCAGTCTCGCTGAGGATGTAACGCCCCAGTCGCGTCATCAAACCATGATCGATTCCCATCGGACATTCGAGTTTGCAGCGCCGACAAGCGGTGCAGCGGTAGAACAACTTCGCCATCTCGTCAATCCGCGCTTCGGTGAGATTGCCAACGTCCCACAATTTGCCTGTGAACCAACCCTGGGGAGTGAAATAGCGCCGATAGACATCCAACAACAAACTTGTCCGATAACAGGGGACATCGCGCGGATCGCCAGACGCTTGGTAGACCTGGCAACTGGTCGCGCAACGCGCGCAGTGAGCGGTCACCTGGATGTACATATCCAGCAAGAAACGATAGTTGCTATGATGAAGAATGACGGCGAAGGCGGAGAGAAATCGTTCCACCTTGTCCCCAGATTTTGGGACTTGCTCCACGTAAAAAGGATAAGGCGATTTCCTACTTTTGCCTTCCGCTTCTTTTGTCGTGATCATGCTGCTCCTCCATTTTCTTCGCCGCGACTCTCTCGTTCCGAACCAGTTTCTCATGCGCTGCCAGAAAACGATGCAAGATTTGATCGGTTTCCTGAAGATAACTCGTCCAGCCGGTCAGCGCCTCTCGCCCATTCGCTGTGATGGAATAGACACGCCGCGGGGGACCGCTAGCCGTGATGGTGTCCCATACAGAAGACACCGCGCCAGCCGATTCCATTTTCCGCAGAACCCGATAGACCAGACTTGGCTCACAGTCGCTGCCCCAGAAACCGCACGACGCAAGCCGATCAATCAGATCGTAACCATGGCTTTGTTTGCTGCTCAGGAGCAAGAGCAAACAAGGTTCAAGGTATCCAACCAACCGACTTGAAGAGGGTTGCCTTTTTTGTCGCACAGGATGAACGTCAGGCATACGGTTCCCCTTCCGAAGAATCTAATCTGTCGTCGCTTCTCGCATTTTTTTGTAGCGCTCGACGGCTTTGCGGACTGTCAGGTTCCGAGGTACGCAGAGGGGTTGAATTCCCAATGTGCAGAGGACTTGGCAAGCGTTGCGGCTGAGGCGTGGGACAATCACTGTGCTGACCCGCTGTTGAATCAGCGTCTGGATCGTTTGAGGATCGACTTCGCCTGTGGAGTCGAGTGAGTCGAGGTGAACCACAGTGTAGGTGAGGTTTTCTGGTTCCACGAGTAGAAAGCGCGGCTTGGTCCGTGGATTTGCCGTCACCGTCGCATCCAAACCTTCCCTGGAAGCAACAACGGCTACTCGCAGAGGACCGCCAGTCCGTCCCTCTGGACGCTCCAATTCGCCGCGCAGGTAACGTTCAACCGCTTCGCGCACGGTAAGCGAATGAACTCCGGAAATCACCTTGATCCCCATTTCAGCCAAAAAGTCAATACACTCTTGCCGGGCTTGGCTGACGATGGCGACTTGCGCGCCGTGAACTGCCAGGGCACGAATCGCCTCCAGGGTCGCGTCGAGGACTGTCTGAGCCGGGGAAACACTGATCACAACGTACTGCATCGTCTCGCTATCCACCAAGACGAATTGCCGGCATCGAGCGAGACTGCTACCCACCCAGGCATCCAGGTTGGTTCCAAATGAACTGACCGCGATCTTCATTTTTCCTCCTTCCCGGTTCCAGGACACCGCTGATACACAAAATTGGACATCTATTTCTTTTGTAGATAGTATAGTGTGTCAGTATTCGATTGTTGCACCTATATTATATCGTGCATTAGTCATTTTGTCAAGTATTTAGTACCATAACTACAATACTGTACCATTATGCTGTGTATTCCGACCTGCCGTCTCAAGGATTTCGAGTCGCCGCGACCAGATTTGTATTAACTCTCTGATTATTGTAGAATGGATGAAAGACAACCGACGACTACCTACTTCATTGACTTTGAACAAGACAGCAGGCAGTTATAGGAACAAGACATGAAAGAAAAAGGAATTCTCCTCGATGTGGGGAGCAAATTGAGGGCGATGCGGCAGCAGCGCGGGCTGTCCATACGCGACTTGGCAAACGCGTGCGACCTCTCCGCCAACACGATCAGTTTAATCGAACGCGGGCAGATGGCGCCCAGTATTGTGACCTTGCAGAAATTGGCGATGGCTCTGGAAGTCAAGATTTCGTTCTTCTTTGAGGAGCCAGCAGACAAAGGGGTCAGTTTTGTCAAAGCCAATCAGCGCGACCAGGTAAGGAGTGACGGCATTCTGATGGAGAATCTGGGGACTGGTCTGGCTGACCAAACCATGGAACTTATTTTTCTGCAACTTGATGTCAAAGCGAAAAGTGGGACTAAACGGGCGTCCCATTCAGGCCACGAGTTCATCTTCTGTTTGGAAGGGGAAATTGACTGCGAGGTAAACGGTCGGCGTTATCTCCTCCAAAAGGGAGATAGCATTCTTTTTGAGGCACAACTATCCCATCGCTGGCACAATGCTGGAAATAGCGAAGCCGCCGCCATCTATGTTTTGCAGACGACAGAAGACCGGACGGAATCGCTGAATCATCATCTCGCGACGACCAAGTCGCGCCAAGCGATACAAAAACGCGGAGAGCGGCCTGCGCGCGTACGCGCAGGCAATTAGCACAATCCTGAGCCGCGCCAATTCTGATCACAAACGCCGAGCGGAGTGTGAGTCAATCCAAATGCTATAGGAAAGACTCACACTCCGCTCTTTCGATTCATCGCTTGAATGAGCAAGTGCGATTGATGAATAGACTGGTCACTTGGCTGACATACCTGATAATCTATCCTGTGCCAATCCAAAACCTCCGCCGCGTTTGTATGAACACGCACGGCTACCGAATTGGTGAGTTTTTTGACCAAATTTAATATTGTTTACTATTGCAAAATATGGTAAATTGTGCGCATGAGTGACCTACTGACGACCAAACAACTGATGGACTTGCTCCACGTCGACCGCACGACGATCTATCGGATGCTCAACGACGGACGACTCCCCGCGGTGCGCGTGGGCGGACAGTGGCGTTTTCAGCGTCAAGCCATCGACAAATGGCTCGGCGAGCAAAACCCTACCAAAGCCATTGAATCGAATCCTAATGCAAATCCAACGCCGCTCGCGCCAATCGAAGTCCTGCCGGTTTATTGTCTTCAACCGATCCAGGAAGTCTTCGCGCAGATCAGCGATGTCGGCGCGGTGACTACCGATCTGAGCGGCAAGCCCCTGACGCCCGTAAGCAATTCGTGCGCGTTTTGCAATTTGATTCTGGCAATGGAGAAAGGTCGCGCGCGCTGCGAAGCCTCGTGGCGAAAACTCGCCGACCAAACTGACAAACGACCGCGCCTTGAGAAATGTCACGCCGGACTCACCTACGCGCGCGGACGCGTCGTCGTCCAAGATCAGTTCGTCGCCATGTTTTTTGTCGGACAATTTGCTACAGGCAGCGCGGCAGCGTTCCGCACTCAAACGCATTTGACGCAATTGGCGGAAGCGTGCGGCGTAGATCGCCACGCGCTCAAACGCGCCGCTGCCGCGATCCGTGTCCTCCCCAAAACGCGCGCGGAGCGTCTACTCGAATTACTCCAAAAGATTGCCGATACCTATTCGCACATCGGACAGGAGCGACTCGATCTATTGACGCGCTTGAAAAAAGTAGCCGAGATCGCGGGAGTGGTAACGCCATGACGACGAAGCAATCGGTTTTCGATTTGCAAGCCGACCTCTGCAAGACCATGTCGAACGCAACTCGTTTGAAAATCCTCCATTGTTTGCGCCAAGCGCCGCGCTGCGTCGGCGATATCGCGCAAATGACCGGCTTGGCGCAACCGACCGTGTCGCAGCACTTGGCGATCTTGCGCTCGCGCGGCATCGTGGCGGCGCAGCGCGCGAACGGCGAAGCCGTTTATCAGATTGCTGATCCAAAAATCGGGCGCGTTTGCGATTTGATGCGCGAAGTACTCGCAGAACAAATGGCGCAGCAAGTCCAACTTTTTCAGACGCTCGACCACAAACAACATCGGTATCCCAGTCCTCAAGCGGAATCCAAGTAACCTGTTTTGCTCTAGCCGGGAGATGTGACGAAGCATCTTCGGATTGTATGGTGCTAACGCACAAAGCCGCCCCCGTCAACACCAAAGGTGTGTGGCACACCGCACGGAGCCGAAGATTTTCTATATCACGTAGCACGCAATACGCGCCAATGAGGTTTTCAATGGGACAGATCGAATGGAATCTACTCGTCGTCAACTATCTTTTTCTCGCGGGGCTGAGTGCGGGCGCGTTTGCGATTTCGAGTTTCGCGACGTACATCGGCGGACCGCACTTTCGCCGCGTCGCGCAGACCGGCAGCGTTTGGGTGCGTCGTCTGTCACGGCGGCGATCCGCTCGCGCTCGACAAGGATCGCGCGCACGCGACGCTGCGCGGCGGGCGCAATCCATCCGATCCCAGCGTCGCCGCGCAATCGCGCGGGCAAGCGAATTGTCACGGCGGATACGCGGATGAGGAACAGAACCACGTAGATCGCGTTACGCCAATTGCGTATATGGGATGTTGACCATCTGGGCGCCGGTCCCCGACGTCAACTTCATCTCCAAGAGACTTGTTGCCGTGCTAGGGTTATGCTAAAATGGCGTTCGAGCAACCATGAAAACACCCGCCAAATATCTCGCCATCACGCGCACGCAAATCATCAACAGCGCGGCGTATCCGCTCGATCTCGCCACGCGCAGTCTGTTGATCGTGATGTTCATGTTTGTGTTCATGCAACTGTGGCAAGCGACTTATCGCGCCCTCGGACAAACGGACATCGCGGGGCTGTCGCTGAATGAGACGATGTGGTACCTGATGCTCGCGGAGACGATTGTGTTGAGCAAGCCGCGCTTGACAAACACGATCGCGGAGCAAGTCAAGGATGGTTCGATTGCGTACCTGCTCAACAAGCCGTACAACTTTTTGCTGTACCATTTTTCCGTCGCGCTCGGCGATGGCTTGATTCGAATGATCTTCAACGCGCTGGCAGGCGGCGCAGTCGTCTGGCTGATGATCGGTCCGCCGCCGAATTTGCTCGGCGTTCCTTTCGTCTTGGTCGCGATTGTTTGCGCGTGGCTGATTGATTGCTCACTCACCGCGACGCTCGGACTTGCCGCGTTCGTCACCGAAGATGTCGCCGCGTTCGATTGGATCTACAGCAAGTTCGTTTTGATTCTCGGCGGCGTCCTGATCCCACTCGACTTTTTTCCTGACTGGCTCCGCAACGTCGCGCAAGCACTCCCGTTCGCGTACGCGACGTACCATCCCGCGCGCTTTTTCGTCCAGCCCGATCTCGCGCGTTTCGCGACGCTCATCCTGGCCCAAGTCCTCTGGCTCGGCGCGCTCACGCTCTTGCTGACGCTCGTGTATCGGCGCGGCGTGACGCGGTTGACGATCAACGGCGGATAAAGCCGCAGGGGAGCAAGGGAGCGCGGGAGCAAGGGAGAATTCTCCTCTGTTCCTCTGCCCCCCCGCACCTCTGCGCGAATCGATAAGATGAAACGCGAACTCACCTTCCTCCTCGCGCTCTGGCAAGCGAATCTACTCGCCGCGATGGAATATCGCGTGTCGTTCGTCTCGCAAGTCGTCGGGATGATGCTGAACAACGCGGTCTATTTTATTTTCTGGGTCATCTTCTTCGAACGGTTCAAACAAATTCGCGGCTGGGGTCTCGACGAAATATTTTTCCTTTTCGGCGTCGTCGCGGCGAGTTTTGGCTTGGGCGTTTTTCTGTTCGGCAACGCGCTCGATTTGGCAAACATCATCGCGAACGGACGGCTCGATTATTACTTGTCGCTGCCGCGCCCGGTACTCTTGCACGTCCTCGCGAGTCGCAGCATCACGAGCGGTCTCGGCGATTTCACGTACGGCGTGTTGAGTTTCATCGTCGCGCGCCAGTTTGCGCCGGACACGATCGCGCGCTTCATTCTCGGCGTCGTTCTCGCGACGACGATCTTCATCGCGTTTATGATCTTGGTGCAATCGCTCGCGTTCTGGCTGGGCAACGCCGCGCAAATCAGCCAGCAAGCGTCGAACGCGCTGATCACCTTTTCGCTTTACCCAACAACTTTGTTCGAAGGCGGCGCGCGCTTTATTCTGTTCACGATCATCCCCGCCGCGCTCATCGGCGCGGTGCCCGCCGAATTCATTCGATCCTTTTCGTGGGAGACGCTCGCGCAACTCGTCGGCGCGGCGTTGCTGCTGCTTGTGCTCGCGCTCGTCGTTTTTCGCCGCGGCTTGCGACGGTACGAAAGCGGCAGCGCAATCCAAATCCAAGTATGAAGTATGAAGGCAGAAGTATGAAAGAGATTTCTTCATACTTCATACTTCTGCCTTCATACTTTGGTGTTATGAGCAAGCCGTTTCCAAACGATCAACCGCTGGCGCGTCTCTCACCCGCCGCGCAAGTCAAATATTTTGCCGACTTGTATCGTCCGACGCTCGATCTCGCCGCGTTCGCGCGCTTGCAGTCGCGCGTGCGCGACCTGGGTTTGCATTTCGACGACGACGAGTTGATCGTCCTTGCCGCGCTCGATACGCCCGACAAGGTGCGGCAATTTCTCGACACGCAACTCTATTACAACGACGATCACATCTCGGTCGAGCAGGACGAGACGGCGATGCCGCCGCGCCGCGTGCTGCAGACTGGTGCCGCGCATTGTTTCGAGGGCGCGTTGTTTGCGTACGCGGTCAACTTTTTGCACGGGCACGATCCGCGTTTCGTCTTGCTCGAAACCGTTCAAGACATCGAACACAATCTCGTCGTCGTGCAAGACGCGCAGACGAAACTCTTTGGCTGCAACGCGCACTCAACCTACCCCGGACTCGATGGTCGCGCCGCGCAATTTTCCACACTCCGCGCGCTCGCCGAATCGTACTATCCGTACTATTACAGCGTCCGCAGCAACGACCTCGGCGACATTGTGCTGATCGGTTACTCCGATCCATTCGATCTGACCGAACGATTTGGAATCGCGTGGATGGCGTCTCTCGAACCGCCCTGGGACATTTACTACACGTACATTGACGATTCGGTGACGTTCCATTATTTGCGCGATGATCCGGGAACGCCGCATCTTTATCCGCTCGTGCGCGCGTTGAAAGAGCGCTGGATCCAAATTGCCGACGGCGAAGGATTTGTCAGCGTGCGCGCGCTGCCCAAACCGGCGCAAACGCTGTGGCGCGATTTCTGGCGCATCCATTCCGACGCGACGAAACGTCCGCGCGATGCGGCGAGCGAAATCGAAGCGGAATTTTTTCGTCTCACCGGCACGACGCCGATTGACCTCTTCGATCACGCGGACGATTTGCAGTGGTTTCTCGCGGCGGGTTATCGCGTGGAGCAATTGGTCAGGCGATGAGCAAACCGATTCCCGCGTCCGGCATCGCGCGTCGTTCGCCGTCGGAGCAAGTAAAATATTTCGCCGACGCGTATCGCGCGTCGCTCAATCGCGATGCGCTGGCGCGCGTGCAAGCGCGCGCGGACAAATTCGGTTTGCGCTTTTCGGAGGACGAACTCAGCGTGATCGCCGCGCTCGATCATCCGGACAAGGTACAGGAATTTCTCAACACTCAGATTTACTACAACGACGATCACGCGTCGGTCGAACTCGAAGAGACCGCGCTGCCGCCGCGCCGCGTGTTGCAGACCGGACGCGCGCATTGTTTTGAAGGCGCGCTCTTTGCGTACGCGGTGAATTTTTTGCACGGCTATAATCCGCGCCTGGTTCTGCTCGAGGCGAGTCAGGATTCGGAGCACAATCTGGTCGTGTGGCGCGACGCGCGCGCCGGCTTGTACGGCTGCAACGCGCATTCTGCGTTCCCGCATCTCGATGGTCGCCCGGCGCAATACGCGACGATTCGCGCGCTCGCGGCATCGTACGTGCCGTACTATTACAGCGACCGCACGCGCGATCCGAACGATCTTACGATTGTCGGCTACTCGGATGAATTCGATCTGATCGCCAAGTTTGGCGTGGAATGGATCGCGGCGGACGCGCCGCTGTGGAACATTTATTACACGTACATTGACGACACGTGGCGGTTTCATTATTTGAACGACGATTCAGCCGCGACCCATTTGTATCCCGTGATCCGCGCGCTGAAAGAAAAATGGATCGAGATCGACGCGCAGGGCAAGCCGTTCGTCAACGCCAACAACTTGCCGCGCGACGCGCAAGCATTGTGGCGCGCGTTCTGGCAACTGCACGGCGACGACCCAACCTACCGGCGTCCGCGCGGCGAGGCAGCGGAAATCGAAAAAGCGTTTATGATGCTCACCGGCACCACGCCGATCGACCTCGACGACAACGCGTTCGATTTGCAATTCTTTCTCGCGGCAGGGTATCGCGTAGAACAAATAGTCACCAACGCATAGTATTCAGTATTCAGTATCCAGTGTTCAGTAGCCCGTGGAAACTGAATACTGAACACTGAATACTGGATACTGAGGTTTTATGAGCCAAATCTTCATCCCCGACGCAACCAACTTTCCCGCAACCGCCGATCTCGTCATCATCGGCGGCGGCGTGATTGGCGCGGCGACGGCGTTTTACGCGACGCGCGCGGGCATGCGCGCGATCGTCGTCGAGAAACGCGCCGCGCTCGGCGAACTGACGACGAGCGCGAGTCTCGCCGCGTTCCGCGCGCAATTCGCCGAACCCGAAAATATCGCGATGATGCAAGAATCGATCGCGGTCTTTGAGAATTTTGCCGCGCTGACCGGCGCGGACATCGGTTTGCACCAGCAGGGCTATTTGTTCGTGACGACGGCAGAGGACGGGTACGCAAAATGCAAAGCGCGCGTGGAACTGCAACGCGCGAACGGGCTTGACGACGTGGAACTGCTCACGGGCGACGACGCGCGCGCGCGCTTTCCGTACCTCGCGCCGGAGATCACCGCCGCGACCTTTCGTCAGCGCGATGGCTGGCTCTCGTCGCACGAACTGACGTACGGCTACGCGCGCGCGAGCGCGGCGCAGTTTTTCGTGGATACGCCTGTGATCGGATTTTGTCGCGACGGACGCGAGGCGAAAATCGTCGGCGTCGTCACACCGCGCGGCGAAATTCGCGCGGCGCGCGTCGTCATTTGCGCGGGACCGTATGCCGCACCGCTCGCGCAAATGGCGGGCGTCGAATTGGAACTGCAAAACACGCGGCGGCATCAACTCACACTCGGCAAGCATTCACTGATTCCGCGCGACGCGCCGATGGTCGTGGATTTGGACACGGGCGCGCACTGGCGACCCGAGGGGCAAGGCGCGGTCTTTGGCTGGTCGCAGCCCGAACCGCCGAGCGAACCGCTCGAGTACGTCCCGACCGATTGGGAATTTCCCGCGCGCGTACTCGATGGCGTCGCGCGCATCACGCCGTTTTGGAACGACGTCATTCCGCATCTCAAACGCGCCGACCTGGGTCTCGTCGCGGGTCAGTACACCGAGACGCCCGACCTGAATCCGCTCATCGGCGCGACACAGATCGAAGGGCTGTGGCTCAATTGCGCGTACGGCGGTCACGGCGTGATGATGAGCGCGGCAGGGGCGCGGTTGTTTGTGGATTGGTTAGGTGGTAAGATTAGCGTTGCAGAGAATTCTTTCCGCGTTGATCGAGATTTCCGAGTCGGAGAGAAAATGGTCTTGTAGGTGATTTTCGCCGAAAATGCAAACGGAGGGATGACGATGGCAAAGTTACAAGCGCTTTCGCGCAGCCAAGCAATTCTTCTTAGCCGAGCCGAGAATCAAGTATCCGCGCATCGTCGAACAAAACAAACGGCGTTACCATTATTGCGAACACTGCAAAGCCGAGGGCAAGAAAGAGATCGCCACCTGGATTTGCATTGATTGCTCGAACAAGCAGCAACGCCAAGTACTAGTCTGCGAAGAGCACATCGCAAGCGAACACGAAGACCATTACGCCGAAGAGATGGTGTATTGATCGCCGCCTCTCCATATCGAATCGCCGCCAGCGGTGTTGTTATTGTTGATATCGAATCAACAATTACCGGAGAGGAGGAAATCATGCAGCGCGTTGTGATTACCGGCTTGGGCGCGATCACGCCCATTGGTCTGAATGCGCAAGATTTCTGGCGCAACCTCACGCAAGGCGTCTCCGGCGTCGGTCCGATCACGCAGTTTGATGTGAGCGCGTACCCGGTCCGCATTGCCGCTGAGATCAAGGGATTCGATCCGCTGGTTTGCATGGACGCCAAAGAAGCGCGGCGCACTCATCGATCAGCCCATTTCGCGGTTGCGGCGACGCGACAGGCGCTTGACGACGCGAATCTCACAATCAGTCGAGAGGAATCGGAGAATGTCGGCGTCGTCATCAACACGGGCGGCGGTGGCATCCTCGAATTGGAAAAAGCGACTCCGATTCTCGCGCAAAAAGGACCCGGGCGCGTCAGCCCCATGGTCGTTCCCAATACAATGGCGAATGCCCCGGCGTGCCTCGTCTCAATTCACACCGGCGCGCGGGGTCCGGTTGTCACTTCGACCTCGGCGTGCGCGAGTGGCTCACAAGCCCTGCTCGAAGCCATGCACATCCTCCAACGCGGCGAAGTCGAGACGATCATCGCGGGTGCGACCGAAGCCGCGCTCACGCCCGTCGCCCTCGCGAGTTTTGCCAACGCCGGCGCGCTGTCGCATCGCAACGCCGAGCCGACGCGCGCGAGCCGCCCCTTTGATTCCGAGCGCGATGGGTTCGTGATGGGCGAAGGCGCGGTCGTGATGATTCTCGAAACCGAAGAGCACGCGCGCAAACGCGGCGCGCGTGTCTACGCCCAGGTCGGCGGCGGCGCGCTGACCGGCGACGCGCATCACATCACCGCGCCCGATCCGGAAGGCGATGGCGCGCGGCGCGCGATGCAGAACGCCTGCCGGTTCGCGGGAGTCAAGCCGGAGGAAATCGACGTTTTGTACGCGCACGGCACCAGCACGCCGCTCAACGACGCGATGGAGACGAAAGCGATCAAAGCCGCGTTTGGCGAGCACGCTTATCGTCTGGCGATCAGCGCGACCAAGTCGATGATCGGTCATCTCGTCGGCGCGGCGGGCGCGGCGTCCGCGCTGGCGGCAGTGTTGAGCATCCGCGACCATCTCGTGCCACCCACGATCAATCTGGAACACCCCGATCCGGCGTGCGATCTCGATTACGTGCCGAATGTCGCCCGGCAGATGGACGTCCGCGTCGCCATGGTGAATGCTTTTGGTTTCGGCGGACAAAACGCCGTGCTCATCATCCGTCGCTTTGAGGAATGAGCGCGCTGAATCAGCAGAGGTTCTATGAAATATCGCGGCGTCTTTTTCGATGTCGGCGGCGTGTTGATGCAAATGGGGCGCGAACGCGTCGCGCGTGAATACGTTGCGCTCGCGCACGCGCGTGGCGTCACGCTCGATCTAGCGGTTGCGCTGCGCATGTTCGGCGCGCTCGACGACGAAATTCCCGCGCGTGCGCGCGCCGCGCCGCCGCTCTCGCTCGATGCGCGCGCGGGCAAGAAGTTCTGGACGACGCTTTTCGCCGATGGCTGGGCACGTCTCGGGCTCGCGCGCGACGACGCGGCGATCCATCATTTGTACACCCTCTTTCGCCGCGGCGATTTCAACCACGTCTTCGACGATGTGCGCCCCGCACTCGACGCGCTGCAGGCGCGCGGTTTGCCACTCGGCATCGTTTCGAATTTTACCGCGAATCTCGAACAGGTTTTGCGCGCGCTCGGCATCGGCGATTATTTTTCCGTCTTCGCCGTCTCCGCGATCGTGCGCGCGGAAAAACCCGACCGCGCGATTTTCGATTACGCGGCGCGCACCGCCAAACGGTCGCCGCGCGATCTCTTGTTTGTCGGCGACGGCATCCACGCGGACGTCGACGGCGCGCACAACGCGGGCTGGAATGCGATTCTGCTCGACCGCGACAACTGGTACCCCGATTACGCGGTTGTGCCACGCGTCCGCCGTTTGACGGAGTTAGTGGATAAAATTTAGAGACCCGTTCTCTCAAAGAAAACGGGTCTCGATTGCCATCCGCACCGCGCCTTCAACCGGCTCGCGCACTAGCACAATCGGCGCAAACTGATCGCCGCGCCGCGTCAATTCTGTGCGGAGATGCGCGCGCAGTAATTCGGCTTCCAGCAGCAACCCGCCCGCGAGCGCGAGCGGAATTTTTTCATCGCGCAATTGCAGCACGCGCGCCAAGCCGATCACTGTGTCCGCGAGCGCGCTCGCCGCACGCTCGATCAATCGTCGCGCGACTGCGTCGCCATCTTCCGCCGCGCGCACGACGAGCGGCGCGAGCCGCGCGATGTCGGCGGGCGCAAGCCCGGAGCGATAGACGCGCGGCACCAACTCCATCGTGGAATTCAAATCCCAGTGATCGAGAATCGCATTGAGCAACTTGGTCGGCTCGCCGCGTCCGTCCGATGCTTGCGTCGCGGCGCGCAGCGCCTCGCGCGCAAGTTCAAAGCCGCTCCCCTCGTCGCCGATCAAATAGCCCCAGCCGCCCGCGCGCGCGATGCGACCATCGCGCGTTTTGCCCCATGCAATCGAACCCGTACCGGCGATCAGCGCGACACCCCAATTTTCGGGCAAGCCCGCCGCGAGCACGATTTCGCCGTCGTTCACGATTTGCGCGTGCGGCGCGATCGTTTGCCGCGCCCATTCCGCAAAGCGCGCGCGTTCGTCCGCGCGATCCACGCCGCCGATGCCGAGGCACACCGCCGCGACCATTTGTTTTTCGATGCGCGCGTCTTGAAACGCGCGCTCAATCGCGAGCAGAATTTCGGTTTGCGCGGCGGCAAAACCGCGCGCGTTCGGATTCGCGATGCCCGCTTCGCCGTTGCCCAGCGCTTCGCCGCGCAAGTTCGCAAGACGCGCGCGCGTGCGCGTGCCGCCGCCGTCCACGCCGATGACGAACGACGGCGGACCACCGACCGCCGACGACTGCGAGTTTTCCTGCATCAACATTCCTCTGAAAACAGGACACTGATGAACACAGATTAGAAAATCAGTGTGAATCAGTGTTGATCTGTGTCCCGTTGATTCTCCTCGAATTTGCGTACAACAGATTCTTGATCAGCATCGCGTATTCACAATACGGCGTGAACCCGAACCGCGCGTAGAAATCCACCAAATCCGTCCAGTCAATCACGCAACCGCGCACGCCCGCGTCGCGCAGATGACACAGCGCAGTATCCAGCAGCGCGCCGCCGTATCCTTTGCCGCGCGCGTCCGCGCTCACGCCAATCGGTCCGAGTTGTCCCCAGGGACGCGGCAGTTTCCACGGATACACGCGATTGATCGGCGAAATTGAATCTTCAAAACACAATTTGGCGAAACCGTCCACGCCGCGCGTCGTCGTCAATACGATCCAATCCGAAATACATCCGCCGACGCGCAAGAATTCCTCGTACTCAAATCGCCAGCGATTGGGAAACTCGCGCGCGAAAAATTCCAACAGCGCGGTTTCGTCGTCGGGTCGCGCCGGGCGAATCACCGCGTCGCTCGGAGGTCGCGTCGAAACGTAATCGCGCAAATCGCGCGCAACGTCCCAGACGCGTTCGCCGTTCGAGCGCGGCGCGTAACCGCGCGCGCGAAAGAACGCGTCGGTTTGCAATTCGGTCGGCAAGCCCGCGACGAACGGGCGCAAACTGCCGCCGAGTCGCGCGCGCAAACAACTTTGTTCGCGCAGCCAAGCTTCCGCCCACGCGAGCAATTCGCCGCCGACGCCGCGCCGCTGAAATTCTGGCGCGATTGCGAGCGCGTCAATCCATCCCATTTCGCGCGGCGAGGTCTGCGGATCGTTTGGCAGCGCGCTCGCCAACACGAAACCAACCGGCGCATCGTCGGAAATCGCAATGCGCCCGGCTTGCGTCGCGCCGGTCGCCGCGCGCGTGTTGTACTCGACAAAGCGCGGCATGATCGCCAGATCGTCGCCGCACGCCGCGTTCCAGATCGCGACAGCGGCGGCGATATGCGCGGGATCGTTCGCAGCAAATGATTCCAGAACCATGATGATTTTGTCGTCCGCGAATAACGCGAATCTAAATCTCATTAGACTTTATCGGCAATAATTTTGGACACTGATAAACACAGATGCGCACAGATTGAAAACCTAGAGATCAGTGGTAATCAGTATTAATCTGTGTCGAAATTCTGGATTGGGTTTATTTCCGATAATGTCTATTAGCGTTATTCGCGGATCATATTTTGCGCGTCACAAAATTCCAAATCGCTCTTTGGCGATCAAGACGCGCCGCACCGCCTCGTCCAATCGCGTCAGCGGAATCTCGCCGCGCGTGACTGCATCTACGATTGCCGCGTGCGCTTGCCGGTTCAACGCGTGTCCACAGTTGAAGAGCAGCATGTCCGCGCCCGCGTTCAGCGCGGTCGTCGCCGCGCGCGGAACGGGATAACCGGTCGTTTGCAGCGCGCCCATCTCCAATGAATCGGTCATGCGAATGCCGGTGAATTTCAATTCGTCGCGCAGCAGATCGGTCATCACCTTGGACGACAGCGTCGCGGCGCGATTCGGCGTCGGATCGATCGCGGGGAACGCAACGTGCGCCGACATGATGCCTGCGACGCCCGCCGCAATCGCCGCCTTGAACGGCGCAAATTCGATCTGCTCCAAACGCGCGCGGTCGTGCGGCACGATTGGCAACGCGATGTGCGAATCAACCGTCGTGTCGCCGTGCCCCGGAAAATGTTTGCCGACCGCCATGATCCCTTCGGCTTGCAGCGTTTCGATGAACGCGACACCGCACGCCGTGACGAGCGCCGGATCCGCGCCGAACGAACGCGAGCGATCTCCGATGATCGGGTTGGTGGGATTGTTGTTGACATCGAGCACCGGCGCGAGATCCATGTTGATCGCCGCCGCTTTCATTTCGGCTGCCATCGCGCTCGCAATTTCACGCGCGGTTTCCATCGGATCGTGCGACGCGCCGACATCACGCGCGCTCGGAAATTCGGCAAAGCCCTGAGGTTGGCGCAAACGCGCGACGCGCCCGCCTTCCTGATCGATGCTGATAATCAACCCCGGATCGCCGTTCGACTTTGCGGCGCGTTGCAAATCCAGATCGAGTTGCGCGAGTTGGCGCGGCGATTCGACATTGCGCGCGAAAAGCACGACGCCGCCCGGATGCACCTGCTCGATCAGCGCGCGCAGTTCCGCGTCGAGCGCGACGCCGTCGAAGCCGAACATCATCACTTGACCGGCTTTTTGCTCCAGCGTCATTCGCGCGAGTGCAGCATCAATTGTCATTTCAACTCCTTGGGGAACGTGACAGGTGACGGGTGACAAGAAACACGGGATGGTTCACGTATCACGCATCACGTTTCACTCCCCCTGTCACTTGTCCCCTATCACTTGCCTCACCGCGCGATGCAGCGCGACGCGAAACCGCATCATCGCGTCCGCGTTGTCGCGTCCATAGTACACGCGATTCGCCAAGCACGCGATCGCGAGATCGCGCGTCGGATCGATCCAGAGCGATGTGCCGGTGAAACCGAGATGCCCGAACGCTTGCTCGCTGAGCGGGTTGCTCGCTGCCGCGGGATCCGGCGACCACAACGCGAACCCGATGCCGCGCCGCACCGCGCCGTCTTGCGCTTGCAGACGCGTCATCTCCGCGAGCGTTGCGCGCGTCAGCAGACGATTCGTTCGCAGCGCTTCGCCGAACGCGGCAAGATCGCGCGCGTTGCCGAACACGCCCGCGTGTCCGGCGACGCCGCCGAGCGACCACGCGTTTTCGTCGTGAACTTCGCCGCACATCCGGCGATTTTGATGCGCGTAAAATTCCGTCGGCGCGACGTTGTCCGGCGGAATCGGACCGTAGCCGATGGAGTCGAGACCGAGCGGCGCGGTCACGCGTTCGCGCACGATCGCGTCGAGCGATTTGCCCGCGAGTTTTTCGAGCGCAAAGCCGATCAAGATCAAGCCGATGTCGCTGTAGACGACGCGCGCGCCGGTCGGATACGCGAACGCGCACGCAAGCGCGGTCGCGCGGCGTTCCTCGCGCGTGTCCGATTTCCACAGCGGCAGCCACGCGGGCAAGCCGGAATTGTGCGCGAGCAGATTTTGAAAGGTGACCTGGCTCGCGTCGGCGCGCGCGTTCGTTCCGGGAACAACCTCAACGACCGCGCCCGGTTTCAGCGGATCGGGGTACGGCGTGATCGCGCGCGCGCCGACAAATTCCGGCAGCAGTTCGCAGACGCGTTGATCGAGCGCGACGCGTCCCTGCTCGACAAAAGTCATGAACGCGGCGACGGTGAAGAGTTTGGACACCGAGGCAAAATCGAAACGTGTTGCGTGTTGCGTGCTACGTAATTTCGTTTCGGGATCGAGGTAGCCGAACGCGTTTTCGTACACCAATTCGCCGCGCATCCAAATTGCGAGTTGCGCGGCGGGAAAGGTTTTGCCAAGATGTGATTGAACGACACTTTCGACCGGGGCAAAATTCATGTTTCGTAGATTCCGTCTTGCAACAACGTGATGCGTGTTACGTGTTCCGTCTCACGCAACACGCATCACGTTTCACGTACTACTTCTTGATCGACCACTGATAAAAGTTCCAGGTCAAGCCACCCACGGGCTTGGGGTCGACGCCCTGAAACTTTTTGTTGACGACAGTGAGCGAGACGACATCGTACAGCGCGACGTTCGGCAATTCTTCGGCGCGGATGCGCTCGAATTCTTGGTAGTACTTGGCGCGGTCGGCTTCCTTGCAGCCGGGCACGATGAGCGCGGCATCGAGCGCCTTGTCCACTTGTTCGTTGCTCCACACCCAGCGATTGAAACGCCCCTTGGTGTAGAAAATGTTTTTGGTGTGCGGACCGAATTCGGGCGAGAGAATCCACGCGTTGAGGAACATGTCATAGTCGCGGCTGTTGTTCAAGCGGTCGAGATACGCGTTCCACTCTTGCGAGTGAATCTCGACTTTGAGTCCGACATCTTTGAGTTGCTGCTGCGCGATCAACGCGGTACCTTCGCGCTGCGTGTCGCCGGAGTTGTACCACAGGTGCAGCGTGACCGGTTTGCCGGACACGTCCGCGCGCGCTCCGTCTGCGCCGACTTTCCATCCGGCTTCATCGAGCAGCGACTTGGCTTTAGCGACGTCAAATTTGTACGCCGGGAAATCGCCGGCTTTGAACGCCCACGAAGTCGGCGGCAAGTGGCTATCGCGCACCGGCGACAAGCCGCCCATCGCCTTTTGCGCGATCGCCGCGCGGTCGAGCGCGTAGGTGATCGCCTGGCGGACTTTTTTGTCGGTGACGCGCGTGACATTAAAGCCCATGTATTCGTAACTCAAGCCGGGAATTTTGTAGAGTTGCAGCGACGACGACTTTTCGACTTCGGGAATGTCTTGCGGCAAAATGCCGCCCATGTCCATTTCGCCGCTCTTCAGTTGCGCCATGATCACGGTCGCGTCTTTCACCGTTTTGTAAATGTACGTGTCCAGCATCGGACCGCCGGACTGTTTCCACCAATCCTTGTTCGCGACGAGCGTGATGTGATCGTCCTTCAACCACTCTTTGAATTTCCACGCGCCGGTGCCGATCGGTTTTTTGTTGTACTCGTTGGTGTTGACGTCCGTGCCATCGTACAAATGCTTGGGCAGCACGCGCAATGCCGGCATCGTCGAAACGAGGAACGGACAGTACGGTTCGGTCAAAACGAATTTGATCGTGAGATCGTCCACGACTTGTACGCCCGCGGTGTCGGTGACGTTCTTGGTTTTGTCTTGTCGATCCTTCGCGCCCTTGACTTGATCGAACAACGATTTACGCGGGCTGTCAGTCTTCGGATCGAGGATCGCCTCGACAGTGTACTTGACGTCGTTCGCGGTGAACGGTTTGCCATCGTGCCATTTCACATCTTTGTGCAAATAAAAAGTGTACGTCAAACCGTCCGCGCTAATGTCCCACTTGTCCGCCAACCAGGGAATCGGCGCGCCGGTTGTCGGATCGGTGTCGAGCAGCGGTTCATGCACGCGCGTGAAAATTTCGCTCGACGGCACATCGGTCGTCAGATGTGGATTCAAAACTTTCGCGTCGGCGTACGTGCCGTGAACGATGGTGCCGCCGCGCCCGGGTTGTGCGGCTGTCGGCGGCGCGGCGGTTGCAAGCGGCGCGGTCGTTGCTTGCGGCGGAGTAGTTGCTTTAGGTACCGCCGTCGCTTGCGGCGCGACAGTTGCCTGCGGCGCGGCAGTCGGCGCGGCGCACGCGACGAGCGCGAGCAAAACGAGCAAAACAAACAAAGCAGTTACGCGATTCATTTTTCTCCTCCTTGAGTTGGGGGACAAATTTGCAAATTTGCCCTACGTAATTTGTGCGCGCAGAACTTGCATCACCTCCTTTGCCGCGCGCGATCTATTCTTTCAGACGCGGATCTAACGCGTCGCGCAAACCATCGGCGAGCAGATACAACGCGAGGACGGTACTCCAGATGAAAAAGCCCGGCGGAAAAACGAGCCACGGCGCGCGGAAGAAAAATGTCTGCGCTTTGGTGAGCATGTTGCCCCACGACGCGAGCGGCTCTTGAATTCCGACGCCGAGATAACTGAGCGCGGACTCGGTGAGGATCACGCCGCCGACATCCATGCCCATGTACACGATCACGATCGGCAAAACGTTCGGCAAGATGTGATGAAAGATCAGGCGATCGTCGCGCGCGCCCAGCGCTTGCCCCGCCAACACAAAATCGCGATTGCGGATCGCGAACACTTGACCGCGCACGAGCCGCGCGACGCCCATCCAACTCGTGACGCCGATGATGACCGCGAGTCCGAGCGCGCTCGGCGAGAAGAGCGCGCCGAAGAAAAGCAGCAAGAAAAATGTCGGGATGCCGCGCATCGTGTTGATCAGCCACACGACGACGTCGTCGACGCGTCCGCCGTAAAAGCCCGCAAGCGCGCCGAGCAAAATGCCAATCGTCAAATTGATGAACGCCGCGCTGAAACCGATCAGCAAACTCACCTGCGCGCCGTACAGCACGCGCACGAACTGATCGCGTCCGAAATTGTCGGTGCCGAGCCAGTGCTGCGCGCTCGGCAATTGCAGCGCGTTGACGAGATCGATCTTCTCCGGCGTTGTGTGAAACACTTCGCGCGCGATCACTGGCGCGCCGATTGCCGCCGCGGTGTACAGCAGCAGGAACGCGGCGGCAGCAAGCGTGACCGGATCGCGCCGCAAACGCCGCCGCGCGGATGACCATAAACTTGATGATGCAGAAGTCATAGATGGCATTAGAGGGCTTGAGAGGGCATCAGAGGGCAGAGACGGCATCAGAAGGCGGAGAGGGCGGAGAGGGCGCGCCTTCTTCGCCCTCTTACCTTCTTCGCCTTCTCTCTCTTCTTCTGCCTTCTTATCCCCTCTTCTCCCTTCTCAATTTATTGAAGCCGGATGCGCGGGTCAACCCACCCGTACGCGATGTCGCTCAAGAGATTGCCCAGCACGATCAGGAACGAACTCATCAAGAGCAAACCCATCGTTACGGGATAGTCGCGCGAAAATACCGCGTCGACCGCCATGCGTCCCATGCCGGGCCACGAAAAGACGTACTCGGAAATCGCCGCGCCGCTCAACAACGCGGGGAGCGATCCGCCCAGCACGGTGATCAACGGAATCAGCGCGTTGCGTAACGCGTGAACGAAGAAAACTGTGCGCTGCGCCAATCCTTTCGCGTGCGCGGTGCGAATGTAATCCTGCCGCACGACTTCGAGCACTTCGGTTCGCACGTAACGCGAAAAGACCGCGATCCAACTAGTCGAAGTGATCACGGCGGGCAGAAACAAATGCCAGAGATGATCGAGCGGTCCGGCTTCTTCCGCGCGAATCGAACGCATACCGCCGGAGGGCAGCCAGTGGAGATTAACCGCGAAAATGATGATGCAAACCAAGCCGAGCCAAAAGTGCGGCACCGCGTTGCCGACGACCGCGAAAAAACGTATGCCCGCGTCGAGCAAGGTGCCGCGTCGCACTGCCGCTATGACGCCCGCCAAAACGCCGATGAACAAGCCGAGTGCGAGCGCGGCGAGCGAAAGTTCGAGCGTCGCCGGGACGCGCTCGGCGATCATGCTCAGCACCGGCTCTTTCGTGACGAACGAGCGACCCAGGTCGAGCACGAGGAGTCGCCGCAGCCAGATCAGGTACTGCACCGGCACCGGCTGATCGAGACCCAGGTTCGCGCGCAATTGCTCGATGGTCGCTTTGCTGACGTTCGGATCTTCAAAGCGCGCGAGCGGATCGCCGGGTGCGAGGTGAATCAGCGCGAACGCGATGACGGTGATGCCGAGCAAGGTTGGAACGGCTTGCATCAGCCGACGAAAGATGTAGCGGTTCAATCGTATTCCTCGTTGCAACTACTTTGGAAATGTCGGATTTCCACACCGCTAGAATGGAACACGGAAAAATGAATCGGAGATCAAGCGTCCGTGATCCTTTCTGTCAGTGGGGAGAGGAGCCGCGCTTCCAGAAAATCAATTCTGCAATGCCTTCTACAACGTAATCGTCCAGTTTGCCGACTTGCTTGTATCCGAGCCGCGCGTAAAACTTTTGCGCGTCCGTGTTGAAATCGGAAACGAGCAGAAAAATGTCGCGCGATTCGGCGCGCGCTTCCGCAAACTCCATCAGCGCGCGACCAACGCCGCCGCTCCGCGCCTCCGGTCGCACGCCGATCAGTTGAATGTACGCGCTGCGATTGAACGCGCCGCGCGCGACGAGCCACACAAAGCCGATCACCGCGCTCGCGCGTTCCGCGACGAAAATCGTCGCGCCGTTCGCGAGTCCGTTCGTCAGTCGTTCCGCGAAACTTGCTTCGGTCGCGCGATAGCGCTGCCACAACGGCGTCGCCGCGACCCAGCGCGCGATGTCAGGAACGTCGGCGAGCGCGAGCGGGCGGATGGTTACCAAGTCGTTCATATTGGACACAGATTATTCGTTCAAGGGTGAAGAAGGCATCAGAAGGCAGTGATGGCGGAGGAGGCGCAGATGGCAGAGAAGACGCGCCTCCACGCCATCTTCACCCTCTTTGCCCTCTTATGCCTTCTTATCCCTTCTCATCCCCTCTTGATTCTTCCGCGAGCGGTACGAGCAATTCCAATTTCCACGGCTCGACGCGCGGCGCGACCGAGCACGCGGTACTCAAAATGTATCCGCCACCCGGTTTGCCGATTCGAATACACTCGGACGCTTCCGCGATCACTTGTTCTTTCGTCGTGTACGCGAGGAGCGCGACCGAATTCATGTTTCCTTTGATGAACAACTTGTCGCCGATGCGCCGTTTCGCTTCCGCGAGTTCAACATTGCCAAGCGGCGGCGGGTCGAGCGTGTCAATCCCTTGTGTCCCGGTCCCCGCCATCAATTCCAGCCGGTCGCCGATGCGTCCGCAAGTGTGCGTGTACACCGGCACGCCGCAACCTTGCGAAGGTTGCAGAGACGTTTCCTTCGACTCCGCTGCGCTCCGCTCAGGATGCAACGTCTCTACAACGCGCCTTTCGTACGGCAAAACAAACTCGCGATACATCGCGCGCGAGATGAACGAGCCGCCCGCAAACGCAGACGAAATCAGCACCGCGTCCACGCCGCGCCGCGCTTGCGCGACTGCCCACGCGATTGACGCGTCGGTCAAGCGGTTGAGCAGCGCGCGCGCTTTTGCCGGATCAGTCACGAGCGAAAGTAATGCTTGCTCGTAGCCGAACAACTCCATATAGTGCGTGAACGGCGAAAACACTTCGCCGTGAATCGAAACCGTGTCGCCGACCGCGCGCCGGACGAGATCAATCGTGCGAAAAAAGTAATCGGGAATTTCGCGCAACACGCCGCGCGTTTCCGCGAGACGCGGAATGTGATACGTGTTCCAGATGTAGCCCGGCAAATCGCCAATGCCATCGAGATTGTCCGGATCAATCGTCTCGAAATTCGCGCGCGTCGCGGGATAATGTTGCGGGCTGTCGTCGTGCGGCACGAACGTGACGCCGCCGTCGCGCCACGTCAATCGTTCGCCGTCAGATCGCGTTTCAATGCGAATCACATCATCGAGAATATTCGCGGGACGCCCCGGAATGTTGATGAGAATGCCGTCGAAACGATAACGCTGTTGCAACGCGACGAGCGCCTCGGCGAATCCTTCGCTCGTGAACCAAACGCGATGCGGCGGCAGACCGGCGTTCAAAAAGTAATGCCCCAACGAAAGTTGGCACATCACGGGCACGCGGTCTATGGGTTGGTGGCGCATCGCGCGCGCGACGCGTTCGCGGCTGGTCATAAACACAGAAGGGTGAAGAGGGCATCAGAAGGCGATGAGGGCGAAGAAGGCGCAGAAGGGAGAGAGGGCGCGCCTTATCGCCGTCTGTGCCTTCTTTGCCTTCTCAAGCCCTCTTATGCCTTCTTATCCCTTCTCCAGAACTACCGGCTGTCCGGTCTTCAGCGATTCGATGACCGCCGCCTGCGTCTCCGTGACGATCAGCGTATTCTGCGGCGAGGTTTGCGGCTCGCGCTGTTCCGCGATGCACGCGAGAAAATGGCGCACTGATTCGGTGAACGCGCCGGTGATTTTGCCGCCGGCTTCGTCCGCGGTGTGCGGTCCGGTGAACTCGATTTTCTGTCCGCCCTTGCTGTTGAAAAACTCGACAGTGCGCGTACGATTGTTGTACATCAGCGCGCCGTCCGAGCCGATGATTTGCAAATAGCCGTCGGCGACGCGCGGGTACGTGTTCGGGTGAATCCACGACGCGTGGAAATTCGCGCTGACGCCGCCGTCGAATTTGATCAGCGCGTTCAAACCGTCGTGAACCGCGATTCCCTGCGCGTCGAGCGTGCCGCGCGTTTCGTGCGCGAACACCTCAACCGGTTTCGCGTTGAGGAACCAGTACGTCAGATCGAGATCGTGGCTCGACATGAAATAGAACGGCGACGTGTGCGCCGACCACGCGCGGATCATCCCGGTCGGCACGAAGAGCGTGTCGAACTTGACGGAGATGACGATTTGCGGCTTGCCGATCATGCCGTCGGCAATCGCGTGCTTGATCCACAAATGATCGCTGACGAAGCGCTGGCTGTAATTCACCATCACGACGCGATTTGATTTCGCGGCGGCGGACGCGAGCGCGCGCGCGTCATCGCGCGTCGTCGCGAGCGGCTTTTCGACGAAGACGTGTTTGCCTGCGGCGAGCGCGGCGAGTACCGGCGCGCGGTGCAAATGATCCGGCGTCGCAATCGCGATCACGTCAACCTCTTCGAGTTTCAGCAGCGCGTCGAGATCGGGATAGAACTTGCACGCGTACTTTTGCGCGACCTCGACGCGCGCGGGGTTGACATCCACGATAGCGACCAATTCGGTTTCCGGTTGTTCGTGGAACACGCGCGCGTGCCGCGAACCCAGGATGCCTGCGCCGATGACGGCGACTTTCAACTTTGTCATGTTGTCTGCCCCTGTTGGACAAATTTGTAAATTTGTCCTACCCTTTCAGCGCGCCCATCCGCACGCCTTCCAGGAAATATTTTTGGAAGACGAGGAAGAAAATAATCATCGGCAGCGCGGCGAGCGCGGCGCCGGAGAAAATGATCCCCCAGTCGGTCATAAATTCGCCTTGCATATTCGCGACGCCGACGGTGAGCGTGTAATTTTGCGGCTTGTTCAGCGCGATGACAGGCCACAAAAAGTCGTTCCAACTGCGGACGAAGGTGAAGATCGCAAGCGCGGCAATCGCGGGCGTGGATAGCGGCATGATCACGTTTCGGAACACGCCGATTTCGCTGCACCCGTCAATGCGCGCCGCGTCTTCCAATTCCGACGGCAGCGTTTGAATGTACTGCCGCATCAAGAAAATGCCGAACGCGTTCGCGGTGCCGGGCAGGATGAGCGCCCACAACGAATCAATCAAACCAAGTTGGCGATTGATGATGTAAAGCGGCATGAATGTCACGTGAATCGGGATCATCATCGTGCTGATGATCATCCAAAAGAGCAGGTTGCGGAAAGGAAATTGTTTCTTGGCGAACGCGTAACCCGACAACGTATCGAAGAGAATGTGCCACGCGGTCACGACCAATCCGACGAACAGACTGTTGACCATCCAATTCAAATAGAATTTGTTGTTGACCAGCAGCCGCTCGAAATTATCGAGTTGGAACGCGGGCACGAGAATCGGCGTGAGCGGCGGAATGGAAGTGATCGGCGTAAACGCGTTGGCAAAGAGCCAGTACATCGGAAAGAGCGCGATGACGGCGGTGAAGATCAGTGTGAACCAGACGAGCGCGGCGCCGGTGTTGAATCGTTTTGACATCTCAATACTCCACGTCGCTCCGCAAAAAGCGGAATTGGAACACGGCGATGCTCGCAATGATCAGGAACAACACGAACGCCTGCGCCGAGGCGACGCCGAAATTGAAATCCTTGAAGCCGTTGTTGTAAATCTGCGTGACAATCGTCTGCGTCGAATTGCCGACGCCGCTCGGCACCATGATGTAGATGCGCTCGAACACTTCGAAACTCGCGATGGTGTACAGCACGACGAGATAGAGCGTCGTGGATTTGATGAGCGGCACGGTGATGTGCCACCACTTGCGAATGCCGGTCGCGCCGTCGAGTTCCGCCGCCTCGTAGAATTCGGTCGGGATGCCGCCCATCGCCGCGCTGTACAGCACGACCGCAGTCGCGGGAATCGTCAGCATCGCCGACAACGTCACGCTCACCAGCGCGATATCGGGATCGGAGAGCCAGCGCAGCGGCGCGAGACCGACCAGGCGCAGCAAATAATTCGCAAAACCCCACTGCCCGTTGAAAATGTACGCCCACGTCATGCCGACGATGATCGCGCTCGTGACGGCGGGCAGATAGTACGCCGCGCGAAAAAACGTGCGGAGGCGATGGCTGAGGGGTTGGATCAAACTGGCGAGAATCAGACCGACGAAGATATTCGTCGTCACGGTGAACAGGGTGTACACGACAGTGTTGCGAATCGCCGTGACAAAAATTCCCTGCAGCATCGTGAACGCCTGGATGTAATTCGCGTAAAATGGATCCATCCACATCCCGCCGCGCGCGATACTGTATTTTTGAAACGAGATGACGAACGACCACACGACCGGGAAAAACACGAACACAAAAAAGGTCGTCATGCTGGGAAGGATGAAGAGATAACTCCAACCGTACTTGCGAAAAAACTCGCGGATTGCGGTCATAGATCTCCTGATGCGTGATACGTGATGCGTGACCCTTCGACTCCGCTCAGGGTGACTCACGCATCACGTTTCACGTTTCACGTACTACTTGCCTGAAATCAACTTGTCGGCTTCCGGCGCGATTTTCTTCATCGAATCTTCCGGCTTGATCTTGCCGAAGATGATGTTTTGGTACTCGGGATGGATCAGGCGCGTGAGCGGCGCCCAGTTCACCATCAGCGGCGTGACCCACATATCCGGCAGCATCGGGATGAACTTGTCGAGCGGCGCGACGATCTTGACGGACTTGCGCGCGCCCGGCGCGAGATAGAAACCGGTCGGCACGTTCGATCCGGGCGGCACATCGGCTTGGACTTCACTGCTCGTCAAATAGCGACCCAGGTCCATCGCGGCTTGGCGTTTGACATTGTCCTTCATTTTCGCCACGCCGATCAAACCGACCGCGCCGACGGTGAGTTTATTGCCATTGACCGTCGGGTGCGGATAGATTTCAAAGTTCACTTTCGCGGCGACGAACTGCGCGGCGGGACCGGTCGCGTCCACGATCATCGCGTACTGTTTGTTCGTGAAACCACCTTTGACATCCGCGTCTTTTTGCGAGCCAAAGTCCGGCGGCGTCACTTTGTGGACGAGCGCGAGATCGGCAAAGCGCTGCAAGCCCTTGTAGGCGGCGGCATGGTTGAACCCGAACTTGCCATCCTTGTTCACCGGACGCACGCTCGGATCTTCGTTCATCCACAAGCCCCAGGTATTGACGACGCCGGGATCGATGTACCCGCTAAAGCCGTAGACCTGTTCGCCGTTCGCGCGTTTGAATGTCGTTTTCTTCGCGACGTCGACGAACTGTTCCCAGGTCCAGTTTTGCGGCGGCAGATCCACTTTCGCTTCCGCGAAGACATCCTTGTTCACGTAGATGCCCATCGGAACGACCCAGAGGGGCCACGACCACGCCTTGCCGTCTTTCAAGCGCGTCACGTCGAGAACGTTCGACAGAATGTCGGCTTTGTCGTCGGCAGTCAAGTAGGGATCGATCGCTTCGACCAGATCCTCGGCGACGTACTGAGGCAACCGATCCGACGCCATACGCAACAAGTCGATGCCTTGACCCGATTGGAGCGCGGCAGTCAATTTCGCAAAGCCCTCGTCGTTCGGTGGATAGCCGGTGATGTCAACTTTGATGTCGGGGTTGTCCACCATGAACTGCGAGACCGCGTTGTCGAACGGGTTCGCGAACGCGTTGCCCGGCGTGTAACCGAGCACCCACAAATTCAGCGTGCCTTTGTAGCCGCTCGTGCTTTTGCGGATGCCACCCTTTGCTGTGCGCGCGGGCGCGGGCGGTTGAGTTGGCGCGACTGTTGCCGCGGGTGCGGTCGTCGGCGCAGGCGGTTTGGTCGCTTCCGGCGCTTTCGTCGGTTGCGCGGGCGCGGCAGTGGGCTGCGCGGGCGCGGTCGTCGGCGCGGGCGCCGGTGGCTTGGTCGGTTCCGGCGTTGGCGCGGCGCACGCAACCAAAAGCGCGAACGCGACGACCAACGCGAACAGAACGATAAAGCGTTTCATTTTCTCCTCCTGTAAATTTTGGAAACGGAAATCATCGTCGAGTGAATCGAATAGAGTGTTCGAACATCACCTCCTTGCGAGTGTAGGACAAATTTGGAACCCTTCGACTGCGCTCAGGGCAAGATTTGTCCTACGGTCATTCATACAGCAGATACTCTTTCCGCGTCTTTTCAAATCGCGCGAGATCATCTGTCCACGCGCGCATGATCGTTTCGATGGATCGATTGGCAAGCAAACCCTCGCGCACGCGCGCGTCGCCGGTGAGCAGATCGAAATGCGGCGGGCGACCTTCCCAACTCGTCGGCAAAAACTCAAAACGATCCGGCGCGAGCGCGCGGCACGCGGCGATGACGTGCAACCCGACCGTGACCGGGCGAAACGTAGCGCGGTCGGCGATGTGAACTTGCACGCCGTAACATTCGACACCCGCGTGTTTGCTCGAACAAGGCGTGAACGCGATCGGACGAAAGCGCGCGCCGGCAAGTTTCAGCGCGTTGAGCGATTCCGCGAGCGCGTAGCCGTCGAGGAAGGGCGCGCCGACGATTTCAAATGGCAGTCCGGTGCCGCGCCCTTCGGAAAGATTCGTCCCTTCGACAAAACACATTCCTGGGTAGGGGATCGTCGTCGCGAATTGCGGAATCCCCGGCGAAGGCGTGACCCAGGTCAGGTCCGTCTCGTCGTACCACATCGCGCGCCGCCAGCCGCGCAGTTCGATCACGCGCAATTCCGCGCCGATGTTGTGTTCGCGATTGTAAAACTGCGCGAGTTCGCCCAGCGTCATCGCGTACCGAATCGGCAGCGCGCCGTGTCCGATGAACGATTGCAGCGCGGGATCGAGCACCGCGCCTTCGACGATTTCGCCGATGATCGGGTTCGGTCGATCCAGCACGACGAGCGGTACGCGATTTTCCGCGCACGCTTGCAGCGCGAGTCCGAGCGTCGCGGTGTACGTGTAAAAGCGCACGCCGACATCTTGCAGATCGAACAGCAGCACATCCACATCGGCGAGCATCTCGCGCGTTGGCTGGCGAATGTTACCATAGAGCGAATGAACCGGCAAGCCCGTGCGCGCATCGCGCCCCGATGCGACCGCCGCGCCGTCCGCCGCCGCCGCGCTGAAACCGTGCTCAGGTCCGAAGAGCGCGACGAGACTGACGCCCGCGTCGCGCAGCGCGTCGACGTTGGAACGTAAATCGCGCGTGACGCCGGTTGGATTCGAGATGAGACCGACGCGTTGATTCTTGAGTAACGCGAGCTGTTCGTGCAGTAGAATTTCGAGACCGGTTTGGATCATGGGTTCACTCGTGATGCGTGACGCGCCCGCACTTGACAGCAATACAATTTGTAACTACAATGGTATTATGGAATTCGAGTGGGACGAAGATAAGCGGCAGGCAAATATCCGCCAGCATGGTATTGATTTCGTCGATGTGCCTCCTCTATTCGACGGCTACATTGTCACGATAGAAGATACTCGCTTCACCTACGACGAACCACGCTACATCACAATTGGACTGCTCAAGGGACACGCGCTCGTCGTAGCCCACACGGAACGTGGAGAGAAAATTCGAATTATTTCGGCTAGAAAGGCAACCAACTATGAACAAGTCTCGTATTTCGAGCAAATCACGAACCAATTGGGCGCGGCTCGACGCGCTAAGAGAAAAAGACATTGACCTGTCCGATACGCCAGAAATTACGCCACAGATGTTCGCCAAAGCCATCGTACGAAAGGGCTTGAAACCGATTCCGCCCAAGTCGCAAGTCACACTGCGCGTGGATAGTGATGTGCTGGATTGGTTTAAGAAACAAGGACAGGGCTATCAAACCCGAATCAATGCTTTGTTGCGCGCGTATATGGACGCGCACAAAGCCGCAACATAATCACGCATTCCTCAGCGCCTCACGCACGAATCCCTTCGCCGCGCGCAAGCGTTGACGCGCCTCCTCCGGCGACACGCGCGCGAGCGCGACGACAATCGCCGTCTTCACTTCGCCGTTGCAGCGCGCGAGCAGCGCGCCCGCTTCGTCCGACGAAAGATTGCACGCGGTTTCGACGATCCGCCGCGCACGCTCGCGCAGTTTCGCGTTCGTCGCCTGCACATCTACCATCAGGTTGCCGAACGTTTTCCCTTGCTTGATCATCGCGCCGGTGCTCAGCATGTTCAGCACCATTTTTTGCGCGGTGCCGGACTTGAGCCGCGTCGATCCGGCGATCACTTCGGGTCCAACCAGCGGCGCGATCATCACCTCCGCGATTTCTTGCATCGGCGACGGACGATTGCACGCGACTCCGGCGACGAACGCGCCGCGTCGTTTCGCTTCCCGCATCCCGCCGAGCACGTACGGCGTCGCGCCGCTCGCCGCGATGCCGACAACCGCGTCGTTGTCCGCGACGTTCACGCGCGCGAAATCGCGCGCGCCCGCGTCTGCGTCGTCCTCCGCGCCTTCGATGGATTCCGTAATCGCGCGCGCACCGCCGGCGATGATCGCCATGGCGCGCCCCGGCGGCGCGCCAAAGGTCGGCGGAATTTCCGCGGCGTCGAGCACGCCGAGTCGCCCCGACGTTCCCGCGCCGATGTAGATCAATCTGCCGCCGCGCTGGAGACGTTCGGCAATCGCATCAATCGCGCACGCGATATTTTCGGCTTCCGCCGCGACCGCGGGCGCGACGCGCGCGTCTTCTTCCGCGATCAGTCGCACCATCTCGAGCGTCGGCACGCGATCAATGTCGCGCGTGCGCGGGTTAATTGTCTCAGTCAGTCGCATCAATCTCCAATGTGGAGCGGGCTGCTAGCCCGCTGCGGGCAGCCTGCCCGCTCTACCCGGCGTGATGTCGCCCAGGATGACCGCGCGCCGCGCGCCGGTGCAACTCGGCAGATTGCCGGTACGTCCGTGATACGTTTCGTACGCGAGCACTGCAAACACGACGGCTTCTTTCGCGCTAGGCGCTAAACCCAGTTCGTCGTGTTGATGAATCTCCGTCGGCGCGAGCCGCGCGCGAATCATTTCGACGAGCGCCGGGTTGAGCGCGCCGCCTCCGGCAAGATACACCTCGTCAATCGACGCGGGCGCAAAATCGCGATACGCACGCGCGATCGATTCGGCGGTAAACGCGGTCACCGTCGCGACAATGTCGGCGTCGGACAAATTCATTTGCTTGCCGCGCTCCCAAACTTGCGCGCCAAACTGCGCGCCAAAAAGTTCGCGTCCCGTCGTCTTGGGCGGCAGCAGACGCAAAAAGGAATGCGCGAGTAATTCGTCGAGTAGAGTTTGGCTCACGCGTCCACGCGCCGCGATCTTGCCATCGCGATCAAACGATTGCGCGCCCGCGCTCGCGCGCGTCGCGCAATAATCGATCAGCATGTTGCCGGGTCCGGTGTCGAGCGCGATGACCGTGTCCGACGAATCGAGCGGCGGCAAAAATGTGACGTTGCCGATCCCGCCGATGTTTTGAATCGCGCGCGTGCGCGTCGGATGACGAAAGAACAGCCAATCGAGAAAACTGGTGACCGGCGCGCCGTGTCCTCCGGCGGCGACATCGCGCGCGCGCAAATTGCTGATCGTCGTGATGCCGGTGCGCTCGGCGATCACTGCGCCGGAACCGATTTGCAGCGTCGCGCCGGGCTGATCGGCGGTCGGCGGATCGTGCCAGATCGTTTGCCCGTGCGAACCGATCAGCGCGATGTCGTCCGGCGCGAGATGCGCGGCGTCAATCGCGACGCGTGCGGCGTTCGCGAATGCGTCGCCCAGATCAAAATTCAGGCGGCAAATGCGATCCACAGTTCCAGTCTCAGGACGAAACGCGGCAAAGATCCGTTCGCGCAGTGCAGACGCAAAAGGGACGGACTCGTGCGCGAGCAATTTCCATTCGAGTTGCGGCGGCGCGCCGCGGAGCGAAACGACGACCGCTTCGATGCCGTCCGCCGATGTGCCTGAAATTAGTCCGACGACGTTCATGGTTTGTTTTCTGCGTCACACTTGCTCTGGCGGGAACGCAAGTGCCAGGGTTGCGAGGAGCATCGTGAGCGGAGCGAAGCGCAGTCGAACGATGCGACGAAGCAATCTCCGATTCGTGAGTTGGGGATTGCTTCGGACAAAAACCGTCCTCGCAATGACACTCAGGATTGTCTCTCGTACACCATTTCGCCGCGCGCAATTGTTTTCTCGACGCGCAACGAGTTGTCGAGGACGATGAGATCGGCGTCGCAATTTTCCGCGAGGCGACCTTTATTTGCAAGACCCAGGACGCGCGCCGGTGTCGCGCTCGCCATCGTGATCGCCTCCGCGAGCGAGCAACCGGTAAACTCGATCACGTTTCGGATCGCCGCGTCCATTTGCAAAATGCTGCCCGCCAAAGTTTCGGCGTTCAGGCGCGCGACCGTTGCGTCGACGATCACTTGCCGGTCGCCGAGCGTATAGCGTCCGGGACTCATCCCCATCGCCATCATCGCGTCGGTGACGAGCGTGATGCCGCGCGCGCCTTTCGCGCGGAACACCATTTTGAGCGTGGCGGGATGAACGTGGACGCCATCGGCGATCAAACCGACCGGTATGTCGGACGACAATAGCGCGCCGACCAAGCCCGGCGCGCGATGCGCGAACGGCGGCGTCGAGCTGAACAGATGCGTACCCCACGTGATCCCGGCGTCAAAACCCGCGCGCGCTTGCGCGTAACTCGCGTTCGAATGTCCCGCGCTCGCGACAACGCCGCGCGCGACGAGTTCGCGAATCAGATCGAGCGCGCCCGGCAATTCCGGCGCGACCGTCGCGACGCGCACCAGCGACGAACCCGCCCAGGTTTCCAATTCGGCGCGATTCGGCGCGCGCAGATAGTTGGGATTGTGCGCGCCGACGCGCGGCGAACTCAGGTACGGTCCTTCGAGATGCGCGCCGAGGACTTGCGCGCCGCGCGCGTCGTGCGCGGCATTTTCCACGTCGCGCAAAAAACGCGGGTACGCGTCGAGCGGCGACGTGATGATCGTCGGCAGAAACGCGGTGACGCCGGTCGCGGGCAAGCGCGCGGCGACTTGGGGAATCGTCGCACTGTCCGCGGTGAAATCGAAACCGTACGCGCCATTGACCTGGAGATCGATCAAGCCGGGCGCGATCCAGCCGTCGACACAAATGTCGGCGGCGCGATCAATGCCGCTTTGGATCGCGCTGATTCGTCCATCGGCGATGCGGAGTGTGGCTTGTACAAAATCGTCGCCGAGCAGCGCGCGACCGGAAATCGAAAATGATTTCACGCGACCACCTGTTGATCGGCGCGCGGCGCGAGCGACGAACGGAACTTGTAGCGGTCGCCGCGATATATTGACTGGACGTACTCGATCAGAATATTTTGATCGGTGAAAGTCAAGCGTTCCATCGTCAACACCGCCGCCGGAGGAACGAGTTGCAGCAGCGCGATTTCGCGCGGACCGGCGAGCGCGGCTTCAATCGTTTGATCCGCGCGCGTGAGCCGGTAGCCGTACTCGCGCTCGAGCACGTCGTAAAGCGATTCGACCGCGAAATTGTGACGCAGCAAGTTGGGGCAAAGGTTGTGCAGCAAGTGAACCGTTTCGATGGCAAGCGGAATTCCATCGGCGAGCCGGACGCGCGTGAGCAGTACGATTTCAGAGCCGACCGAAACGCGGAGGATTTGCGCGAGGTCGTCGCGCGCGGGCTGCAATTTGGCTTCCAGGACGCGGCTGGCGGAGACACTGCCGCGATTCTTCATCTCTTGCGAAAAACCGGTAAGCGTTTTGAGTTGCTGATCGATCTTGGGTTCGCTGACAAAAGTGCCTTTGCCGACGCGGCTGTAGAGGAATCCGCCGCGCGCGAGGTCGACGAGCGCCTGCCGCACCGTCATGCGGCTGACGTGAAAGCGTTCGCAGAGCGCGCGTTCGGAGGGAATTTGCTGATGGGGCTTGAGGCGCTGGGCTTGAATGTCCGCGCGCAGCGTCTCGTACAATTGGACATACAGGGGAAGGGGATGATTCCGTTTCAGGCGCGCCATTGCGTTTTCTCTGACCTATTATAACCTGTCTAGACCAATTCAGATTATATGGTGGATTTGCCGGATTGTCAAGAGTTGGAAAAAGGCAGAGGGGAGAAGAGGGGATAAGAAGGCATCAGAAGGCAAATAGGGCAGAGAGGGCGCGCGCCTTCTTCGCCCTTTACGCCTTCTCTCCCTCTGATGCCATCTCAAGCCCTCTTCTCCCCTCTGAACCCCTATTTGAAAATGAGGAACTCGATCTTGTTGTCGGCGAACGACGCGTTGTTATCGTCGGTCGCCTCACCATTTCCGGTTTGCAGCGAGAAATCAACGCTGTCGCCCTGATCGTCCAGATTGCTCAACGTGTAGGTCACGCCGCGACTGATTTGTCCTTGCAAGTACGTTTTCAACATCGCCTTGCCCATGCCCGTGGTCGAACCGACGTTAAAGACGACGGATTCGTCCACGAGCGCGAGCGCGGCGTCGACATTCTTCGCGTTGATTGCATCGAAGAATGATTGCAAAGTTTTGCTCGCGCTGCCGCCGGTGACGGGTATCGGCGCGGTGGCGGATGATGTAATCGAACTGCTCGCCGACGCGGCGGCTTTTTTCGCCGTCCAGGTTGTGTTGATTTCAAACGCGCCGCACGAAGAATTGTTGCCTTTGAAAATCAATTTGCCAGCAGCATCGGTGTTGGAATTGAACGCGCCGGTCAACGCCAGCAAGTAGCCGCCGTCAAAATTCATTTGGATATTAATGTCCTTGCTCTGGATGACCGCAATCGGCGGATTCATCTTGGTCTCGCCGCGACTGCCGCTCAAAAATTGACACGGTCCGCTCTCCACGCGATAGTTGACGTTGAGAAAAGTCAGTTCATTGTTCTCAATCGTAAACGACAGCGGGCTATCTTTTGCGCTCGTACCTTCCCACTCGCCGTTGTAATCCGCCGATAGTTGCGCGGCAGTTGTCGGCGCGGGCGCGCTCGTCGGACGCGCGATGGTGGTGACCGGCGCGCTCGTCGGGTTCGCAATCGTGGCAACCGGAGCGACAGGTGGCGCGGCGGGCGGTTGCGCGGGCGCGAGAACGCCGCATCCAACTATCGTCAACGCGACCAACATCGCGCTAGGCAAACTGAAAACTATTTTATGGTTCACGAGAATCCTCCCTCTTGGAATTTGCGTTCTCTTTTACCACATGAATCAGGCAATTGTGTTATAATTGCGTTAGACCTGTCAGAAAGGAAAATGATGCCAACCGAATCTCTTCCGGTCACCTTCGACGATGTGCGCGCGGCGGCGGAACGTTTGCGCGGGATCGCGAATCGGACGCCGGTGCTGACTTCGCGCACGTTCAACGCGCTGACCGGGCGCGCGGTGTTTTTCAAATGCGAGAACTTGCAGCGCGCGGGTGCGTTCAAATTTCGCGGCGCGTATAACCGGCTCGCGCAACTGACGCCGGACGAGAAAAAACGCGGCATCGTCGCGTTCTCGTCCGGCAATCACGCGCAAGGCACCGCGCTCGCCGCGAAATTGCTGAACATTCCCGCGACGATTGTGATGCCGGACGACGCGCCGCGCGTCAAACTCGACGCGACGCGCGGCTACGGCGCGGAGGTGATCACGTACGACCGGCTGACCGGCAACCGCGAAGCGATCGCGCGTCAACTCGTCGCCGAACGCGGCGCGACGCTCGTGCCGCCGTTCAACGATCGGCACATCATCGCCGGGCAGGGCACCGCTGCGCTCGAATTGCTCGAAGAGGTACCCGACCTCGACGCCATCGTTTCGCCAATCGGCGGCGGCGGCTTGATCAGCGGCTGCGCGATTGCCGCGAAAGCGCTGCGACCACAAATCGCGGTGTACGGCGTCGAAGCGATTGGCGCGGACGACGCGAAGCAATCGCTCGCGCGCGGCGAGATCGTTCACATCGATCCGCCGACGACAATTGCCGACGGCATCCGCACGCAATCCATCGGCACGTTGACATTTCCGATCATGCGCGCGTTGTTGAGCGACATTGTGATCGTGAGCGACGACGAAATCTTGGACGCGGCGCGTTTCGCGCTGGCGCGCATGAAGATTGTCGTCGAGCCGACGGGCGCGGTGCCGATTGCCGCGGTGATGCAGAATCACATTCCCGCGAGCGCGCGGCGCGTCGGAGTTATCGTGAGCGGCGGCAACATCAGCGGCGAGTTGCTGAGTTCGATATTGATGTAGGGGCGAAGCATTTTTCTGATCCTTCGACCCCGCTTTGCTTTGCTCCGGACGAAAAATGCTTCGCCCTTACCTACCAGGAGAGTAACTTGAGAACAAGTCTGTTGTTCGTTTTGTTGTGTTTGCCGATTTTGCTCGGCGCGTGCGCGGTGCCGCCAACGCCAACTCCTGCGCCGACTGCGACCGCCTTGCCGAGCGCGACCGCGACAATCACGCCGATGCCGACTGCAACATCAACCAATCCGCCAACGTTGACCGCGACGGTAACGCTGACGCCGCGCCCCAGCGCGACGGCGACGCCCGCGCACACGCGCATCGCGACCGCGACGCGTACCCCCGCGGGCCCCAGCGCGACACCGAGCGCGGCGCAGATGTGCGCGAGCATGATCGGCAAAAAGCCCGCCGGGATTTACGTGATGTACCTACAACCGGTAACCACATTGATTTGGGATTACGACCCGCGCCAATTTCGCGTGGGTTTGTGCAACGCGAATCCACCGTCCGCCGTGCCGCAAGGCAAGTACAAAATCGCGATGGCTTTTCCACCCAGAAATAGCGCGGCGACGGAAAGCAAGCCCTCCGTCGCGGAACTCAAGCCGGGTTTCAACGAGATCACCGTCGGTCCGTTACTACTCAGCCATGACCGAACTTGAATCGAATTTGTATTGCAAAGCACACC
>DYJA01000106.1 GCA_020723345.1 Candidatus Aquidulcis sp. | reverse complement strand
TCGGTCTGGCATCAAAAGTGTCAATCTAACTTTTCAGGTTTTTGAACCATGCCAAGATCTGATACGGCAATTTCAAACCAGGCACCAATACTATGCCAATCTTTCTGATTCAATGGGCCGACAACAAAGTCGAGGGCATCGTCATCCAGACCGATCCTCTGGTTGCCAAACATAGAATTGACTGTGTTCTCAATTTTCTCAAGTCGTTCTTTGTAGTGCGAGATGGACATGAATTCTGCTTCCTGATTAGTTTGAGAGTTTCAGGCAGGAGTAGCGTTGCGATCTAGACAACAGGGTTGAAAGTATTTTGGGAACGGCAGACCAAGAATCAGTCACGCTCTTGCGTTGCACTAACACTCACACCCCCTTGGAATGTGTCCGCGTCTGAACGGATACTATTTTCTCCCGTGATTCTTTTTCGCGCTGGCGTCCTTGCCCGTGCAAATGCAAAGCATGACTCCCTCGGTGAATGTCTGTTTCCTATTTTCGGCTTGCGCCTTTGATCCTTTGTTCCAATTGAGCGCGCGTTATGGTCTTTTGCGCGCGCCGTTCCGTAATGAGTTTCCAGAACTTGTCACTACTACCCAATTGCAGTTGCTCTTCGTCCATTCCTTCAACGCCAATGACAAGCGCGACCGGCTTGCCATTCTGGGTGAGGATGATGCGCTCGCGTTGGGCGTTATGGATAAAGGTATCCACGGTTGCTTGCTTCAGGTCTATCTTTATCATAGTATTTCCTCCGTCGTTTTGTGCGGCGGCTTGTAGCGAATCGCGCGAACCGTCACGGTAGATGTTTGCTCATCCACATCGTAGAATACGCGATACTCGCCAATCCGCAATTCCCAAACGGGATCAACATGTTCCCATGGCGATACCAACCCGACGAGAATCTTTCTGTTTCGAGTTTGGCGCGTTGGTTCGTGTTGCAATTGTTTTTCGAGTGCGTCCAACACCTGCTCGCGTTCGTATGCGCGCAGATTCGCCAAATCTTCGTTGACGCCTTCGGCATAGTCAATGGTGTACGGCGCTTTGGGCATGGCACTATTATACCCCAAGCCCGCGCAAAATCAAGTCGTCGCGCGAAATCACCGTTGTTCCGTCCGTTCGTTGACACCTTCCCTTTCACACGCTATAATCACGCGCGACTCACAATTCTCCCAAGGAGCAACATGCGCGAGCGCACGACCAAACTCATCGAAACTTTTGCTGCCCTGACCTTTCCGAGCGAATTTTCTCTCTCGCCCGATGGTCTGGCGGTTGCATTTACATACCCCGTCGGTCAAGCCCGGCAGATTTTCACGCTGCCGATCGCGCACGCGGGCTTGCCCAATCGCATCACCGCGACGCTCGCTGATTGCGCCGAGCCGCGCTGGTCGCCCGATAGTCAGCAGTTGGTCTTTATGCGCGGCAAAGCGATCTGGGTCGCGCGCGCCGACGGATCGAACGCGCGCGAATTGTCCGATCATCCCGCCGGCAACACGAGTCCGCGCTGGTCGCCGGATGGATCGCGCATCGCGTTTCTGTCCCGGCGGCGTGGTTGGTCGCACATCTGGACGATTGCGCCGAACGGCGACGCGCTGACGCAGATCACGCGCGGCGCGTTCGATGCGACCGATCCGACCTGGTCGCCGGATGGCGCGATGCTCGCGTTTTGCTCGTGGCGTCAGGAGGATTTGGCGACGCGCGGCGTGTATCTAATTTCGGCGGACGGCGGCACCGCAACGATGATCAGCCCGCGCGGTTGTTGGAACGGCGCGCCCAGTTTTTCGCCCGACGATCGCACGCTCGCGTATCTCTCCGATCACGACGGCTGGTTTCACGTTTATCTGTACGATTTGCGAACGGGCGCGACGCGCCGGTTGACGCGCGGCGAATTCGAAGACGGCGGCTCGCATTTTTACGACGTCGATCCGCGCGGCGGTCCGCTTTTTTCGCCCGACGGCAAACAGATCGCGTTCATCCGGCATCGCGCCGGCAAATTCGACGTGTGGCTCGCGGAGGTTGCGACCGGCGCGGCGCATCGCATCTCTTCGCGCGACGGACACTATCGCCTCATCGGCTGGCTGCCGGACGCGCAGCGACTCGCGGTGACGTACGACACTCCGACGACGCCCGGCGACTTGTGGCTGCTCGCGCTCGACGGACAGATGCAGCAACTCACCAACTCGGCGGTCGCGGATCTGCAATCGCACGCGATTCTGCCGGAATGGATTTCTTATGCCGCGCCGGATGGTTTGACCATTCCCGCCGCGCTCTTTCGTCCAACCGATCCGGTGCCCGCGCCCGCGATCGTGTTTATTCACGGCGGACCCAATTTCGGTTACGGCGAATTTTACTATCCGCTGTTGCAGATTCTCGCGCAGGAAGGATACGTCGTGCTCGTGCCGAATTATCGCGGCAGCACCGGCTATGGCGCCGCGTTTCGCGAAGCAAATTTCCGCGAGTGGGGACACGCCGACGCGCTCGATGTGATCGAAGGCGCGCGTTGGCTGCAACAACAAACATTCGTCGCGCCGGATCGCGTCGCGGTCGTCGGTCCGAGTTACGGCGGGTACTTGACGCTGTGCGCGCTCACGCTTGCGCCGGATATTTTCTGCGCGGGCGTGGATATGTACGGCGATTCGGAAATCGCGGAGGCGGCGCGGCACGAGGATCGCGAAGCGCGCATGGACTTGATACGCCAGATGGGCACGCCGGAAGAAAATCCCGAAGGGTATCGGCGCGGGTCGCCGTTGTACCTCGCGGAGCGAATTCAAGCGCCGCTGTTGATCTTGCACGGCAAAGAAGACATGCTCGTCGTGCCGCTGATGAGCGAAAAAATGATCGAAGCATTGAAGATCGAAAACAAATATTTCGAATCGCATTTTTACGAAGGCGAGGAACACGGTTTCGACGAACCGGCTAACAAAAAAGACGCCTGGGAACGCGTCGTCAAATTTCTGAATCGCCATTGCAAGGGCGAAAAGCCGTCGTTTCACACCTAGCCCTGGCGAGCGGTGCCAGGGAAGCGACGGCACAACAAGGTGAAAACACGTTGAAACGTGTTGGACGCGATCTGCCAATCCGATTTATCGGATTTTCACCTGCATTAGCCGCCGAATTGATTCGGCGGTCTACCCAAATCGGCGACGATGTGGTAGAATGGAATCGTTCAACTCATCCTTGCGAAGGTTGATCTCGAACTCGGATTGCGCCTGAGTCAACCTTCGCAAGGGTGTATAACAACGGAGGAGGATCACGATGGTCGCTCCAATTTCCTCAGCGGACGAGCACGGTTTGCGCGGCGTCAGTCTCGACAGCCGCATCCGCCAATTATTTTTCGGCATGACGCCGGAAAAACTCAAGGCGCTCGCGCAGCAAGTGACGGACGAAGCGACGCGCCGCGAGTTGGTCTATTTTCGCGACGGACAGCAAGAGACGATCAACGTGATGCTGCGCCCCGCCGGAATTTTTTCCGAGCAGCACAATTATTTCCACTACGTTTCGCTCTCGCTCGTCGGCGCGCTCAAGCGCATGCCCGAACTCTACCTCAAAGATTTCAACATCCGCGAAATCGTCCCGCTCGAAGAACTCGAAGCGAAATGGTTGTGGGATACCTGGGGCGCGAGCCACAATCAATTCCACACCGTCTTCGGTCGCCTCGACGCGATCGTCGATCTCACGAGTCCGTTCTGGAAAGATACGCTCGCGTTCATCGAACCGAACCTCGTCGGCGTCGGCGGCATCCATTTGATTCCGACCGCGGAAGCGATCATTCGCGACGTGATCGTTCCCGCGCTGCAAGAAATCGCGCCCGATCTCGATCTCGAATCGAGCCAGGACTTGCGCGATTTGTTCATCCTCGAACTGACCGATCACGCCGAAGCCATCGAGCGCAAAGGCAGGACGATTTGTCTCATTGACCCCAAGTACTCCGGCGACGGTCCGAACGAACTCGAAACGTTGACGCACTATTATCGCACGCGCGGCTATGAAATTTATCACGCCGATCCCGCCGAACTCGTTCTGCGGAACAACGAAGTGTACTACGAAGGACACACGCTTGACGTCGCGTACCGCGATTACGACGTGCGCGATCTCGCGCAACAGGAAAAAGAGGGCGAGAACATGCGCGCGATCAAGCACCTGTTCAAGCAGAACCAGATCGTTTCGTCCATGTCCGGCGATTTCGATCACAAGTCCTGCTTTGAAATTTTCACCGACCCGCGCTTTTCGCAATATTTTTCCGTGGACGAGCGAAATATTTTTCGGCACCACGTTTTGTGGACGCGCCTGCTGCGCGAAACGCGGACGACTGACCCGCACAACGAAATCATCGACCTGTTTGAATTCGTCCGCAAGAATCGCGAAATCCTCGTGATCAAACCCAATCGCTCGTACGGTGGAGAAAACGTGTTGATCGGTCCGTCGGTGACGGATGGGGAGTGGGCGGACGCGCTGGAACACGCATTGAAAGAGCCGGGCGGCTGGGTCGTGCAGCGTCTCGCCAAGATCAGCGTGTACGAATTTCCGGTGCTGGGCGACGATGGCTCGGTGCAAGCCGCGCCGTTTTACGTCGTCGTCGGGCTCGCGTCCACCAAGTACGGCGTCGCGGTTTTGGGGCGCGCGTCGCAACGCCAGGTGGTCAACGTCGCGCAGCGCGGCGGAATGTTGGCGGTGATGGTCGGACGACACACGCCGCGCATCTTGCCGCCGGGGTACGGAAAAGTAAGTTGAGAATTCAGTGTCCAGGGTCCAGTATTCACTGTTCACTCATTCCGCAGCGCGCGAAAAATCCCAGCACTTGGCGCGCCCACTCCCGCGGATTCGCGTCGAGCAAGCCAACGTGTCCCGCGTTCGGCACGATGTACAATTGCTTCGGTTCGCGCGCGGCGCGATAAAGTTGTTGCGCGTTGCGGACCGGGATGAGTGTATCGTGTTGCCCGTGAATCAGCAAGATCGCGCGCGGCGAAATTTGCGCGATGTCGTCAATCGGGCGCACCTGGCGAATGGCCAACCCAGTTTCGCGCTCGCCGAACCAGATCACGAGCGGCGCGAAGGGAAACGCGGGCAAGCCCGTCAGTCCTTCCACGCCGTCCGCGATATTGTCTTCGATGCTCGTGTACGCGCTCGCGGCGATCACCGCGCGCGCTTGCGGAATCCGCGCCGCCGCGCGAATCGCCGTGCCCGCGCCCATCGAGTGACCCATCAGCGCGATGCGCCGTGGATCAACTTCTGAGCGCGTGAGCACATAGTTCACCGCGCCGCGCGCGTCTTCGATTTCCGCGTAGCCGAGCGTGGTAATGTTGCCCTGACTCGCGCCGTGATTCCGCAGATCGAACAATAGCGCGCCGTAACCGTGCGACGCCAACAGCGCGGCTTCGTCGAGCAAATGATCGCGATTTGATGCCAGCCCGTGCAGGAAAATGATTGCCGCGCGATTGCGCGGGTCGGGTGGAATGAACCAGCCGCGCAATTGCAAGCCATCGGGTGACGCGAACGAGATGTCTTGCCAATTTTTGATTCCCAGATCGGTCGGTGTGCGCTCCGCTTGATGGCGCGCGGGATGCGCCAGCACCAGCGCGCGCGAGTGCGAGAGCCACAGCACGACGAAAATCGTCGCGACGACGAGATTCAACAACGCAAAGCGCGCGAGATTGCGCCAGTAGTTGCGCGGACGATTCATCGCTCCATCCCTGTCGGCGCGCGGAAAAATCCGAGCGATTCCAAAATCGTTTCGCCGTCGCTGCCGCGCACGTTCGCGCCATTCCACTGCTTGACGACGACGCGCCGCGGCGCGCGCGCGATGTACGCTTGTAGTGCGCGCTTTAGCGCGCTTTCCTCCCCGCGCGCGACGATGCGTTCCCCGTTATCCTCCGCGATCACGATTGGCTGACCGCGCGCCAGGACGACGTGCGTGGACGCGATGCGCGCGACGTTCGCGATGTTCGCGGGATCGGTCGCGTTGATGACGACGAACGCGTCCGACATCGGCGCGCGCAACATCTCGACCGCGTCTTTTGCCGCGAATTGCACGCCGCTCAAGCCCTCGACGAAATAGCCGCGCCGAATTTCGCCGCGCATTTCCCAGCGATTGAACACGGGATAGAGCATCGCCCAATCGCCCGCGCGGTCTTCGCGTTCCAAACATTCGCGCGTGACGATGCCATAGCGCGCGAGATAGACGCGCGCTAATTTCTCCGCGCGCTCCTCGTCCGACATCTGCCCCAGCACTGCCGCGCGATGCACAAGCGACCAACGACCCGGTTGGGGCAATTCATGAATTGCCCCAACCGACGCGCGCACTCGTTTCGCGACGCGGCGTTTCGCATCGCGGTATCGTGTGTGCGAAAGCGTGCGCGGCACGTTCGCCAAGCGCGCCGCGAGTTCGGTTTGCAACGGTGATGCGTCCTGAGCGAAGCGCAGCGGAGTCGAAGGATGCGTGACCGTGCGTGCCGCGTCCAACGCGTCATTCGTCGCTAATCCCGCCGCGACCAATTCCGCGAGCGCGGACATCGCGCGTTTTGCGTCAACCGGCAAATCTGTCGTGAATGACGCGCCTTCGGATTTCAGGAACGCGAGAATTTTCTGCGCGTCGTCGCTCAACGCCGATTCGTCCAGCGCGTCGAGAAACAATGCGCCCGCGCCGCGCGCGATAAAACGGACGCGCGTTTTGTCTGCGATCCAGATGATTTCGCCGCGCTGGCACAACGCGTCGAGATCGCTCGGTTCAAAATCCGCGACGCGCGCGGGCAGGGCATCGCGTTCCCACACCGCGAGCGGCAGCGCGATTCCGCGCAGTTGTTCGAGCGCGCGCGGCAAAGCGTCGTCGCCGCTCAAGCGCGGCGCGAGATGCTGCCAGCGCGCGAGAAAATCGGCGTACTGGAAAAGCGGGACGGGCTGGATTTCTTTGCGAAGCAGCGAAAGTGTGCGGCGGTGGATCTGTTCCAGGTTGCGGCGGTCAACAAATTCGGAGATTGGAGACTTGCCCTGAGCGGAGTCGAAGGGTTGGAGATTGGAGATTGAAACGATGTCCCGCGACGCGGTGAGTTTGGCGAGCGTTTCGTCGAGCCAGGTTTCGTCGAAGGCGAAGCGATTCAAGATGTCGTTGCGCGTCAAAATGCCGGAATGTGCGAGGAGGCGGCGCAAGATCATTTCATTGCGCGCGAGCGATTGGTATTCGGGCGCGCGTTCGGCAGATACCCAGCGCGTCTCTGCGCCGCGCCGCGTCGCAATCGAAATTTCGACGACGCGGTTTTCTGCCGCGAGTTGCGCGAGCCACGCGCGCGCGTCGCCCGCGCCGCGCGCGAGAATTTCGTCCATCGTCAGATCGCCCAGCTCGTCCAGAATCAGCGCGAGTTCTTCCACGCTGCGCGCTTGAAAACCTTCGGCGGTGTGCTGCGCGCGTGTTTGCGTTTCCGCAATCGCCTCTGGCTTGAGGAGTTCACGTATCACACTCTCACGCATCACGTCATCGAGCATTTCGCGCGAAACCGCGAGCGATTGCATTTGCCGCTCCGCTTTCGGCGCGTCCCACTCGTACATATAAACGCTGATGAAATTGAAGAGCAAGCCCGACGCGACCGGCGACGGCGCAATCGTTTCGATCGGCACGACGCGAATTTCGCCGCGCTGGATTTTCGTCAAGATTTCTTCGAGGTGCGGCAAGTCAAACACGTCGCGCAGACAATCGCGGTACGTTTCCGCGACGATGGGAAAGTCGTCGTACTGGCGAACGCTCGCGAGCAAATCCTTCGCTTTCAATCGCTGCAACCAGAACGGCGTCCGTTTCGCGCCGCGCGTTTTCGGCAACAGCAGCGCGCGCGCCGCATTCATTCGAAAGTGCGCGCCGAAGACGGCGGAGTTGGGCAGTTCGCGCAAGATGCGTTCGCGCGCGTCGTCGGGCGTCAGGCGCGTCACGATGTCGACGGGCGGTTCGGTTGAACGCGGAAAACGGAAAATCATTCCATCGTCGTTCGTTTGCGTTTCGGGTTCGACGCCGAAGCGTTCGCGAAGCGTACTCGCAATCGCGAGCGCCCACGCCGCGTTGACGCGTCCGCCGAACGGCGAATGGATCACCATCCTGGGTTCGCCAATCGCGTCCTGGAATGTTTCGACGACGATGGTCGTGTCCGACGACACGCTGCGCGCGCCGACCGCGTCGAGTTGGTGCTGCACGTGCGCGACAAGATTGCGCGCGGAATTTTCGTCGAGCACGTATTCGCGCTGCAGCCATTGTTCGATCTCGTAGGGGCGCAATTCAATTGCGCCCTTACCCATTGCGCCCCTACGCGCGTCCGCAATTTTATCCGCCACCTCGCGTCGAAATTTCCCAATGCGTGCGCCAAGTTCGTACGGACGGTACGGATAATCGCCGTTCCAGAACGGCATGCGCGGCGTCGCGCCCGCGGCGTCTTCGACGATCAGTCGGTCGTCGCCGATGTCGCGCACGCGCCAAGTGTGACTGCCGAGCAAAAACGCGTCGCCAACTTTGGTTTCGAAAACAAATTCCTCTTCGAGTTCGCCGATTTTGGTTTTGCCGTCCGGCAGGTAAACGCCAAACGCGCCCGCGTCGGAAATCGTACCGGCGTTCATCATCGCGAGCAAGCGCGAGCCGGGGAGCGCGGCGAGTTTGTCGTTGACGCGGTCCCACACGATTTTTGCGCGCACGCGTTCGTATTTGCCCGAAAGCATTGCTAGAACGGAGTCAAACAATTCGCGCGATAGATCGCGGAACGGATACGCGCGGCGAACGAGACCGTACAGCGCGGGCGCGCTCCACGTTTCGCACGCGACCATCGCGACGATTTGCTGCGCGAGCACGTCGAGCGGATTTTCGGGCGCGCGCGTTTCCTCGACATCGCCCTCCAACATGCCGCGCACAATCGCGGCGGCTTCGACCAAATCTTCGCGGAACGTCGCGTAAATTCTGCCGACGCTCGTTTGCCCGACGAGATGCCCGGAACGTCCGACGCGCTGCAAACCCTGCGCGACGCTTTTTGGCGATTGCAATTGCACGACCAAATCCACCGCGCCGATGTCAATTCCCAGTTCGAGCGAACTTGTGCCGACGAGCGCGGGGAGTTTGCCGCCTTTCAAGTCCTGTTCCATTTTGCGCCGCGCTTCTTTCGACATCGAGCCGTGATGCGCGCGAAATGGACCCTCCGCGCCAATCGCAAAGATGCCGCGATCGCGCGCGTGTCCACCCGGCGCGAGCGCTTCGGTTGAATCGGGTGCGATTTCTTCGCTTTGGACGGCTGTGAATTGCGCGTTCAAACGATCGGCGGTGCGTTCCGCGAGACGGCGATTGTTCGCAAAGATCAGCGTCGTGCGATGCGCCATAATGTCGTTCAGCACGCGCGGCACGACGAGGGGCCAAATCGTTTCGCCGGGCAATTGCTTGAAATCGTCAACGACGGTGACGACTTGCAAATCCAAATTCTTTTTGTAGCCCGCGTTGACGATTGTCACGGGTCGGTTGGACAAGATTGAATCTTGTCCTACGAGAAACCGCGCCGCCTCTTCCAGCGGCTTGATCGTCGCGGACAGTCCGATGCGTTGGACGCGCTCGGTCGCGAGATGACACAATCGTTCGAGCGAGAGCGCGAGGTGCGCGCCGCGTTTGTTGCCGACGAGCGTGTGAATTTCGTCCACGAGCACGGTGCGCGTCGCGCGAAACATTTCGCGCGCGCGCGGCGCGGTCAGCATCAAGTACAGCGATTCGGGCGTCGTGATCAAAATGTGCGGCGGATGTTTGAGCATCGCGGCGCGCGCGCTGCTCGGCGTGTCGCCGGTGCGGACTGCGACGCGCAGCGTGGGCAATTCGATTTGAAGACGCTCCGCCGTCGCGCGAATGCCTTCGAGCGGCGCACGCAAGTTGCGCTCGATGTCGTTGTTCAACGCTTTGAGCGGCGAAACGTACAGCAGTTGGACGCCGTCGGTGGTCGGCGGTCGGCGGTCGTGTCGATAGAGTTGATCGATCCCCCACAAAAACGCCGCGAGTGTTTTGCCGGAACCGGTCGGCGCGAGGATCAAGGTGTGCTCGCCGCGCTGAATCGGCAGCCAGCCCTGCGCCTGCGGCGGCGTCGGCGCGCCAAAAGTCTCACGAAACCAGGTTCGCGTCGGCAGCGAAAAATTTTCGAGTGGCATGTCTGTCATACTTGCGATTGTAGCCCCGTCATCGTGAGATGTCAATACGCGTTTGACCTCTGCGAAAGTTATTGGTATACTAGGTTCCGTTCGTTGGTGATGATCCATCCACGCGCGTAAAGAGTGAGGTCGGTGATGCTGCTGCCTGCTAACCGCGTGGTGCGCCAAGCACCGCGTTTCTTTCCGCTTGGTCAGACGAGAGGTGATTATGCCTCGTTCTGATCTTCATTCCCCGCGCCTAACGCGCTTGCGTGATTTATCTGTTTTGGCGATTCCGACTTTCAGCGCGCCCTGTGCGCGCAACTTGGCTTGCGGTCGCATCGTCCGGGCGACTAGTCCGCCTTTCCTCCACGTCCACCCACTGAGATCACGTTTGATATTTTCAACCCTGAGGAGGGAGTAGCATTATGGCGAATGAAGCGAAGGAAATGCTCGGCGATGTTTTCACTCCGTCGCCGGAGATCGTGGCGAACGCAACCGTCAAGAGTTTCGAAGAGATGACGCGTCTCGCCGATAAAGATTTGCAGACCTTCTGGGGCGCGCGGGCGGAAGAATTCGAATGGTTCAAGAAATGGGACAAGGTCTTGGACGATTCGAACAAGCCGTTCTACAAATGGTTCGTCGGCGGGCAAGTCAACATCGCGTACAACTGTTTGGATCGCCACGTCAAAACTTGGCGGCGCAACAAACTCGCGCTGATCTGGGAAGGCGAAAACGGCGACCTCCGCACTTTTTCGTACCACGCGCTCAATCGCGAAGTGTGCAAGTTCGCGAACGTGCTCAAGAGCATGGGCGTCAAGAAAGGCGACCGCGTCACGATTTACATGGGGCGCGTGCCGGAACTGCCGATCGCGATGCTCGCGTGCGCGAAGATCGGCGCGGTGCATTCGGTCGTCTACGGCGGCTTTTCGGTCGAGGCGCTGCACGGTCGCATCGAAGACAGCCAATCGTCGGTCGTCATCACCTGCGACGGCAGTTACATGAACGGCAAGATCGTCGAACTGAAAAAGATCGTAGACGAGGCGCTCAAACGCGCGGCGACGGTCGAGCACGTGATCGTCTACAAGCGCACCGGGCACGAAGTGTACATGGAGCAAGGTCGCGACTATTGGTACCATGAACTGGTCGCGCTGCCGATTGCGCGCGCAATCGGCAACAATCGCTGCGATACCGAAGTCATGGACGCGGAGGATCCGCTCTTTTTGCTCTACACTTCCGGCACGACCGGCAAACCGAAAGCGATCCTGCATACCCACGGGGGGTATATGGTCGGCATCGCGACGACGCTCCAGTGGGTGTTCGATCTGAAAGAAGAAGATCGCTGGTGGTGCAGCGCCGACCCCGGTTGGATCACCGGACACAGTTACATCGTCTACGCGCCGCTGCTGCTCGGCGCGACTTCGTTCATGTACGAAGGCGCGCCGACGTATCCGTACCCGAATCGCTGGTGGAGCATGATCGAAAAGTACGGCGTCACCGTCTTTTACACCGCGCCGACCGCGATTCGCGGCTTGATGCGTTTCGGCGAAGCGTGGCCCAACCGCCACGATTTATCGTCGCTGCGCTTGCTCGGCACCGTCGGCGAGCCGATCAATCCCGAAGCGTGGAAGTGGTACCATCGCGTCATCGGCAAACAGCGCTGCCCGATCATGGATACGTGGTGGCAGACGGAAACCGGCATGTTTATGATCACACCGCTGCCGGTCGTGAATCTCAAACCCGGCAGCGCGACGCGACCGTTTCCCGGCATCGAAGCCGAGGTGCTGGATGAGACCGGCAAGCCGGTCAAGCCGGGCGAAGAAGGGTTTCTCGTTTTGAAACGCCCGTGGCCCGCGATGCTGCGGACGATCTACGGCGATCCAGATCGCTACGTCAATCAGTATTGGAGCAAGTATCCCGGCGTGTACTTTACCGGCGACAGCGCGCGCAAAGATGAGGACGGCTACTTTTGGATCATCGGACGCGTGGACGACGTGATCAAAGTCTCCGGCTATCGTCTCGGCACGGCGGAAATCGAAAGCGCGCTGGTCAGTCATCCCGCCGTCGCGGAAGCCGCGGCGATTGGCTTGCCCCACGAAGTCAAGGGGCAGGCGATCCACGCGTACGTTTTGTTGAAGCAAGGACGCGAGCCGAGCGACGCGCTGATCGAAGATTTGCGCCAGCACGTCGGGCATGAGATGGGACCGATTGCCAAGCCGGAAAAGATCACGATCGTCGACAAACTGCCCAAGACGCGCAGCGGCAAGATCATGCGGCGCGTTTTGAAGGCGCGCGCGCAAGGTCTGCCGGAAGGCGATATCACAACGTTGGAAGAATAAAAAATCGGAGGATTGATCGATGACGACAGTTGCGCAACTTTTACAAGACAAGGGACGCGCGGTGTGGACGATTGCGCCCGACGCGATGGTGTACGACGCGCTCAGTTTAATGGCGGAGAAAAATGTCGGCGCGCTCGTGGTCGTGGCAGGTCAGCGCGTCGTGGGAATCATTTCCGAACGCGATTACGCGCGCAAGGTGATCCTCAAAGGCAAATTCTCCAAGGACACCCCTGTCCGCGAGATCATGACCGACAAGGTGTACTTCGTCCGCCCCGCGCAAACAGTTGAAGAGTGCATGGCGCTGATGACCGCCGAACGGGTCCGCCATTTGCCTGTGTTGGAAGACGAACAGTTGGTTGGACTCATCTCGATTGGGGATGTCGTTCGAACGGTCATCTCTGAAAAAGAGTTTTTGATCAAACAGTTGGAGCATTACATCACAGACAACCCTCGCTGACGCGGCGAATGGTAGGCGTTCGCCGCGCGTATCTGTTCAGTCTGGCGAAGGGGCCTAGTGCTTCGCCAGTTTGATCTTGCGGGGTTCGTAGTAACCGCTTCCAGCGGTTTAGTGCGCTTGAAGCGCGCACTACGAACTACGCAAGCCCTTTCTGACGAAGCACCAGTCGTCGCTCAATGAAACGCGCTTTCCTGCGTCCAGAGTTTTCGCCTTCGCAAACCCTGTCGCAACCCTTCGCAAGGTTGGCGGTATCCAAAAGCGCAAACCGACCGGCTGAGCCATGAAACAAGCCGGTCGGTTTTTGCTTCGACTGCGCTTAGCCCAGACTCCTGGTCGCCTTAGGGCTTTCAAAGTCCTTGTTGTGACATTGCGAGAATTCATACCGCGCGGCGGTATGTTCGCAACCAGAAACTTGGCGCGGCTCGCGGGAACGCCCCGAATAAATTCGGGGGCTACGCGAGGTGAAAATCGGTTGAAACCGATTCGCCTCGCGCAACTCGATTTATCGAGTTTTCACCTCACTGAGCCGCCGATTTTCAATCGGCGGCGGTTCAAGTTTCTGGGTAATTGTTCATGAACTTGCGTTCACCAGCGTTCCGATGAAAATGTTGCACGGGCGGCTCGCCCGTCGCAGAGCGAGCCAGCGGCTCGCGCAAC
>DYJA01000105.1 GCA_020723345.1 Candidatus Aquidulcis sp. | reverse complement strand
ACCCTATCCTGGTGTCAAACCAAAACCGCAGTTAGTGCCCGTGCTCAGTATAGAAGGGGTAAGAGGGGATAAGATGGCATAAGAGGGCGGGAGAAGGTGGAAGAAGGCAGAGAAGGCGCGCCCTCTTCGCCCTCTGCGCCTTCTTCGCCCCCTGTGTCTTCTTATGCCGTCTTCACCCTTCTGGACAACGAGGACAAAATGACAACGGACTCAATTTATCGAAACGCATCACAATCCATCGCGGAGCGCGTAAACGATTTGTTGGCGCGGATGACGCTGCAAGAAAAAATCGCGCAACTCGGCTCGGCGTGGGTTTACGATTTGCAGGATGGTCAAGCGTTTTCCGAGACCAAGGCGGCGAGTCTGCTCGGCAACGGGATCGGGCAGATCACGCGCATCGGCGGCGGCAGTACGCTCGCGCCGCGCGCCAGCGCGGAAATGGCGAACGCGATCCAAGAATACCTGGTGAACCACACGCGCCTGGGAATTCCCGCGATCGTTCACGAAGAATGTTGCAGCGGATTGATGACGCTGGGCGCGACGTGCTTTCCGCAGATCATCGGTCTCGCCAGCACTTGGCGACCGGAGTTGGCGGAGCAGATGACGACCGTCATTCGCGCGCAAATGCGCGCAGTCGGCGCGCACCAGGGACTCGCGCCTGTGCTCGACATCGCGCGCGATCCGCGCTGGGGACGCGTCGAAGAAACATTCGGCGAAGACCCGACGCTGTCCGCAATGATGGGCGTGGCGTACGTGCGCGGTTTGCAGGGACGCGATTTACGCGACGGCGTCATGGCGACCGGCAAACATTTCGTCGGGTACAGTTTCTCCGAAGGCGGGATGAATTGCTCACCGGTGCATCTGGGCGCGCGCACAATGCGCGAAGTTTACTTGATGACATTCGAGGCGGTGATCCGCGACGCGCGCTTGGCGTCGGTGATGAACGCGTACTCCGAACTCGACGGCGTGGTCGTCGCGGCATCGCGCGCGATCTTGACCGATCTGCTGCGCGGCGAACTCGGCTTTGACGGGATCGTCGTCTCCGATTATTCCGCCGTGATCATGCTCAACAATTTTCACAGCATCGCGCCGGACAAGAGTAGCGCGGCTCGGCTCGCTTTGAACGCCGGAATCGACGTCGAGTTGCCGCACACGGATTGCTACGGACAGCCGTTGCTCGACGCGCTGCAAGCCGGGCAGATCGGCGAGACGCTAATTGACGTTTCCGTTCGTCGCGTTCTGCAAAAGAAATTCGAACTGGGTTTGTTTGAAAATCCGTACGTCGACGCCGCGCGCGCGATTACTGTTTACGAATTACCCGAACAACGCGCGCTCGCGCGCCAGATCGCACAGCAAAGTATCGTGCTGCTCAAAAACGATGGCGACTTGCTCCCGCTGAAAAAAACGATTGGCACACTCGCCGTCGTCGGACCGAACGCGCACGACGCGCGCAACTTACTCGGCGATTATGCATACCCGCCGCACATCGAAAAGTTGCTGAGGACGAACCCGGAACTCGCGACGGGCGATGGGCAACTCAATGGCTCGGTGCGCGTCCCATCGGTCTTGGAGGCGATCACGCAAAAGGTCGCGCCGCAAACGCGCGTGCTCTTTGCGCGCGGCTGCGCGATCAACGACGATGACAAAAGCGGTTTCGCCGAAGCGGTGCGAGTTACACAAGAATCAGATACCGCGATTGTCGTCGTCGGCGACAAGTCCGGGCTCAATCCCGATTGCACGTGCGGCGAGTCGCGCGATCGCGCCGACCTGGGTCTGCCGGGCGTACAGGAAGAACTCGTGCGCGCGATTGTTGCGACCGGCAAGCCGGTGATCGTCGTCCTGGTCAACGGTCGTCCGCTCGCGATTCCGTGGATCGCCGAGCATGTTCCCGCGATCGTCGAAGCGTGGCTGCCGGGCGAAGAAGGCGGCGCGGCAATCGCGGACGTTCTGTTTGGCGACGTGAATCCCGGCGGCAAATTGACGATGACGTTTCCGCGCGCGGTCGGGCAGATTCCGATCTTCTACAATCACAAACCGTCCGGCGGCAAATCGCATTGGCAAGGCGATTACGTTTCGACGAGCGTCGCGCCGCTGTTCGCGTTCGGACATGGGTTGAGTTACACGCGATTTGAATATTCCCAATTACAAATTACTCCAACCCAAGTTGAAACCGGCACCGTCGAGATTAGTTTAGAGTTGAAGAATGTGGGCGCGCGCGCGGGCGATGAGGTCGTGCAACTCTACGTCCGCGATGAATTTGCTTGTGTGCCCCGCCCGGTCAAAGAGTTAAAGGGATTCGCGCGTGTCTCGCTCGCGCCGGGCGAAACGCGCTCGGTGATCTTCGATCTGCCGCTGGATCAGTTAGCGTTCTGTGACGAAGACATGCGCTTGGTTGTGGAACCCGGAACGATTCGAGTTATGGTCGGCAGTTCGTCCGAAGATATTCGCGTGCGCGGCGCGTTTGAAATTCCGGGTACCGCGAAGCGTCCTGTCGCTGCACGCGTCTTTGCCTGCCCGGTGCGAGTAGTCTGAAAAATCTGTTGGAGCAAACCAATGCCTATCATTGAACCTGAATTCATGGAACTAACCGCAGGACTCGACCTGGAATCGTTCTGGGCGGAAAACGATGCTTCGACTCCGCTCAGCACGGGTTTGCGCGAGGAATTCACGACGCGCAAACCGCGCTGCGCGGTGTCGTATTCGCCGGACGATCACTGGCTCTTCGAGTTTATGCAAGTGCCGTCCACGCTGCGCTATTATCACGACAAGGCGTACCGCGACGAGTTGCACCACGAAGTCAACGCGATCACGCAGCAATATCTCGGCAAGAAATTTTTCGATGAGGACACCTGGGTTCACGGTCCCAAGCGCATCGAGAATCTATTCGATTGCGAGTTCACGTACACCGAAGGCGCGACACCGTGGCTGACTCCGGCGACGAATGATCCCGACGAGTTCGTCAAAATCCTCGACCGCGCCGAAGCGACCGACATCGCGCGCTGGGCATTGCCGGAAGAATTTCTGCGCGAGTGGGACGCGCGCAAGGTAGCGGGTAAGTCGCTGCCGCAATTGGGCACCGGTAGCCGCGGTCCGGCGACGATTATGACGTCGGTGTTGAATGCTGAGACGGTCTTTTACTGGCTTTACGATCACCCGGAACTGATGCAGCGTTTTCGCGATATTCTCGCGCGCAAGATGATTGAACTGAACCAGGTCTTGCGCGCGTTCAGCGGCAATACGACGCCGGGCTGGTGGATCACCGACGACAATTGCGCGCTGTTCAATCGCAAACTTTATCGCGAGTACTGTTTCCCGGTGCTGGAACAAGTCCTGAACGCGATGGCGCCGGGCGGCGCGCGCCGCTATCAACACTCCGACAGCGCGATGGGGCATTTGCTGGACGATCAGCGCGCGCTCGGCATTAACAGCGTCAATTATGGACCCGAAGTGGATGTCGCGCTGATCCGCGCAAAGATGCCAGACGCGATCATCAATGGGCATACGCCGCCGCTTTTGTTGCGGAACGGATCGCCGGAAGAAATCGAGGCGCGCGTCGTTTCCGATTTTCATAAAGCCGGGGCAACCGGCGGGCTGATCGTTACGATGGCGGGATCACTCGCCGCTGGTACGGGTGTGGGTCGGATGCGTTGGTTCATGCAACTTGTTGGGGAACATTGCCGGTATGGTTGACTTTGTATCGGGCAAAAGCATCGGACACAGATTGACACAGATGAACACAGATAAAAAAATCAGTGTTCGTCAGCGTTCATCGGTGTCCCACTCTCAGGAGACATAACCATGTCCGTTACTCTCGCCGCGCAACTCTACACGGTCCGTCAGTTTATCCAAACCGATTCAGACTTTGCTGCCAGCATGAAAAAGATCCGTGCGATCGGATATCGTTCCGTGCAAATCTCCGGCATCGGACCCATCCCGGACGCGCAAGTCAAATCCATTTTGGACGATAACGGCTTGACTGTGTGCATCACGCATGTCCGCGCGCCGTGGCCCTGGCAAGACCTCGACGCGATCATCGCGCAGCATCGTCTCTGGAAGTGCAAACACGTCGGCATTCCTTCGATGCCGCCAGAATATCGCGCGAGCGAAGACGGGTTCAAGCAATTTGCCGCGCAAGCCAACGCAATCGGCGCGCAATTGGATCAAGCTGGTCTCACGTTGAGTTATCACAATCACAGTTTCGAGTTTGTTCGGTTTGGCAAGCGGACGGGAATGGAAATGCTTTTCGAAGAGACAGATCCGCGTTACTTGATGGCGCTGTTGGATACCTATTGGATTCAGCATGGCGGTGCGGATCCGGTCGCCTGGATCAAAAAGATGACCAATCGGATGCCGGTTGTTCACCTCAAGGACATGGCGATTCTCGACGGCAAACAAGTGATGGCGGAAGTCGGCGAAGGCAACATGAACTGGGATGCGATTTTGCGCGCGTGCGAGCAAGCCAACGTCGAATGGTACACGGTCGAACAGGATGTGTGCCAGCGCGATCCGTTTGAGAGTTTGAAAATCAGTTACGCTAATCTCAAAGCAATGGGACAACAGTAGGGGCGAGGCATTCGCCACAGTGTATTGTTTATGGCAGATGATTTGCCCATTGGAAAGTATCTTGCTGTCGAAGAATACTTGGGCGAATGCCTCGCCCCTGCCGAACGATTACAAATCGAGAAAAGGATCACATCATGTCAAACGTAGATTCATTGCGCTATGTCGTTATCGGTGTGGCGGCGAGCATTTTTCCCGCGCATCGCCGCGCGCAGGTCGCGGAAAACATCAACGTCGTCGCGGCGTGCGACAATCGCGCGGAACCGGGCAAAGCGCGCGCCGCTGAAATCGGCTGTGCGTTTTACGAAGACTATCGCGCGATGCTCGCCGAAACGAAACCTGATGTCGCGATCATTGTCACGCCGCATCCATTACATCCCAGCATGACGATTGATTGTCTGCGCGCGGGTTGCCACGTCCTCGTCGAAAAGCCGATGGCGATTGACGTCGCCTCCGCCGATCAAATGATCGCCGAAGCCGACAAGTCCGAGCGTATCCTCGCGATCAATTTTCAGCATCGACTTCGTCCGGCGGTCGAAAAGGCGCGACAACTTGTCGCGGAGGGGGCAATCGGCGAACTCGTGCGGACGTTGAGCGTCGAGCCGTGGTTTCGTACCGCATACTATTATCGCACTGCCGATTGGCGCGCCAAGTGGAAGGGCGAAGGCGGCGGCGTGATGATGAATCAAGCGCCGCACACGCTCGACATTTTGTGTCACCTGGCTGGGTTGCCGCGCAAAGTGTGGGGCTGGGCGCGCACGCGCTATCATTCGATTGAGGTCGAAGATACCGCGCAAGCGATGTTCGAATATCCGAACGGCGCGCCCGGCTATCTCACGGTGAGTACCGTCGAAATGGGCGTCGCGCCGCGCTTGCAAATCATCGGCGAGAAAGGTGGCATGGAGTTGGTCGGCAATCAGCTGACGATCTATCGCACCACGCCATCGTCGCGCGAGTACATGCTAACCAGCAACGAGATGTTCGGCAAACCTGAATCGGGTACCGAAACGTTGGACATACCGGATACGAGTGGCGCGCATCTCGCGGTCTATCGCGATTTCAAAGCGGCGATTCGGGACGGACGACAACCGCGCTGCAATGGTCGTGAAGGCATCCTGTCGCTTGAACTTGCAAACGCGATCACGCTCTCGTCGTACACCGACCGCGCCGTGACGCTGCCGGTCGATCGCGCGGCGTATTGCGCGTTGTTGTCGCAACTACAGAAGGGATAAGAAGGCATGAGACGGGATAAGATGGCGCGGACTTGTTGGACAAGATGCTGCTGGTAGACCTGTCAGGTTTCCAAAAACCTGACGGTCTGGGATAGCACAGGAGGCGACCCAATGAATCTTTCCGAAATCCAAGCCAAAGGGATCGCGAAATTTTTGACTGCGCCGGGTCTGGTGCCCGACAAAATCAAAATGCACATCACCGAAGTCGAGCCGGGTAGTCGTTCGCACGGCGCGCATACTCACGCGGGCACGGAAGCGTTCTACATGCTGGAAGGCAACGCGACCGTCGAAGTTGAGGATGAGCGTTATTCGTTGGAAGCGAATCAAGTCGCAGTGATCGACGCGACTCGACCGCACGGAATTTTCAACCGCGGCGCGACAAAGATGCGGTACATCGTCATCGTCGCGCAATAAAAATCAATTGGACACAGATGTACACAGATGAACACGGATTGGTTGTGGTTTAATCAGCGTTCATCAGTGTTTATCTGTGTCTTGCTCTAGGAGAAACGAACAATGTCAAAAGCAATCAAGGTTTGCGTCATCGGCGCGGGGAGCGCGCAATTCTCGTTGGGCATCGTCAAGGACTTGTGCTTGACGAGCGGTTTGGCGGGCAGTCACATCACGTTCATGGACATCGACGAAGAGCGGCTGGACATGATCTACAAGTTGGCGACGCGTTACGCGCAGCAACTCGGCGCGGCGTTGACGTTTGACAAGACGACGGATCGCGCGGCGGCGCTGCAAGGCGCGGATTTCGTGCTCAACGCGGCGTACGTCCTGGGTCACGTCGTCGAAGCGGATATGCGGAAATACGCGGCGGACAAGTACGGCTATTATCATACCGGCGGGCAGTTCGGCGCGTACCATCAATTACGGCTTATGCTCGACGTCGCGCAAGACATCGCCAAGATTTGCCCGGACGCGTGGTTGATTCAATCCGGCAATCCGGTTTTCGACGGTTGTACGTTGATGACGCGCGAGACCGGCATACAAGTCTGCGGGTTGTGTCACGGGCACTATGGCGTGTACGAAATCGCGCGCACCCTCGGTCTGAAGAATCCCGAACAGATCGTCTGGCAAGCGCCCGGGCTCAATCACAACATTTGGCTCACGCATTTCATGTACGAAGGCAAGGACGCGTACCCGTTGATCGACGAATGGATCGCGGCGAAAGGCGAAGCGTACTGGCGCACGCACGTCGCGACGCGCACGCACGACGCGCAAATGTCGCGCGGCGCGGCGCATCAGTATCACCTGTTCGGTCTCTTCCCGATTGGCGATACGGTGCGGCGCGGCGGCTGGTGGTACCACACCGACATCGCGACAAAGAAACGCTGGTTCGGCGAACCGTGGGGCGGACCCGACACGCACCTCGCGCGCCCGTACTTTGTCAAGACGCTGGAAGAGCGCATCGCCGAAATGACCAAATGGGCGAACGATCCCAAGACCGATATGCTGAAAGCCGGCGGCACGGAAAAAACGCGCGAACAAATCGTGCCGATCATCGATGGGCTGATCAACAACGTCGAGGGTTACTTTCAGGTCAACGTGCCGAATCACGGCGCGATCAAGGGACTGCCCGATGATTTAGTCGTCGAAGTCCCGGCAATCGTCAATCAAAAAGGCATCCAGCCGGTTCGCGTCGGCGCGCTGCCGACCAAGATCATGCTCCAGTGCATCTTGCCGGATTGGTTGGAGACGGAGCGCGAATTACATGCGTTCAAGACCGGCGACCGCACGATCTTGTTGAGTCGCGTTCTCGATCATCATCAAACCAAAACGTACGACGACGCGGTGGCATTGTTGGACGAACTGATGAATATGCCCGAGGTCAAAAAGGTCGAGGACTGGGAAAAGATGAAGCCCATCAGCGAGCATTACCAGTATCCGGCAAAGTTGTAACGCGCCCATCTTTTCCGAGGGGTATTTACTTTCCTGGGGTTGTTTGATAGAATCGCCGCTAGAACCTTGTTTTCGCGCCTGCTTTGGACAGCCGACAGCCGCGCTGGGCGCGCTTGCCGATCCGGCAGAATTGGATTTTGGACGGTAGCCTGTTGGGACAAGGCGCCTCCTATTTTTTGATGAATGGGAAGTAGTTCATGCCGAACGAATCCGCGACGTACATTGTAACAGCAATCGTCGCCGGTGCGACGCCGGACACGCCGACAGCGGAAACAGTCAACGTGCCATTGTACGTCCCATTGCTCAAACCACTTTGGTTCACACTCACACGGACCGTATCACTTTGCGGTTGACCTTGCAACCACGCGGCGTTGCTGGTGACTTGCCAATTGAATGTGCCGCACATTCGGCTGATGGTCGCGGTTTGAATTGGAGGCGCGCTGCCGTTCCGCAATGCCAAAAAGAACAGCGCGCTGGGTGACGCGCTCAATGAGGGCGCAGTCGTCGTGGCTTCGCTGAACGTGGAGAACTGATTGCTGCCGTTGGTGTAGCGCACCCACACACCCTGCCCGCGATAGTTGCCGCCGGGGATCGCCCACGTCGTCGGCGAAGCGAATGCTTGCGGCGCGGTGAAGATCGTCACGGCGTCCACGTAGACATCCGCGCTGCCGCTGCGCCAAAAATTGAACATGAGAAAGAGGTCATTCGGATTTGTGTTGTAGGTGAACGGGATGGCAAATTCCTGGTACTGATTTGCCGCAGTGAAATCGGTGCCTTTGAGACTCCGCGGACCGTACTCGGTACCGCCGCCCTTGACCGAAATTCGCGCGACTTCGGCAGACGAGGTGTTATCGTTCACTTTGAGTCGCACGTAGGCGACGAGCGGCACATCCTTGATAAAGTCGGTCGTCCAAACCCAGGCGAACGATTCCCCATTGCCGGGATACAGCCGGTATGCCGTACCGCCCCATGCCGCCGCATCGTTCACGCGTCCACCGTTGCCCCACCAAAGCGTGAATGTGTCGAAGAGATCATCGGCGGACCAACTCGCGCTGAATTGCATCTGCGGTAACCCGCCGCTGTTCAAATCGCGCAATGTAACCTGCGATTGGGTCGTGCTCATTTGCGCGTCGCCGATCTCATTGAGCGGCGCGCTGGAGCCGAGGTAGATCGTATCGCTGACGATGGTGGTGCGATTGAAGGCGTCGCGCGTTTTGACGTACACAGTGCGCCAGCCGGTGCCCGAAGCGAGTCCCCACACCTTGTTCGCGCTGTACGTTCCCCAGGATGCGCCGGTAAAACACGCGTCGTTGCTCACCATCATTTGCGTTGCCGCGCCCATCCCGGCAAAACCGCCCGCGCCCACTTGTCGGTCGTAAATGTAGAGATTTACGGTCGACGAAGTCGTATTGATCGCTTCGTTCTCGATGATTACCGGGGGATAAACGGAATCGGCGCCGAAATCCTGGGTCACGTATCCGCGTCCGTCGCTCGAGCGCAGATAATATCCGAGTCCGATCTCGCGTGAGCCGGAGCCGAGCAAAATGTCGCGGTGCGGGGGATCGTTCATCCACCCGTTGATGGCATCCTGCGGTTCGACATAGCCGCAAAAGGCGTTCTCTGCGCCCGCGCCGCCTTTGTAGCCAAACGTGCGCGCGCGATAATCGGGCCAATTGCCTTGCGTGTCTTGGTGTCCGCAGTACGGGCTGGCGCGGTTCTCAACCGAATCCCACGAGAACCAGCGCGCCGCGTCTGTCAGTTGTTTGTTCCAACGCAGAGGCGGCACGCCGTTTTGCTGGCGTGCAATGTTTCCAAGATAAACAGTCTGGGCTTCTTTGAGAATTAGTTCCGGAGTCTGGCTAGGCGACGCTAAAGTCAAAACAGTTTGCCAAGCAAGCAAAAACAAAACGATCAAGGTGACGAGACCGAAACGTGTACGCATCATTGCTCCTTTCTCCGAAATTCGGATGCGCGAAAGAACACTTTGGCTCAGTCAAGATTCATTCAGGCATTTTTCATCGATAGTCTTTCCGACCTCATCGCCGCGCGAACCAATACCACGCGCTCGCGCGCTCGTTGTGATCCACGCCGTGGTCCACGCGCTCCAAAACGAAATGCGCGGCAAACAATTGCTGTACTTCTTCCGCCGCGATGCCGACGTTGCGGAAGGCGATCAAATGACGCGGCGCGTTCGCCGGGCGCGGCGCGAACGCGTACAGGATGTACCGCGCGCCCGGACGCGTCAAGCGCGCGAGCTGTTCCGCGTAGCGCGGGCGCGCTGCCGCGTCAATCGCGTGCAGGCAGCCGATGTCGAGTACGAAATCGAACGGCTCGCGCAGCGCGTCGAGGCGCGTCACATCGGCGACGCGAAATTCGACGGCGACGTTGGCGCGCCGGGCTTTAGCGCGCGCGGTCGCAATCGCTTTCGACGAAAAGTCGACGCCGACGACCGCAAAGCCGCGCTGCGCGAGATAAATCGAATTCGTGCCGGTGCCGCAGCCGAGATCGAGCGCGCGTCCGCGCGCCGGAGTGTTTTCGACATGCGCGACGACTTCGGGCGGCGTCACGCCGCTGTCCCAGGGCGGTCGCGCAAAGCGATATTGGAATTCGAAAAAAAGTTGGCGGAGCATCGTCAAACCGGATCAAAGTACGCGTTGGCAGTCTTGCCGTGATGAATCGCCAACGCGTAGTTAATCCAATCGGCAATTTTGTAGTACGTTGGTTGCGGCAGCGCGGCGACCGGGAAGAATCCTGCATCGCGCGTTTCGACCGGATGCGGGCGCAGTTCGCCGCCGTCGAGTCGGCAATCGAACACGATGCTGTAAAAATGCGGGTGGGTGTGCTTGCGGAACCATTGTGCGGCATCGTAAATCCCAACGACGCGCTGCGGTGTGACGTGCAAGCCGGTTTCCTCGCGTACCTCTTTTTTCGCAACCTGGGCTGGCGCATAGCCGATGTCTGCCCAGCCGGTCGGGATGAACCAAATGCCTTCGGCGCGCTGGATCATCAAGAGTTCATCGCGTTCGTTGAAGACAATCGCGCCGATGCCAATTTTCGGCGTCACATAACCGGATGAGCCGGGGGCAACCTCGGCGCGCCAGCGCGCGGCGAGCGCGGCGGCGAGTTCCGCGTCGAGTGATGCGCTGCCGTTCACCGTCGCCGCCATCGTCGCGGCAAGATCGAGCAGCGCTTCGTACCGCTCGCGGTCGTAGGTGTGCGGATCGAACGCAAGTCCGGTTTGCGCGATGCCGCGCAGTTGTTGAATCCACAGCGATAGTTGGGATGTGATGTCAGCCAAAATATTCTCCCGGCTTTTTATCGCGAGCGCGTTACGCCGATGCGATCGCAGTATTCTCGAATTGGGCAGATCGAACATTTCGGCGAAACGGGGTGGCAAATGTTTTGTCCGAGCGCGACGAGTTCGTCGTTGATTTCGATCCAGTACGCGCGCGGCAATTTTGCGCGCAGCGCCATTTCGGTTTGCTCCGGCGTCTTCGTTTGCAGATAACCCCAGCGGTTCGTGATGCGATGGACGTGCGTGTCGACGCAGATGCCGGGCTTGCCGAAACCGAGTGTGACGACCAGGTTCGCGGTCTTGCGTCCGACGCCCGGCAATTTTACCAACGCGTCGATTTCGTCGGGGACGCGTCCGGCGGACTCGTCGATCAGCGCGCGGCAAACCTTGAGAATGTTCTGCGCCTTGACGCGATAAAATCCGACGGGGTAAATCGCGCGTTCGATTTGGCGCGGCGTCAATTTCAAAATCGTCGCGGGGGTGTCGGCAAGCGCGAACAGGCGTTGCGACGCGGCGGCGGTCACCGCATCTTTGGTGCGGAGACTTAGAATCGTGGAAATGAGAATGTGGAACGGCGCGCGGCGTTGTTGCGATAGTTCGGTGACGTAGGGCGTACGCCACGCGCGCGTCGCGCGGCGCAGAATTTTGACGACGGGGTGGATGGCAGAATCTTTCATACTAAGATTTCAGCTGCGCGCGACTCGATATCTTTCCTCAGGATTTCCCAATTGCCCTCGATCACGTCGGTCAATCTCATGCCGACTTGGTACATGCCGTTCGCGCCCCGGCGCGAGTGGACGACGTTGCCTCTGACGAGCATCGTGTAAAAGGGCGCCATGATCCAAAGAATCAAACTCGTCTCTGGATTGATCTCCTGCGCCAATTCGATCAGCGCGCCGTGTTCGCTCAGGTTGACGGTTTGCGCCGCGCCTTCGCCGACTTTGGCGTTGCCTTGAAAACATTCGTACAGAATATGGTACGCGGCTTTGACCCGCGGTTCTTGACGACGTTCTTCGATGTTCATTGAGCGATCCTTTCCATCAGCGCGCGAACCGTCGCGGGCGAATGTCCTTGATAATGATTGTTCACAAATCCCCAGACGATCACGCCCTTTTCGTTCAGGTCGGCGATCAGATCGCTCCAGCGATCCAGGTCGGCATCGCGATTCAACCGGACGCGGTCGAACTGCTCGTCGGTAATATCTTTGCGATTGCCGAGCAACCGAATGTACGCGAAATCTGTCGTCACGGGCGCGCGGCGCGGCATGGAGCCGTAATCCGATAGCGCGTACGCGACGCGATGTTGTTTCAGCAGCGCGAAGAACGTGTCGTTGAGCCAGCCGCGTTGCCGTACCTCGACCGCGTAACGAAACTGCGTCGGCAGCGCGGCGAGATAGCGCGCGAGCGTTTCGCGTTGATCGGGCGTAAAGGTGTACGGAAATTGCAGCAGCAGCGGGCCCAGTTTATCGCCGAGCAATGAAATCGTCGAGAGGAATTGCTCAGTTTCCTGTTCGGCATCCTTGAGCATTTTTTCGTGCGTGATGATCTGCGGAAATTTCGCGGTGAAACGAAAGTGCGCGGGCGTCGCGTCGCGCCATTGCTCGACGCTGTGCGGGCGCGGCGTGCCGTAGAACGTGCTGTCAATTTCAATGGCGCGAAAATGCTGGGCGTATTCCGCGAGGTAATCGCCCGATTTCGTCCCGGCGGGATACAACGCGCCGACCCAACTTTTGTACGCCCAGCCCTGCGTGCCGAGAAAAAGATCCGTTGCCATCACTTCTATTATAACACACGCGCGCTGGGCTGACAATCGCTTGCCCAAACTCAGTCGCGCGGGTATAATGTCGCCGCGAAAGGAAGGTGGAAATGCGAAAATACTCGAACGTCGCCGGAGTGGTGATCGCGCTCGTCGTGATCGCGCTTCTGGCGTGTTCGCCGCAGGTCGTCGTTCAGGAAATCCTGGGACGGAACTCTGCCGAGACGCCGACCGTCGTCGCGTTCGTCAACACGCCGACGCGGCAAGCCACGTTCACGCCGGTCGCCGCGCCAACGCAGACCACCTCCGCGACAGTCGCGTCCGTACCGAACGTCGCGCCGGTGGTTTCACCATCGCCGACCGCGCTGCCGGTGTTAGCCGTCCGGGCCGATCTGCCCGCGCTCGCGTTGCGCGATTGGCCCCGTCCCGCGAACGATAACGGGCGTTGCATCCACTTTTTGGCGGACCGAGTTTACTACACGCCGCGCGATTTCGAGATCCAGATTCCGCGGCTGAAGGATTTGCAGATGCGCTGGGTGCTCGTGATTTACTCCGACGAAAACCAGTTGCGGCTTGCCGCGCCGCAGTTCAAAGCCGCCGGGATCGTGCCGGTGTGGCGTCGCTATTTGCGCGCGACGAATCGCTATTTCGCGTGGGACCGCGATATTCAAATTCTGAAGGACAATGGATTGCCGCCGTACTTTCAAATTTACAACGAACCGGATAATGGCGACGAATGGGATGGGCGCGAGGTGAGCCGCGATCAGTGGGTCGCGAATTTCGCGCAAACGGCGAAAGACGTGTACAACGCGGGCGGTTTCGTCGGCTTGCAGGTGCTCGATCCAGAGTGGGCGCGCGCGGTGATTCAGGAGATCAAAGCGCGCAAAGGCGAGCGCATTTTCGGACGGATGTTTTTTGTGCCGCACGCGTACGCGCTCCATCATCCGCCGAATTACACCGAGGACGAAAACGCGGTGCTGGGCTTCCGCATGT
>DYJA01000104.1 GCA_020723345.1 Candidatus Aquidulcis sp. | reverse complement strand
TTCGGCACCGATCTTTTCGGGCGCGACATTTTCAGCCGGACGATTTACGGCTCGCGCATTTCGTTGAGCGTCGCGTTCGCCGCCGTTTTTTTCGCAAGTATAATCGGCGTCACGCTCGGCTTGTTCGCGGGTTACTACGGCGGCTGGCTCGACATGATCGTGATGCGCGCGATGGACATGCTGCTCGCGTTTCCCGGCATCTTTCTCGCGCTCGGCATCGTCTCGCTATTGGGTCCCAGTCTCGCGAACACGGTGCTGGCCGTCGGCATCACGTCGATTCCGACGTACACGCGCACCGTGCGCGGCTGCGTCCTTTCGGCGAAAGAAAACTTGTACGTGGACGCGGCGCGCGTGGTCGGTTGCCGCAACGCGATCATCATGTGGCGGCACATTTTGCCGAACGTGCTCGCGCCGGTGATTATTCTTTCGACGCTCGGAGTTGCGTGGGCGATTCTGAACATCAGCGCGCTCAGTTTCCTGGGCATGGGCGCGCCGCCGCCGACGCCGGAGTGGGGCACGATGCTGCAAGAGAGCCGTGGCTTTTTGCGCCAAGCGTGGTGGGCGACGACGTTTCCTGGTTTGATGATCATGCTCACCGTGATGTCGGTCAATCGCCTGGGCGATGGCTTGCGCGACGCGTTCGATCCGCGGTTGAAAATTTGAGCGAGACCGGACAGGTTTTCGGAAACCTGTCACAGTACATCACAATTCTGAAAATAGGACACTGATTTTCACAGATTAACACAGATAATTTTAGGAAAAATCTGTGTCATCTGTGTTAATCTGTGTCCAATTTGTGAAGTACTGTGTCAGGTCTGATGGGGTTTCTTATGAACATTGGCGGGTACGATTTTCCCGAAGAACTTTACTACGATGAACATCACCAATACGCACGCGTACAAGGCGACGTCGTCACGCTGGGGCTGAGTCACTACGCCCAGGCGGCGGCAAAAGAAATCGTCTATGTCGAGTTACCGCGCGCGGGGCGCAAGGTGGAGCAGAACAAGCCGTTCGGTTCCATCGAATCCGGCAAATGGGTCGGACGACTGTACGCGATGATCGGCGGACAAGTGATCGAAGCGAACAAGAATCTGGAGGACGACGCGGCGTTGATCAATCGCGATCCGTACGGCGCGGGATGGATCGTCAAGGTACAAGTCGACGATCTGGGTCAATTGCAGACGCTCCGTCGCTGCACCGACCCAGGTTTCGCCGAATGGTTTTCGGCGGAAGTTGAAAAGAACAAGAAAAAATAACCAACTGTCATTTCGAGCGGAGCGAGAAATCTCGTTGCCGCGATGACGAGATTTCTCGTCGCGAAGAACGCTCCTACCCAGAAACTTGCATTTGTAGTCCGGCACGTAGCGGAGCGGAGTGCCGTTGTCGCTGGCAGACGCGACTCCGCGAACTTCGCTGCGTCGCTTACTACAAACTACGCGCGTTTCTGAGTGCGAACATACCGCGCGGCGGTATGTACTCTCGAAATGACAGATAATGCAGTTGATCGAAGAAACAAGAATGTCGCAAATTGCGCCACCGCGTTTTCCCAAACTCGCCGCGTCGTTGGGCGAACGATATACCGAAAGCGATTTCGAGCGCGCGTTCTATCGGCGTGATCTTGCGTCGGTGCCGCGCGTGTTGGAGGCGATGCTCGCGCGCACGACGCCGCACGCGGTCGCGCGCCCGCAGAACGCGGAAGAGGTCGCGGCGCTGGTACAGTACGCGCACGCACATCACATTCCGATCACGCCGCGCGCGGCGGCGACGACGGTGTACTGGAACAGCGTGCCGACGCGCGGTGGGATCGTCGTCGACCTCAACGCTTTGCGCGGTGTGGTTTCGATTGACGAAGAACACTTGACCGCGACCGTGCAGTCGGCAACGCGCTGGAGTGAACTCGAAACCGCGCTGAATCGGCGCGGGTACGCGACTTTGTCGTATCCATCATCCGCGCCATCGGCGACAATCGGCGGCTGGGTGAACATGGAGGGTCACGGAATCGGCAGTCTCAAGTACGGCGCGCTCACGCAACAATTACAGCGATTAGAAATCGTGCTGCCGAACGGAGAAATATTTCAAGCGACGCCCGAATCAAATCCACTCCTGTCCTGGTTTGTTCGCGCCGAGGGAACGCTCGGCATTGTGACCGAAATCGAATTGGCGATTCGCGCCAAGCCGGAAGCGATCGGCAATCACTGGCTTGCTTTTTCGGATGTGACCGCGCTGCAACGCGCGCTGGTCGCGCTCGCGACTGCGACACCAACGCCGTACAGCATTCACTTTTCGGATGCCGCGCATCTGCGTCTGTTGCGCGATGCCGGGTTCGAGACCTGTCAGGTTTTCAGAAACCTGACAGGTCTCGAACCCGACACTCCGCAATTTCAAGTCCTAGTGACATTCGACGGGAGCGCGCAACAAGTCGCGGCGGGCGCGCAGACGCTCAAAGAAGTTGTCGCGCGTTGCGCTGGAGAAACTCTGGATGCAAGTCTCGCGAATCTGGAATGGATGGAGCGCTTTGCGTCGTTGCGCCTCAAACGCGCGGGACCAACGCTCCTCGGCGCGGAGGCGTGGCTGCCGCTGAACAAGTTGGCAGATTACGCCGCCGATCTCGCGCGGCTTACGGGCGCGCAACGCGTGCCAATCGCAACTTATGGTGCCGTCGTCACGCCGACGATGACAACCGTAATGTCGGTCTTTCCCAGCGACGAGAGCCGGACGATCAATTACATTTTGGATTTGAGTTTGACTAAGAAAATTTACGACGTTGCATTTCGTCACGGCGGGCGACCTTATGGCATCGGATTTTGGAACGCGCCGTACCTTCACCGCGCGTTCGCGTCGCGCGAATTGGCTGAACGCATCGCGCGCAAGCGGCAACTCGATCCGTTGAACATCATGAATCCGGACAAAGCGTACAAACCCGCGTTTCTTCTTTCGCCGATATTTTTCGACCTGGGAATGGACACGCTGGCGTTGGCGCGCCGCGCCTGGAGCGCGAACCGATGAACTCTTTCAATACCGGCATCGATCACGAGACACTTGTCTGCGCGCGCTGCGGCTACTGCCAAGCCGTGTGCCCGGTGTACGCCGCGCTCGGTTGGGAATCGACGGGACCACGCGGGCGTATCGCGATTGCGCGCCAAGCCGCGCGCGGCGCGCCGCTCTCGCTCGATCACGAACGCCGCGTCTATCAGTGTACGCTCTGCGGTCACTGCCGCGAAGTTTGCCCGACGCGGATTGACACGTGCGACCTGTGGCTCGATCTGCGCGGTCATCTCGCGGCAAAGGGCAGCATCGCGCGCTGGCAATTGCGCGTTGTCCGCGACAATTTGCTCGCGCAACGCAACATTACCGGCGACGTCCCGGAAAATCGTCTCTTGTGGCAACAGAATTTGGAGACGGAAATTCCCGGACTCAACTTGCAGCCAAACACGCGCGTCGTCTACTTTGTCGGCTGCGTCGCCGGGCTTTATCCGCAGACCCAGGGAATCCCACAAGCGTTGTCGCAGATTTTGGCGCAGGCGCAAATCAGTTTCACGACGCTGGGCAGCGCGGAGGAGTGCTGCGGCTTTCCGCTTTTGGGAATGGGCTTGGAAGATATCGCCGCCGATCTCGCGCGCCGAAAAGTCGCGCGCGTCAAAGAGATTGGCGCGAGCGTTTTGGTCGCGGCGTGTCCGTCGTGTTATCACACCTGGCGCGATGTCTATCCGCATCTCCTGGGCGAGCCGCACGGTTTGCAGATAAAACACGCGAGCGAATTCCTTGCCGATTTGCTGACGGAGCAGCGGTTGAATCCGCAGCCGCAAGAGACGCGCGTCACGTACCATGATCCATGCGACCTGGGTCGCAACAGCGGCATCTACGATCCGCCGCGCCAAGTACTAAACGCGATCCCAGGATTGGAACTCGTCGAGATGGCGGAGCACCGCGAGCACGCGTTGTGTTGCGGCGGCGGCGGCAATATGGAAGTCGTCGATCCGGATCTCGTCGCGGCAATCGCGCGCCGACGATTGGCGCAGGCATTGGAAACCGGCGCGAGTTTTCTCGTGACGCCCTGCCAACAATGCAAACGTACATTAGCGAACGCCGCGCGCGCGGAACGCACCCGATTGAAAGTGTTCGACCTGAACGAGTTCGTCTGGAGAACGTTGTGACACTGACAGCCGTCGTTGATCTGACCACCGGCGCGATCCAATATTCCGAGACTGATCCCGCGCTCAGAAAGCGATTCCTGGGCGCGCGCGGCATCGGCGCGAAGATTCTATTCGATCGCGTTAGCGCGCGCGTCGCGCCTTTCGATCCGGCGAATTGTCTGATTTTCACGACGGGAGCGTTTAGCGGCACGCCGTGGCCCACCGCGTCGCGCTATCACGTCACCTTCAAATCGCCCGCGACGAACGCGTACGGGTACGCAAACGCGGGCGGACACTTTGGTCCCGAACTCGCACGCGCCGGTTTCGATGCCCTCATCGTCACCGGACGCGCATCGTCGCCCGTCTATTTACAAATTACCGACCGCACGATTGCGATTCGTCCTGCCGACCATTTGTGGGGCTTGACGACGACGGCGACGCACGATCGGTTGCTCGGCGCGGGCGGGCGCAGCGGACGAAACGGGCGCGTGTTGTGCATCGGTCCGGCGGGCGAAAAGCGCGTGCGCCTCGCGGCGATCATCAATGATTACGGACGCGCGGCGGCGCGCGGCGGACCCGGCGCGGTGATGGGATCGAAAAACCTGAAAGCGCTTCACGTCCGCGCGTCGAGTCGCGAGAAAACCCGGGCGGAGTTTGCGGCAATCGCGCGTGCGCTGTCGAAACATCTGGTAGACGATCCAAAAACCTCAGGTTTGAGAACAGACGGCACCGTCGTTCTGATGCGTCCGAAAAATATGACCGGCGATTTGCCCGCGAAGAATCATCGGTTCGGTCAAGTGCCGTTCATTGACAATGTGGACGCGCGCGCCTTGAATCGCTATCGTACGAAACGCTTGGGTTGCGCGATGTGTCCGGTGCGATGTTCGCGGCTTTCGGTCGTGCCGGACGGCGAATACGCGTCCGAAGTCGAGGGGCCCGAGTACGAAACAACCGACGCGCTCGGTCCGATGTGTTGGAACAGCAATCCGGAAGTGATCATTCGCGCGAATCAACTTTGCAACGCGTACGGACTCGACACGATTTCGACCGGCGTGACGATTGCGTTCGCGATGGAATGTCATCAGCGCGGCATTCTGTCCGATCCCGATCTGTCGCTCGAATGGGGCGACGCCGCGAGCATCGTCGGCTTGATCGAAAAGATCGGCACGCGCGAAGGGATCGGTGAGGTGTTGGCGGAGGGCGTGCAGCGCGCGGCGCAAACAATCGGTCACGGCGCGGACGAATGGGCGATGCACGTCAAAGGGTTGGAATTGCCGCGCCAAGAACCGCGCGTCGCCAAAGGTTTCGGCTTGGGACACGCGACCTCGAATCGCGGCGCGGATCATCTGTACGCGCTGCCGACGATTGACGTTGCGGGCAATCTCGAAGCCGCGCGCAAAATTTTCCCGGCGGAAATCGTCGAGCAGTTGCTTGACCCGGCGGATGAAACGTACAAGCCGGACCTGGTGATTTACGGCGAGCATTACTGCGCGGTCACCGACGCGCTCGGCATTTGCAAATTCAGCACGACCGAAGAATATAGTTTGCTGCCCGACGATCTCGCGCGTGGCTTGTGCGCGCTGGGCATCGAAATTACCGGCGCAGATTTGCTCGAGATCGGCGAGCGCATCGTCAACCTGGAACGACTATACAACGTGCGCGCGGGCTTGAGTCGCGCGGACGATCGTTTGCCGCAACGCTTTACACGCGAACCGCTCGTCGTGCGCGCGAGCGAAACGGATCCGGCGACCGGCGCAACGCGTTTGGGCGATCCCATCCGCGTCGCGCAGTTGTTCGATTGCGACGCGATGTTGGATCGCTATTATCGTCTGCGCGGCTGGGATGCGAACGGTCGTCCGACCGGCGCGACCCTCGCGCGTTTGGGCTTGAGCGAAGAAGGCACAGGGATTTTAGAATGACGACGAACGAATCGCGCGAGATCGTCGTGCGCGTACGATATTTCAATGTTCTCGCCGACTATGCGGGAACGAAACGCGCGGAGGTGATGGTACCGGCTGGAACAACCCTCCGCGCTTTTTTAGATCACCTGATCGAAATCAATCCCGAACCGTTTCGGCGCGCCTTGTCGCGCGGCGAGATGCTCAATTCATATCTGCGCGTCTTTCGCAACGAGCGCGTCGTCGCGCCCGCCGATTTCGACGCGCCGCTCGCGGATGGTGATGAAGTGATGTTGTTCCCGGCGGTCGCGGGCGGGGAAGCGCGTAGGACAAATTTGAAATTTGTCCTACAAGTTGATCCAGCCAAGTGTACCGATTGTCGGCTTTGCGAAATCTTCTGCTCGCTTCAGCAAGAAGGTCAGGTCAATCCGGCACGCGCGCGCGTTCAAATTCGGCGCGACGAATCGCGCAAACTTCTCGCGCCGATTCTTTGTCCCCCCTGCGACGATAAAAAGTGCATCGCCGCGTGTCCGGAACCCGGCGCGCTGACGATTTCGCCGGAGAACGGCGCGGTCGTCATCGTCGAATCGCGGTGTACTGGCTGCAGCAAATGCATCACCGCGTGCGACATCGGCGCGATTCGTTTTTTGCGACAGACGGGGCGCGGCAAAAATGGCAAAGCGGTCGCGCTCAAGTGTAATCAGTGCGACGGCGATCCGGCGTGCGTGCGCGTGTGCGAGCCGAAGGCGTTGGAGTACGTGGATGAATCGAACTGGCAAGACTCAATCCAACATGATTTGTCATTTCGAGCGGAGCGAGAAATCTCGCGCGACGAATCGAGATTTCTCGTCGCACAAAACGCTTCTCGAAATGACAGTCGTAGGGAATCGGGACAGCAAGTTTTTGAGCGCCTGCGCGCGTTGTTAGCCGAGATCGAAAAAACTTGGCCGCAACGCGGCGGTCAGCCGCGATGGAGCATGCGGTCGCGATGACACAATTTCCCTACGCGGGTTATGCAGGTAAATATTTGCGCGTCAATTTGACGACCGGCAGAATCGAAACATTGTCGCTGCCGGTTGAGTGGGCGGAAAATTTTCTCGGCGGCAACGGCATCGGCGCAAAGATTTTATGGGACGAGGTTGCGCCGCAGGTTGATCCGCTCAGCCCTGACAACAAACTGATCGTCGCGACGGGTCCTTTGTGCGGCGGATTGATGCCGAATGTTTCACGCGTCGAATTCATCGCCAAGTCGCCGCTCACCGGCATCTACGGCGACGCGAACGCAGGCGGGCATTTCGGTCCCGAACTCAAATACGCGGGGTACGATCTGATCGTCTTTGAAGGACGCGCCGCAGCGCCGGTGTATCTGTACGTGCGTGACGATCAAGTCGAACTGCGCGACGCGACGCGTCTGTGGGGCAAGGGGTGTGAAGATGCCGAAAAAATCTTGCAACAAGGCAATCACGATCCCGAACTCAAGACCGCGCTGATTGGTCAGGCGGGCGAGAACCTGGTGCGCTTTGCGGCGATCACTGTTTCGTATCGGCGGCACGCCGCGCGGTCGGGCATCGGCGCGGTGATGGGATCAAAAAATCTGAAAGCAATCGCGGTGCGCGGCACGCGCGGCGTTCGCATCGCCGATCCGGAAGCGCATCGCGCCGTCGCGCTGCGGCTGCACGATCAGATTCGGCGCAATGAATTCTTCGAGGGCGTGCATCGGTTCGGCACCGCCGGGCTTGTCAGTTTGATGCAGCCGATGGGACGTTTTCCGACGAAGAATTTTCAGCACGGCAGTTTCGACGGCTTTGAGCGAATCTCCGGCGAAACGCTGCGCGAAGAGCATCTCGTCCGCGACGTCGCGTGCTACAGTTGCCCGGTCGGATGCGACAAGGTGTACACGGTTACGGCAGGCGAGTTTGCCGGAGCGACGACGAGCAGTCTGGAGTACGAAACGCTCAACGCGCTCGGCGCGGGCGTAATGAATCGCGATCTGCCCGCGCTGATTCACGCGAATATTTTGTGCGACGATTGGGGGCTGGACACGATTTCGGCGGGGCGCACGATTTCGTTCGCGCTGGAACTCGTCGAAAAAGGAATCTTGTCGGCGCGCGAATGTGACGGACTCGATTTGGCGTGGGGCAATTGCCGCGCGATCGACGAATTACTTCGGCGGATCGCTTTTCGCGAAGGTGACTTGGGAAACTTGCTCGCGGAAGGCGCGGCGCGCGCGGCAAAAATCCTGGGACGCGGCGCGGAGCGATACGCGATGCACGTCAAAGGGCAAGAGATTCCGTCGCAGGATGGACGCGCGCAGCAATCCATGGGACTCGCGCACGTCACTTCGACGCGTGGCGCAGATCATCTCAAGGCGTTCCCGGTGATTGACGAAACCGGCTATCCGTCCGAAGCGGTGCGGCGCTACGGCGATCAGTACTTGCCCGAACTCGTCGATCCACTCGCGACGCGTTACAAAGCGATGCTCGTCAAAGATGGCGAAGACTTCGGCGCGGTCGTGGATTCGTCCGGTAATTGCAAATCGGGTGGAACGTTCGTGATGGCAGAAGTGTACTGGGGCGATCAAGCCGACGCGATTCGAACGATGACCGGGATGCCGATGGACGCGGCGCGATTGAAAATCATCGGCGAGCGCATTTACAATTTGCAGCGCTGCTACAATGTCTTGCACGGCATCACGCGCGTGGACGATGTGCTGCCGTGGCGCTTTACGCAAATTCCATCGCCGTCAGGCAACGCGAAAGGCAGTGTGTGCCGGCTCGACGTGATGCTGCCGGAATATTACGCGCGGCGCGGTTGGGATGATGCAAGCGGTGTCCCGCGCGCCGAAACGCTCGCGCGCCTGGGAATCGGCGAGGCGTCTGCACGCGTGCGCGACGCGATCGCGTCTGGCGACGCCGCGCGAATCCGCGCGAACCTGGGTTGGGCGGCGCCATACACGGGGCGCGCGGTGGATGAACTGTGAGCGCGTGATCCGTCAAAATCAGGATGGCGCGTGCGCGTCGACGATACCCGAGTTTGATGTGTGTGCGCGTATAGTCGCATCCTAACTCGCGCGGGCGATTGCAGGTTCGACGGGCAGTGAAAAAGTCGAAACGCCGCACATTGTGGAGTCGCTCCAATATCGACCGAGGAAGGAAAACACACGCTCATGAACATGGGATAACAGATGGCAGAGAACTCCCACGCCATCTCGATCTCGGCAGGGAGAATTTACAGCAATTCGACGGTAGAGAGACACTCCACGCAGAAACCCGCGCGAATCGGAAAGCGTTTTCCGCCATCTACGGCAAGAGAGAACATATTGACAGCACTACACGGTTGTGGTATATTATGCGGCGGAAAGCGTTTTCCTGATCCAGGATGCTATTTCTCGATGAGGAGAATCCCCGTGAACTTTCCCCGTTTTCGCCGCCTGTGGTTCCCGATGGTTGACCGGGATACCATTTTCTGAAGCGCATTATGGGAAAACTGAACCTGAAGGGAATTATCCCGGCGACGGTCTTGCCCATGACCCCTGAGTTTGAACCCGATCTTAAGACGCTAGAGCGTTACCTCGATTGGGTGATTTGCCAGGGACCAGTCGCGTTGGCAATCAACGTGGATACTGGCGAAGGTCCACATCTCTCGCGCGATGAAAAGATCACAGTGTTGAAGACGGCGGCAAATGTCGCGCGCGGTCGCTGCGACATTATCGCCGGAGTTGGCGGACCCTACACCGCGCTCGCCATTCAACAAGCGCGCGATGCGCAGGCGGCAGGCGCCGACGCAGTGATGATTTTCCCCGTCTCCGCGTTTCAGGCGCAACCACTCGATCCGGAAATTCCTTATCGGTACCACAAAGCCATTGCCCAAGCCGTTGACTTGCCGCTGGTGCTTTTCCAGTTGCGTCCGGTTCTCGGCGGCATCGAATATCCACGCGAGGTTCTGCTCAAGTTGCTCGAGATCGATTCGGTGGTCGCGATCAAAGATGCGTGCTTTGACGCGGTCAAGTTCACCCAATTGCGCGCAACTTTGAACCAAGCGCCGCGCAAGATCGCGCTGCTCACCGGGAACGACAATTTTATCGCGCATTCCTTTATGCTTGGCGCGGATGGCGCGCTGATCGGTTTTGGGACGTTGGCGACTGCGCTGCAAGTGGAAATGTGCCAGGCGGCAAGGGCGCGCGATTACGTAACCACTTTTCGGATCTCCGATGCGCTCCAGCCGCTGATTGACGCGATCTTTGCGCCGCCGATTCCCGATTACCGCGCGCGCACCAAAGAAGCGCTAGTGATGCAAGGAATTTTACCGAACGCGTACGTCCGCCCACCCCTCTTGCCGATCAGCCCGGCGGAACGCGAAAAAATTCGCCAGGCGCTGGAACGCGCTGGGCAATTGGAGGATATCCATGCTGGATGATCGTTCGACGAGCGCGGCGATTGCATCGGCGAAACCGACGATCGCAGTGCTTGGAATTGGCGCAATCGAACAACACAGCCATCATTTGCCGATTGGCACTGACTGGATCGCGGTGAGCGAGGTCAGCCAGCGCGTCGCGGCGGAATTGAACGCGCTCTGGATTCCGGCGATCCCTTTCAGCATGAGCGAATGTCACGGACCGATGGCCGGCACGGTCTGGCTCAAGCCCGCCACGCTCGCGGCAGTGCTGCGCGATGTGGCTCAATCGTTGCGCGAGCAAGACATTCGCAAGTTGCTCGTGTTGAACGGTCACGGCGGCAATTTTGTGATCGAACCGACGATCCAAGCGATCAATCAGGAATTCCCTGATTTCCGAATCGTGATGCCGTCCGAAGTGTGGGCGACCATCGTGGGTGAGCCACCGATCTTCGAGACGGCGGGCACAGAGGTTCACGCGGGTGAATCGGAAACTTCAACCGAACTCTATTTGAATCCCGACAACGTGAAATCCGAGCGCGTCGATTATGTTCCGCCGGTCGGACGCGAATTTCTCGACTATGCCTTCATGGATCAAGTCAGTCCAGATGGAATGTGGGGCACGTCGTCCAAAGGGAGCGCGGCAAAGGGGGAACGCGCGATTGCGGCGCAAGTGCACGCGATCGTCGCGTTTGCGAAGCAGGCGTTCGAGGTGTTGCGATGACCAAGGTCACCTCGGTGATGTTGACCTGGCAAAATACTGCCTGGGAATACCAGGCACATCCTCCACAAATTGCGATTCTGCCGCTCGCGTGTTTGGAACCGCACGCCGCTCACTTGCCGATTGGTACTGATCGTATCATCATCGGCGAAATTGCGCGCCGCGTCGCGGAACAAATTGGCGCGCCGACGATGTTGCTGCCAACTTGGTCGCTCGGCACCTCAGGGCATCACGCGGGGAAAACGGGCGCGATCTATCTGAGATTTGAAACGCTGTGGGCGGTCGTGCGCGATGTCGTGACATCGTTGCACGAACACGGCATTCATCAAGTCGCGGTCATCAACAACCACGGCTCGGCGATGACGGGTACCACGCGCCCGATCGGGAATTTCATCGTCAAGACCGCGGTGCGCCAACTCAATTACGAAACGCCCGGCTTGACCGCGATCTGGGTGCAACCGTTCGCGGCGGCGCGCGCGGAATTGGCGAATCTTTTTCCTTCGGCGCGCTCCGAACTGCACGCCGGCGCGGTCGAGACATCGCTGCTAATGCGCCTCGCGCGCGATCTGGTCGGCGCGCTTCCGCCGGATCATGTTCCCGACGTCGCGCCCAATTATCTGGATTTCGCGCCGTTCAAAAAAATCGCGCCGAGAGGAATCTGGGGCAAGCCCAGCGAGGCGTCGGCAGACCAGGGCGCGCGCGCGCTCGAAATCATTGTCCAAGCCACAACCGATTACATCACGACGACTTTCAAGCAACTGAAAGAAATCAAGCAACGCGGGTGATCGCTCGAATCACTGCGACCAGGAAAGCGAGGTGGTACGACACAAGCAAATTCTCAGACGCGCGTTTCGTGAATGTTGGGGCAAAGAATTGCCCGACCGATTTTCCAAAGGAGGAAAGGAAGATGAACCCGTTCACCAAATCGACAATGTGGTTAGTGTTCTGCGCGTTAGTGGTCGTCCTGGTTGCAGGTTGCGCCAGCCCAACCCCTGCGCCCGCGCCGGCGACCCAAGCGCCCAAACCGGCGGAACCGACCAAAGCGCCGGCGGTTGAACCAACTAAAGCGCCGGTCGTTCAACCCACCACCGCGCCCGCGCCGCCGCCAACTCAAGCCCCCGCCGCCGCGCAACCCAAAAAAGGCGGCACCGTCACGGTCGGTTTGCATCAAGAACCGGATCGCTTTTGGGGACCGATCACCGGGTTGACGGTGGCTCAGGAAGTGGGCGACATCCTGAACGAGCCGCTCATTCGAATCGACGAAAAACTCAACTACATCCCCGCGCTCGCCGAGCAAGTGCCGACGATGCAAAACGGCGGCATCTCTGCCGATGGCTTGACCGTCACGTTCAAACTGCGGAAAGATGTCAAGTGGCATGACGGCACGCCGTTCACGTCGAAAGACGTCAAATTCACCTACGACATGATCGTCCATCCGGATGTCCCCGTGCGCGGTCGCGTGGGCTGGGACCAAATCACCAAGGTGGAATTGCCGGACGATTACACAATCGTCTTTCGCTTCAAGACGATTGACGCGCCGTTCCTCGATCGCGTCGCGATCGTGACGATTTTGCCGGAAGCGGTGCTGGGTAAAGTTACGCCCAAGGAACTCGCGAATCACGAGTGGTTCAAGACGAACAAGCCCGGTCTCGGTCCCTTTAAATTCGTCGAATGGAAACCCGGCAATTATATCGCCGTCGAGCGCAACCCGAATTACTACGTCAAGGATCAGCCCTACCTCGACAAGATCGTGATCAAGATCATCACCGACGCCAACACGCTGACGAATCAGTTGGACACCGGCGAAGTGGATATTCGCTTCCGCATGTTGAGCGACCAAGTTCCCGCGGTCCAAAAAATGCCGAACCTCAAACTCGTCTCGACGACCTCGACGACCCCGTGGCTGATCTGGCTCAACAATCAAGATCCGCGGCTGGCGGACAAGAACGTGCGCCTCGCGCTGAACTATGGCTTTGATCGCAAGGCGCTCACCGGCACGGTGCTGCGCGGCTTGCTCACGCCGGCGTACGATCTCATCCCGCCAACGTCGTGGGCGTACGACGATGCGTCCGTCTTGAAGTACGATTTCAATCCGACGAAGGCGAAGCAATTGTTGGATGAAGCCGGGTGGAAACCGGGCAGCGACGGCATCCGCGAGAAAGATGGCAAGAAACTCAGTTTCGATTTGCTCAACATCGCGGGCGAGATGGAACGTGTCCAGATTCTGTCATTCATCCAGCAACAGTGGAAAGACATCGGCGTCAACATGAATCTCAAGAACGTGGACGTGGCGACGATGTGGGGCAACGCGCTCCCCAAGGGAACGTACGACATGGCGTACTCGTACAGCGGTCGGTACGCCGATCCGGCGGACATCACGCAGCACTTTCTCTGCCCGGAAAAGAAACCCACCACGAACTGGGGACGCTTCTGCAATCCCAAACTCGACGATGTGTTGCTGGGCGCGCAAGCGACGATGGATCCGGCGAAGCGCAAAGAGTTGTACAAACAGGCATTGAAGATAACGACCGAAGATCCGGCGTACGTCTTCATCGCCTGGCGCGGCGATCACTCGCCGATCAACAAACGCTTGCAGGGCTACAAGCCCGCCACCGGCTATCTCGAAATGTGGAACGCCGCTGAGTGGTGGATCGGCAACTGATTGACGACTTTCAGACTTCCGAAGAATAGAATTCGGGGTCTCAGTGAGGTAGAAACCCGATGGAATCGGGTTGAAATCTAATCGGTT
>DYJA01000020.1 GCA_020723345.1 Candidatus Aquidulcis sp. | reverse complement strand
CGCTGGCTCGCTCTGCGACGGGCGAGCCGCCCGCGCAACATTTTCATCGGAACGCGGGTGAACGCAAGTTCATGAAAAATTACCCAGAAACTTGCGTTCGTAGTATGCGCTTCAGCGCATGGGGCGGCGATGAATCGCCCACGACGAACAAACACGCGCAGTTTCTGACCGCGAACATACCGCTGTGCGGTATGTATTCTCGAAATGACGAGCGACTGAGGACGCCTGACTAGATTCGGTATAGACCCGAAGGGTTTTCAGAAGCCCTTCGGGTCTACTTTATTGACACGCGCGCGACTCGTGCAAGTACGTCTGACGCTCCTGGCAAGTCAGTTCGCGCGGGACGCGCGTCTGCGCGAACGCGCGCAAATCTTTCGCGGCGCACACTTGGCAAACAAAAACGCGCGCGGTTTTGTCGTCGCTTGCCGTGACGATCAATTTGGAATCAGGACTGAACGCCGCGCTGAGAACCGCGCCCGCGTGTCCCCGCAAGTCCGCGAGTCCTTTGCCCGAAATCGCGCTCCAAAGCCGCGCGGTCCCGTCCGCGCTCGTCGTGATGATGAAGTTGCCGTTCGGACTGAACGCCGCGCTCGATATGATGTCGGCGTGTCCGCGCAGTTCCGCGCGCGGCGCGCCCGTGCGCGCGTCCCACAATCGCGCGGTATTGTCCCAACTCGCGGTCACAATCGACGCGCCATCCGGGCTGAAGAGCGCGCTCACGACTTGCGCGCGGTGTCCTTGCAGTTCCGCGATCAGCGTACCGTTGCGCGCGTCCCAGATGCGCGCGGTTTTGTCATCACTCGCAGTGACGACGCTTTTGCTATCGGGGCTGAACATGGCGTGCAGTACGGGACCGCGATGCCCGCGCAGTTCCGTGATCAGCGTACCGCTATGCGCGTCCCAGACCCGCGCGGTCTTGTCCCAACTTGCGGTAACGACCGATTTACCGTCGGGACTGAATGTCGCGCTGAGGATTCGATCCAAGTGACCGCGCAACACAACGCGGCTCGCACCCGTATTCACATCCCAGATGCGTGCCGTGTTGTCCCAACTCGCGGTGACAATTGATTTGCCGTCAGGACTAAATTCCGCGCTGTTCGCAAAGTTGGTGTGACCGCGCAATTCCATCCGCAGCGCGCCGGTCGCGGCATCCCAAATGCGGGCGGTGTTGTCCCAACTTGCCGTCGCGATTGATTTGTCGTCGGGACTAAAAACCGCGCTCAGCACCGCATCGGTGTGTCCGCGCAATTGCGTGACAGGCGCGCCGCTTTGCGCGTCCCAAATGCGCGCGGCGTCGTCCTCGCTTGCGGTGACGATGAACGCGCCATCGCGACTGAACCCCGCGCCCAGCACGGCATCGGTATGTCCGCGCAATTCGGTCGGCGGCGCGAGCGGGTTGATTTCCCAAACGCGCGCGGTGTTGTCGTTGCCCGTCGTGACGACAAAGCGGCTGTCGGGACTGAACGACGCGCTCAGCACGCGATCCGTGTGCCCGCGCAGTTCGGCAATCGATTTGCCGTTGCGCACATTCCAGATTCGCGCAGTACCGTCCCAACTTGTCGTGACGATTAATTTGCCATCGGGACTAAATGCCGCGCGGCTGACAACCTGGGTATGCCCGCGCAATTCCGCGAGCCGCGCGCCTGTCCGCGCATCCCACACGCGCGCGGTACCATCGTCGCTCGCGGTGACGACGAAATCGCCATCGGGATTGAACGCCGCGCTCGCGACGGGCGCGCTGTGTCCGCGCAACTCAATCGATTTGTTCGCGCCGATATTCCAAATGCGCGCGGTGTTGTCGTTGCTTGCCGTGACGACAAAGTGGCTGTCGGGGCTGAACGCCGCGCCAACTAACGCCTCAGTGTGTCCGCGCAATTCTACGCGACGCGCGCCCGTGCGCGCGTCCCACACGCGCGCCGCGCCATCCCAACTCGCGGTGACAATCGATCCACCATCAGGACTGAATTCGGCGCGATAAACCCAACTCGCGTGCCCGCGCATTTCGAGCGACAGCGTACCCGCGTTCGTGTCCCAAACGCGCGCCGTACCGTCCGCGCTCGCCGTGACGATGGACGCGCCATCAGGGCTGAACAGCGCGCTCAAGACCGAACCGGTATGCCCACGCAATTCGAGCAGCGATGCGCCTGTGTTGACATCCCACACCCGCGCGGTGTTGTCCCAACTCGCGGTGACAATCGACGTGCCATCGGGACCGAACGTCGCGCTCACGACCGGCGCGGTGTGTCCGCGCAATTCCATAACGCGCGCACCCGTCGCCGCGTCCCAAATGCGCGCGGTGTTGTCATTGCTCGCCGTGACAATGGATTTGCCATTGGGGCTAAACGCCGCGCGATAGATCCAGCTTGTATGCCCGCGCATCACTGCGCGCACGCGCGATTCGAACAGCGATTGGATCAGCGCATCTTGCGCTTGCGCGGTCGGTTTGATTTTGCTTGCTTCGACGGCAAGCAGCACGCTCAGTTCGGGATCAAGCGGCAATTGCGCGATGGCGTGCGCGGCTAATTCGCGCGAGCGCGCGGTATCGCGCTCCGCAATCGCTTCATTCCATTTGAATAAAACAAACGTGCCTGCCGCGAACGCGATGATCACAAATATCGCCAGCGCGCCGATCAGCGCGGCAAGCGCGATCCGTCGTCGCGCCGCTGACTTGCCAAGATCGTCTATCCCATTCATCGACGTTCAGTATAGCACACAATCGCCCGAGCAACACCTTGACTTTTGGCGCGACGGTTGTATACTACGCGCGAAGATTCGATGCGCCTGATGCTGGGCGCGCGCGGTGCGCCATTCGCGTCAGGTGTTTTTGTTGCGCCGCGATTCAAGAAAATGCCCGAAGATCAATCTTCGGGCTGAACAGACGAAGGACGCTCAAGCGTCCTTGAACTGATCAGCCCCGTCGTTTACGACTGGGGCTATGTTCAAGGGGAGGAATCTATGTCCGACCAATCACGCGATCAAAGAGACGAAAAGGACGAAAAGCACCACGAGAAAGAAGAAAAGGGGCGCTCCGATCCGTTGAGCACGATTGTGTGGGGCGCGATCATCATCTGGGCGGGCGTAGTTCTACTCGCGGAAAACCTGGGGTGGCTGCCTGCGCTCGGCATGCGCGGCGATGCGCCGCTCGGTCCGTTCCCGTTTCGCATCAGCACGTGGGGATTGATCTTTCTCGGCGCGGGCATGATCATTTTTGCCGAAGTTGCCGCGCGCTTGATCCTGCCGTCGTATCGACGACATGTCGCAGGGAGCATCATCCTCGGCTTCGTCTTCCTCGGGATCGGTTTGGGCAACCTGGTGAACTGGGGCGTGATCTGGGCGCTCGTCTTGATCGCGCTCGGCATCGAGATTTTGCTGCGCGCGATGGGATGGAAAATCTGAACAAAGGATGAGGGATGACGCTCAAAGCGAATCCACGCCCGCCCACCCGCTAACGCCAGCCGTTAGGCGCACCATCCTCTGCCGCGTGAGCACAAACCCGACCAATCTCCCAGACCGGTCGGGTCTTGTTTCTCGAAGCCGCCTCAACGAATCGGCAACGAACACTTGCCCTGGCGGGAACGTGGCTGTGGCTGAACTGCGCCACAGTCATGCCAGGGTAAACGAATGTCGAATCAGGAGATGTGACTATTCGTTTATTCGTTCGAACATTCGTTGACACCTTCATTTCAACGCCGCGTCCGCCGGCATCCCCGGCTTTAACTCCATTTGCGAATTCGGAATTTGCACCTTGACCGCGAACACCGTGTTCACGCGTTCCGTTTTCGTTTGCACGTTGCGCGGCGTGAACTCCGCTTGCGACGCGATGAAAATCACTTTGCCTTGAAACACTTTGCCGGGGAACGAGTCCACTTGAATCGGAACCGTGTTTCCGATTTTTATGCTGCCGATTTGCGTCTCGGGTACGTAAATCGTCAGTTTCACCGTTTCCAAGTTCGCGATCGTCAACAACGACGCGTTCGGCGCGGCGATTTCGCCGGTGTGCGCGACGCGGCGCGTGACGATGCCGTTCGCAGGACTCTTCAGCGTCATCTTGTTGGATTGCACCTGCAACACGCCGAGCGCGGCTTCGGCTTGCTTCACCGCGGCTTCCGCGACGTTCACTTGCTCTTTCGTCGGTCCCGCTTTCGTCGCATCAAGCCGCGCCTGCGCGCTAGTCACCGCCGCCACCGCCGATTCGTATTGCGCTTTTGCCGCGTCCACTTGCGGATTCAAAGTCAACGGTTGCGCTTTCATGTTGTTCAAAAGTTCCAGCGTTTTCAGAGTGCCGTTATAAGTTGCTACCGCGGCTTGCAGCGTCGCTTCCGCCGCCCACCATTGATTGACCAACTGCTTGCCTTGCGGACTCGGCTGATCCACGCCGCCTGCCGCGTCAACGCGCGTTTTCGCCGAGACCGCATTTGCGGTCGCGACATCGATTTGGGCTTTCGCCGCCTTGAGTTGCGCGTCCGCCGCCGCGATCCGCACGTCGAGTTCCTGCGGCGTATCGCGCACCGCTGCCGCGTTGTCCCACGCGCGTTTCGCGCCGTCGCGCTGGGCAATCGCTTGCGCGAGCGCGGCTTCGGCTTGGCGAATGTCTTCCGCGCGCGCGCCCGCTTTGACCTGCGCGAGTTGCGCTTGCGCGGTGCCGAGCGCGGCTTGCGCTTGCGCGAGCTGCGCGTCGAGCGTCGCGCGATCCAGCCGCACCAACTCTTGCCCCTTGGTTACCGCTTCACCCTCATCTACCGCGACAATTTCGATCCGCCCGCCGATTTCCGCCGCAATCGAAATTTCTTCGCCTTCGATAAAGCCCGACACGCTATCCACAAAAACGCTGGCGGTCGAAACAAACGGCAGACGATTGGTCGAGTACGCATAATCCCCGCCGAACGCGAGCAAGACGATAAGTACAACCGGAATGATTCGTTTACGATGTTCCATACCACACCTCAGAATTTTCGATTTTCGATTTATGATTTTCGATTTCTGTCATTCGTAATTCGCAATTCGCCATTTGTCATTTGTCATTTGTCATTTACATCCACGTTCCGCAACCGCGCGATGAACACATCTTCCAGCGACGGCACGATGACTTCGATACTGTTGACCGCGACCTGATTCGATTGCAGAATTTCGCGCGCGCGTGAAATCTTTTCGCGCGCGTCCGCGCCAATCGCGTGAATCAGCGCGCCGTACAACGCGACTTCGTCGAATAATTTCGCGTCGCTGAGCTTGTCCTGAGCTTGTCGAAGGACGGTCAGCGCGACGTCGGTTTTGTCGCAATCAATCTCGACGACTTGCGCGGGCATCTGCCGCGTCTTCATCTCGTTCGGCGAACCTTCCGCGACGATCTTGCCGCGATAGATGAACGCGATGCGATGACAGTTTTCCGCTTCGTCCATGTAATGCGTCGTGACGAGAATGCTCGTGCCACGCGCGGCGAGATCGTACACCAAATCCCACAGCGTCCGCCGCGAAATCGGATCCACCCCGGCAGTCGGTTCGTCGAGAAAGAGAAATTCGGGTTCGTGCGGGAGCGCGCACGCGAGCGCGAGCCGCTGCCGCGAGCCGCCCGCTAAACTCGCGACGCGTTCGTTCTCTTGTCCCGTCAAGCCGACGCTCTGCAAAATCGTCGCGCGGCGTTCGGGTAATCGCTCACGCAGCACGCCGTACACGCCGCCGTAAAAATCGAAATTCTCCGCGACGGTGAGATCGGAATAGAGCGCGAATTTCTGCGACACGTACCCGACGCGCGCGCGAATCTCTTCGGCTTGCTTCACGATGTCGAAACCGAGCACCGCGCCTTTGCCCGCCGTCGGCGCGAGCAAACCAAGCAACATTCGAATCGTCGTCGTCTTGCCCGCGCCGTTCGGTCCGAGCAAGCCGTAAATTTCGCCGCGCCGTACGGAAAACGAAACGTCATCCACCGCGACAAAGTGATCGAACTGCTTGATCAGATTTTCTGCCGACAACGAAATCGAATTCGCGTTCATGCCGTTACCAATTCGCAACTCGCGCACGCGGGTTCCGGCGTCGCGATCGCGGACGGGCTCGCGTCCGTCACTTCCCACCGCTCGCAGCGACCGCCCCAGCGCGCGACCACTTGTTTGCCAACCGAAACTTGGACGATCTCGCAATGATTCGGACAGTGATGACATTCGAACGACTTGGTTCGGTAATCCAACTCGCTCACGCCGAATCCTTTGAACTGCGTCGCGTGTCCGTGGCGGCTCATCGCTTCGCGCGCGAGCATCGCCGCGCCAATCGCGCCCATAACTTCGTGATGCGGCGGCACGCGCACCGGAATTTCCAACGCTTCTTCGAGCGCGCGGAGCATGCCCTGGTTGAACGCGACGCCGCCCTGAAACGCGATCAACGCGCGAATTTCTTTGCCGAGTCCCACATTGTTCAAATAATTGCGCGCCATCGCTTGACACAGCCCGTACAAAATATCTTCGACGCGATGCCCCATCTGTTGTTTGTGGATCATATCGGATTCGGCGAAGACGGTGCAGCGTCCCGCGATCCGCACCGGCGTTTTCGATTGCAACGCGAGCGGACCGACGTTCGTAATGTCGATTCCCAAACGCGCGGCTTGCTGATCGAGAAACGCGCCGGTGCCCGCCGCGCAAACCGTGTTCATCCCAAAATCGACCGCGACGCCATCGCGCAAAATGATGATCTTGGAATCTTGCCCGCCGATCTCGATGATCGTCTGCACGCCCGGCACAAAGTGCGACGCCGCGACCGCGTGCGCGGTGATTTCGTTCTTGACGACATCCGCGCCGACGACCACGCCGGCGAGGTAGCGTCCGCTGCCGGTCGTTCCAACTCCGGCAATTTCGATTTCACTCGGCAAGTCCTGACTGATCTCGCGCATACCTTCTTGCACGACTTGAAGCGGTTTGCCGCGCGTCCGCAAGTACAGCGATTTCAGGACAGCGTATTTGTTGTCCAGAACAACCAACTTGGTGGTCACCGAGCCAACGTCAATTCCCAGATATGTTTTCATTGTGGTATCATTCTCCGTTGTGACTGTCTGTCATTGCGAGGAGCATCCTGAGCGGAGCAGCGTTTTTTGCTGCGGAGTCGAAGGATGCGACGAAGCAATCTCCACCGCCGAATTGGGGATTGCTTCGGCAAAAACCGCCTCGCAATGACAATTCGTTGCGCTTCGCTTCAAGATGTCGCGCCGCGCAGTTCGCGCCGCCGGAACAACAAATCCACAAACGCTTCCAAGCGCGTCCGCATTCCCGCGCGTCCCGATTGTTCGTCCAGGATGAACGAGATCGCCGGGATATTCAATTCGCGCGTGATGCGCGGCAAAACGTTGAGCGCGGTGATTTCGGGCAGACACGTGAACGGCAGCAACTCGACGATGCCATCGAAACCTTTCTTCGCCGCCATCACCGTTTGACCGACCGTCAACAATCCTTCGCCGCCGACATTCCACCGCAAGTACGGTTTCGCCGCTTGCTCGACTTCCGATTTGTGCAAACCGAGCGCGTCGAGAATCAGCGCGAATTTCACCCAATCGCCCAGCATGATCGTGCGATGCGCGTGCGCGCCCAGTTGCCCCAGCACGCGCTCCACGTCGAGATTGTAAAACGGCTCCAGCACCGCGTAATATTCGCCGGTCGTCGAGATGTGGACGGGCTGAAATCCCAGTTTCAATTCGATCTGCGCGATCTTGGCAAGTAGATCGGGCTTGATCTGTCTAAGCACATCCAGATTTCGCGCTTGGTCGATCCGCGCGAGACCTTCTTCCCAAATTTTGTCGACGCTGCCTTGAATGACTTGGCGCGGGCGCGCGGCTTGCACGCGACGCTCCACTTCGTCCAGCAAATTCATCTTCGCCAGCGCGAGATGAATTTCGCGCAGCACATCCGACCACGAGAATTGATCCATGAATTGGCGCAAGTACTGCGGTAGCGCAAAGACGCCGCCGTGCGCGAAAATACCCGTGCTCACCAATTTGAACTTGTAACCCAGGTCGCGCAACACATCGTTCAACAACTGAGTATAACTGCTGTTGCGGCACAATTCCTCGCCGTCCATGTAAAGCAGCGTGTCCGCGCCGCTTTCCAACATTTCGATCATATTGCCCAGGATGTACTTGTACGGCGTGCAAATAAATTCCGGCGAGTGCCGCGCGCCGAGCGAAACCGTTCGATTGCTGAGCGATGGACCCAGTTCGACGCGCGCGCCGATTCCTTCGAACAACGATTTGATCGGAATAGCAGACGTACCCATGCGCGGAAATCCGACAATGGGTTTGTGAATCTCGTGCAAGACGACGGGCGGATTGGAGACCTTCGAGGTTTCCAAGACCTCACAGGTCTTTTGTTCCCGTCGCGTCAACATATCCACGAACGCTTCCAGTCGCGTCACCATGCCCGCCGCGCTGCCGTGCTCGTCCAAAACCAAATTCATGAACGGACGTTGTAGCGCGTGCGCGCGGCGCGTGATCGTTTCGACCATTGCGGAATCGGGACCGCAGGTGAACGCCAGCACCGCGATCAGTCCGGCGATCTGCGGATCGTGAAGATAGTGCCCCGCCGCGCCCGACATCCAATTTTCGTAGAACCAGCGCGTTTGCCCGGTCGTGTGATGAATGCCGGTTTGCGCGTCGTGCGCCGAAACCATCTCGCTCGTGAAAACACGCGCGCCGAGCGCGCGCAAGCGCGCCAAAATATCGTGATTGATGTAATCGTCGTACAAACAATACGGATGCCCGACGACCGCGACGTGTAAGCGCGGCGTTTGCTCGACGGGCTTGGGCGCGCTCCACGCGTCGGGGTACAGCGCCGCCAACGCTTCGAGGTACGAAATCTTTTCTGCGACCATCCGCGCGCGATATGCCGCGTCGACCGCGCCGGCGCGTTGCCACGCGCGCTTGATCTGGAAAGGATTCCGGGTGAACCGGCGTCCCAGGCGATAAAACGCGTCGTCCTGGGAAATTTTGTAACGATGCGCGTCGATGTCGGTTTCCAACAGCGGCGGACAATCCGGCATCGTCGCGTGAATCAGATCGGGCAAGCCCTGAAACTTGGAGCAGTGCATCGCGCCGCGCTCGATGCTCCGAATCGCCGGGACGAAAACGAAATCCACGCGTGCGTGATCGCGCAGCCACGCGACGTGACCGGCGTACACTTTGACCGGCAGACACGTCACGTCCGCGACGATGGACGCGCCGGAGGAAACGATTTCGCGATTCGTCGGCGGCGAGACCAACACCTGCGCGCCGAGTTCTTCGAAAAAGGTGCGCCACAACGGATAATGTTGTAAGCAATGCAGCGCGCGGGGAATTCCAATTATCATTTTGGCTCCTGTTTTTGTAACATCAACACGAACGCGTCTTCCAGGCGCGGTTTGACCGCGCGCAAATCGCTGACCGCGATGCCGTTCACCTGCCACGCGGTTTGAATCGACGCGGCGCGCTCCGCACGGTCGACGAGCACGCGCAGCAGATCGCCGTGCGTCGAAACGGTGAGGACGCCGTCGCTCCGCTCGATCAATTTGCGCGCGCGGAGCGCGTGTTCCGATTGCGCTTCGAAGACGACCGCGCGCATTTCATCGCGCAGTTTGCGCGGATCGTCGCACGCGATCAACTCACCGCGATACATCAAGCCGACGCGCGTGCAGCGCTCCGCCTCGTCGAGGTACGGCGTGCTAATCACGATGGTGACCTTTCGCGCGCTCTCGCCTTTGGATCCGTCTGCAAGGCGCGTTCCTCAATCGGCGAGATCGCGCGACTTTGCAAATGTACCTCGGTCAGCAAGTCCCAGAACTCGCGGCGACTGACCGGATCGACGCCGGTCGTCGGCTCGTCGAGCAGCAAGACGCGCGGCGTGTGCATCAGCGTCGCCGCGAGCGCGAGTTTTTTCTGCATCCCGCCGGACAAATTGCGCGCGAGCCGCGTTTGGAATTCGGTCAAACGCGAAAAGCCGAGCAAGCGCGCGATCAGCGCGGCGCGTTCGGCGCGCGGCGCGCCAAAAATGTCGGCGAAGAAATTCAAGTTCTCGACGACGGTCAAATCGGGATAGAGCGCAAAGCGCTGCGGCATATAGCCAATCACTTTTTTAACCGCTTCGGGATCGCGCGTCGTATCCACGCCGCCGACGCTCACATGTCCCGCCGTCGGATTCATCGCGGTCGAAATGACGCGCAGCGTCGTCGTCTTGCCCGCGCCGTCGGGTCCGATTAGACCGAAAACTTCGCCCGCGTTCACGTCGAACGAGAGATTATGGACGGCGACCGTTTCGCCGAATTTTTTGGTGAGACTTGAAACCGAGATCATCGCGAAGAATTTACACTTCCAGAATTTTCTTCAAATTCGCCAGACTGTTTTCCAATTGACTTTTGATTTCGCGCGCGACGAGCGGCTCGGCAACTTGGAACAACCCTTTCGGATCGATTTCGCCGACGATGTTGATCTTGGTGTCGCCCGCGCCGGGTTCGAACGCGTACGCGAGCCGCATCGAGAGGGGACCTGCTGCCGTTTTGATCGCAAGCGATTTGTTCGGCTGATAATCGGTGACCTCAACCGTCCCTTCGACTTGCTGATTCAAGAATTTGCGCGTGACGGCAATTTGAGTGCCTACGCCAATCGCGCCTGCGGAAACCTTCGCTTGCATCATTCCGACTTGCCACTGCGGAAAATTTTCGAACTGGGTCACGAACGCAAAGACCTGCTCGGCTGGACGATTGATCGTGATGCTGTGTTCGAGGTGAATCATTTCAAGGACTCTGTGAAACGTGACGCGTTCTATTCTAATGACTTGCGAAATCGCATCGACGCGGCAGCAAAAATCAGCGGACCCAAAATCGCGAGTGCGATTACCTGATCCATCAGCGGCGGCAGCCCCACACCTTTCAGAATAATGCCGCGCAGAATGACGAGCATGTAGCGTAAGGGGATGACGTAACTAACTGCCTGCAACCAGCCCGGCATTGCTTCCAGCGGAAAGAAAAAACCGGAGAGGAAAATACCGGGCAGCATCACCAAAAAACTGAGAAACATTGCCTCTTGCTGCGTGCGCGCGACTGTGGAGATGAGGAGACCAAAACCCAGCGTCGTCAGCAAAAAGAGCAAAGAGAGAATCAGTAACAAAGGGACGTTGCCGCGAATCGGCACGTCGAACAAGATGACGCCAAAGACTAGCACTTCGGCGAGATCGAAAAACGCGACGCCGATATACGGCACCACTTTGCCGACGACGAGTTCCCACGATTTGATCGGCGTGACGACGAGTTGTTCGATCGTGCCTTGCTCGCGTTCGCGCACGATCGTCAACGCGGTGAAGAGCGTCGTGAGAAATTGCAGAATCATGCCCATCACCGCCGGAATCATATAACTCGCCGATTTGAGTTCTGGGTTGTACCACACACGCGGGCGAATTTCGATGCCGCCCAGTTGCGTAATGTCCACGCCCAAACGCTGTTGCATAATTTTGATGCTCTGCGCTTGCCCCACCGATTGCGACGCGGCGAACGCGGTTGATGCAACCGATGGATCAGAACCGTCAATCAGAAACGCGACCTGCGCGGCTGTGCCTTTCGCGAGATTGTCGCCGTAGCCCGCGGGAATGATAATGCCCGCGCGCACGTCGCCGCGATCCAAGAGCTCCGCCATTTCGGTTTCGCTGCCTACGTGATAGCGAATCGCGAAATAATCGGAGGCGCGGTACGCTTCGATCAGTTGGCGGCTTTGCATTGTGCGATCCGCGTCGTACACCGCGGTATTCAACCGGCGAATATCCGTCGTCGCGGCATAGCCCAGCAGAATCAATTGCACGATCGGGATGATGAACATGATCGCCAGCGAGCGCGGATCGCGGGTGATGTGGATGAATTCTTTACGCGTGATCGAAAGGAGGCGTGAGTTCATAGTGTCCTTTACTCCACCGCGATTTTCTGAACGTGTTTGGGTTGACGTTCGGACGACGCGTCCGGCTCCGCCAGCGCGCCGCGCAAAAAGACGGTGATGTTCTCGGCGATGATTTGCTCATAGTCGAATCCTGCCGGGCTTTTGAGTCCCAGGATCTGTTCCAACAGCAGAAAAGGAATGAACATCCCGACGAACGCGCGCGTGAGAATAGCCGGATGCAGTTCGCGCCGGAGAATTCCCTTTTCGATCAGTTCACGAAAATATGATTCCAGAATGTCCCACACGTAAAAGATCACTCGATTCAAATATTGCTCGCGCGCGCTTGGACTCATCGTCGGCAGGGCAGAAAACAAGATGCGAAAGATATGTCCGTTCTGCTTGAAAACGGCTTCCATATTCTTCGCCGCGATGGGGAGCATTTGTTCGGGCGGAATCGGCGTATCCGCGGCGGCGCGCACCATCGCGACGACCGATTCGAGAGGGGGTTGAATCGCTTGGCGGGGAATACTGACGAGGAGATCGTCCTTGTTTTTGAAATAGTTGTAGATCGAACCTTCGGCGATGCCGGCGGCGCGCGCGACGTCGGCAATCGTCGCGCGGTCGAATCCCTTGGCGGCAAAAACCTTGGTCGCGGCGTCGAGAATTTGTTTTTTGCGTTCGAGGATGAACTGGGGGGTCAGGCGGACTTTATTATATTTGGGCTGATGTTCTTTGATCAATTGGCGCTCTAACTTGAGCGCGGCCAACTGAGTGGGGGTCGCGGTGAAATCAAAACCGGAGATCTCGGCGACGAGTTTGCTTGTCTTCGACGAACGTCGGGAGGTGAGACGAAAGTATCCGGCGACCCGCTTGCGCAGATTGGCGGACTGTCCCACGTAAATGACCGTCCCTTTGGCATTCTTGAAGAGATAGACGCCCGGTCGCGCGGGAAGTTGTTCGGCTTTACGCTTGATCTGAGAGGGTTCCATCGCACGCACTCCCAACTTGATGAATCCACGTTCATTATACTGAATTTCGGTTCATTTGTCAAGCGCAAAGTCGGAGCGGGCGACTAGAAGTCGCAGCAACAAAAGCACGAAGCCAACCTTCGTTGGCTGGTTAGTCGCCGCAGGGCGACTTGGCGCAGTCGTTGCGCGATTTCAATCGCCTGTCAAGGGACGCGCCGCGCTCAGAGTTCAAACCGCGGCGGTCCCTGTGTGATCCGTTTGCGAACGCTTGCCAATCCGCCGGTTTTTTCCGAGTCACTCCACCGCGTTTCCAGCCACCACGTCGCGCCGGCTTGCGCCCGCGCGCGAACATGCGCGACCGCCTTTTTGCGATTGTCGCCGGGCGTCTCGCCGTCCACGACGATGTCGAACGGCGTGGTCGCGGCGCGATGTTCGTCGATCCACTTTTTCATCGCGCGCAATTCGGCGAGCGTCGGTGGACCCATGCGAACTATGCCGTTTTTGCCCATCACGTTCGGCAAGAGTCCGTCGTAGCGCGCGGCGCGCTGCATCGATTTTTCGCGGAACCACGCGCCGACAACCCAAATTGGGATGCGCGGCGATTGGACGAGCGGCGGCGCGGGTGGCGTGTGCCACGGTTTGGGCTTGACGCGATAATGCTTGCCGGTGTAATCGATCACTTGTCCGCGCCAGAGACCGGTGACGATGTCCAACCCTTCGTCGAGCAACTCGGCGCGCGTCTTGCGGTCGGTCACTTCGCCGAAATTCTCGAAACCGGAATCGATCGCGCCCAAACCGACCGCGAGAATCATGCGCCCGTTCGACAGGTGATCGAGCGTCGCGGTCTCGCTCGCGAGTTTCCACGGACGCATGCGCGAAAGCGGCGTGAGCATCGTGCCAAGCCGGATGCGTTCGGTCTGCATCGCCGCGGCGGTCAGCGCGATCCAAGCATCGGTGCCCCACACCGGCTCCCAGACGAAAAAGCCGTCCCAGCCCGCGCGCTCCGCTTCGTACGCCAAATCGGCGGCGACGCGCGCATCGCCCCAAGGCAGGATAAAACCGTACTTCATCGGATTGCTCCTTTCATCCTCAGGATAGTAGAATCATCCGGGATTGTCAAATATCGCGGACGCCCACGAGCCGATTGAGCGTCTTTTGCGCTTGTGGTATAATGTTCCCAGACACGGAGAAAAATGACAGGCAAATTCGAGCAACCCAAACCACCGCAAATGGTAAATGATTCACGACAGCGATTTGAAAAAGAACTCGCCGCGCTCGTCGAGAAATTTCACAAAGGGCGTGACGAAAACATTCGCCCTTCGTATTCAGAAGCGCAGGCGCGGCTTGATTTCATCAATCCGCTGTTCGAGGCGCTCGGCTGGGATGTGAAAAATACGGCTGGTTTGTCGTTGGAGAAACGCGAGGTCAAAGTCGAGCAGGGCGAGACGACAGGCAAGCCAGATTACAATTTCCGCGTGGATGGACGCACGGTATTCTTCGTCGAAGCCAAAGCGCCGCACGTTCCGTTGGAAAGCAGCCGCGTGATCCTGCAAGCGAAAAAATACGCGTTCAACGAAACGTCGCAAGAGGTGATGCTTGCCGCCGCGACCGACTTTGAAGAGTTTCGTCTGTACGAAGTGCGCGACATTTCGTATTTGCGCCGCATCAACAAAGGTTTGATCTTCGCGCATCGTTACGACGAATATCTCACGCCGCAAGCGCTCGATGACTTGTGGCAATTATCGCGCGAGCAAGTCGTGGCGGGCAGTCTCGACAAATTGATTACGCCCGAAGCGCGGCGGGCGCGTCAGCGTATTCCGCTCGATCAGCAATTCCTGTCCGATCTCACCGCATGGCGCGAGAAATTGGCGAAAGCGGTATTCAAAACGCAACTCGATCTCGAAGCGTCCGACCTCAACAGCGTCGTACAGATTTTCCTTGACCGCTTGATTTTTATTCGCGTTGCCGAGGATCGCGGCGTGCTCGCGCGGCAGGTGTTGGACATTGCGCAGAGTTGGAAACAGCACAAATCGCGCCCAATCACCGCCGAACTCTTGCCGCTCTTTCGCGTGATCAACCGGACGATGAATGGCGAAATCTTCAAGCCACATCGGTGCGAAGAAATCGAATGGGATTCTGCGCTCGTCACCGAAATCATCGAAGAAGGGCTGGAGCCATACAATTTCGCGCAGATCGGCGTCGAATTGCTCGGCTCGATCTACGAGCGCTATCTCGGCAAAACGATTCGCGTAACGGAAACGCGCGCGATGGTCGAGGACAAGCCAGAGGTACGCAAAGCGGGCGGCGTCTACTACACGCCCAAGTACATCGTGGATTACATCGTCGCGCAGACGGTTGGCAAATTGATCGAAAGCAAGACGCCGGCGCAAATCGCCAAATTGCGGATTCTGGATCCTGCGTGCGGTTCGGGCTCATTCTTGCTTGCCGCGTATCAAACATTGTTGGATTATCACACGCGCTATTACGCGGAACGCGCCAACCAGCGCAGCGGCGGCGGAGGCAACGGCGGGCAGATATTGTTGTTACACGAGCAAAAGAGCGAATACGGCGAGTTCAAATTATCGCTGGAACAGAAAGCGCAGATTTTGCGGAACAATATTTTCGGCGTAGACATTGACCCACAAGCCGTCGAGATCACGATGATGAGTTTGTACATCAAGATGCTGGAAGGCGAACGCGGCGCAATTGTGGGACAAGGTGTACTGCCGCCGTTGAAGGACAATATCAAGTGCGGCAACTCGTTGATTGGTTACGACATTGGCGCATTGTCGGAAGATGACAAAGCGCGCATCAATCCGTTCGATTGGAACAGCAAGGGCGAAGGGTTTGGTGAGATTATGGCAGCGGGCGGCTTTGACGCGGTGATTGGAAATCCGCCGTACAGTGCCAAGCAATCTGTGGAGACCAAGCGGCTGACTGCATTCCTTGATCACGTCGAATACAAGTGTGACCCGTATGCTTTTTTTATTGAGCAAGGTCTTCGCAAAATCAAAAGAGGGGGGCGGCTAGGATACATTGTTCCCGTCACTTGGATGACTAATTTCTACTATCAAAAGCTACGACGACTGTTCTTGGAGTCGCAGTCGTTAAGGAAATGTGTGTTGATTGACGGACTCGTATTCAAAGGCGCAAACGTTGATACCTGCTTGTTGTTTTTGGACAAGGAATTTGTGACTTCCCAGAAATTTGAGTGGTCGCGCGCGACTCCAGAGAATCTTGATACGGCAACTGTTTTTCGTGATTACAAATTGATCCAATCAGAAGAACGGTACGACATAAGTCCAGAAGCAAACGATCAATGGCTGCAAATGAAAACCAAGGTGGATAGCGTATCCAAGAGATTGGATATGCTCGGAAAAATCTCGCTGGGTATGAAATTGAGATCGAATAGCGAGTTTGTCTCTGACAAACGGAATAGGGATCGTCCTGATCCGATCTATTTTGGGAATGATGTTTCACGGTACGGCGCACTGGTACCAACACGCTTTTTCAACCAAAAGACAGCTGTCGTTGTGGGAGGCACCAAAAATCCAGCAATTCAGAATGCCAAGCCAAAGATCTTCATTCAGGCGATTCGCAATCTCAGTTTGAAACGTCGCATTGTAGCGACTCTGGACTCCGATGGCGCTTGTTTTGTTGGGACCCTGAATGCGTTTACACTCCAAAACCAGAAGTATGACATACGCTATATTCTTGGGTTGCTAAGTTCAACTTTGTTGAATACCTACTTTCGTAGGCGCTTTACTACCATTTCGCTAACTGCAGCATTCTTGGGAGTGCTTCCCATCCGCACCATCAACTTTGACGACCCCGCCGACAAAGCGCACCACGACAAAATGGTCACGCTCGTGGAACGGATGCTGGAATTGCACAAACAAAAGCACGCCGCCAAAAGCGACGCCGCGCGCGAACGTATCGAACGCGAAATCCACGTGACGGACGAGCAGATTGACGCGCTGGTGTACGAACTGTACGGATTGACCAAAGAGGAGATCAGAATCGTAGAGGAAAGCGCGCGGTGAAGCCGCGTCGTTTGGGATGCACGCCGTTTGACGAATCCGCGAATCTGTGTTATAGTGCGGGCTGTTAGAGACAAGTAGATTCGGTTAATCAACGCCGCCCTTTCTTGTAACTCGGGCGGCTTTTCTTATACCCCTTTACTCCCCTAACGTTCGCAGAGTGTTGTTGCGCGTGAATTAACAAATTGCCGTGACGCTTTGCGACCGATGTGTCCCCAGCGGTTGTTCACCTCGGCATATTTTCACCGCACAGGAGTTTGATGAGTTTTGGTAGTTTCCGTCTTGACCCACGCTTGGAAAAAAGCGTGGCGGCGTTGGGCTTTGACCAACCCACGCCCATTCAGTCCGCGACGATTCCCGCCGCGCTGACCGGTCAAGACATTCTCGGTTCAGCGGAGACCGGCACCGGCAAGACTGCCGCGTACCTGTTGCCGCTGTTGCAGCGATTGCTCGCTGCGCCGGAACGCGATCACGCGCTCCGCGCGTTGATACTGGTTCCCACGCGCGAACTTGCCTTGCAAGTCGCCGAGCAAGCCGAAGCGCTGAGCGCGCGCACCGATTTGCGCGTCGCCGCGATCTTCGGCGGCGTGCCGATGGGCGCGCAAACGACCGCGTTGCGGCGCGGCGCGGACATCGTCATCGCGACGCCGGGACGATTGCTCGATCACGCGGCGCGCAAAAACGTCGCCTTTGTGTCACTGCGCGCGCTCGTGCTGGACGAAGCCGACCGGATGCTCGATGTCGGTTTCTTGCCGGATATTCGGCGCATCATCGCGCTGCTGCCGCGCGAACGCCAGACGATGCTCTTTTCCGCGACGCTGGTGCCGGAAGTCGTCACGCTGGCGGCGCAGGTCACGCGCAACCCCGCGCGCATCCAGGTCGAACAGACCGCGACGCCGGAGGCAATCGCGCAGACCTTGTTCCCGGTGCCGGAACACTTGAAATCGCAAGTGTTGCAACAACTGTTGCGCGAAGAAGAAATGGACAGCGTCCTGATCTTTGCGCGCACCAAACATCGCGCCGACCGCGTCGCGCGGCAATTACAGCGCGCGAACATTCGCGCGACCGTAATTCACGGCGACCGGTCGCAGTCGCAGCGCATCGCCGCACTGGAAGATTTTCGGCGCGGCAAATCGCGCGTGCTCGTCGCAACCGACATCGCCGCGCGCGGGATCGACGTCGAAGGCATTTCGCACGTCGTCAACTACGACGCGCCGATGCACGTCGAGGACTATGTCCATCGCATCGGGCGGACGGGACGGATGCAAGCCGCCGGACGCGCGTACACGCTCGTCACGCCGACGGACGAAACGCTCGTCCGCCGGATTGAAATCGTACTGCAACAAAAAATCGAACGCCGTCGTCTGGAGGGCATCGATTATCGCGCGCCGGCGTTGGTCCAACCCAACGCGGACGCAATTCGCCGCTATGTCGAAGCCCATCGACAAGCGCGGCACAAAATGGCGGCGGCGCGGGCTTGATGTCCGGTCGCCAAGTTGATTCGGAAGGAATTGCCGAAGCGAAGAGCCGGGGCATTTTTTCCAAGACCCAAAAGGAGAGGTCACAATGGAATCGAAACTGTACGTCGGCAATCTGTCGTACAACGTGAGCGAGGGAGACTTGCAACGACTCTTCGCCCAAGCCGGTGAAGTCAAAGAAGTCGCGCTGATCATGGATCGCGCGACGCACCAATCCAAGGGCTTTGGCTTTGTCGAAATGACGACGGACGCCGACGCTCAAAAAGCGATCGAGATGTTCAACGAGTATGATCTCGACGGACGCAAGTTGATCGTCAACATCGCGCGCCCGCGCGAAGAACGCGGCGGCGGCGGTGGTGGCGGCGGCTATCGCGGCGGCGGTGGAAATCGCGGGGGTGGCTTCGGAACCCATCGCGGTGGCCGCGGCGGCGGTGGCGGCGGCAGACCGCGCGGACGGTATTAGATCGCACAAACCTGGAAGGTTTTAGAAACCTTCCAGGTTTTTTCATTTTGCCGCCGGGCTCAAAATCCACTGTTGATATTCCGCGCGCAGATTGCACGCGCACACGTCCTCGGCTGATTTCACAACATCGTCGGGAAACGCGACCTTGTACCGATAGCGGTCGGCGTACGTCTTGAGAAACTTGGAAAAATTCTCGTCCCCCATCTTTTTCCGAATCGCGTCGTAAAAAAGTGGACCTTTGCCGTAGACGATTTCACCGTACGCCTCTTCGGTGAACGCGGCGACCGGCTGATTCACGGCGGCGTCGCGTCCGGCAGATTGAACGCGCTTGTATACCTCGCCGAAATAACCGCGCACGAGCGACTGCCCCGCGCCTTTGCCGCGCATCTCTTCGATGTAAACGACTTCGCTGTACTGCGCGAGCGCTTCATCCACCCACGGCGAGTTGACTTGATCGTTTCCGACGAGCGCGTACCACCACTGGTGCGCGACTTCGTGCGCGATGACGAACTCGAACGTCTCCGCCTCGCGCGGATTTTTGTACAGCCCCTGCGCGATCACAATGACGCCGGGGTACTCGATGCCGAGCGCGCTCGTCTGCGTTTCCACCACGTCGAATTCGGTGTACGGGTACGCGCCGAACCGCGCCTGAAAGACGCGCAGCGAATCCATCGCAAAACGAAGCGCCTTTTTGCCCCCCTCCGCGTCGCCCGGTTCGTGATACGAGTTCACGGTGATGCCGTTGACGGTATCGCTAGTCTTTTGCAAAACCGCCGTCAGGACGATGGCGAAATCGCGCATCGGCGCGCCGACGATTTTCCATGTCTTGGCGCCGTTGCCGTTATCGCGCGTGTCAATCGTCGTGCCGGAAGCGATGACGGTCAGCGCGGACGGCGCGGTCAGCGTCACCGCGTACAGCGAAGCATCGGCGTACACCAGATCGCCGTACGGCGGCGGCAGTTCGATGTGCCACCCTTTCGCGTCGTATGCCGGAATCAGCGGGTAGAACGACGGCAGCGTGACGACGGTATCGCTCGCGCCAAAATCGCCGTAGCGACTTTTGCTGATGCGCGGAATCGTCAGCGTGAAATCGAGATGAAGGTTGACCGATGCATTCGGCGCGAGCGGCTTCGCCATCGGAACGCGCAGCGCGGTATCCCTCGCTTCGAGCGTCGGCGTGACTGCTGCGCCGTTCACCGAAACGTTGGCGACGGTGATTTTTGCGCCGTAATCGGGATAATTCGCAAAGAGGCGAAAGTAGATTTCGTTCAGCGGCGCGGCTTGGCGGTTGAAAAAGACGACCGCTTGGCTGCCGGCGAGCGTCGGCGGATCGGCGATGTAATTCAGCGTCAACGTGTAGCGCGTCGGTCGATCCGCGAGCGCGAGATCGTTTTGGTTTGCCGCGTTCAGCGCAAGGCGATAGGGCGCAAGGTCGGCAGCGAGAGTCGGCGCGCTCGTCGCAACCGGTGTCACCGTCGGCGCGGTGGTGCAGGCGGTTAAGAGAAGAATGGCGAGCAGCAAGGCGGGTTTGAGTTTCATCGGTATACCTTTCTCCAACACAAAAGCCCGCCTCGCGGAGGAGACGGGCATTGTGCGACGGGTGTCGCCGGTTGGGCTATGCGGTTTTGGGGGTTGGCGGCGTGCCTGGTACGGCGGGAGCAGGCGCAACCGCCGGCGCGGCGGGGTCTGCTTTTTTCGCTGAGACGAACTTCATCATCTTGGTACCGCAGGATGCGCAAATGCCCCGGATCGCGTGCTTGCCATTTTTGAGTACTACTTCCTCGGGATCCTTCATCGGCTTTTGCGCCTTTTCCTTGACACAGTATCCCAGGATAACTTCGTCTGCCATTCGAAATGCCTCCTTTTTCTGAGCGTAAATTGGCGGCGCACTCGCGTCGCACTTTTGTTCGATAACTGTCGCTATTCTAGCATCAAACTAGCCGGGTGTCAAACGGGATTGGGGTTTACATAACTCAACAATAAACCCCCTCCCGCATCTGCGAGAGGGGGTTTTGTCTGTCTACTGTGGACTGTCTACTGCTTTTAATACTCAGGCATCTGCGGCATTGGCGCAGCTTTTTCCTTCTCCGGCATATCCGTGATCAACGCTTCGGTCGTCAGGATCATCGCCGCGATGGATGCCGCGTTTTCCAAACCGCTGCGCGTCACTTTCGCCGGGTCGATGATGCCGCGCTCAACCAGATCGGTATACTCTTCCGCCAGAACGTCGAAGCCGATGTTCGGGTTGTTCTTTTCTTTCTGGTTGCGGCGCACTTCTTGCACGACGACCGCGCCGTCGTAGCCCGCGTTCTCGGCGAGCATGCGCATCGGTTCTTCGAGCGCGCGCTTCAAAATCATCACGCCGGTCGCGATGTCGCCGTTGCCGCCCACTTTTTCGAGCGCGGGGATCACGTTGAGCAGAGCGACTCCACCACCGGGCACGATACCTTCCTCGACTGCCGCGCGGGTTGCGCTCAGCGCGTCTTCGACGCGGTGCTTCTTTTCTTTCAATTCGGTTTCGGTCGCCGCGCCGACGCGGATCACGGCAACGCCGCCTGCGAGTTTGGCGAGGCGTTCTTGCAATTTTTCCTTGTCGTAATCGGAGGTCGTCTTGTCAATCTGCGCTTTGATCTCGTTGATGCGCCCTTTGATGTCTTTGTCGGAGCCCTTGCCGCCGACGAAGGTCGTGTCGTCTTTGGTCGAGATCACTTTGTCGAATTGACCCAGGTCGCTGATCTGCGTGGTTTCCAATTTGCGACCCATTTCTTCGGTGATGACGTTGCCGCCGGCGAGGATCGCCATATCGCGCAACATTTCTTTGCGGCGGTCGCCGAAACCGGGCGCCTTGACCGCGAGGACGTTCAACATGCCGCGCAATTTGTTCAGCACGAGCGTCGCCAGGGCTTCGCCGTCCACATCTTCGGCGATGATCACGAGTTCGCGCTTGCCCATCTGCACCAATTTTTCGAGCAGGGGCACGATGTCGGTGTGCGCGGAAATTTTCTTGTCGGTGAGCAAAACGTAGACGTTCTCAAGGACGGATTCCATCCGCTCCGGGTTCGTGACGAAATAGGGCGAAATGTAGCCGCGATCGATTTGCATCCCGTCCACGTACTCGGTTTCGAACGCGAGACCGGTCTTGGATTCTTCGACCGTAATGACGCCATCCTTGCCGACTTTGTCCATCACGTCCGCGAGCAAATTGCCGATTTCGGAATCGGCAGCGGAAATGGCGGCGACGTTCGCGATTTCGGCTTTGCCTTTGACCGGCTTTGCCATCTTTTTAATTTCTTCGACGAGCACGGCGGTACCTTTTTCAATGCCGCGCTTTAAGAGCATCGGGTTCGCGCCCGCGGCGACGTTCTTCAAACCTTCAGTAACGATGGTCTGCGCGAGCACGGTCGCGGTCGTCGTGCCATCGCCCGCGACGTCGTTCGTCTTGGTCGCGGCTTCTTTGAGCAACTGCGCGCCCATGTTTTCGTACGGGTTTTGCAGTTCGATCTCTTTCGCAACGGTCACACCGTCGTGCGTGACAGTCGGCGCGCCGAATTTCTTGTCGAGCGCGACGTTGCGACCTTTCGGTCCGAGCGTAGTTTTGACGGCATTCGCCATCGCATCCACGCCGATTTTCAAGTGTCTGCGCGCCTCTTCGGCGAACGCAAGTTGTTTAGCAGGCATAAGTGATTCCTCCTAGTTGAATGGCTGCTTGTCATTTCGAGGAGCGAAGCGACGAGAAATCTGGTTCTACATGAGATTTCTCGCTCCGCTCGAAATGACAAAAATGAATTTACTTGGTGACGACGGCGAGGATGTCTTTCTCGCTCAAGATCAAATACTTTTTGTCGTCAATCTTGATCTCGCTGCCGGAGTACTTGGCGAAGACGACGGTATCGCCGAGCGCAACTTCCATCTCGACGCGCTTTTTGCCATCTTCATCCCAGCGGCCCGGACCGATCGCGACGATTAGCCCTTCTTGCGGCTTTTCCTTGGCGGTTTCGGGAAGCAAAATTCCGCTCGCGGTTTTTTCTTCCCCTTCGAGTGGCTCGACGATCACTCGATCCGCAAGTGGTCGCATTTTGAGTTTCTTCTCTGCCATAACAAAAACCTCCTTGCAAGGATTTGAGAATAGGATTAGCACTCATTTCTATAGAGTGCTAGCGTGCATAATATACACGATTTTTTTGATTTGTCAAGCCCCGCCCAAAAGCAAAACCGGACAGCGACTCGATAGCAGTCGTGCTGTCCGGGTGCTAATGCCACGTGTCATCGTGCCATAACCACTGGACGCGACGCTTTAGTGGGTCAAGCCGCGCAACGTTCAACTCCAATCGCGCAAGTTTCCACCCTTGCGCGTTCAGGTAATCGCCGGCTAGGGCTTGCGCTCCTCGCAATGAGACACGTACGCGACTCTGACAAAGCCCTAATCGCCGGCGCGCAGACATTGTATTTGCGCCGAGTTTGTAGTACAATGTGCGCAAAAGAAATCAAAAGTCTTGACGCCAATCGCGGGAACTGAGTGCGCGTGGCGAAGCCGCCGCGCTGCATCAAGGAGGTGCATGATGGCAAGGACGAATTACGGTTTGCCAGGCAGGGCGTCGTCGCGCCCGCGCGGTGGATGCGGCTGGCTCGTCGTGCTCCCGATTATTCTGCTCGCGCTGTTGGTGTGCATTCTGATCGGCGCGCTCGTATTCTACGCGGCGCAGCCGGCGCAGGCAGGCACGCCGGAGGTCAGCATTCAGGAGCCCGCCCCCGGCGCACGCGTGTGGGCGAATCATTCGAATACGGTCTTTGCCATCGCGCGCCATCCCACAAGGATGGCGCGCGTTGAATTGTGGGTAGATGGACAATTCGTCGAGGGGCGCGCGAGTTCCGCGCCGGACGGAACCAATCCGTTCCCGACCGCGTTCGATTGGAAACCGCAGCCCGGCGCGCACTCAATTTTCCTTGTGGCGTACAGCACCGACAGTCGTGCCGGACAGTCGTACGTCATCACCGTCAACGCGGAGCCGGTGATCGCGCAGCCCGGGCTGCGCGCGCCGACACCGGAGCCAACTCCGCAGCCAACCTCCACGCCGGTCGGACAACCTACGCCGTCGAGTTCGCCCAGCCCGCCCGGACAGCCCACGCCATCCGCGCAGCCCGCGCAGCCCACGCCATCGGCACAGCCCGGGCAACCAGGGCAGCCAGGGCAAGTCGGACAACCGGATCAACCGGGTCAACCGCGTGAACCGGTGATTTTTGGTCCTCCCTTGCCAATCCGTGATCGCCCATACGGACCGGACACGCGTCCTGAAAATCTCACCGCCGACTTGATCGGAGCGTGCCGCGTCCGTTTGCGTTGGACCGACACCAGCGCCGAAGAAGTCGGGTATCACATCTTTCGCCGCGCGGCGGCAAACGCGATTCCCGAACGCATCAGCATCGTCGGCGCGAACACGACCGAGTTCACGAGCGATCTGCCGCGCGCGGGAAATTATCAATTCTACGTGACGCGCCTCGTGCCGGGTCATGGAGAATGGGGGCGCAGCAACACCGTCGCAGTCAATGCCGCCGTGTGCCCTGCTGCGGGGACGCGTCGCGACGTCGAGTTGGTGATCGGCGCGGATTCGCTCAGCACGATCGGACCGTACAGCGAAATCTACTGTTACGCGCAAATCGGACTCGGGTTGTACGATCGCATTCCGGAAGGCGACGCGACGATTCGCCCGGTCGGCGGCGCGTACGACATTCGCGATCATTTTGCCGGAGACAATGCGCGTACGATTATTTGGGTAAGCGACGCGCCGTTGCCTTTCAATGGGGAATGTTGGGGCGTGCGCGGAGTGACGGTTGATTTTCTCGGACGATTTTCCAAACAGCATCCGCCGGAGGAATGGGACGGGCGCGAGTTGACACTGAACGCGTCCGGCGTGAGTGGTCAACCGGGCGGAGGCGTCGCCGGATTCCGGCTCACGTATCGCATTTACCGGCGCGATCTGTTGCCTGCCGGACAAAACTGGCTGTTGACCGACGCGGAGATTCCCGCGCCGTTCAATCTCAGCGGAATGTTGGATGCCAGTCCGGAGGAAATCGCGCGGTGTTTGTCCAATGTATTTGCCGGGCAGATTGACATTTCGCAGATAGACCGCGATCTGTGCGCGAAAAATTGGGCGTTGATGTGGGACTGGGTTGGCAACGCGTACGTCAGCGACGGTCCCGGCGCGACCAACCGACTCGACGGCTTTCGCGTTTATCTGCGCCGTTGGATCCCCGGACAATCTGGGTCGGAAAACATGTACGTCGCCGCCGAGACATATTCGGGGCGCGCGCGCGGCGCGATCGCGCCCTATCGCGTGTGCGGGCAAAACAGCGAATACCGCGTGACCGCGTTCTTCGGCACTCACGAATCGCCCAAGAGCCGCGAATCCATTTTGACGCGCGGCAATCCGTGTAAAGCGTACGTGCGCGTCACGTTCGACACGCTCGAAAACATCGTGCGCGGGACGTTCGCCGGAATGGGTTCGATCTACGTGAACGATCAACGACGCGGGTGGGGTTGTCCGACGCCCGGTTTCGGCGAAGGAGTGCCGTGCGCGCCAGTGAACGTGGGCGGCGGTCGCACCGCGTCATGGTCAAACCTCTTGTTCGATCCGAGCGATCGCGAGTTCATCGTGCCGCTCGACGAAAACGATACGCTCACCATCGGCTTTGAAATCGTCAACGATGAAGATTTCGGCGGAGCCATTTGGGTTGAATCACGGACGATCGCGCTGCGCGGCAATATGGACTGGGCGACGTTTCGCAGTGGAAGTCTGCCGGTGGGTGGGCCCTCGTTCACTTCGTACGTGACGGTGAATGGTTTGGGCCCGCCCGATCCCGGCGCGGGCGCGGGCGGCGGCGGCGTCAGAACCGACCTGGAAGTGGAATCGCTCTACGCGTTGCCGGACGAGAACCTTCACGTCGTCATTCGCAATCGTGGACCTCAGTTCGTGCTGAACGAATTCGCGCAGATCAACTATGAGAATTCCAGTTACGAACAGATGCTCACCATTCCGGTCGGCGGCTCGGCGACGATTGAATTGCCGGTGCAACCGGTCAGCAATCGCGTGCGCGTCAAATTGATTCCGCTCAGTTTCATTGATTTGAATTTGAACAACAACGAGGCGGAGCGAAATCTCCGCGGGAGGTAGCGATGAAAACGAGATTCGCGCTCCTTGGTTTGCTTTCGCTGCTCCTCGCCGGGTGTGAGCCGGAACAGATCGCGCTGCGCGGCGCGCGCGTGTGGATTGATGCGCCGCGCAATCACTCGACGTTGCCGGTCGCGCCGTTTCAAGTGATCGCGCATGCGAGCGATGCGAGCGGCGTGCGCCAAATGGAATTTCTCGCCAACGGAAATCTGCTTGGCGCGATGAACTGCGAAAATTCTGCGCCGACGCTCGCGACCTGCCGCATCAACTGGAACCCCACGCAGCCCGGCAACTATCGGCTCGAAGCGCGCGCGACAACGGGGAGCGGCGCGGTGAGCGTTTCCGCGCCGGTCTTTGTGAGCATCGGTCAAACACTTTCTAGTCCCGCGCCGGGCGCGGATCCTACGCGCGCGTCGGCGCCGACGCTAACGCCAACTTTGCCCAGAGAAATTTCGCCGACCGCTCCGAGCATCACTCCCACGCCGACGCACACAACCACGCCAAGAGACGCAACGATTTCTCCCACGCCGACTCTGAGATTGATAACTCCGACGCCGACCTGGACACTCGCGCCGGTTTGTCCCGGCGCGCCGGTCATCGGTGCCTTCACCGTGTCGCCGAGCGCGATCATCGCCGGACAGTCGGCGACGTTGAGTTGGGGCGCGGCGCAAAACGCGACGAGCGTGACGATTGATCACGGCATCGGCGGCGTCGCAACGCCGGGCTCGCGCGTCATCAATCCGCAGACGACGACGACGTACACGATCACCGCGACCGGTTGCGGCGGCACGGTCACGCGTCAAGCCACGATCATCGTCAACCCCGCGCCGCCCGCCAATACCCCGACGCGCACGCGCACACCAACGCTGCAACAACCGCCTGCCGCGCCGAGCAACCTGCGTCAAGTCAGTCGTTCGTGCGGGACGCCTGACCAGATTCGGATTGCGTGGGACGACCATTCGAACAACGAAACGGGCTTTCGGATCTATCGCCGCTTGCGTGAGAATTCTAGTTCGCCGTGGTCGGCATGGTCGCTCCGCGCGACGGTGGGCGCGAACTCGGAGCAGTACACGGACACCAGCGGTTTCAACAAATCGCAAGATGTTGAATATGAGGTCAAAGCGTACAACGCCGCCGGAGAATCAGGCGGGCCGAATCTCTTCCTTTCAGAGTGCCCGTTCTAACCTCGCACCAACGCGACCTCCATCGCTTGCGCGAGCGAACGCGCGCCGATCAACTCGATGCCCTCGGGTTTGTCCTTCATCCGCGTCAACGCTTGCGGGACAAGCGCGCGCTTGAAACCGAGCCGCGCCGCTTCGATCAAACGCCGTTGCGCTTGCGCGACCGTGCGAAGTTCGCCGCTCAACCCGACTTCGCCGATGACGACCAGGTCTTCTGCGACCGGCTGATTGCGAAACGACGACGCGACCGCGAGCGCGACCGTCAAATCGGCGGCGGGTTCTGTAATCTTCAATCCGCCGACGACGTTGACGAAAACATCTTGCGCGCCGAGTTTCAAACCGACGCGTTGCTGCAAAACCGCCGTCAACAAAAGCAGCCGCCCCATATCGAAACCGTTCGCGGCGCGGCGCGGATATGCGAACGCCGTCGAATTCGTCAGCGCTTGAATCTCGACGAGGAGCGGGCGCGTTCCTTCCATTGTCACCGCGATCGCGCTGCCGGATGAACCCGGCGCGCGCTCGGCGAGAAACGCGGCGGACGGGTTGTCCACTTCGATCATTCCTTCCTGCGTCATCTCGAACACGCCGACTTCCGATGTCGCGCCGAAACGATTTTTCACCGAGCGTAGCAGCCGGTACGCGTGAAAGCGTTCGCCTTCGAGGTACAGCACCGTGTCCACGATGTGCTCGAGGACGCGCGGACCGGCGATCGCTCCGGCTTTGGTGACGTGCCCGACGAGGAAGATCGGCACGCCGGTTTCTTTGGCGGCGTGCATCAAGCGCGCCGCCGATTCGCGCACTTGCGAAATGCTGCCCGCCGCGCTCGTCAATTCTTCGAGATACACCGTTTGAATCGAATCAATCACGACGAGCTTCGGCGTGAGTCGTTCGAGATGCGCGATAATTTCGTCGAGGTTCGTTTCGGTAAGCAGGTAGAGCGCGTCCGGTTTGAGCGCGAGCCGTTCGGCGCGCATTTTCATCTGTTGCACCGATTCTTCGCCGGAGACGTACAACACCGGCGAAGTCTGCGCGAGCGTCGCCGCCATTTGCAGCAGCAAAGTTGATTTGCCGATCCCAGGTTCGCCACCGATCAGTACGAGTGAGCCCGGCACAATCCCGCCGCCGAGGACGCGCGCGAGTTCCGTCATCGGCACGGGGATGCGCGCGAAACCTTCCGTGACGACGTCAGAAATTTTTTGCGGCGTACTGCGCGGCGCGAGCGCGGCAAGCGACGATTTTTTCTCTTCCGCGCGCGTCACCACCGCTTCAACCAGCGAGTTCCACTCGCCGCACTCGGGGCATTTGCCGTACGATTTCGTCGAGACGAAGCCGCATTGCTGGCACGTCCATTTGCTGTGGGTTTTAGATTTGGGGGGCATTCGCAACCTCGGTTAAACTTTCCAGGTCTCCGAGACCTGGAAGGTTTTGCCACAAACGTTTGTTCTACGCCGCTATTTTACAACGAGACGCGCCGCGCGTCAAACGCGCGTGGTGAGAAACAAAAAAGGGAAATCTTAACCACTTTTCACTTTCGCCGCACTGTGGTATAATCCCGATCGCAAGCCCCTCCTCCACCGTTTCGCTGAAACGTCCACCACACTCTCAGCGTTTTTTGATTTCAAACCGGAGTCACTATGCCCGCACTCAACTTCAAAGGCAAAAGCATCGTCCGCACGCATCATTTGACCGTGCCGTATCGCCAGTTGAAGCCGAACGCTAAGAAATCGCTGACGAAAAGCAAGCCGAATTTGAGCGATAACCTGATCATTCACGGCGACAACTTGCTCGCGCTCAAAGCATTGTTGCCTTCCTTCTCTGGCAAGGTCAAGTGCATTTACATTGATCCGCCGTACAACACCGGCAACGAGAACTGGGTCTACAACGATAACGTGAATAGTCCGATGCACGCCGCGTGGCTAAAATCTGTTGTGGACAAAGAGGATTTGACGCGCCACGACAAATGGCTGTGTATGATGTGGTCCCGCTTGGTGTTGCTCCGCGAACTCCTGCGCGAGGATGGCGTCATTTTCATTTCGATTGATGATAACGAAGTCCATCACTTGCGCGCCTTGATGGACGAGATTTTTGGAGAAGAAAATTTTGTTGCGGATATCACAGTCGTTAACAACCTTAAGGGGCGAAGTGATGACAAGTACATCGCAACGGCTCACGAGTATCTCTTAGTTTATAGGAAGAGTCCACTTTTTGAGACATATGGACTGCCGATTCCAGAAGAATATCAAGACGAATATACAGAACGCGATGAGAATGGAGAATTCTATCGCTTGCAGGGATTAAGAAAACGTGGTGCTGGATCCAAACGAGAAGACCGCCCCGAAATGTTTTACCCGTTCTGCTACAATGAAGCAATGAACATTTTGGCATTGGAACGTTCGGATAAATCCGACATTAAGATTTTGCCAAAACTTTCTGATGGTACTGATGGACGGTGGCGCTGGGGAAAAAACACTTCGTCGGGTCGTATCGAGGAGTTAGTTGCACGTAAAGTTGAAGGCAGGGATGAGTATGATGTTTTTCAGAAAGACCCTATGCTTATTGGTGGTGGATTGAAGACTATCAAACCAAAATCGTTTTGGCTCAGCAGTTTGCATTCAACAGATACTGGCACTCGGATTTATAAGCAAGTAATGGGAAAAATTTCATTCGCGAATCCAAAATCTCCGTACCTAATTAGAGATATAATCCAGCAAGTAACCAAGGGAGACGACATCATCCTCGACAGTTTCGCTGGTAGCGGTACAACTGCACACGCTGTTCTCGCGCTCAACGCGGAGGATGGCGGCAATCGCAAATTCATCTTGGTCGAGCAAGAAGATTACGCGGACACGATCACCGCCGAGCGCGTGCGGCGCGTGATGCGCGGTGTGCCAAATGCCAAAGACGAAGCATTGCGAAAAGGGTACGGCGGCACGTTCTCGTTCTTCACGCTCGGTCCCGCGCTCGACGACGCCGCTGTGCTTAGCGGCAAGGAAATGCCGTCGTATCTCGACTTGGCGCGGTACGTTTTCTTCACCGCGACCGGCGAACAACTGGACGAGGCGCAGGTAGACGAAGCGCGCTATTATCTGGGCGAAAGTCGGCAATACGTGGTTTATTTGCTCTACCAACCCAACGTGGACTTTTTGAAAAACACGCCGCTCAATCTGTCGTTCGCCCAAGCATTGCCAAAGTCAGAAAAACCACGGCTCGTCATCGCGTCGCACAAATATCTGGACGACGACCGCCTGCGCGAAATGCGGATCGAGTTTTGCCAACTCCCGTTCGCGATTTATCGTTTCCGAGCGCAATAAAATGGAACTCAAGCAGTACCAGCAAAGCACGCTCAAACAACTGCGCGATTACCTAAACGCGCTGCAGGACGCGCGCGTCAAAATTCCGTACAAGTGGGACGAGTACGCGTGGGAGCGCGTCCGTAACATTCGGTACCTCTCGCGCAAAAATGGAATCGGCGATCCGTTACCCGTCGTCTGTTTCAAAGTACCTACCGGCGGCGGCAAAACGCTATTGGCGATCAAAGCATTAGACGCGATCAACAATCTCTATCGCCGCACGCAAACCGGGCTGACGCTGTGGATCGTGCCTTCGACGCAAATCTATAATCAAACCTACCGCGCGTTGCGCGATCGCGCGCATCCGTACCGCCAAGAATTGGATATGGCAAGCGGCGGACGCACGCTGATTCTGGAAAAAGATCAAATCTTTTCGCCGGAAGACGTTCAGGAAAATCTCGTCGTACTTTTGCTGATGCTGCCCTCTGCGAATCGGCAAAACAAAGAGACGCTCAAAATTTTTCAAGATCGCGGCGGCTTTGAAGCATTCTTTCCACCCGAAGATCAGCTCGAAGCGCACGCTGCGTTGTTGGAGCGCGTACCAAACCTTGACGCTTATGGCGCGGATGCGGGCGCGTTCAGTCGCTTGATCAAAACGTCGCTTGGCAATACGTTACGCCTACTCAACCCGATCATCGTTCTCGACGAAGGGCACAAGGCATACGGCGACCTCGCGCAAAGCACCTTGCGCGGGTTCAATCCATCTTTCATCTTGGAACTTTCCGCGACGCCGACGCGCGAAAGCAACGTGCTGGTGAAAATCAGCGGGCAAGAAGTACACCGCGCGGGGATGATCAAGTTGCCGATCAATGTCCACAGCCGAGTCAGCGCCGATTGGCGCGACGCGTTGGTGGCAAGTCATCTCAAGCGCAAAGAACTCGAAGACGCGGCGAAAGAATATCAGAATCAAACTGGCGTCTACATCCGCCCGATCAGTCTGATTCAAGTCGAGCGCACCGGCGAAAAACAACGCTTGCCTGGCTTCGTCCATGCCGAAGACGTGCGCGATTATCTCATCGCCAAGTGCAATGTTCTGCCGGAAGAGATCGCGGTCAAGAGCAGCGAACGCGACGAAATCGAAAACATTGACCTGCTCGATCCACAGTGCCAGATTCGCTACATCATCACAAAACAAGCATTGCAAGAAGGATGGGATTGTCCGTTCGCCTACGTTTTGGCGACGCTCGTCAACACCAAAGCCCCGGTGAGCATGACGCAATTGGTTGGGCGCGTGCTACGTCAGCCGTACGCGCAAAAGACGAACGTGCCTGCGCTCGACGAAAGTTACGTTTTCTTTTGCCGCGACCGCACCGGCGAATTGCTGCGCCGCGTGTACGAATCATTGCGCGACGAAGGATTAGACGATGTGCCGGGCGGCGTGAATGTGCGAAGCGAAGCGGGCGCAGCGGCAACCGCAATGACCGACTTGGCGATTCGGCAGCAATTTGCGAGTTACGCCGGCAAGGTGTACCTACCGTGCTTTGTGGTGTCCGATGCGCCGGGACAATTTCGAGAAGTCGGCTATGAAATGGACATTCTCAGCCGGATTGATTTTGAAAAGATTGATCTCAGCAGTTTCGATCTTTTGCAACTAAACCCGACGAGCACCGGTAATACCGCCGTCGCAATTGGATTGGACGGTGCAGAGACCGCGATCCAAGTAACAACCGCCGTTGACCTGCCGCTCGATCTCGCGTTTGTCACGCGCCAACTACTTGATGCCGTTCCCAATCCGTGGGTCGCCTACGCGGTTTCCGAAAATGCAATCACCCGTTTGCGAAAGCGCTATTCCGAAAAGGAGATTCGACGTGACTTGGGGTTCGTTATCGCCGAATTGAAGAACGGGCTCATCAAAGGACGCGACGATCAAGCCAAACAGATTTTCCAGAATCTGCTCAAGAACGACCAACTTCATTTTTGGCTGATCACGGGTTGCGCGGGCAACGCGATTCCTGACCGCATCCGCGCTCGCATTGGACGCAAGTTGCGTCATCCCGACACGGACGCTTTGCCCGCGCGGTCAATGTTCGATTACGCCGCAGAAGAATTTAACGAAACAGAAAGCGCCGTCGCGTTATTCCTTGATCAGCAACAATGGGTGCTGGCGTGGTTCCGCAATATGGTCAAGACCGGCTACAGTATTCAAGGTTGGCAACCCCATCGCGTCTATCCCGATTTTTTTGCCCTTCAAGGCGAAACTGATAAAGCCGGCCTACAACGTCTTTCTACTGTTCAGGTGCTGGAGATAAAGGGAATCCACTTGAAAAACGAAGACACCGACTACAAGAAGCAACTCTTTGCCCTGTGCAACGTTCACAGTCAACCAACTCCCTGGGATGAGATAGCGCAACAATTCGCCGGTCACAAGATCAACTTCCAAATCGTTCACGAAGAAGAATGGCAGCGCGTCCTGAACGCCTTGTTCTCCGTTTCTGAAACAGCGTGCTAAGCGTTTTTGGCGCGCGCGCGTTTCGTGGGACATTGTGACACAAAAACCCGAAGGGTCTCCAAGACCCTTCGGGTTTGCGCTTCTATTTTCCCACCGCCGCCAAAAACACGCGCGGCGTCACGATCCGCACCGTTTCAAATTTCTTGAGCACGAGCAAATCCTCGTCGCCGGTCACCACGTACTCCGCGCCGCCCGCAAGCGCGGCTTCAATCAGCGCGTTGTCGTCCGGATCGCGGCACACTTTCACTGCACGCGTTGGCTGCACCAACGCGCCGCGCAATGCTAACAGCGCGAGCGCCGTTTCAATCGCTTGCTTGTCTAGTCCGTACTTGTCGCGGATGCGCGGCAGCGCCAATTTCTCCACCAACTCGTCTAGCAACGGCTGAGAGTAAACGAGCGTGTACGCGTTCGCGGCAAGTTGCGTCAAGATCGGACCAACCGTCCCGCGCGGCTTGATCAGCGCGCGAATGAGAATGTTGGTGTCAACGACGGCGCGCAACATTGCCACGTGTCTCCCCGGCGCGTTTGCGCGCGCGGATGGTTTTCGTTGCCGCGCGCAAATCGACTTCCACTTCCGCGTCCGAATAGCGCGCATTGACCGCGTCCATTCGCGCCGTCAGCGCGTCAAATCGCTTGAGTACGCCCGCCTCGTCTGCTTGCGCGAATTTCAAGTATTGTTCGTACGGGACGAGCACGGCTTCGGGACGACTGCCGCGCGTCAGAACGTACGGTACGTGGTGCTTGACCACTTCGTCGAAGACGGTGCGGAACTGCCGCTGGAGTTCCGTCACGCCGATTATTTTGTTCATACTCAACTCCTAGTCTGAATATATACTTTGGATCATATTCTAGTCTGGATTCGGGGCATTGTCAAGCATCAAAACAGACCCCCAGTCTCGCGGAATTATCTTGTTCGCAGGCACTATTCTACACTGCCAGTCCACACCGAGACGCGTCGCGCGTCAAACGCGTACATGCGCTAACCTAAATCGAACCTCAAACACTTCTTAACAGAATCTGAACATCCTCCTGTTATCCTGCCGGCAATAAAACCACTCAAGGAGGTTTTCAATGAAAAACATTTCCCGGTTAGTTTGCCGGCATGTGGCAATCCTATCCCTTGCCCTGATGCTAATGGCTTGCTCTTCCACCATGACGAACGCAAAAACGCTATCGTCGAGTGTGAACCCATCTATCGCATCGGCGACAACTGCGCCCAGTTACCCTATCGTGGACACGGGACAGACACATTGCTACAACAACAACCAGCAAATTTCATGTCCACGAAATGGCGCGGCGTTCTTTGGACAGGACGCGCAGTATCAGGGAAACCAACCCAGTTATACGCTCAGTGCTGATGGGCTAACGGTGCGCGACAACGTCACTGGTCTAACCTGGCAGCGTAGCCCTGACACGAACGGCGACGGTTCCGTCACCTACAGCGACAAACTGACGTACACGCAAGCCCAAGCACTACCCGCCAAACTCAACGCCGCCAAATTCGGCGGGTACAACGATTGGCGTTTGCCGACGATCAAGGAACTTTACTCGCTGATCGATTTCAACGGCACGGATCCGAATCCGACGAGTACCGATACGTCAGATCTCAAGCCGTTCATCAACACCAACTACTTTGTTTTCTCTTACGGCTTTACCGGCAATGGCGAACGCATCATCGATTCCCAATGGGCAACGAGTACCACGTATGTCGCCAATTCGACCATGATGTTTGGAGTGAATTTCGCCGACGGGCGCATCAAGGGTTATCCGCTATCTGAATCCATCGGCAAAAAGTATTTTGCGATCGGTGTGCGCGGCAACACCAATTACGGTGTGAACAGTTTCGTCAACAACGGCGACGGCACGATCACCGACAACGCGACGAGTCTCATGTGGTCGCAACCGGACAGCGGCAAAGGCATGAACTGGGAAAGCGCACTCGCGTGGGTTCAGCAAAAGAATGCCGAAAAATATCTGGGTTACAACGATTGGCGATTGCCGAGTGCGAAAGAATTACAAAGCATCGTGGATTATGCGCGCTCTCCCGACACGACTAATTCTGCCGCGATTGATCCGGTCTTCAGCGTGACGGCGATTACGAATGAAGCCGGTAAATCGGATTATCCTTATTACTGGACGGGAACCACGCATGGGTTGGGCGCCCCTCCTGCGGGATTGCCAGGGGAGGGAGTGTACGTTGCCTTCGGCAGGGCATTGGGCAATATGCAAGGAGGTCCACAGGGGAGCGGCTGGGTTGACGTGCACGGCGCCGGCGCGCAGCGCAGCGATCCCAAGCATGGAAATCCGGCGAACTATGCGACCGGGCGCGGTCCTCAAGGCGATGCGATCCGCATCAACAATTATGTGCGCTTGGTGCGCGGCGGCAATGTCACGTTCACGACGAACACGGCAGCGCCATCCGGCGCGACCGGACAACAACCAGGACAAGGTCAACCGCCGATGTCGGGACAGCAACCACAACCTGGGCAAGGACAGGGGCAACAATCGCGACCCGGACAAAATGCGCCGCCGGGTCAAACGCCGCCATCGAGACAACAGCCATCGCAGGGTCAACCACCGGCGAATCAGAACGCGCAACCGGGCGATCGCACCGGCGGCAGAGTGACGGCGATCAGTGGCAGCACAATCTCGGTAGAAAATCTCGAAGGCAAAGCGACGATTGTTACCAATGCCAGCACCCAGTTCACGTCGAATGGACAGACGAGCAAATTGGCGAACGTGACCATCGGAAAATTCATCGAGGTCGTTGGACAAAAACAAGCCGATGGAACCTGGGTCGCATCACAAATCACGATTGCCGACCGTCCGCCCATGCCACCTGGACAAGGGCAATCGCCAACCAATCGGTAAATGGAGTGTGCCATCCCGACTTCCGAAATCTGCGAGATTTCGGAAGTCTGGATATCCAATCAGATTCAATCTTGGAGGACAACATGAAACACGATTTGCGATTCCGTGCTAGTCACATGACGGCTCTGTTCCTGGGATTGATCCTTTTCGCAAATATGTTTTCGCCGACACATCTCCCCATCGTTGCGGCAGCGCATCACACACGCGCCGTCGCGACGAGTTATCCCATCGTAGATACCGGGCAAACCAAATGTTACGACGCCGCGAGCGAAATCACTTGCCCTTCCGCCGGCGCAGCGTTTTACGGGCAGGACGCGCAGTCGGCTGGCAACTCACCACGTTACCAAAACAACGGCGATGGCACGACCACCGATCTGAACACCGGCTTGATGTGGCAGAAAAGCCCGGATCGAAACGGCGACGGAGTCATCAATTCCAGCGACAAACTGTATTACAGCGATGCGCTGAGCGGCGCATCCACATTTTCTCTCGCCGGCTACACCGATTGGCGATTGCCAACCATCAAGGAACTTTACTCTCTGATCGTGTTTAGCGGAGCCGAACCGTCGCCGGACGCCACATCCACCGCTGGCGCGATTCCGTTTATCGACACGACCTACTTTGACTTTGGCTACGGTGATCTCAGCGCTGGCGAACGACTCATCGATGCCCAATATGCCACTCAAACTCTCTACGTGGGCGCAACGGGGCAGATGTTTGGCGTCAATTTTGCGGACGGACGCATCAAAGGTTACCCAAACGGTACGCAGAAAAAATATTACGTGCTGTACGTTCGCGGCAACACCAACTATGGAGTAAACCAATTTGTAGACCAAGGTGACGAAACCATCGTGGACAATGCGACGGGCTTGATGTGGGCAAAAGCCGACAGCGGCGCCGGGACGAATTGGCAAGATGCGCTCGCCTGGGTACAAACGAAGAACGCGGCAAACTACCTGGGTCATAGCGATTGGCGTTTACCCAATGCCAAGGAATTGCAGAGCATCGTCGATTACACGCGCTCACCATCTACAACTGGGTCAGCCGCCATCGCCTCCATGTTTTCTTGCGCTTTGATTACCAACGAAGCCGGTCAAACGGATTATCCCTTCTACTGGACCGGAACGACGTTCGGGTCGGCGAGTTCTCCAGTGGGAATACCCGGCGAGGCAGTGTATATTGCTTTCGGCAGGGCATTGGGTTACATGAACGGGAGATGGACGGATGCGCATGGAGCCGGCGCGCAGCGCAGCGATCCGAAGACTGGAAATCCTTCCGATTATTCCACCGGGCGCGGTCCTCAAGGCGATGCCGTCCGCATCTACAATTATGCGCGTCTCGTGCGCGATACTTCATCCGCCCCGCAAACAACTCCCCGGCTCTATCTGCCGCTGATCAATCAGTAGAGGAATGATGATGACTTGTGCTATAATCACGCGCAGCAATCACCGAAAGGCAATATGGCAAAAACAATTCTCGTCGTGGATGACAAAGCCGCGATGCGGACGCTGGTGCGCGACCATCTCACCGTGGAAAATTTTCGCGTGGTGACCGCGAACAACGGACGCGATGCGCTCTTTGTCGCGCGCGCCGAAAAGCCCGATCTCATCCTGCTCGACATCATGATGCCCGAGATGAGCGGCTATGAATTTCTTCAGGCGTACCGCAAAGAGCGCAACACGCCGGTCATTCTGCTCACCGCGAAACTCGAAGAATCGGACAAGGTGCTGGGTCTGGAACTCGGCGCGGACGATTACGTGACCAAGCCCTTCAGTCTGCGCGAACTCGTCGCGCGCATTCGCGCCGTGTTGCGTCGCATGGATCAGGAGACGCCGACCCAGGTTCTGCGCGTTGCCGACATCGTACTCGACCCGCACGAGCACACCGTCAAAGTGAACGAACGCGCCGTGCGACTCACACCATCCGAGTTTGAATTATTGGCGACGTTGATGTCTGCGCCAGGGCACGTTTTTTCGCGTGCGGCATTGCTCGAACGATTACAGGGCATCGCCTTCGAAAGCATCGAGCGAACGGTGGATGTGCACATTCGCAACCTGCGCGCGAAAATCGAACCGCAGCCCAGCGAGCCGCGTTACATCGAAACTGTGTTCGGCGTCGGTTATCGTTTTCGGACAGAGGATTAAAATGCGATCCCTCTCGACGAAATTGTTGCTTGCGTTTCTCGGTCTCAGCTTGATGGGCGTGGGGCTGGCGTCGGTCTTGGCGCGCTGGACGACGGTGCAAGAATTCGATCGCTTGGTGCTGGAGCAAGCGCACAACAACTTTTTGAACGAGGTCACGGTTTACTATCAAACGCATGGCTCCTGGGTCGGGGTGAGCGAATATTTTCACCAGAAATCTCAATCGCTCCAAATGCCGCCTCGACCCGGTGATCCCGGCAATCTACGACCGCCGCCGCAAAATGTAGGTGCTGCGCCGCGACAGGCACCCGTGCCATTTATCCTGATCGATCAGAACGGCTATGTGGTTCATGCGGTGCCGCCGTATCGTCCGGGCGAGTACATGTCAGCCAACAAACTGGCTCAAGGCACGCCAATAAAAATCGGCAGCCAGGTTGTTGGGACGATGCTGGCAACCGGGAGCGCGCCTCCACTGAGCGAACAAGAACAACAGTATCTCGACCGGACGAATCAGGCATTGCTCGTGTCCGCGCTTGCCACGGCGACCATCGCATTGCTGCTGAGTATCGTTGTCGCGCGCACACTCACCAAACCGATGCGCGAATTGACGCGTGCAATTCGCGCGATGGCGCAGGGCAAACTAGGCGTGGCAGTCGCCGTGCGATCGCGCGACGAGATCGGCGAGTTGACGAGCGCGTTCAATCAGATGAGCGCCGACCTCGCGCGCGCCAATCAATTGCGCCGCCAAATGACTGCCGACATCGCGCACGATTTGCGAACGCCGCTATCCGTCATTGGCGGATACGTCGAATCGTTGAGCGATGGTGTGCTCGAACCCAACCCCGCGCGCTTTGACGTGATGCGCCAACAAGTCGAGCATCTCCAGCACTTGGTTGAAGATTTGCGAACCTTGTCGCTTGCCGACGCGGGCGAATTGAAATTGAATCGTCAGCGTATCGCTCCGCAAACTTTGTTGGAGCAAACGGCATCCATGTTCGAGCATCAAGCCGCGCAGAAACAAATCATGTTGCGCGTGGAAGCGGAACCTGGGTTGCCGGAAATCGCAGTAGACGAGATGCGGATGACGCAAGTGCTGGGTAACTTGGTGGGCAATGCGTTACGCTACACGCCAAATGGTGGGCACATCACTTTGGCGGCGAAACGTCACGCGCAGAAAATTATTCTTTCCGTTGTAGACAACGGCGCGGGCATCGCGCCCGATGTACTGCCGCACATCTTTGAACGTTTCTATCGCGCCGACACGTCGCGCCAAGGCGAATCGGAATCCGGCTTGGGTTTGGCGATTGCGAAATCGTTGGTAGAAGCGCATGGAGGCGCGCTCACGGCGACGAGCGAAGGGGTTGGCAGAGGCAGCACGTTTTCGTTGGATTTGGGACTTGCGTGAAACAGTCACCACCGTGTTATTGCGAGAGCAAAGCAATCTCCGAGTATGTTGGGGATTGCTTTGCTTTTTTCCCCTCGCAACCGCGCCCACTGCGCGCTCCTATCCAGAAAGTAGTATGCGCTTCAGCGCGAGTGAAAGCCCTGATAGAGTGTGCGTCGCATTTTTGGAAAGAGATTCGACGCAGGTCGAATTCGCCATGCGTTGGCGCGATTTCAATCGCCCGCAGCGAGTCACCCAAAAGTTTGACGCACACACACCCTAACACGTACTATTGACAGAAGACTTGCGTACGTGGTACGATAGTTATACTGCATCCGTATTCAAAAGTGGATGCGTATTGAGGAAAAAGTTGAGAACAACGTAGTAGGATTGTCCCGGATCGAATGGAGAAGGTTATGTCACTGCGGCGTAAAGCGTTGCTCGTGAGCAGCGTCATCCTGGCGAGTCTGCTCGCCGTTTCGTACTTGGTCTTGGAAATCGTATTGTCCGATAGTTTCGCGCGGTTGGAAGAGCGCGCGATGCGCGAGAATACCGCGCGCGCGCTGAACGCGTTGGCGGTCAATCGCGCGCAGCTGGTCAGCGCGGCAAGCGATTGGGCGTGGTGGGACGACACCTACGCGTTCGTCGAGGACGGCAACGGCGAGTACATCGAGGCGAATCTTACCGATTCCGCTTTCGCCAATCTCAAACTCAATTTGATGGTGTTTGTCCATTCTTCCGGGCGCGTCGTGATCGCCAAGGGTTACGATTTATCGCGCCGCACCGAGGTTCCTGCTCCGGCAAGTTTAGCGGAACATCTGACGCGCGATAGTTTGCTCCTGAATCATCCCGACGACAAAAGCGGTGTGCAGGGCGTTGTGGTTTTGCCCGAAGGTCCCTTGCTGGTTGCCGCGCTGCCAATTTTGACGAGTCAGGACGAAGGACCCTCACGCGGCACGCTGATTTTTGGACGATGGCTGGATCCTGCCGAAACCGCGCGCTTGGCGCAGATTACGCAATTGTCTTTGGCGATCCAGCGCTTGGACCACGCGCCGCTCCCCGCCGATGTTCAAGCCGCGCGCGCCGCGCTGTCGGAGCAAATGCCTGTCGTCGTTCGCGCGCTTAGTGAGCAAACCGTCGCGGGCTATGCGCTGGTGAACGATATTTATGATCGTCCGGCGTTCGTGCTGCGCGCCGAGGCGGCGCGCGATATTTATCAACAAGGCAATCTCAGCAAAACCTATTTGATCGCGCTCTTGCTGGGCGCGGGCATTGTCGGTTACGTGCTGATTGCTTTTGGAATAGAACGCCTGGTGCTGTCCCGGCTCGCGCGCCTCAGCGAAAACGTCCGGCGCGTCGGTGCGGACGGCGATCCGGCGCGGCGGGTCTTGGCGCGCGGCAGCGACGAAATCGCCAGTTTGGCGCGCGAGATCAACCGGATGCTGCAAGCGATCCAGACGAGCGAGCAGCGCTATCGCGCGCTGTTCGAAGGCGCGCCGATGATCATCTACGCGTTGGATTCTGCCGGTCGATTCACCGCGCTCAATCCCGCGTTCGAGCAAATCACCGGTTGGACGCGCGCGGAATGGCTGGGGCGTTCGTTCGCCGAGATCGTTCCGCCGCAAGATGTGCCGGAAATGCAGCAAGTTTTCCAACAAGCCCTCCGCGGCGAATTACCCAAATACGCCGAACGGCGCATTCTTTCCAAAACCGGCGACATTGTGACAGTGGAACTCTTGGGTCTGCCGCAGATGGAGAACGATCAGGTCGTGGGCGTGACCGGGTTCGCGCTCGACATTACGGAGCGCAAGCGCGCGGCAGAAGCGCTGCGCGAAAGCGAAGAAAAATACCGGACGTTGGTCGAACGCGCGAACGACGGCATCGTCATTCTGCAAGATGGGTTGGTGCAATACGCAAACCCGCGAATTTTGGACGCCTGGGGCGGCGCGTTCGACGAAGTCGTGGACACGCCCTTCATCAATCATCTTTCTGCCGACGATCTGCCCGCCTTGTTGGAACGTTATCAGCGCCGGCTCGCGGGCGAGGACGTGAATGCCACCTACGAGACGACGCTTCACCGCAAAGATGGCGTCACGGTGCCGGTCGAGATCAACGCGGCGTTGATCACGTATCGCGAGAAACCGGCGGCGCTGGTTTTGATTCACGATCTGACCAAACACAAGCAGGCAGAAGAGGCGTTGCGAGAATCGGAGGAGAAATATCGCGCGCTGGTCGAAAATATCAACGAAGTAATCTATACGTTGGATCTCGATGGGCGATTCACTTTTGTGAGCCCGGTCGTCGAACGACTCAGCGCGTACAAAATGGAGGATCTGCTGGGCAGGCGTTTTACCGATTTCGTTCATCCCGGCGATTTGCCCAGTTTGCTGGAGAGTTACCACCGGACGATGCGCGGTGAGATCGAACCATTCGAGTACCGCATCTTCGATAAGAATGGACAGGTGCGTTACATTCGGAGTTCGAGCCGCTTGATCATCAAAGATGCAGCGGTTGCGGGAATCTCCGGTGTGATGTCGGATGTTACGGCGCGCAAAAACGCCGAAGTGGCGCTGCGCGAAAGCGAGGAGCGCTATCGCGATCTGGTCGAGCACAGCCACGCCTTGATCTGCACGCACGATCTGCAAGGGCGGTTCCTCTCCGCCAATCAGTGGGCGCTCGACCTGCTCGGATACGAACCGACTGCCGTCACGCGGGTGAATCTCCGCGACCTGCTTGCGCCCGAAGTGCGCGAGCAGATGGATGAATACTTGGCGCGGATTCAACGCGATGGGGGCGCGCATGGTGTGATGGTGGTTCAGACGCGCGCGGGCGAAAAGCGCATCTGGGAGTACCACAACACGCTCCGCACCGAAGGCGTCGCCGAACCGATCGTGCGCGGCATCGCGCACGACATTACGGAACAAAAGCAATTGGAGCGCGCGTTGCGCGAAAGCGAGGAACGCTGGCGCACGTACATCGAGCAGGCGAATGATTTGATTTTCGCGCTGGACGCGGCGGGTCGCTTTACGTTGGTGAATCGCGCCGCGTGTAACGCGCTCGGTCACAGTGAAGCGGAGTTGCGGGGCACAAGTCCTTTGGCGTTTATCGCGCCAGAGACGCGCGATGCCGCGCAGGCGGCGCTCCAACGCGTGCTCCAGGGAGAGGACGTCGAACGGTTTGAACTGCAAGCCCTCACGCGTGACCAGCAGCGCATCGCGCTCGAAGTTCGCGGGCGCACGTTGCGCCAGGACGGGCAGATTGCCGGGACGTTTCACATCGCGCGCGATATTACCGAACGCAAAGAGTACTCGGAGCGGCTGGAGCAGATGGTCGCGGCGCGCACGCGCGAACTGCGCGACGCGCAAGAACAACTCATCCGCCAAGAACGGCTCGCGGTGCTGGGGCAACTGGCGGGCGGCATCGCGCACGAATTGCGGTCGCCGCTCAGCGCGATCAAGAACGCGGCGTACTATTTCAAGATGGTGGTCGAACACCCCGCGCCGGACGCGCGCGAAATGATGGACATTCTCGATCAGCAGATCGACGTGAGCGCGCGCATCATCAACAGTTTGTTGGATTTCGCGCGCCCCAAGACGCCCGCCTTGCAACCGACGCAATTGTCGCGCGTGGTGGACGCGGCGATTTGTCAGTGCAACATTCCGCAAAACATTGCCGTCGCGTGGCAAGCCGACGAGAGTTTGCCGCCGCTGCAAGTCGACGCGGAACAAATGCGACTGGTGTTGGGCAACTTGATCACCAACGCGGCGCAAGCCATGCCGCACGGCGGGCAACTCACCATCGCGACGCAACTCGTCGGCGACCAAGCGCAAGTGACCGTCAGCGACACCGGCGTTGGGATTGCGCCGGACGCGCTTGACAAAGTGTTCCAACCGTTGTACACGACTAAAGCCAAAGGCATCGGTTTGGGCTTGGCATTGAGCCGAATCATCGTCGAGGCGCACGGCGGCGCGATTGTCGTGACGAGTGTGGTGGGCAAGGGGACGACGTTCGTCGTGTCGTTGCCGCGCGGTCGAGCGCAAGACCGCTAAGGTTTGGAGACCGGACGCGTCTCAAGGAGAAATCAGGTGAACGAATCCCCGCGTATTTTGATTGTGGATAATGCCGCGGCAAATCTGCGCGTCGTCAGTCGGGTCCTGCAATCGGTTGGGTACCAAGTCATCGAGGCGTCGACAGGCAAGGAGGGTTTGCGCGCGGCGCAAGAACAATCGCCTGATCTGATTTTGCTGGATGTCGCGCTGCGCGATTTGGATGGCGTCGAGGTTTGTCGACGAATCAAAGCCGATCCGGTCGCCGCGCGCGCGTTTGTCGTTTTGCTTTCCAGCACCAAGACCGATTCCGAAAGTCGAGCCAATGGCATCGAAGCCGGGGCAGACGACTATGTCGCGCGTCCGGTTTCCAATCGCGAATTGTTCGCGCGGGTGCAGGCATTGTTGCGGATCAAGTCGGCGGAGGACGCGCTGCGCCGATTATCCGAACGTTATCAAGCCACGCTGGCGGCAATGCCGGACATTATCATGGAAGTGGACAACGCCAAAGTATATACCTGGGCAAATCAGGCGGGGTTGGAATTTTTCGGCGCGGACGTGATCGGCAAAGAAGCCGCGTTCTATTTTGAGGGCGACCAAGATACCTACCAAATTGTTCAACCGCTGTTCAACGGCAAAGAAGATGTGATCTATGTCGAGAGTTGGCAACGGCGTCACGACGGCGAAAAACGTCTGTTGGCGTGGTGGTGTCGGACGCTCAAAGACGCGCAAGGCAAGGTGACCGGCGCGCTCTCGACCGCGCGCGATATTACTGAACATACACGCGCGCAAGCCGCGCTCAAAGAGTACTCGGAACGGTTGGAGCAAATGGTACAAGCGCGTACGCGCGAACTGCGCGTCGCGCAAGACCAATTGCTGCGTCAGGAACGCCTTGCCGTTTTGGGGCAAATCGCGGGCGGCATCAGTCACGAATTGCGCTCACCGCTCGGCGCGATCAAGAACGCGCTCTATTTGCTCAAACTCGCGCAGCCATCCCCCGATCCCGAAATGACGGAAATTCTACAGATTCTCGAAAAGCAGGTCGCCAATTCCGAACACGTCATCACCAGTTTGATGGATTTTGCGCGCCCGCAGCCGCCGCACCATCGCCCAACGGATGTGCGCGACATTCTGGATCTCGCGCTCGCGCAGAGCGCGCTCCCGGAAAACATCGTCGTCCGGCGTGAATTCGCGGAGACGCTGCCGGAGTTGCAGGCGGATCCCGATCAACTCCAAATCGTCTTCGGCAATTTGATTCGCAACGCGGCGCAAGCGATGCCGGAGGGCGGGCAGTTGACGATTGCCGCGCACGCAGCGGAGCAGGAAATCGAAATTTCGTTCGGCGATACCGGCGTCGGGATCGCGCCCGAACTGCTCGACAAGATTTTTCAGCCGATGTTCACGACCAAAGCGCGCGGGTTGGGACTGGGCTTGGCATTGTGCAAATTGCTCGTCGAAGGACATGGCGGTCGAATACACGTAACAAGCCAAATCGGTAAAGGGACGACGTTTACGATTGTGTTGCCAATGGGTGATTAGTCAATTGGTCAATCAGTCAACTAGTTGATTAGTCAATCAGTTGCCCAATCACCCAATCCCTAATCACCCGATTGACGAGAGATGAACAGTTCAACCAAAGGAACGATGCTATGTTCGAAATGAAGACAATCGTATTCAGCTACGTGATCACCAATACGCTGATCATGTTATTCATCGCGCTGTTGTGGCATCAGAACCGGCAACGGTATGCGGGGTTGGGATTATGGCTGGTCGATTATGTCCTCCAAGCCGTGGGGATTCTACTCGTCATGCTGCGCGGCATTGCGCCGGATCTCGGTTCTATCGTCATCGGAAATGCATCGATTCAGATTGGCGCGCTCTGCATCTTCATCGGGTTGGAGCGTTTTGTCGGCAAACCGAGTTCGCAAACTCACAACTGGATCGGCATCGTCGGTTTTGTCGGGCTGATGGCGTACTTTACGTTCATCCAGCCGGATATTTCGATTCGCACGATCGTGATCTCTGCGGCGACCATTCTGTTGACCGGGCAAAGCGCGTGGCTGCTGTTGCGCCGCGTCGATCTATCGTTGCGTCCGATCACCCGCCAGGTCGGCATTGTTTTTCTGTTGTACGTACTGGTCGCGTTGGCTCGCATCGTCGAATTGATCTTGCTGCCGCTTCCGGCGACGAGCAGTTTCTTCGAGTCGCCACCCATCCAAGCGCTTTTCATTCTGATCAATCAAATCCTCTGCATCGCGCTGACGTTCGCGTTGATCTTGATGGTCACGCGGCGATTGGAACAGGACGTTCAGGCACAAACCACCGAGCGCCGCCATGCCGAGCAGGTGTTGGGAGAGAGCGAGCGAAGATTCGCGCTCGCGTTCCGCTCGTCGCCGTACGCGATCATGATCACCCGCGCGTTGGATGGCAAGATCATCGAAGTGAACGAGGGCTTTACCCAGATCGCCGGATATTCCGCCGCCGAATGTATCGGCAAAACGACGTTGGAATTGAACTTGTGGGTGGACCAACACGACCGCGCGCGCTTTGTGGCGGAATTTGGCAAAGGCGCGCCGGTTGCCGCGCGCGAATTTCGCTTCCGCAAAAAAGACGGTTCGATCCTCTTCGGCTTGATCTCGGCGAGCATCTTTACGTCTGGCGGTCAAACGTGCATTCTTTCCAGCATCAGCGACATTACTGAACGCAAGCGCGCGGAGCAATTGCTGCGCGAAAACGAAGAGCGTTTTCGTACCGTCGCGAATTTTACGTACGATTGGGAATACTGGGTCAGTCCGGAGGGCAGGCACATTTACGTTTCGCCCGCGTGCGAGCGCATCACCGGTTATCGCGCGGAAGAATTTATGCGCGAGCCGAACTTGCTGCGCACGCTCATCCATCCCGACGACCGCGCGTTGCTCAATTCGCACTTGCACGACGGATTCGAAAAAAGCGAAACTGCCGCGGTCGATTTTCGGATCATCACGCGCGGCGGCGCCGAGCGGTGGCTCAATCACGTTTGCGTACCGGTGTATGGCGACGATGGGCGCTGGCTCGGTCGGCGCGCGAGCAATCGCGACATTACCGCACGCAAAGAGACAGAAGCCCGGATCAACAAGTTGGCAGAACGGTTGGATTTGGCAACACGCGCGGCGCACCTGGGAATTTGGGATTGGGATATCCAAAAGAACGTATTGGTCTGGGACGACCGGATGTACGAACTTTACGGCATCAAAAAAGAAGATTTTCCCGGCGCGTACGAAGCGTGGCTGAACGGCGTCCATCCGGATGACCGCGCGCCCAGCAACGAAATCTCGGAGCAAGCGCGCCGCGGCGAACGCGCATACGACACCGAGTTCCGAGTTGTCTGGCCCAATGGGACGGTCCGCGTGATCAAAGCCAATGGTCAAGTGATTTGGGATGCGGACGGCAAGCCGTTGCGGATGACGGGGATCAATTCCGACATTACCGAGCGCAAGCGGGCGGAAGACGCGTTGCGTGCGAGCGAAGAACGCTATCGCTCTCTCTTTGAGAATATGCTCGAAGGTTATGCGTACTGCCAGATGCTTTTCGAGCAAGGGCAACCATACGACTTTGTCTACCTGGATGTCAATCCCGCGTTTGAAATGCTCACGGGACTGAAGAATGTGGTCGGGCAAAAAGTCAGCCAAGTCGTCCCCGGCATTCGAACGACCAATCCTGAACTCTTCGAGATTTATGGCAGGGTGGCGTCGACCGGTCAACCCGAAAAATTCGAGACCTATTTACCGGCGCTGGGAATTTGGTTTTCAGTTTCGGTGTATAGCCCCGCGCGAGAACACTTTGTGGCGGTGTTTGACAACATTACCGAACGTAAACGCGCGCAGCAAGAAATCGAACGACTGGCTTCTTTCCCACGCTTGAATCCCAATCCGGTATTGGAAGTGGATGCGACGGGAACGATCACGTATCAAAATGACGCGGCAAGCGCTCTTGCTAGTAGAACACAACAAGATGTGCGCGCCCTGCTCCCGCCCGACCTGCCGGAGATTCTCCAAACCTTCGCGGCTAAACAATCTCAGATGCTTTACCGGGAAGTCGAGATCGACGGTTTGGTTTTGGGCGAGAATATCTACTATGTGCCACAATTCGACGTCGCGCGCATTTACACGATTGATATCACCGAGCGCAAGCATGCAGAAGAACGGCTGCGCGAAAACGAGACGCTCCTCCGCACGATCGCCGACAACTATCCGAATTCCTATCTTTCGATCATCGAACGAGACTTGACAATTGGTTTTACCTCCGGGCAGGAATTCAAGAATCAGCATCTGGATCCAAATCAGTTTGTTGGACTCGCGTTGGAACAGGTCTTTGGCGACCAAACGCCAACGGTACGCGAACATTACTTGAAAACGTTTGAGGGTCAAGAGCAATCCTTTGAACTCTTTATCAACAACCAGCACCAACTCTATCGCGCTGTGCCGCTGCGTGCGCCAGACGGAACGATTCCAAGAATTCTCAGCGTCGTGGAGAACATCACCGAGCGCAAACGCGCGCAAGCCGCGCTCCAAGAATACTCGACGCGTCTTGAGCAGATGGTCGAAGATCGCGCGCGCGAACTGCGCGACGCGCACGAACAACTCGTTCGCCAGGAACGCTTGGCGATGTTGGGGCAACTCGCCGGAGGGATCGGACACGAACTCCGCAGCCCGTTGGGCGCGATCAAGAACGCGGTCTATCTGCTCAATCTGTCGCTCAAGACGCCGGATCCGGACATTCAAGAGACGATGGATATTCTCAAACGGCAGGTGGATGCGTCTGACCGTGTCATCACCAGTTTGCTCGATTTCGCGCGCCCCAAACCGCCCTATCGCCGCAAAACGAATCTGCGCGAACTGATCGACGCCGCGTTGGCGCAAGTCGTCCTCCCGAATCACATCGCCGTCCAGCAGCAATTCGACGCCGCGCTGCCAGTGCTGTCGGTAGATCCGGCGCAACTGCAAATCGTCTTTGGCAATCTGATTCGCAACGCGGCGCAGGCGATGCCGGATGGCGGCACACTGACAATTGCCGCGCGAGACGATGCCGATCAAGTCGCCATTTCTTTCGGCGATACCGGCGTCGGGATCGCGCCGGAGATTATGGACAAGATTTTCCAACCGATGTTCACAACCAGGACGCGCGGGATGGGCTTGGGACTCGCGCTCTGTAAATTACTCGTCGAAGGACATAACGGCAAAATTGAAGTGACCAGTCAAGTGGGAAGGGGAACGACGTTCATTGTTTCTTTGCCCATCTCATCGTAGGGGCAATCCGGCGTGATTGCCCGCGACTGGAGGCGCGGAATGGATAAATCGAATCAGCTAGAAAAAACGAATGTGCTCGTCGTGGACGATGACGCGGATTTGGCGCGCACGACTGCGCTCGTCCTCAAGCGCCATGGCTATAACGTGAGCATCGCCGCGGATGGGATGGCAGCAATCCATCAAGTCGAGCAACAGCCGTTCGACATCGCGCTGATGGACATCAAGATGCCGGGCATGGATGGCGTGGACGCATACAAACAGATCAAGACGATCCAGCCCGACATCGCGGCGATCATGATGACCGGGTTTTCGGTCGAGGATCGCATTCAGGAAGCGCTGCGCGAAGGCGCGCTCGCCGTGTTGACCAAACCCCTGGATTTAGATCGTTTGCTGCAATTGATCGAAGAAGCCGTCGCGCGGCGCGCGTCGCTCGTGCTCGTGGTCGACGATTACCTCGATACGTGCGTGACGCTCACCAAGATTCTCGAACGGAGAGGGCACCGCGTCGCGAGCACAGAGAATGGCGAACAAGCCATCGCGTTGGTAAAGCAAAACCGATACAACATTATCTTTATCGATCTCAAACTGCCGACGATCGATGGTTTGCAGACCTATTTGGCGATTCGCGAACTCGATCCGGCGGTGACGGTGGTGATGATGACCGGCTATCGCGAAGAAATGGACACGCTCGTCGAAATCGCGTTGCGCGCCAGCGCGTCGGCGTGTCTCTACAAACCCTTCGACCCGGAACAGGTGTTGACACTCGTGGAAGAGGTGAGGCAGGGGAAACGCAAAAAGGCGTGAGGAATGTGGCATGAACGATCGACCCAGCATACTCATTGTTGACGATGATGAGGGGATCCGCCGTACCCTCGAAATGATTTTGGCGAAAAAGAATTATCAGCCCGTCTCCGCGCCCGATGGCAAAACCGCGCTGGCTCTCGTGGAGGAACGCTTTTTCAACCTCGCGCTCCTCGATATTCGCTTGCCTGATCTTTCCGGCACCGATCTGCTCGCGCAACTCAAAACCCGGCATCCCGATTTGGAAGCGCTCATCATCACCGGGCACGCGACGCTGGAGACCGCGATCCACGCATTGTCGCACGGCGCGTATCACTATTTCATCAAACCGATCAATGTGGACGAATTGCTCATCACGCTCGACCAGGCGCTGGATAAGCAGAGTCTCGTGATCGAAAATCGACAATTGTTGCAGGACGTTCAGAGCGAATTGAATGAGCGCAGACACGCGGAGCACACACTGCAAATCCACGCGCAGCAACAAGCCCAGGTCGCCGCGCTCGGTCAGCGCGCGCTGGCGAGTCACATCACCCTCACCGAGTTGTTCGACGAGGTGGTCGCGTTGGTTGCCCAAACCTTGCGCGTCGAATTTGCCAAAGTGCTCGAGTTATCGCCCAACGATCAAACGTTGCTCTTGCGCGCCGGCGTGGGCTGGCAACCCGGTCTCGTTGGACGCGCGACGGTGAGCGCGGGTTTGGAATCTCAAGCGGGATATACTTTGCTTTCCGAGCAACCGGTCGTGGTGGAAGATTTGCGCGCGGAAAAGCGTTTCAATGGTCCGCCGCTGCTGTTCGATCACGGCGTCGTCAGCGGAATGAGCGTCATCATTCGCGGACCGACGCAACCCTTTGGCGTACTCGGCGCGCACACCACCGCCCACCGCATTTTTTCGCAGGGCGATACGGATTTTCTTCAGGCGGTTGCCAACGTCTTGGCGGCAGCCATCGAGCGCAAACGCGCAGAACAGGCATTGGCAGCCGAGCGCAATCTATTGCGGACGGTCATCGACAACTTGCCGGATCGCGTCTATGTCAAGGACGCGGCGTGCAAATTCGTGTTGAACAATCCGGCGCATCTCCAAGCCCTGGGCGCGAAATCGCAGGAGGATGCGCTGGGCAAAACCGACTTTGACTTTCGTCCGCGAGAACTTGCTGAACGATTCTTGGCTGACGATCGAAAAGTACTCGAGTCGGCTAGCCCGCTGATCAACCAAGAAGAGTTATCGCCATTGCCTAGTGGGGAGCCGCGGTGGTTGTTGGTGACCAAGGTTCCCCTCCGCGATCCGCGAGGACACATCAGCGGTCTGGTCGGCATCAGCCGCGATATCACCGAACACAAACGCGCGGAAGAACGCGTTTCCCGAATCGCCGAATGTTTCCTAAGTTTTGGACCCGATGTGGGGGAGAACATCAATCGTCTGACCGCGCTGTGCGGCGAATTGCTGGGCGCAGATTGCGCGTTGTACAATCGCCTCGATCAAGGACTCCTCTGCTCGTGGGGACAATGGCACGCGCCGCCCGGCTACAATCCGGTCGACCAACCCCAAGGGCATCTCTGCTACGACGTGATTCAACACGCGCGCGATCAATCGCTCGTCGTGCGCCATCTGCTCGAAACGCCTTACGCGCAAACCGATCCGAACGTTTTGCCCTATCAATTGCAGACTTATATCGGTCGCGTCGTCAAATTGGGTGAGGAAGCGGTCGGTTCGCTGTGCGTCGTTTACCAACGCGATCTCGCGCCGAGCGCGGAAGACGAACAAGTGATGGGCGTGCTCGCTTCCGCTATCGCCGTGGAGGAAGCCCGCAAGCACGCCGAAGCCGCGCAGCGCGCCGCCGAAACGAATTATCGCAGTCTGTTCGAGAACGTGCCGGATGGAGTGTACCGCAGCACGCCGGATGGGCAAATCCTCGCGGCGAATCCTGCCTTGCTGCGCCTGCTCGGCTACGCGTCGCTCGAAGAATTGATGGCGGTCGACATTGGCGCCGCGCTGTACGTCGATCCGGCCGCGCGCACAGCCGTGGTTGCCGCGATGATGCAAAACGGCGAGGTTCGCAACGTCGAAGTCACGCTCAAGCGTAAAGACGGTCGCCCGATCGTCGCGCTGGACAACGCGCGCGTGGTGCGCGACCTGCGCGGCAACGTCACGTATTTCGAAGGGACGCTGACCGACATTACCGAACGCAAACAGCGCGAGCGCGAATTGCTCGCCGTCGCGGCAGTGAGCGCAGCATTGCGCGCCGCGCCGACGCGCGCCGAAATGCTGCCGGTGATTCTCGACCAAGCGCAAACGCTCTTGAACGCGGACGCGGCATCGATCATCACGCGCGACCCGGACGACGGCGCGGCGCATGTCGAAGTGGGCTGCGGGATTTGGTCCGGGGGCCCCGAATTCCAGGTGCCGGCCGGCAAGGGCATCAGCGGGCACGTCTTTGAAACGGCGCGTCCGTACGTGACGAACGATTTGCAGAATGATCCGTATTACTATTGGCGCGACCAGATCGGTTATCTGACCGCGCTGGCGATGGTGCCTCTGATCGTGCAAGGCAGCGTCGTCGGCGCGCTCGCCATCGGACGCGTCACCCCGATCGCGCCGGAGGAACTAAACGTTCTGACCGCGATTGCCGACATCACCGCGAACGCGCTGCACCGCGCGTCGCTGCACGAAAAAACCGAACAGCAATTGCAGTATCTCGTCGCGCTGCGAACGGTGGATCAAACCATCAACGCCAGTCTCGATTTGCGGTTTACGCTCAACATCCTCCTCGACCAGGCGATCACGCAATTGCGCGTCGATGCCGCCGTGATCTTGTTGTTCAATCCGGCGCTCCAATCGCTCGAATATGCCGCCGGGCGCGGTTTCCGCACCAAAGGGATCGAACGACGCACGTGGCGGATCGGCGAAGGATACGCGGGAACCGTCGCGCGCGAACGGCGTGTCGTGACCGTGCGCAATCTCGCGCAGTCCACAGAACGCGAGTCCGCCGGGGAAGGGTTCGCGGCGTACTGCGGTGTGCCGCTCGTTGCCAAAGGCAAGATCAAAGGCGTGCTCGAAGTTTATCAGCGCGCGCCGCTCCGCGCGGATCCGGAATGGCTGAACTTTATCCAGATGCTCGCGGGGCAAGCCGCCATCGCGATCGACAACGCGCAGTTGTTCGAAGAATTGCAGCGCACCCACTCGGGTCTGGTCTTGTCCTACGACGCGACCATCGAAGGATGGTCGCGCGCGCTCGATCTGCGCGATCAAGAAACCGAAGGACACTCGGAGCGCGTCGCCGAACTCACAGAGCAACTGGCGCGCGCAGTCGGCGTCAACGAAATCGAATTGATCAACATCCGGCGCGGCGCGTTGCTGCACGATATCGGCAAGATCGGCGTGCCCGATCACATTCTGCGAAAACCGGAGTCGCTAACGGATGAAGAATGGAAAATCATGCGTCGTCATCCGGAATTCGCGCTCGACTTGCTCAAGCCGATTCCCTATTTGCACTCCGCGCTCGACATTCCGTACTGTCACCACGAAAAATGGGATGGCACCGGGTACCCGCGCGGTTTGGCGGGCGAAGCCATTCCACTCACCGCGCGCATCTTTGCGCTGGTCGATGTCTGGGATGCGTTACGTTCCGAGCGTCCGTACCGCGCGGCGTGGTCTGAGGAACAGGCGCGCGAATACATCCGCCAGCAAGTCGGAAAACACTTTGATCCAAAACTGTTGGAGAGATTTCTGAAGATCGTGCGGTGACCGGGTAGGGGCGAAGCATTTTTCGTCCTGAGCGGAGCGCAGCAGAGTCGAAGGATCAGAAAAATGCTTCGCCCTTACTTTTCGATGATCAGCAAACCCAACGCGAACAAATTCAAGCTCGCCACCGCGAGCATCGTCTGCGACAGTCCCAGGATCGGAATGAGGAGCGCGCCCGCGAGCAACGCGCCGACACTCGCGCCGAGAAGATCCGCCGCGTACAGCGCGCCGGCGGCGTCCTCCACAAATCGCGTCGCCAACGGAAACGCCGCGCCGACGAGCAATCCGCTCACGCCGATCAGCGCCGGCAAAAGAATCGACGGCGCGCTGCTTGCGTTCTGCATCGCGATCAATGCCAGCGGCAAGAGCAGCGAAAAGATCACCGCGCCAATTTCGATGACGATCAGCCCGCGAATGGTCGCGCGCGCGCGCGTCGCCCACGCGCTCCCGACCGCGAGACCCGCCATGAACGCGGTCATCATCAGCGCGATTTCGTGGTACACATAGCCGTGCAAAATTTGAAACGCAAAGATCACGACGACTTGCCACACCATCCCCGCGAATCCCAACGCCGCGAGCGTCCACACAATCGCGTGTCGTGATCGCCGCGCCGAACGCGCGAACGCCAGCGCGCCCGCGCCGACGACGATCAGCAACGGCACGAACCACCACGTTTGCAATTGCATCGCCGCGTTCATCGCGTCGCGCAGCGATGCCGACCAGTAACTCGCCCACAGTGTCAAGTCGAAGTACAAACCGACCGGTTCAAAATCGCGATTCACCGGCGCGGCGCGCCCGAATACTTGGCGCGCGTACTCGATGCGTTCCTCGTTCAACCGCTGTTCCAAATGCGATGGCGTCGCGAGCGTCGTTTGCAATTTGCGCTGCGTCCAGCGCCGCGCAAGTGTTTTGATGTCGCGCGTCAACACGTTCGCGCGCGGCGACGCGAGGAGAAGCGCGTCGTCGCCCGGCAAGATCAAAACGTCGGCAAACACCTCGCGCAGCGCGCGGTCCACCGACGCGTCGAGATTTTGCATTTCGCGGCTCGCCGCGTTTTCGTTCGAGATGAGCGTGAGCGCGAACACGCCGTCGTCGCGCAGAATCTGTCGCGCCTCCGCGAAAAATTCGCGCGTGTACATCCGGTTGATCTGCGCGGTGAACGGATGCGGGACGCTTTGCAGGACGACCGCGTACTTTTCGCCGCGCGCGATCTGTTCGCGCACGAACAGCCGCCCGTCGACGTTGTGGATCGTCACACGCGGATCGTCCAGCGCGCGGCGATCCGGCTCCGGCAGATATTTGCGCGCGGTCGCGACGAGCGTCGGATCGAGTTCGACGTAATCGACGTGCGCGACCGGGTGTTTCAAGATTTCGCGCAGCGTGCCGTTGACGCCGCCGCCGATCAGCAGAACGCGCGCGGGGTTGGTCTGTTGCAGCAGCGCGTAATGCGCGGTCTCTTCCGCCGCGAGAAAATCTTCCGTCGTCGCGAGCAGCAAGCCGTTTTCGAAAAACGCGAACTGCGCGCCGCGCGTCGTCACCGCGAGATTGCCGTAGATCGAATCGCGGCTTTCGACGAGCGTAAAGCCGCGCCACAGTTGCGCGAGGGAGACTGCGCGCAAATTCGTCGCCAGCGCTGGTAATAATGTTAGTCCCGCAACGAAGATTATGAAAAATAGGACGCGGACGAACGCGGATGAACACGGATCATTCTGTAGGTTGTCCGCGTTTGTCCGCATTTGTCTGCGTCCCAATAGGAGGGTTGCCGATAACACATTCACCCATGCCAGCGCGAGCGCGATCTGCCACGCGTCGAAACGTTCCAGCAAAATAAAACTCGCGAGCAAACCGCCCGCGACCGCGCCGAGCGATTCGAAAAGATACACTTGACCGGGGGAAAAGCGCGGCGCGGCGACCTGGCACGCGGTCGTGAATTGCCAACCGAGGAGCAGACACAACGGCGCAAGCGCGACGAGCGACCACGCGAGCATCGGGAAGAAGCCGAGAATTTCGCCGGGAATCGCGCCCGCCCACGCGCGAATATTCGAAACGAGGAAAAGTTGGAGCGGCAAAACGATGAGTGTCGCAGCTTGGAGAATTGCAAATAGACGACGCGGACAAACGCGGATGGACGCGGAGGTTGATTCTGTCATTGCGAGGAGCGTCCTGAGCGGAGCAGCGGTTTTTGTTGCGGAGTCGAAGGACCGCGACGAAGCAATCCCCGATTCGCGAGTTGGGGATTGCTTCGCAGAAATCGCTCGCAATGACATACGCGGCAACAGCCAACTGCCAACGGCGACCCAGCCCAGCCAGCCCGCCAGAATCGCGCCAACAGAAAGTTCGTTGCCGTAAAAGACGACGAACAGTTCGCGCAGCAGCACGATTTGACCGATCAAACTGGTCAAGCCGATCAATGCGAACGCGAGTGCCATTAAGCCCATTTGCCATTGATCGTTTCGCCGCAGAATTTACACTTGCCCTTGGCGATCTGGTTCTGCTTGATGTCGAAACCGACGCGCTCGATCAACAACTTGCCACACTTGGGACAGTACGTGTTCGCGCCGGTATGCCCCGGTAGATTGCCGACGTACGCGTACTTGAGTCCGGCGTCGCGCGCGATTTTGTACGTGCGCTCCATCGTTTCGACCGGCGTCGGCGGCATTCGCAGACGGTACGCCGGTTCGTACCGCGTGAAAAAGACCGGCACATCGTCGCCGAGATTCTCTTTGAACCACGCGCAAAAATCGCCGATCATTTTCGGATCATCGTTGTAACCGGGCACGACCAGGTTCGCCACTTCGAGCCACGCTTTGTTCTCGCGGCGAATCGTCTTGATCGTTTCGAGCACGTACTTGAGTTCGCCTTGACACACCTGATCGTAAAACGTTTGGCTAAAGCCCTTCATGTCGACGTTGATCGCGTCGAGCGCGCCGCACAATTCTTTCAACGGCGCTTCGTTGATATAGCCGCCGGTTTTCAGGATGACCTTCAATCCTTTTGCGCGTGCGACTTTCGCGATATCCATCATCCACTCGAACGCGACGCTCGCCTCCGAGTACGAAAACGTGATCGATTTCGTTTTCGCTTTCAGCGCAGCGGCGACCACGTCGTCCGGCGTCATCGTGTACGATTCGACTTCTTCCGGCTTGGCGCGCGCAATCGTGTAATTCTGGCAATAGAGGCACGCGAGATTGCACCCCGCCGTGCCGAGCGAATAACTTTGCGTCCCCGGCAGCATGTGATAGATCGCCGCTTTTTCGATGGGTGTGGTTTTGGTGATGCACGGGCGACCGTAGACGACCGAGTACAGTTTGCCGTCGCGATTTTCGCGCGTCTGACAAAAGCCGCGCGCGTTCGGCGCGATCACGCACCGGCGCGGACACTGCGCGCACTGCACGACCGCGCTCGCGAGTTGGTCGTAGTACTTGACCTCGCGCCAACCGGAGAAAGGCAGTTCGCGCGACAGCGTCGGCGTGGCGATGGGCGCGGGCGCGTCGCTCGCGGCGGGCGGCGGCGCGCTCGCCGCGAGCGCGTTCGCGCAGCCGGTCAACCACGCGCCGCAAGTGACTTGCGCGGCGACGAGCGCGGACGCCTTGAGAAATTCGCGGCGCGTTACTTGTGCTTGTACCATTCGGCGTTCCTCACCGCGAGTTGGAATTTTTCCGTATTACCCAGTTTCTTGTAAACCGGCGCGGCGTACTTCCACGCTTCGCCCAACTCCGGATTTAGCGTCAACGTATTCTCGAACCAGGTCAGCGCGGATGTCAGATCGCCTTTCGCGGCGTACGCTTGTCCAAGTCGCAAACTCGCTTCGGTGTTTTTCGGATCGGCTTGAACGATTTGCGTCAAGCGCGCAATCGCGCGATCCCAATCTTTCAGCGCTTGGTACGTTTCCCACAGGTACTTGATCGCGCCGTAATCCTTGACGTTGCGCGCGATCGCTTGATCGTACCACGTCAGCGCGGTTTCGTAATCGCGCATCCGCCGATAATTATTCGCGACGGCGACATAGCGATGCGAATCTTTCGGCGCGAGTTGCACCGCGCGTCCCGCCCACGCGGCGGCGATGTCGTAATTCCCCTGCCGAAAGTGCGCGTACGCGATGCCGTCGTGCGCGGCGACGTTGTTGGGACTCAACGCCAGCGCGCCGCCGAACGCGCCCAGCGCGCTTTGGTAATTGCTGTCGGCTTTGGCGATCCATTGCTCGCGCAAGAACTTGTCGTCCTTCGTTCCGGGCGACGCGCCGATGCCGCTGTGCGGCGAGCCGCAGCGTGGGTCGATGTGAAATCCGCGCGCGTTGTACGTGTTGCCGAGCGCGATCCGCATGTCCACGTTGTTCGGCAGGGTGGTGACGCCGGATTCGTACACGGCGATTGCCTGATCGTAATTTTTCATCGCGCCGTACGCGCGCCCGAGCGCGAGATAGCCGTCGGCGACTTCGGGTTGCGCTTGCACGACGGTTTGGTACGACGCCAGCGCGGCTTCGTAGTCCTTGGCGCGCATTTGCTTGTTGCCTTCGTCGAGGACTTTGCGCGTGGCGACGGAAAGTTTAGGGGCGTTGGGTTGAACGACGGCGGACGCCGGATTGACTTGCGCGATTGAAGCAGTAACCGGCTGCACTGGCGCGGCAGATACCAGCGCAAGCGGCGCGCAGCCCAACAGGAACGCGCTGACGCCGATCAGCGCGAGTGTCAGTACGAGCAGTCCAAGTTTACGCATCGGTGCCTCCTTTGGAAATAGCCCCAGTCGTGAACGACAGGGCTGAGCAATTTAAGGACGCTTGAGCGTCCTTCGGCTACTCAGCCCGAAGATTGATCTTCGGGCATCTTCGCAGGGATGAGTGATTGCGCAGCATCCCTAATTCTAGGGTACCAGTTCCGCACAAACGGTGTATTAGGGTGTTGTAAAATTTCTGTAAAAAGTTTCGCCCCGCCCCTATTGACAGATTTCCCTGAATCGGCTATATTTTCAATTGCAACTAGTTGCAATTAGGAGAACTCATGCAGCCCACCGAATTTCTCAAAGACTTGCGGCAGCGCGGACATCGGCGGACGCCGCAGCGCGAAATGATCTTGCAGGTGATCTGCGAGTGCGATGGACACATCACGGCTGACGAAATTATCACGCGCGTCCGCAAGCGTTATCCCCACCTGAACAAATCGGCGGTGTATCGCACGCTCAATTTGCTCGTGCAGACCGGTTTCGTCAATCCGACGGATTTTGGCTCCGGCTCGGTTACGTACGAAATTCATCGCGACCCGCATCATCATCATCTCGTCTGCCGCGAGTGCGGCAAAATGATCGAGGTGGATGCCGGAGTGTTCGCACCCGTCGAGAGGAAATTGCGCGACGAGTACGCCTTTGCGCCCGATCTGCACCATTTCGCGATTTTCGGTCTGTGCCGGAAATGCCAAAAGAAAGGATGAAGGCAGAAGGATGAAGGATGAAAAAATCAATTGGGTGGAATTCATTCTTCATCTTTCATCCTTCAGAGGAGTTGCCATGCACATTCCCGATGGTTATCTCAGTCCCGCGACGGCGGCGGTAATGTACGCGGCGTCGCTGCCGTTTTGGTACCGCGCGTCGCAAAAAATAAAAACGTTGGTGACGGGGCGGCTCGTGCCGCTCATTGCGCTTTTCGCGGCGGTGGCGTTCGTGATCCAGATGGTCAATTTGCCGCTGCCCGGCGGGACGACCGGACACGCAGTCGGGTCCGCGCTCGCGGCGATTGTGCTGGGTCCCTGGGCGGCGGTGCTCGCGGTTTCCGTCGCGCTCGTCATCCAGGCATTGTTCTTCGGCGACGGCGGTATTCTCGCGATTGGCGCGAACGTGTTCAACATGGCGATTGCGATGTCGTTCGTCGCGTACTTGCTCTATCGCTGGATCAGCGGCAGCGCGGCGATCACTTCGTCGCGGCGCGTCGTTGCGGCGGCGATTGCCGGATACATCAGCATCAACGTCGCCGCGCTGTTGACGGGCATCGAACTCGGCATTCAACCGATGTTGTTCCGCGACGCGGCAGGGCGCGCGATCTATTTTCCGTACGATCTGAGCGTCGCGATCCCGGCGATGCTGATCGGGCATCTCACGATTGCCGGCGCGGTCGAAGCAGTGGCGACTGGACTGGTCGTTGCGTGGATGCAGCGGACGAATCCCGAATTGCTCGAAACCTTTAGCGGCGCGCAGCCCGGCGCGCGCGTCGCGCGGGTTTCGCGCTGGGCGTGGCTTGGATTGCTCGCGCTGATCGTACTGACGCCGATTGGCTTGCTCGCGCCCGGTACCGCGTGGGGCGAATGGGGGCGCAGCGAACTCGAACAACTTGGACTCGGCTACATTCCCGCCGGATTCGATCATTGGTCGAATCTGTGGAGCGCGCCGCTGCCCGGCTATGAACTTGCCGCGCTGAACAATTCGACGCTCGGCTACATTTTTTCCGCGGTGCTTGGCGTCGCCATCGTATTCCTTGCGATCCTGGGAATCGGTTGGCTGGTGGCGCGCTGGACGCGAGGGCACGCGCAGACCACGTGACATTGGAGATTTGATGACAACTACAATTGCGGTTGCTGGAAAAGGCGGCACCGGCAAAACAACTTTATCGGGATTACTGACGCGCTATTGGGTAACCAATCACTTGGGCAAGGTGCTTGCGATTGACGCCGACCCGAGCAGCAATTTGCATTTAGTCTTGGGAATGTCGCTCACTAAAACCGTCGGCGACATTCGCGAGGACGCGCGCGACAATGTGCCGGCGGGAATGTCGCGCCAGGACTGGCTCGATTACGCGATTCGCACCGCGATGGAAGAGGGCGACGCGGTTGATCTGTTGGCGATGGGACGCCCCGAAGGACGCGGGTGTTATTGCGCGGCGAACCATTTGCTCCGCAACATCATCGACGGCATTTGCAAGTCGTACGATTGTGTGATTATGGACAACGAAGCCGGGATGGAACATCTCAGTCGCCGCACGACGCGCGACGTCGATCACTTGTTGCTTGTCAGCGATGCGAGTATGCGCGGACTCGCGGCAGCCGAGGCGATGCTCGCGCTGAGCAAGGAATTGGAGATCAGCGTTCGGCAGACGCACCTCGTCGTCAATCGCGTCACGGGTGCGTTGCCGGCGGCGTGGGACGAGAAGATCAATCAGATGGGCATACCACTTCTGGCGACGATTCCGTACGATTCCCAACTCGTCGAATTCGACAGCAATGGGCGTCCTCTGGTAGAATTGCCGGACAACGCGCCGATCAGTCGAGCGGTCGCGCAGATCGCGCAGCAGTTAGTCGCGTGAAACTCGCTCTGACGATGCTGTGAAGGAGGACGCGCATGGCACGACGAATGTGGCTTGTGGCTGGAATCGGACTGTTGTGTCTGGCGGTGATACTCGCCATTCTTCAAATCGTGATCGCGCGCGTCGAGCCGTTGCCGGTCTACATGGCGTTGCCCGACGTGACGTTGACCGATCAGGCCGGGCGCGCGTTTCCGTTGAGCCAAACGCGCGGCAAGGTTGTGGTGATGGGCATCATCTTCACCAACTGCCCGGACATTTGTCCGCTCATCACCGCGCGGATGAAGCAAATTCAGCAACGCGTTCAAACCGCAGGCGTGTCAAATCAAGTTGAGTTAGTTTCGTTTTCAGTCGATCCAGAACGCGACTCGCCGGCGGTTCTCAAACAGTTCGGTACGATCTACCAAATCGATTGGGCGAACTGGGTTTTGCTCACCGGCTCTGCCGATCAAGTTCAAACTCTCGTCAACGGTTTGAAGGTGTACGTCGAACGCGTCTATTATCGTGACGGAACGCCGGTGCCGCCCAGCGCGTTTGACGAAGCAAACTTGAAGAACGCCTATTACTCGATCAATCACACCGACCGGCTGTTTCTGATCGATCGCAAAGGCAATGTGCGCGCGCTGTTGCCCGGCAGTCAAACCAACGTGGACGAAGCGATGCCGCTCATTCAGCAACTCGTGCGCGAGTGAAGGGGATGTAAATGTATCGCGTCTTGTCTGTTCTGATTACGGGACTGTTCGTCGCGACGGCTTGCGGCGCGCCGGTTACGCCGAGCGCGCGGATTCGCGTCGAAAACGCGTGGGCGGTCCCATCGGCGGCGGGCGCGCCGAGCCACAGCGGAATGGCGGGCGGCGAAAAGTCGAGCGCGGTTTATTTCGTCATCGTCAACGCGACGAACACGCCGGACGCGTTGAGCGGCGCGACCACGCCCGTCGCCGCGAGCGCGGAACTCAACGAGACGCTGCGCGTCGGCGATGTCGCGAAGATGGTGCCGGTGCCGCGCGTCGAAGTGCCCGCGCAAGGACGCGTTGAGTTCAAACCCGGCGGATTGCACATTATGCTGATGGGAGTGACGCAGGAATTAGCGGTTGGAAAAAAGATCGCGGTGACACTCCGATTTGAAAAGAGCGGCGCGATGACGCTGGACGTGCCGATTCAATTGGAGAAATCGAAATGATGATCTGGCAATCGATCGTCTCGCTCGCGGTCTTGGGATCTTATTTTATCGCGATGAATCGCTGGGCGGATCGATTGACGCCATCGGCTCAGCGGCGACATCTGTTTTGGTTCACCGGAGGACTGATCGCCGCGCTCGTCGCATTCGTTCCTTCGCCGGAATTGTTCGGCGCGAATTATCGTTTCACCGCGAACATGGTCGAGTTTTTTTTGTTGACCGGACTCGCCGCGCCGTTGTTTCTCTTGGGCATTCCCAAGTCGCTGATTCACTTGCCCGCCGCGTTCGACCGCGCGCTGCGCTGGTTGAAATCGCCGGTGCGCGCGTACCTGATCGCGAACGCGGTTTTTCTCGGCTGGCATCTGCCCATCGCGTTCGAGACCGCGTCGCGCGATCCGATCTTCTGGTCGCTCAAGCAATCGATCCTGCTGAGCGCCGGGTTGATCGCGTGGGCGCCGGTGTTCGAGCGCGAATCGTTGTGGGGGAAAAATTATCATCCGCTCCGGTTGCTGTATCTTTTCTTCTTATCGATTCCCACGACGGTGCTCGGCGCGCTCTTCACGCTCGCGCCGAACCTGGTTTACAGCGCGCGGGCGTTGGCGTTCGAGATTTGCGCGCCCGCGTTTCTCGGCGATCAGCAAGCCGGAGGACTCGTGATGTGGTACGCCGGAGCGATCATCGATCTGTTCGCCTTGACGATTTTGTTCTTCCGTTGGTTCTCCACCGCCGACGCGGAGACGTGACGAGCAGGTAAACGAAAACTTCCATGAAGGACACGAAGAAACGCCAAGAAGAATCTTCGTGTCCTTCGTGGACGATAATATTTTTTAGGAGAGATGCAATGAAACTTGCGGTTTCCGGCAAAGGGGGCGTCGGCAAAACGACGCTCACCAGTTTGCTGGCATACACGTTCGCCAATCAAAATTACAACGTGCTCGCGATTGACGCCGATCCGTCGCCGTGCTTGGGCGACGCGCTCGGTTTCCCGCGCGAATTGATCCAGGGTCTCACGCCAATTGCGGAAATGCACGAATTGATCCACGAACGTACCGGCGCGCAGCCCGGCACCTACGGCAGCATTTTCAAGATGAATCCGCGCGTCGACGATATTCCGGATCGCTTTTCCGCGACGCATCGCGGCATCAAACTGCTCGAACTGGGCGCGGTGAAGATGGGTGGCTCGGGTTGCATTTGCGCGGAGAGTGTGCTGCTGAAACAACTCGTCACGACGATTCTGTTGCAGCGCAACGAAGTTGTACTGATGGATATGTACGCCGGAGTCGAGCACTTGGGGCGCGCGACGTCGGATATGGTGGACGCGCTCCTCATCGTCGCGGAACCGACCGCGCGCTCGCTCGGTACCGCCGCGCAGATCAAACAACTCGCGACCGACATCAAGATTCCGCGCTTCTATCTCGTCGGCAGTAAAGTCGCAAGCCAAGCCGACCGCGATTTCATCGCCGCGAATTCGCCGGGCTTGCCGGTGCTCGGTTTCATTTCGGCTGATCCGGCGGTGCTGAGCGCGGATCGCGAACACAAGCCGGTGTACGATCTCGCGCCGAAGTTGGCGGAGGAGACACGCGCGATTGTGGAGGAACTGAAGAAGGGATAAGAAGGCATAAGAGGGCAGAGAAGTGAAAGAAGGCGGAGAAGACGGAGAGGGCGCGGCACGCACTCCGTCTCTGCCTTCTTTGTCCTCTGTGCCTTCTGATGCCCTCTTGTGCCTTCTTCGCCCTTCTATTGGTCAATAAAGTTGAGACACAAATCTGCTCGCGGCTTTTTCGAAAAGACATTGAACGATATTACCGGCGCGCTCGAGCAAACGCTCTTCGCGGAAGAGATCGCGCGGCGCGATGGTTTGCTGCAATCGCTCGACCCGCGCGCGAAACTGGTCGGCGCGCTCGCGCTGTTGATCGCGATTAGCGCGTCGCGCAATTTGATCGTGATCCTCGCGCTGTACGCGCTGACGCTGCCGGTCGCCTACGCATCGCGCGTGCCGATGGGATTTTATCTCAAGCGCGTCTGGGTATTTATGCCGTTATTCACCGGCGTCGTCGCGCTCCCCGCGCTGTTCAGTCCATTTTCGCCCGGCGCGCCGGTCGTCACGCTGATCGATCTCGCGTCGCCGCGCGTCTATCTCGCGATTACCGAACCAGGTGTCATCACCGCGGCGTTTTTGCTTTTGCGCGTCGGCGCGTCTGTTTCGATGGCGGTGCTGCTCGTCCTCACGACGCGCTGGACGACGCTGCTCAAGGCGTTGCGCGTTTTGCGCGTGCCGCAGGCATTCGTCCTGATTCTTGGCATGACGTACCGCTATATTTATGTGCTGCTTCACGCGGTCAACAATATGTTTCTCGCGCGGCAGAGCCGCGTCGTCGGACGCGTGGCGAGCGCGGACCATCGGCGGTGGCTCGCGGCGAGCATGGGCGCGCTGTTCGCCAAATCGTACGCGCTGAGCGACGACGTGTATCTCGCGATGCAGTCGCGCGGTTTTCGCGGCGAGGCGCAGGTGATGGAGACGCTGACGTGGCGCGCGGTCGATTGGGTGTGGCTCGCGGTGTTCGTCGCGGTAGCGGCGATGGCGATAATCTTAGGACACTGATGCACGCAGATTAACGCTGATTTATCCGTGTCCCAATAAGGGAATTGCCGATGGTAAAAAATGATACATACGCATTTCAAGTCGAGCAGATCACGTACAAATACAATAACCAAATCGCGCTGAAGGATATTTCGCTGACGGTTCGCGCGGGCGAACGCATCGCGATTCTCGGCGCGAATGGATCGGGAAAAAGCACGTTGCTGAAAATTCTCGACGCGCTCTATTTTCCGCAGAGCGGGAAGGTGTGCGCGTTCGGCGAAGCGTTGACCGAAGCCGCGCTGCAAGACGAAGCGCGCGCGTTCGCGCTTCGGCGGCGCGTCGGCTTGGTGTTTCAGGATCCGGACGTGCAACTTTTTTCGCCGACGGTGTGGGACGAGGTGACGTTCGCGCCGCTGCATCTTGGGTTACCCAAGACAGAAGTGATCGAACGCGCGGAATGGGCGATGGATTTGCTGAACATTACGAAACTGCGCGACCGCGCGCCGCATCGTTTGAGCGGCGGCGAGAAGAAAAAAGTCGCGCTCGCGTCCGTGCTGTCGCTGCGTCCTGACGTGTGGCTGTTGGACGAGCCGACCGCGTCGCTCGATCCGCGCAGTCAGTCGCGCTTGCTCGATTTCATCGGGGAACTATCGAAAGAGGGCAAGACGATCATCACCGCGACGCACGATCTTGACATCGTGGAGGAAATCGCGGATCGCGTTGTGATGTTTTGCGAGGAGCACGAAATCACCAGCGACGGCGCGCCGCGCGAGTTATTGGCGGACTATGATCGCTTGATCGAGTGCAACTTGATTCACGAGCATCGCCACAAGCACGACGGCGCGGAGCACGCGCATCATCATTTGCACCCGGTCGCGCACGAGCATCAGCATTAGCCGCGTGGTGGCGTATTGGATCGGCTCATGTTGACGATGACCGCCGACAACGTCGCGCGCGCTCGCGCGCCGCGCGCGTGCGCGGCATCGTCTGGTAGAAGGAAGATGAGGTGGAAGACAGTTCGGTATTGGGCGGCGACGCGCAATTAGGCGCGTCGTTTTTTGTTTTTACAATACGCCAATTGGCGTACTTGGGGATACGCGTTTTTGCGCGTGTGCTTGACGCCAGCGCATTGTAAACTGCGGATGTGCGTAACAAATCTCATTTTTCTCGCGAGGCGAACTGTGAATCGGATTTTGTCTGTTGCTCTGCTGGCGGTGATACTTGTCCCTTTGTTGCTGACGACCGCGTGCGCGTCTAGTTCAACGCGCGATTTGAAGATGGCGCCGCTGAACACATTGCCCACGAAAATGCAGAACGCGCCGACGCGTGTGCGCGAAGCGTACCAGTTCGCGGTTGCGAATCCCGACGCGTTGAAGAACGTGCCATGCTACTGTGGCTGCGGCGGAATCGGGCACGCCAGCAATTATGCGTGTTACTACGACGAAGCCAAGAAATCGTTTGACGAACACGCGCTCGGTTGCAGCGTGTGCGTGGACATTGCGCAGGATGTGATGCGCTTGACGCGCGACGGCAAATCGCCGCCGGAGATTCGCGCGTTCATCGTCGCGACGTACAGTCAGTTTGGACCGCCGAATCAATGACAAATGAACACATGACAAATGGATCGGACAATCGCCGAAGGGTCATCCTCGCGGCGACTGCGCTCTTGATTCTCGGTGCGTTCGCCATTCCGCTGCCTGTTGTTGCATCCGCGCCGCAAACGCGCCGCATCGAAATCAGCGCGCGGCAATTCGCCTACGAACCCGCGGCGCTCGCGGTAAATCGCGGCGACACGATCACGTTGCGCCTCGAATCGCTCGACGCGGCGCACGGCTTGTTCGTCGACGGTTACGATGTGAACATCCAAGCCGAGCCGGGCAAGAGCGCGGAAATCACTTTCGTCGCGGATAAAGAAGGTGCGTTCAAGTTGCGTTGCTCGATACCCTGCGGCAATTTGCACCCATTCATGATCGGCGAACTGAACGTCGCGCCGGGCTTGCGCGTGCGCGCGCTGATCGCGGCGCTGATCGCGGCGGCAGGGGCAGTGGTATTCTTTTGGGGAAAGACGACATGATGCGCGATGCGTGAATCACGCATCACGATAATTTCAATGGCAACACCGCGGTTTGAGTTAACTCGAATTCCAATCGTCAAGCGCGCGCTCGCGTCGCGCTGGCTGCAGTGGTCGCTCATCGCAGTCACTTTGCCGATCGTCTTGCTCGCGATCCTCACGGGATTTTTCGGCACGCCCGTCGGCAGCCGCAACTTTGGGATCGTCTTCGTCTGGATCGTCTGGTGGGCGCTGTTGATTTTGTTGATGCTGCCGTTCGCGGGACGATTGTGGTGCGCGATCTGTCCGCTTCCCGCGCCGGGTGAATGGCTGCAACGCCGCGCGCTCATTCAACCGCGCGCGGGCGGCAAACTCTACACCCTGGGTTGGAAATGGTCGCCGCGCTTGAAAAACATCTGGCTGCAAAACGCGTCGTTCCTCGCGGTGGCGCTCTTCTCCGTCGTGATTCTGACGACGCCGCTCGTCAGCGCGCTCGTCCTCGCGCTCTTCGCCATCGTCGCGCTCGGCGCGAGTGTGCTCTTTGAACGTCGCACCTTTTGCCGGTACCTCTGTCCGGTCGGCGGTTTTATCGGTTTGTATGCGCAACTCGCGCCGGTCGAAATCCGCGTCAAGGATCGCACGATTTGCGCGTCGCACAAAGAAAAAACGTGCTACGTCGGCAGCGCCGCGGGTTACGGCTGTCCCTGGCTCGTCTTTCCCGGCGCCCTCGACAAGAACACGTACTGCGGCATGTGTACCGAGTGTTTCAAGACCTGCCCGCTCGACAACGTCGCGTTGTACGCGCGACCGTTTGGCGCGGATTTGGCGACGAACAAAGGGCGCAAACTCGACGAAGCGTACAAAGCGTTCATCATGTTGACGTGCGCGCTCGTGTATTCGATTGTGTTGATCGGTCCCTGGTCGATCTTGAAAGAGACCGCCTACACCATCGGCGCGCCGGGCTGGTGGCTGTACGCGCTGGTTTTTCTCGCGCTGAACCTCGTCATCGTCCCAGGAATTTTCTTCGCGTGCGCCGCGCTGTCGAACGTCATGGCAAGTCACAACGCCGCGCAACAGTTTTCCGCGCGCGACTTGCATCAAACATGGACTCGACGCGCTAGTGGGTCAAACCGCGTCAACGCTCAACTCCACTCACGCAAGATAAGCACACTCTTTGTGGCGTACGCGTACGCGCTCGTGCCGCTGGGACTCGCGGCGTGGGCGGCGTTCAGCGTGTCGTTCGTCCTCGTCAATTTTTCGTACGCGTGGCAAGCGCTGTCCGATCCGTTTGGCTGGGGCTGGAATTTGTTCGGCGCCGCGAATTGGAAATGGGCGCCGTACCTTGCGGGCTGGCAATCCGCGTTACAAATTCCGATTCTGCTCGGCGGCTTGTTTGGCGCGATTGCGATTGCGTTTCGCACCGCGCGCGAACACCACGCGCCGCCGCGCGCCGCGCTGCCGATTGTCGCGTTCTGCGTCGCGTTCACGTTGATACTGATAGGATTGTATGTCTGATTTTCGATGGCGACGATTGGCGGATCCAGTCGCCCAGCAATGTATTTGCCCGCTTGCGCGTCGAGTCCGCGTTGAAATCGTACAGCGACGCCGAATTGTGGGACGCGATTGCATTCGTCTGGAAAAGCGCGGCCGGCGACGACGCGATCACGCGCGGACAAAAATTGTCCGCGCGCGATTGCGCCGCGTGTCACGGCGAATCGGGCAAGGGAAACGGACCGGCGGGCAGGAATTTGCCGGGGCTTGCCGCGATGGCTCCGAGGATGAAACGTGGTCCCGCCGATTTCGCCGACGCGGCGCAAATGCTCGGCGCGAGCGACGCGCTGTTGCAAGGCAAAATCGTACGCGGCGGAATGGGCACGGGCATGCCGGAGTGGCGCACGCTGTACACCGATGCGGCGATGGAGGATGCGATCAGTTTCATTCGATCATTTGTTTTTGATTGCGGATTGAAAGAACAGAAATAATCGAAAGGAGCATCAATGGAAGAAAAAACGCTGCGCCGCACGCGAGCGCAGGCAAATGATCTTGCGCGGACTCACGCTGGTCGCGCTCAAGATAGTTCCTTCATCGGGTTGCTCCGAGACTTGGTATGACTCCGAGACTTTGCGTTCAGTAGACACCGGAGTCGTCTTGCGCGTATTGTTACATGATGCTACGCCGGGCTTCTTCTTGCTCCACGAATTGTGGAGGTAGTCCCGAAATTAGTAAGCCGCTTACTATCACCGAAAGCTCGTAGTAAAGTCTCGTTGTAATATTATGTTTTCCTCCTATCTGTCAAATCACCATCAAGAGACAGACGCGCTCACTTGCTTGAACAAGGGCGCCAGCGCAGGATACAGCGCGCGATAAATTGGATAATAGGCGGCGTACTTCTGCGTGTCGGCGTCTGGATTTGTCTGTTCGATCGTCCGAACCGTGCGCGCACACGCGTCCTGCAAATCCTCATAGACGCGAACGCCGACACCGGCGAGTAGCGCCGCTCCAAACGCCGCGCCCTCCGGTACATTGACCAAGGCGATCTCTGTGTCAAACACGTCCGCGAGAATCTGACGCCACAGCGCGCTGCGTGCGCCGCCACCCGAAACGCGCAGTTGGGTGACTTGCAGCCCCAGCGCGCGCGTCAATTCGAGCGAATCGCGCAAACCGTACGCCACGCCTTCCAAGACGGCTCGGATCAAATGCGCTTTGGTATGCCGGAGTGTCAAGCCAAAGTAGACGCCGCGCGCGTCGGGATCGCTGTACGGCGTACGCTCGCCGGAGAGGTATGGCAAGAAGATCAGTCCTTCCGAACCGGCGGGGGCTTGCGCTGCTCGAGCGGTCAACAAATCGTAAACATCGGCGCCCGTTTCTTTCGCGCGCGCTATTTCGGTTTCTGCCAAGCAATCGCGAAACCAATGCAACGAACCCGCCGCCGATAGCATGACGCCCATCCAATGCCACTGGCCCGGCACCGCATGGCAAAACGTGTGCAGCCGACCCTCCGGTTCAGCCAAAAATGTTTCAGCCGCAGCGAAAACCACACCCGAAGTTCCCAGGGTCGCCGAAATAATCCCCGAGCGAATGATCCCAGCACCCACCGCTTGCGCGACTTGATCGCCGCCGCCGCCGACAATGGGCGTTCCTTCGACGAGACCGGTTTCGCTTGCAGCGGCTGCCGAGATCTGGGTGCTGGGAATAGTCGATTCAAAACTTTCCGGCAACCACTGGCTCGGGATGTCCAGCGCCGCCAACATCTCGGACGACCAGCGACGGTGTTGCACGTCGAACAACGCAGTCCCTGATGCGTCGGAGACATCAGTCGCGAATGCGCCGGTTAGGCAAAACCGAATGTAATCTTTCGGCAACAAGATGCGCGCAACTTCGGCATACACCTTCGGCTCATTCTCGCGAACCCAGATAATTTTCGGCGCGGTGAAACCGGGGAGCACCGGGTTCGCAATCAGTTCCAGTAATCTGGGCGCGCCGATTTTTTCGGTGATCGCCGCGCACTGCGCGCCGGTGCGTTGATCGTTCCACATGATGCAAGGACGCAACACGCGACCCTGCTTGTCGAGCAACACCAGCCCATGCATCTGCCCCGTGAGTCCAACGCCGATCACCTGCTGGGGCTGGATGGTATCGCCACGAAGAACCGCGCGAATGCTTGCGACCGTCGCCGCCCACCAATCTACCGGATTCTGTTCCGCCCATAACGGGTGAGCGGTGAGCGTTGGGTATTCCGTCGTGGCGCTGGCTTGCGCAACATCATTAGCCACATCGAGCAACAGCGCTTTTGCCCCGGTCGTTCCGATGTCTATTCCAAGCAAGTAGGGTGGCATCAGCAAATCCTTTGAGATAAATTGGGCTGGCTCAGAATGCGCTGGTACACTGCCGCGATTCCACCCATCACGCACGCATCCGCTCCGTGAGCGGCAGTCAGGACTTGCGCGCGTTGGGACCAGCGCGTCGCGCGGCTTGCAATTTCACGATTGAGAACAATGGTCAACGAAACCCATTTTTCCAATCCTTCGTGTATAAATGTCGGTCGCCAGCTGTAGCGCGTCTATTTTTCCAATAACTGGAGTAACAATCAGCGATATTCTATGGTATTTTGCATGAAAATCAAGTTTGGCTGTTTAGTATTTCCATTAGCGAAACAAAATTAAAGCATGATCCTGCCAGGAGAATAAATTTGATGATTGAGTGGATAATAGACTTTATCGGAAATAATTTTGGACACTGATAAACACAGATGCACACAGATTGAAAACCTAGAGATCAGTGTTAATCTGTGTTAATCTGTGTCCAAATTCTGGATTGGGTTTATTTCCGATAATGTCTAATATAGATAGGTTGACAAGCAACACATAACGGCGCCCGATCTCCTTGCGCTTTGTCAGGGCAACCCAGATGCCATTCAAATGGAGCACATCGTGCAAGCCGCCGCCTGTATTCGTCGCGCTTGCTTCGCAAAGACCGCTCGCAACGACAAATGGACAACGCGGTAGGATGGAGTTGGTCTCCGACTCCATCCTACTCCGCGAATCCTTTTTTGCGAAAATCGCCTTTTTCCGATAAAATCTTTTCACATCCAGTCTCATCGATCGTCCGGTGCCGCTGCTGTACTTGGAACGGCGGCGAGATGAATGCGAAACTATGGTGAGTTGAGACCCATGCCAAAAAATTTTGTCGCGATTGATTTAGGCGCGGAAAGCGGACGCGCGGTCGTCGGAAAATTGGAGGGGATGCAGTTGGCGTTGACGCCAGTCCATCGTTTTCCGAATCGCGCCGTGCGCGTCGCGGGTCATTTGCATTGGGACGCGCTACGCCTGTTCGACGAAATCCTGATCGGCGTTCAACTCGCGGCGAAACAGTGCGGCGCGATCGCGAGTATCGGCGTGGACACCTGGGGCGTAGATTTCGGACTGCTCGATCGGGACGGCGCGCTGATCGGCAACCCGTACCACTATCGCGATCATCGCACCGACGGCGTCATGGCGCGCGTGTTCGATTGCGTGCCGCGCGCGCAGGTCTTTGCGACGACCGGCATTCAGTTCATGCAACTGAACACGCTCTATCAGTTGTTTGCGATGCGCGATTCGCCCGCGCTTGCGCGCGCGCGCACGCTCTTGATGATGCCCGATCTATTCAATTACTGGCTCACCGGCGAAAAACTAGGTGAGTTCACGATCGCGACGACGACACAGTTCTACGATTCGCGCCAGCGCGCTTGGGCGACAGAGATGCTGGGACGCGTGGGACTGCCCGGCGATATTCTGCCGCGCGTGATTCCGCCGACGACGAAGATTGGCGCGCTGCTTCCGGCGTTCGCCGATCACGCCGGTCTGCAAGCGACCCAGGTCATCGCGCCCGCGTGTCACGATACCGGCTCGGCGGTCGCGGCGGTTCCCGCGCGCACGGAGCGCTTTGCGTACATCAGTTCCGGGACGTGGTCGCTGATGGGCGTCGTCGCGCCGAACGCGGTTATCAACGACGCGACGCGCGATTTCAACTTTACAAACGAAGGTGGAGTCGGCGGCACATTTCGTCTGCTGAAAAACATCGCCGGGTTGTGGTTGGTTCAGGAATGTCGGCGCGCGTGGGCGCGCGGCGGCAACGATCTGTCGTACGATGCGATCGTCGCGCTCGCCGAACGCGCGCAGCCGTTCCAGATGTTGGTAGACCCCGATCACGCGGCGTTCCTGAATCCCGACGACATGCCGCAAGCGATCGCGCAGTTCTGCGCGTCGACCGGGCAACCGGTTCCGCAAGACCCCGGCACATTCGCGCGCGTCGCGCTGGAAGGACTCGCGCTGAAATATCGCGCGACCTTGGGACAACTCGAAAGCATCCTGGGTTATCGGCTCGAAGCGATTCACATCGTCGGCGGCGGTTCGCAGAATGAACTGCTCTGCCAATTCACCGCGGATGCGTGCGCGCGACCGGTCTACGCGGGTCCCGTCGAGGCGACGGCGATTGGCAACCTGCTGGCGCAAGCGTTGGCGCTCGGCGAATTCGCGTCCTGGGACGACGCGCGCGCGATCGTGCGCGCGACGTTCCCGCTCGAGACCTACGAACCGCGCGCGACCGGCGCGTGGGACGACGCGTACGCGCGCTTTAGCCAGGTGATGAAAAATGCTCAAGACCAAACTACTTCATCCTGAAATTCTCGCCGCGCTGGGCGGCGCGGGGCACGGCGCCCAGATTCTGATCGCCGACGGCAATTTCCCGTTCGGCACGGGGGCGAATCCAACTGCCCGGCGCGTATACCTAAACCTCGCGCCCGGATTGGTCGCGGTCACCGATGTGCTGCGCGTGCTGGTCGACGTCATCCCGATCGAAGCGGCGCAAGTCATGTCGCCCGCGTCTGGTGACGAGCCGCCCATTTTCGCAGAGTTTCGCAAACTGTTGCCGAAAGAAATCGCGCTGCAACCGCTGGGACGTTTCGAATTCTACGACGCCGCGCGCGAACCGAACACCGCGCTCGTCATCGCCACCGGCGAGCAACGGGTGTACGCGAATCTCTTGCTGACGATTGGCGTCGTGATGCCGTGACGTTTGAATGGCAACCGTAAGACTGTTCGGCGGATTGCGGCGACGCGCGCGCGATCCTAAAATAAGCGTGGACGGCGTGACGGCGCGCGATGTTTTGGCATCGCTGTGCCGCGACAACCCAGGATTGCACGCGGTAATCTGGGACGGCGCTCGCGTGCGCGATCACGTCCGCGGCCTGATCGGCGGACAAGCCATCGAACTGGGTCGCGGGCTCGCAACGCGCGTGACCGCCGACGACGAAATCGCAATCTTTCCACCGATTGGGAGTGGCGGAAATACAACCTGAAAGGATCATGATGCACGGTTGGGCAGGCAAAGTACTCGATATTGATTTGAGCAAGGGCGCGATCAAGAATTATCCGCTCGACGAGGAGACGGCACGATTGTTTTTAGGTGGGCGCGGTTTGGGCGCGCGCCTGTTGTGGGACGCGGTTGGTCCCGGCGTCGCTCCGCTTTCGCCGGAGAACGTTTTGATTTTTGCGACAGGTCCGCTGACTGCGACCGGTTATCAGACCAGCAATCGTTTTTCGGTTAGCACGAAAAGTCCGCTCACGGGCACGGTGCTCGACGCGAATTCGGGCGGCTACTGGGGAATGCAATTCAAAAAGACCGGCTACGACGCGCTCATCGTGCGCGGGCGCGCGCCCGCGCCGGTCTACATCGAAATCAAAGACGCGGGCGCGAAGATTCTCGCTGCGCGGCATGTGTGGGGACAGCGCGTGCGCGCGACGACGCAAACCCTGGGGCAGAACAACAACAAACGGAACGTGCTTTGCATTGGACCCGCGGGCGAAAATCAGAGCCGCATCGCCGCGATCATGAACGACGGCGAACGTTCGCTCGCCCGCGGCGGTCCCGGTGCGGTGATGGGCAGCAAAAACTTGAAAGCGATCGTCGTCGAAGGCACGGCGCGCCCCCAGGTGTTGGATCAGGAACAATTCAAGTTTATGCTGTACGAAGCGCGCAAGCTGCTGCGCCAAAGCCCGTTGACCAGTCAGGCGCTGCCCGAGTTCGGCACCGCGGTCGTGTTGAACATCGTCAACCATATCGGCGCGCTGCCCACGCGCAATTTCCAACAATCGCAATTTGAGCGCGCCGAAGCGATCTCCGGCGAGACGCTCGCGGAAAAATATCTCGTCAAGAATGCCGCGTGCTGGGCTTGCCCGATCGGCTGCACGCGCGTCAGCAAGACCGACAAGATCGAAGGCGCCCTGAGCGGCGCCGAAGGCGGAGTCGAAGGGCCAGAATTTGAAACGACGTGGGCATTTGGCGCGCAGTGCGGCGTGGACGATCTCGCGGCGATCATCGAAGCGAACGCGATTTGCAACGACCTGGGTCTGGACACGATCTCCGCGGGCTCGACGCTTGGCTGCGCGATGGAGTTGACCGAGAAGGGTTTGCTCGATTCCGATTTGCGGTTCGGACGCGCGGACTTGCTCGCGCCGACGCTCGAAGCGCTGGGCGCGCGGCGCGGTCTCGGCGCTGAACTTGCCGACGGAAGTTTGCGGCTCGCGAAGAAGTATGGCGCGCCCGAACTTTCGATGAGCGTCAAAGGTTTGGAAATGCCGGCGTACGATCCGCGCGGTTTGCAAGGGCAGGGTTTGCTGTACGCGACGTCGAACCGCGGCGCGTGTCACATGCGCGGCAACATGCTCGGCTTGGAAGTGCTGGGCTTACCCAAGTTGATCGATCGGTTCCAGGTGTACGGCAAATCATCGTACGTGATTCTGCATCAGAACGCGTCCGCGGCGATTGATTCGCTCGTCGTCTGCAAGTTCACCAACCTGGGCGTCGCCGAAGAATATTTCGCGCGCACGCTCTCGGCGGTCACCGGCGTCAAGTACGCGACCGGCGATTTGATTCGCGTCGGGGAGCGTGTGTGGAACTTGGAGCGATTGTACAATCTGCGCGAGGGATTCACGAACGCGGATGACACGCTGCCGCCGCGCTTGCTCAAAGAGCCGGTGAGCGATGGACCGAGCAAGGGCTGGGTCAACCAACTGGAACCGATGCTGAAAGAGTATTATCGCGCGCGCGGGTGGGATGAGCGCGGTGTGCCGCGGCGCGCGAAACTAGAAGAATTGGAGTTGGGAGCGCTATGATTGACGAACGCGTCTACGAAATGTTTCGCGACATCGGGCGCGATTTGTTTGAAGCGGACATGGTCAGTTCGCACGGCGGCAACCTCAGCGTGCGGTTCGGCGACCGCGTGATCATCAAGCGGCGCGGCGCGATGCTGGGGCGGCTTGCGCCGCACGACTTGATTGAAACTGGTTTGGAAAAGAACGACAGCGGCGTCGCGCTCGCGTCGTCGGAACTTTTGATCCATCGCACAATCTACAAAACGACTCCGGCGCTCGCGATCGTTCACTGCCACCCGCGCACCGCGATCGCGTTCTCGCTTTCGCGCGACGAGATCATTCCGATCGATAACGAGGCGTCGTACTTGTTGAAAAAAGTGCCCGTCATCTGGGAAGAATTCGCGTCGGGTTCGCCGGAGATGGCGAACAATCTGGCGAAGACGTTAGCGGAGTACAAGATCGTCATGCTGCGCGGGCACGGCAGTTTCGCGATCGGTCAAACGCTCGACGAGGCGTTCCACTGGTCCTCGACCCTCGAAGAATCATGCGAGATCGCGCTCAAAACCAAACTGATCAACGAGCCGTTCATTGAATATCGCGGCATGAGCGAGGGATACAAAAAGTGGTAAACGCGTGAGGGCGCCTTTGCCAAAATTCTCTCTAGAGCATCGGTCCAGTAATCGCCGCGTAGACCTGACAGGTTTTTGGAAACCCGTCAGGTCTCGGTCAACGCACTATTACTTGACCGACTTCCAGTTGTGGGAAATGTGAGTTGCGATCATTCTGCTGCCAGGTCGGAGCATTCCCTCTTCTTGCAATCGGCGATAGCGCGCTAGAAATTTTTGCGCGTTCATGTGCTGCGGATATTCGCCGGATCCCATCGTTTCCTCTATCACGATCGCGTCGAGCATTTGCCCCGCCAGCGCTTGCCATGTCGCTTCGGGAAATGGTCCTGTGTCCGTCGCGTACAGGAAACGATGACGCCCGTCATCTACGCTGTAGAACAACGCTTCGATGTGTCCTTCCGCGTGAAACGCTCGATAGGACGCGAAGCGATAGCCGTTGTGTTCCCGGGTTTCAAACGCCGCGACTGCTTGCGTATCTGTCAACACGTCGTCCAAATTAGGCAGCGCGTCATGAATCTTCGCGACCCTCGCGCCTTTGCGGTTCCATTTGGATTTCGGCTTGTCCGAGTCAGTGAACCGGCGCCACGAAATTTGCCGGGGCAGGCGTCGAGTCATCGGCGTCCAAGACTTGCTGACCGCGCCACGTCAACAGCGACGAACCCGGCGCGTAATCTTGATTCAGCAGAAAAATTTTTCGCACATCCGTCAGCGTCAGCGCGCAGTTCGGCGAATTTTTGCCGGGATACGCGACGAATCGCAACGCTTCGATCTGTTCCTCCGATGTCCCCGGCGGCAATTCGATTGCGCCGCGCCGCCAGCCCTGGCTCTGAATCCGCAAACTATCGGTCGCGTGATCGGACGCGTACCAGCGATCACTCCCGCGCAGTTTTGCCTCGAACGCGAGTTTCGCATCGCACGTCGGACTCGCGGGGTTGCTGCGAAATTCGACGTACAGATAATTGCGCGGATCGCTCACCGCGCGCGTGTCCGGATCGGCGGCGCGTTCAGTCAGCGATTGTTTCTCGCGCTCCCATTCCTCCGCCATCACGCGATACATCCAGGGATGTTGGTCCATCATTTCTTCGCGCGCCGCGTCGGGCAAGGTTTCGGTTGGGACAAGCGCGAAACGCCAAGCCGAAATGCCGGTATCGGCAAAGAGATTGTTCCGCGTCACGTCTTTCAAGAAAGGATGTTGTCTTTCTTTCGTTCCGCGAAAAAGCGCGGTCTTGTGCTCCTTGTCTTGAAATTCCTCGCGCGTGATTTCGCCGTTTGCGTTTAGCGTCACGCGATACACCCACTCGATATCGGTCAGCCGCCCCCAGCGCGCCATCAACGCGTCCGCCGCCGTGCCGCCATCTTCGTTGCTGAAAATGATCGTGTACTGAATCGTCGTCGCGCTCGCGTCGCGCGTGATCTCGTGATACATGAAAAGCGGCGTGTCGCTGGAACGCGATTCGTCGCGCCCGTACAGGATCGGCGCGTGCGCCATCACCTGGTACAGCGGATCGGTACGCGCAAAGACGCGCGCGGCGATTTCGTCCACGCGCACCTGAGTCGCGTGCGCGGCGGATTTCGTCGGCTCGCGATAAATCGCGATGTGATGCTTACCCGCGCGCAACTCGCCGACGAGTGTTTCGTACGTGAACGCGGTCTCGCCGCGAAACAAAACGACATCCGACTTGTACGCGCCGTCCACGTGAACCGAAATCGTCGCGGCTTCCGCGTCGAGACGATTCCACGCCGCGCCGGGCGCGCTCGCGCGTACCGCCAGCGCGACTTGACCGTCGGCGGGGAGCGTGATCTCTTTTTCCAGAACCAAGATGCCGGGGGCTGGCGCGCCGGTCGGCGTGGGCGGCGCGGGCGTACTCGTCGCGCACGCGATCAAGGAGCAAGTCAGAACCATTAGAATTGCGATCAATTCAGATTTCATGTAGAGGACCCTTTTGCGATTGGGTGTCAACGAATCGCGAACGAATAAACGAATGACGCAATCCCGGCGCGCGCTATTCGTTTATTCGTTCCTTCATTCGTTGACACCGAAATCACGCACATTCACAATTGATCCGGCGTGTTCGTGCAAATCGCGTCCACGTCCAGCGTGCGGAGAACTTCCAACTCGCTCGGTCGCTCCTCGTGCCACAAGACGATGCCCAAACGCGCGGCGCGCAGCGCGCTCAAGAGTTCCGGCGTCAACAACTTGTGCGGCGTCGGATGACGATTCTCCCAACACAAATGCACGTAATCGGCATTGACGGCGCGTGTCATCGCGATCAATTGATCGGCGGGGAAAACGGGACCGACGAGCAGTGAAGTCGCGATCTCCGGCGCGAGTTCTTTGACCTCTTGCACTAGCGGCGCGAGGAATGAACCGACGATCACCTGGCGACGCTCGGTGAAATTTTGGTCGCGCAAGATTTTGACGACGGCGGGCGGCGTCCCTTCGCCTTTGAGTTCGATGTACAAGCCATTCTTGCCGCGCACCAGATCGATTACTTCGGGCAGCGTCGGAATTTGTTCGCCTTTTCCGGCGTCGAGGCGTTTCAATTCCGCCAACGTCATTTCGCGGATCGCGCCGCGTCCGTTCGTCGTCTTTTCGACGGTGGCGTTGTGCATGATCATCACGTGACCATCTTTACTGAGATGCGCGTCCAATTCGCTCATATCCGCGCCCAGTTCGATCGCGCGGCGAAACGCGCGCAGAGTATTCTCCGGCTCGTACGCCGACGCGCCGCGATGCGCGATGTTGAGGTAACGGCGAGGCGAATTCATTCTGCTTTTCTCCATTCGATTGTTTTCGTTTTCCAAGCGGCGAACGGGGCGAAGCAACCAGCCCACAAGCCCGGTTGCCGCAACTCCGATCACGCCAATGATAAAATGCCTGCGATTCATAGACGCGCCCCCGAATGCAATTCGGGGTCTCAAACAGGTAAAAACCCGATGGAATCGGGTTGAAATCTAATCGGTTTGCAACCGATTTTCACCTTGTTGAGACGCCGATTTCTAATCCACGGCGGTGCTTCAACCGCGCGATCCACCAATCCATTCGCGCGGGTACCCACTCGAACAAGGTTTGCCAGGGGATGAGCAAATCTTTGGTGACGAGAAATTTTTTGTTCCAGACAAACGCCGGGGTAAACGCGAATTTCTTCAAGTAGGCGGTCACGCGCGCGTCTACTTGCGGATTCTTGCGCCGCGCGAGAATATCTTGGAACAGCGGCGTCACCCACAGTCCGCCGGTGCCAGCGCGCTTGCCGCAACTCGCCAGCGTTTTCGCGCGTCGCTGTTCCAAAAGAATTTCGGGTTTCGCCGCGAACGCGTGTTTGCCCGGCTCGGAATAGACGACCGGATGCGCGCCGTCGCGCGCGACGACACGGAATTTGCCGTCGTCGCGCGTCATCGCGTTGAAACCGCCGTGCCAACTCGCTTCGGCGAAAACGACCTTGCCATTCGCGCCGACGTACGTCCACGTGTGTTCCAACTCGTAGAGATGCCCGATGTCCCAGTCCCACCAGATCGCGTACTCGACGGCGAACGCGGCGGGCGCGGGCGCGCGTCCGCGCAATTCGATGCGACGCGGGAACGAAGGCGACTCGCCGTCTTGCGTGAAAATCGTGTAACCGCCGGCGAGCGGCAGAAATGGTTCTTTGCGATCAAAGTAAATCAGCGGCGCGTACCGCGCGGCGAGATCGCGCGTCGTGCGACTCTGGCGCGGTTTCGGCACGCGCGATCCGTTGAGTGTTGTCATGAGGTGTGATCCTTTTTGCAAAAGACCTGTCAGGTCTCCAAGACCTGACAGGTCTGTGTCTCAATTCAACAGCGCCTGCTCCGTTTGTGGATCGAAGAGATGAATCTTGGTGCGATCCATCGTCAGCGCGACCGACGCGCCGATTGGCGCGTTGAAGGTCGGCGGGGCGAGAACGCGTACGGGCGTGGCTTGCACGTGCAGATCGACCAGCATATCGCGTCCGAGCGGCTCGATAATGTAGACTTCGGCTTTCGCGTCGCCCGAGTCGGTCGCGACGGTGATGTCTTCGGGACGAATTCCCAGGATAACTTCGCGTCCGCCTCCGAGCGATTTTACCTTTTGCGCGATCTCGCCGGCCAGCGGCATTTGGATACCTTCGCCTGCGAGTGCCACGCCGCCGTCCTTTTCCTCGATCCGAATCCTCAAAAAGTTCATTGGCGGGCTGCCGATGAATTCGGCGGCGAAGAGCGTCTTGGGGCGATCGTACAGATCGTGCGGCTGACTGTACGCGACGAGTTTGCCGTTGTTCAGTAGCGCGATCCGATCCGCCATCGTCATCGCTTCGAGTTGATCGTGCGTGACGAAAATCGTGGTGATGCCCAAGTCTTTCTGCAAACGCTTGATCTCCGCGCGCATCGCGATCCGCAGTTTGGCGTCCAGGTTCGACAGCGGCTCGTCGAGCAACAACAGATCCGGCTCTTTGATCAACGCGCGCGAAAGCGCGACGCGCTGCTGCTGACCGCCGGAGAGTTGCCCCGGCTTGCGATCCAAAAGCCCTTGCACTTGCACCAACTCCGCCATCTTGTGCGCGCGGTCGCGCACAACGTTCGCGGGGAGGCGTTGCAGGCGCAGCGGAAAAACGATGTTCTCGTAGACCGACATGTGCGGATAGAGCGCGTAACTCTGAAAGACCATTCCGATCTTGCGATCCTTGGGCAAAAGATCGTTGACCACTTTCTCGCCAAAGCGAATCGTGCCGGTCGTCGGCTTGTAAATTCCGGCGAGCATCAGCAGCAGCGTCGTCTTGCCGCAACCGGAAGGACCCAGGAGCGCGACGAATTCGCCATCCGGCACTTTGATGCTCACTTCGTCAACCGCTTTGACCTTGCCAAAATGCTTGCTGAGATTATCCAATGCGATTTCCATCTACGCGCCTCCCTTCATCCCGCCGCTGTACAGATTCAGCAGGTAGCGTTGAGTGAACAGATAAAAGAGCAAGACCGGCAAAAGTTGGAACAAGCCCACCGCCGTCACCACGCCGTAATTGACAAAGGTGTAATCGCCGGTCAGACTTTGCAAAAAGACCGAGATGGGTTGAATCGTGGCGGTCACCAAAAAGGTGTAGGGGATGATGTACGCGCCCCAGCCGCCCAGAAACGAAAAGATCAGCAGCGCGGCAAGTCCCGGTCGAATGATCGGCAAGACGACCGACCACCAGGTTCGCAGACGCGAGCAGCCGTCAATCAGCGCCGCCATTTCGATGTCCCAGGAAACGTTGTCGTAAAAACCTTTCATCAGCCAAATGCCGAGCGGCAAGCCCAGCGAGACGCTGACCAGGACGACACCCAGGATCGAATCGTAGAGTTTGATCGCGCGCAAGACGAAAAAGATCGCGATCAAAAGCGTCGCGCTGGGAAAAGCATGCAGAACGATGGTGAACGATAAGAACATTCGCCGCCCCGGAAATCGGAGACGCGAGAGCGCGTAGCCCGCCATCGAAGATATTGTTACGTCCAAAAGTCCGAGGGGGATCGCAAAGGCGAGCGTGCTGAGCAACACCTGCCAGATGCTGGGACGACTCCGGATCGGCTCGACGAGAAAGCGCCAGTTCTCCAAAGTCAAGCCCTCTGGACGCAAGCCATACGTACGCGCAGACATCGAAGAGATGAAAAGCCACAGATAGCCGACGAGAATCGGCGTCGTCAGCAAAATCAAGAGAACGTACGGGATCGCGGAACGCAGACGATTAGGCATGGCGAAATCTCCCTATAGCACTTCGATCTTGGGCTCGGCGACCATTTCGTTGAATCGAAAGACGCGCAGATAAACTACCGACGCGATGATTCCGAGGACAACCAAAATTGCCGCCAACGCCGAGCCGAAACCGAACTCGGTGTTGCCCCAATAATTGGAGAGCGCGGTGTGATAGGCGTACAACGCCCAAACTTCGGTGGTATAAAATCCGGGACCGCCGCCGGTCAAAAGCAAAATTTGTTCGAACGAAGTCAAGAGCGACAACGTTTGATACGCGGTGACGAAAAGCAGGGGCCACCGAATGAGCGGAATCGTGATGCGCCAAATGATTTGCCAAGCCGATGCGCCATCCACGCGCGCTGCCATCATATATTCCGGCGGAATGGATTCAATCGCGGAAGTGAAGATGATCATACCGAAGGACGTGCCGATCAAACCATTCGCGATGACGACTGCCACCATCGGGTACGAATAGAGCCAGTTTTTCGCGGGTCCGCCCAACGCGGTCACGACTTGACTGAGAATACCGGAGGGCGCGTCCGCCAACATGTACTGCAACATGATGACATAGATCACGGCGGGGGTGATGCGCGGCAAGAGCCACAGCGCGCGAAAGATGGAGCCCGCAGTTTTGTTGATGCTGGTGGTCAGCAGCGAGATGACCAGTGCCATTCCCACGTTGAAGAAGATCAGGG